>NZ_JAFMPX010000023.1 GCF_017353415.1 Arthrobacter sp. E3
CTGATTCACCATAGTGAATGGACCCTGGCACTGGTGCAAGGAACGCCCTGCTTCACCGCCCCGTACCTAATCGATCCCACCCAAACACCACGGCGCAACACCTACCACCACGGCCTGAGCAAAAACAGCCCCAACACCCAAAACTGACAACACACCCGATCGGCAGCCAACAAGGCTGAAACCAAAAAAGCTAGACCACTCCGTTGAGAACTGCACGAAATACCAGCGACTTGTTGCCGGGCAAGTATCAGCATTCCTAAAAAGTAAGGGCATTACTGGACTTCGGCACCAAGCTGGTCGGGCAGCCGCCGATGGATCGGTCTTTTAGCAAAGACAGCCTGCATGTCCTGGACAATTTGGGTGAGCGCATGGGGAAGCTCGTAGTTTAGTTGCTGAATCATTTCCCCCGTTGTGATCCATTCAGCTTACGGAAAATGGGTCCAAAAATTGTTGTTTGGCTGTGAGTTCAACTGTGCTAGCGGTTATCTAAACGAAGGAAACTTTTCACGAACCCATCCTTCTTCAGCGAGCTGATGGTCCGAGTCATCGCGGGATGAGGCCCTACTGATCTGGCAGCCAGGTCCCCTACTTTTGAGGTCACTGACACACGTTCGAGGAAAGACCGCGGGAAGAAGCTGCCAAGGATTGGTTCCTGTTTTAGGCAGCTGGACTAGATATCTAGCCAATGGTGTAGGCAGGGCATGAATTACGGAAGTCCAGCTTGTAGTCTGAAAACAATGAACTTGGCTGTGTCTGACACCTACTGGAAGAACATGAAGATATCCCATGGACCAACGCACCATCATTGTCACGGGCGCCAGCAGTGGCATCGGGGAAGCAGCCGCGCGAATGCTGGCACAGACCGGCGACAGGATCGTTGTCATTGGACGTTCGGCGAAGCGGACCCATGCAGTTGCTGCGGACATTGGTGCAGATTGCTTTGTGGCGGACTTTTCGAGTCTGGAGCAAGTACATGTGCTGGCGACAGCACTCAAGGAGACCTATCCGAGGATCGACGTGCTTGTGAACAACGCCGGAGCGATTATGGGTCGCCGAGGGCTGACCGAAGACGGTCATGAAAAGACGTTCCAGATCAACCACCTGGCACCGTACCTGCTGACGAGGCTTCTGGAAAATGTGCTGCTTGCCAGCCACACCAAGATCATCAACACTTCCAGCGTGGCTCACCAAATATACGCGAGACTTGACATTGACGATCTTGAATCTGCCCAAAAATACTCATCCAACCGGGCTTACGGCAACGCGAAGCTCGCCAACATCCTCTTCACAACGGAACTCCACCGCCGCTTCAACACCCGGGGTTTGTCGGCCGCAGCCTTTCATCCAGGCGGGGTGGCCACTAATTTTTCTGCCGGTTCTGGAAGCTACTTGCGCTTTATCTACGGCAGCGGGATGCGTTCTTACATGCTGACTCCAGCTCAGGGCGCCCAAACACTTGTCTGGCTCGCCATTGGCGAACCGGGACTTGACTGGTCATCTGGAGGCTACTATGCCAAAAGCAGGAAGGCCAGAACAAGCCGACAAGCCAAAGACCCCGAATTGGCTTGCCAATTGTGGCAACGTAGCGAGGAAATGTTGGGCACATGGTTGCCGTAACTGGTCACTGGGTGTTTCAGGGGCACATCGCCGGGTTTGACACCGAATCAGGACTGCGCGCAGTGGTGGGAATCTGGGCGGCTTCGCCTTTTGGGGCCTTCGCCGATGCCATGGTCGAATTGCTGTCAGGCCAGAGACTACTTTTGGCTCCGCGACCGGACATCGCTGATTTTATTCAAACGACTTACACCTTCGATGATGTTGTGCTGGAGCCGGTCCAGGCTGCTCTCTTAGCGAACCATGGGGGAGGGCAGCTGTTGACGGTCCAAGCCGGTCCGCTGAGCATCGAGGCTCGGATTGGAGGACCAACCCGACTTGGCCGATTCATGGCCTTGGTGCCGCCCGCACTGGCGGTACACCCCTGGTGGTTGACGCTGATCAATCCCGTGGCGGCTGTATTGAGTCCGGGCGTGAGGACGGCAGGGATGGCCTCGCAGGGACGGCGGGAGTTCTATGGAGTTACAGCTTTGAACACAATCAATACTGCATCCATTGCGTGGAAAGGTTGCGACGCCGGCCAGTTGGCAGATATATCACCCGGAGTACGTTTTGGCTTCAGCAGTGTTCCGGCCACGCCAGCCCTCGCCACGGTACAGACCACCATCACGGGTGTCCACCAGAGGCCCTAGGGCAGTGCGATTGAACCGGGGCCCAGTGTCGAGGGTACTGATTCCCGAGGAACCCCACGCGACCCAATGGTGCCACCGCAGTGGGACGACTTCAGCAGGCTCTCCAAGTCAACCTAGAGGCCTCTTGGGTGCGCATGCCAACTGATAACTGATCCTCCCGTTCATCTAAGTGGACTCGGTGGAGCCTGTCGGTGACAGTTGGCGTTCATCAGGGGGACGCCGATGAAGGGCCCTGCGTTTAACGTGAAACGTGCTGAGAACCTCTCGTGACACAGTGTCCAGGCCAACGGCATGTCCATAGAATCCGTCACAATTCATACACGTATAGCTGATTTCCAGGCTTTCACTGCGGATCAACCAGGCTCGCTCCACCCATTCGATCAAAAGGTATTCATCAGTTGTACATTGACTGCACCAAGGACGATCAGTGACCCTCCTTGCCTCCCGAAACCGGAGGCGAGTGTCTGGTGGGCGAACCACAGCTACACCGCCATCCGGTTTCTTGATTGACCCCACCAAGCATCTCTTGGCCAAGACGCTACCCAGCAAACTGCCAACGGGCCAGTTCGCAGATGCAGGATTGAACACGCAGTCCCTGGACAGCGTTGCTCTTGTCTCCACCACGGAATCAGAAGAGCCATACGATGGCCATTACTGCTATGACGATGACTAATATGTTCATGTTGAACACGAGCCATTTGGTTGTGATGCCGTGACGCAAGCCGTAGGTGCGACTTGGCGCTGGGAGTGAGTGAGCAGCCGATCGTCCGTTCATGGGTTGTCTCGGCAAACACAGCTGTGTCCACAGTCGATATGTTCTTCATGAAGTAGCGAGTGAAACAGATGTCCACGCTGTCACGGGCTGCATGCCGCTCTGGCAACAAGTGCATTGAACCCCCACGTGCGAACCTATCAAGGCGCTACCGGGTCTGGGGCAACAACTGCTGTATCAAAAGTATAAATCTCAATGCCCCACCTTGTCACGGAAAATCTCTCGTTGGAGCTGCAACCGTACCCCTTCCATTCGATTGGAACTATTGCCTCCATGGACGGTGCATCGTACCGTGGAGGGAAGACCTTGGGAGTCGGGCCCGCGAAGCCGGGCCTCAAGATGGGTGTGTGAAAGCAGCTGGCTGAGCAGCATATTATGCCGCTGATTCCGGTCTTTGGACAATGATGTCCGCCGAGTAGATCCGGAGACCGCGATGACAGATTCGAGCAGCAAACCAGTAGAAATCTCTGTGCACTTTGGCCCTGACGAATGGAACGAAACGGGTTTGGCTGCGTTGGTGGCTTCCTATCAGGACATGATCCAAGCCATGGGAGCACCCATGAAGGACACTGTTACACACGTCGACAAACAGGAGGACGGGTCCGTCCGCATTCGCGTCAGCTGGGATCGCCGAGGCACCGTCATACAAACGATGACCGGGAAGGACGCAGCGGGCAGGCTTGTTCCACACGGGAACGAGCCTGGCCTCATCATGTACACGGAAGAAGACGGGGCCACGTACCTGGAGCTTCCGGGCACGCAACCCCCTACCCCACCGATCCCCGTTGTCCCGGCTCCTGGACCTGACCCAGCAAACCACCCGGAGAAGAAGTCTTCGGTTCCTTGGACTTGGTTTGCGGGAATTGTTGCCGGCCTGCTGGCAGCCGTTGGGGGTATTGGCTGGTTCCGACGCAAGACCAAAAACAACTGATCACAGCCCAGCACTACTAGCCTTGACGCGTCTTGATTGCCGGCCCATATTCTCCGATGTGCGCCATGCTTCCTACATTCTCGTGAAGCCCTGTGTGGACTCAACGTTGTTCCTCAACCTATATTCACTCGATAGATCATGAGCGCCCGACTCTACCCAAGGAATACCCCCGCTATCCGAATGCTGCCAACTCGACTTCTTGGCGTTTACTGTGACTTTCCCGGGTGTATGTGGGACATCTAGTTTTTCCCTTGACCGCTTCCTTGGATGTGGCTAGGGTCAAAAATAGGTGCTGAGAGGGGTATGTCTGCCCCGGCCCCAGCAGTGTTGCCTATGGACTTGATACGGCGTAAAGGGGCTTCTGGCATGTATCAACAACAACGACAGGATCTCGTTCCACACCGCGCCCTTCCACACAGCACCGAGAGTCGCAGGTGCCATCTGCACGGTTACGCGTTCCAGGAACGCCCCATGCACCGATCGCCAGACACTGACTGCACCACGGCATTGGAACACTATTCATTGAACGCGGCGAAATCAAATGAACCAGCCACCTCTCCGATCATGATCGATGGCAAGGCCCTTCAGAAATACCCGGGGATTCGACGGCGGTCACTCTGGCCGTGTTGTCGAAAAAGGCATCCCGGCAATCGCCTTGTTCACCCTAAATCGCTTCCGAACCCCAAATTACGTGACGCAGAGGCGCAGACGAACGATCGATTTCCTCAAACAGAGTCTGAGTTTGACTGACGGTGTCCTTGCATGACTAAGCGAAGAAGGATGAAAAATGTTTAAGCGACCACGCAGTGAAGCGGCCAACGATGTTGCGGCCGTTGTCTATGGGATCGACCGGATGGTGAAGAACGTCGAGACGGGGCGCTTCGAGCGGAGTTTGGCGGGCTTGAGCGCTATTGGAGCACTGGTTACCTCAGCCGAGATTTATTTTGAACACGACAGCGCCAGCTTTGGCAACAAGTGGATGTGGGTTCCTGTTGCCCTCGGTCCGGTAGGGGCAGCGGCGGGCTTCGCCGGGGTATTTAGCCGCCGTATGGCAAAGACCGTGCTGCCTGTGGTCTCTGCGATTATCGTTGCCAACGGTCTGCAGGGCACTTATCTGCACGCACGAGGCATCCACCAAAAGCCTGGGGGCTTCAAGAATTTTCGCTACAACATGGAGATGGGGCCACCTTTGATGGCGCCGCTGTTGGTAACCATGGTGGGCGGGATGGGGATTCTGGCGGCGGTTTTGAGGCGGGAAAAGTGAGCAGCCTCCCATTGGACCCCAGTGCCGGGGGAGGACGGTTCCCGGGTTTCGATGTGATGGGCCAGGAAAAGCATTGGGATGAGGTGACAAGCGCCGTCGTCGTTTCGCGGTTGGGCATGCCGCCGGATATCCGCTTCTTTAACGCCGCCGAGGAGGCGACTGCCACGGCCCTGTGCGATCAGTTACTTGACCAGCGCGAACCGCCACGGGTGCCGGTGGTCAACATGGTTGATGCGCGGCTGGCTGAGGATCAGACGGACGGTTGGCACTACGAAGGGATGGCCCCCGATGGGCAATCGTGGCGCGATTCCCTGTCCGCGCTCGACGAGGATGCCATGGCGCACAGCGGTTGTGCCTTTGCTGAGGCTGCGTGGGAGACCCAGACAGCAATTCTTCAGGCAGTCCAAGATTTGGGGTCCGAGGATTGGCATGGAATCCCGGCATCACGGGTGTGGAGTCTGTGGACCCGCTACGCATGCACAGCGTTCTACTCCCACCCGTGGGCGTGGGAAGAGATAGGATTCGCCGGTCCCGCCTATCCGCGCGGCTACAAAAATATCGGCGTGAACAAGCTGGAACCGTTCGAGGTCGCCGACGCCCATCCTGCTCAGGACCCACTGCGAAAGGGAACCTCATGAACCGCGTCCGGGAACGTAACGAATCGGCTTGGCTGCTGCCGGCCGGGCCCGGCATCAACCACCGTCTGCGTGATGACATGCGCATATTTGATGACAGCGACGAGGTTGACGTTGTCATTGTCGGCTGTGGTGCTGGCGGCTCAACGATGGCGCAGCGTCTGGCCCGGGCTGGCTGGAGTGTTGTGGCCATGGACGCTGGCCCGTTTTGGGATCCGGAGAAGGATTGGGTCTCGGACGAAGCAGGTTCCCACCACTTGTATTGGACGGAGCCGCGTGTGATCGGTGGGGCGGATCCGGTGCCGCTGGGGTCCAACAACTCCGGCCGTGGGGTGGGCGGTTCGATGATTCATTACGCCGGCTATGCTCCACGGTTCCACCCCAGTGACTTTCGCATTCACAGCACAGACGGAGTCGGGGCAGACTGGCCGCTGGAATACAACGACCTCAAACCGTACTACGCGGACATTGAAGAGGAACTGCCGGTGGCCGGAGATGACTGGCCGTGGGGGGACCCCCACTCATACCCGCAGCGTCCGCACCCGGTGTCCGGCAATGGCGACATGTTCCTCCGCGGCGCCCTCGCGTGCGGGATCACCGCCAAAGTGGGGCCTGTGGCTATCAGCAACGGCCGTTTCGGCAACCGTCCGCACTGCATTTACCGCGGTTTTTGTTTGCAAGGCTGCAAGGTGAACGCCAAAGCCTCTCCACTGATTACGCATATTCCGGATGCGCTGGCGCATGGGGCCGAGGTCCGTGCGGACTCGATGGTCACACGGATCGAGGTGGATGAGCACACCGGCAAAGCGACCGGCGTGCACTACAACCGGCGGGGGCGCCAACGCTTCCAGCAGGCCAAGACGGTGGTTGTTGCAGGCTACTCGATCGAGACACCGCGGCTGCTGCTCAATTCAACATCCACCCGATTCCCCGAGGGCTTGTGCAACGACTTCGACTTGGTGGGCCGCTACTTGATGGTCCAAGGAGCACCGCAGACCGCCGGACGCTTCGATGACGAGGTCAGGATGTTCAAGGCGCCCCCGCCGGAAGTCAGCACCGAAGAATTCTACGAAACGGACCCTAGCAAGGACTACAAGCGGGGCTTTTCGATCCAAACGGTGTCACCACTGCCCATCACCTGGGCTGAGCATGTCGCCGCACAAGGACACTGGGGCGCCGGGTTACGCCAGTACATGAGCGACTACGTGCACTGGTCCTGCCTCGGGGCACTGTGCGAGTTCCTGCCGCTGCCCGAGAACCGGGTTGTGTTGTCCAGCGAGTTGGACCGCCATGGGCTGCCCGTGGCCCAGTTCAACTACTCCCGGTGCGAGAATGACCGGGCGCTGATGAAGGCAGCCCAATCCGTGATGGAGGAAATGCTGAAGGCTGCCGGGGCGGATGAGGTCATCACCATCAACCGCTATGCCCACCTTGTCGGGGGGGCACGGATGGGAGCCGATGAACACAGCGGCGTGGTCGACGGCGACTGTCGCAGCTTCGCCGTACCGAACCTGTACATCACCGATGGAAGCGTGCTGCCCACTGAAGGCAGCGCGAACCCGGCGCTGACCATCATGGCCATCGCGGCCCGAGTCGCCGACAGGATGAGCACCGGCAACCATGCAACGCAAGGAGGCCGGTCATGATGGACGCCATCATCGACCATGCAGAGACCAGTGTGTACACGGTTCCCACCGACAGTCCTGAAGCGGACGGCACCATCGCGTGGGATTCGACCACCATGGTGCTGGTGCGTATCAGCTCAGGCGGCACTACCGGAATGGGCTGGACCTATGGTGCGCCGGCCTGCGGGCAGGTCGTCAGCGACGTTCTGGCACCAATCATCACGGGACGAAGTGCGCTGGACATTGGTGGCTGCTGGGAGGCAATGGTCAAGGCGGTGCGCAATAGTGCCCGGCAGGGCGCCATTGGATACGCTATTTCCGCAGTGGACATCGCACTGTGGGACCTGAAGGCACGGTTGCTGGAACTGCCACTGCACAAACTGCTAGGCGCTGTCAGGGACAAAGTCCCGGTCTATGGCAGCGGCGGCTTCACCACCTACACACCCCAACAGTTGGAAGACCAGCTGGGCGGCTGGGCCCATGAACAACACATCCCCCGCGTGAAAATCAAAATCGGTGAATCGTGGGGCACCGAACCGGAACGGGACCTCGCCCGAATGCGCCAGGCACGGCACGTGATCGGCGAGGACGTTGAACTTTTCGTCGACGCCAACGGCGGCTACACACGCAAACAAGCCATCCGCGTTATGGAAGCTGCCAACGATCTTGATGTGCGCTGGTTTGAAGAGCCCGTCTCCTCGGATGACTTGGCTGGGCTGCGTGAAATCCGTGATGCGATCAGCGCTGACGTCACGGCCGGTGAATACGGGTTCGATCTGGTGTATTTCCGCCGCATGTGCGATGCGCAGTCCGTGGACTGCCTCCAAATCGATGCCTCCCGGTGCGGAGGCATCACCGAATGGCTGCGTGCAGCCGCCGTTGCCGCCTCCCACGGGTTGGAGGTGTCCGGGCATTGCGGCCCCCACCTCCACGCCCACGTCGCCGCCGCAACACCGAATCTGCGCCACCTTGAGTGGTTCCACGACCACGTGCGAATCGAGACAATGTTCTTTGACGGGACCTTGAATCCCCAAGGCGGCACCATCACCCCCGACAGTTCAGCCCCGGGCAACGGACTGACCCTGCGTAGCAGCGACATCGAAGAATTCCGGGTGCGATAGGAACGCAGCAACCAGCAAGGAGCAGCTATGAAAACGGCACCCTCAGGACGCCAAATCGAACTCCGCCGCGGCGAGCAGCGGGTCGTCGTGACCGAAGTGGGCGCGGGTCTGCGAACGTACATGGCAGGCACACGCCCGGTCATCGACGGCTACCAGGAGAGCGAACGGTGCACGGGAGCGCGCGGGCACTCGCTGATCCCTTGGCCCAACCGCATCAAGGCCGGAAAGTACAGCTGGAGGGGTGTCGAACAGCAACTTGACCTCACCGAACCGGCGTTCAACGGCGCCATCCACGGCCTCACCCGTTGGGCCGCCTGGCAGCTGCTCGAGCACGAGGACGACCATGCCTCCTTCGGACACGTCCAGTACGCCTGCCCTGGCTGGCCGTGGGTGCTTGAGTGCCGGATTGACTACAGCCTGGATGACACCGGATTGACAGTGCGCACCACCGCAACAAACCTCAGTGATAGTCCGGGCCCGTACGGCGCCGGCGCGCATCCCTACCTCAGCGTTGGAACCCCGAGCATCGACATGGCGCAGGTACGCGTTCCCGGCTCGCTCTACCTTCCCGTGGATGAGGTGGGCATTCCCACCGGACGGGAACCTGTTCAGGGCACCCACTACGACTTGCGTAACGAGGAGCTGTTGGGCGGGCGGAAAATCGATGTGGCCTATACGGATTTGGGACGCGACTCCGACGGCCGAGCCCGGGTCAGGCTTTCAGTGCCCGACGGACCGGCCGTAGCGCTGTGGGCTGATGAGGGGTACCCCTACCTTGAAATCTTTACCGGCGATTCCCTGCCCCAGCCCGGGCGCAGGCGTTCCGGCCTCGGGGTGGAACCCATGACGTGCGCGCCGAACGCTTTCAATTCCGGGGATGGTCTGCTTACTCTTGAGCCGGGCCAGGAACACAGTGCATGCTGGGGGATCGAACCCTATGCTTAGGAACACAGGGCACACCGGACCCCGCCACGGGTGGGATTAACCGTGGGCAGCCGGGAGCCGGGCCTATTCACTTCGGCGGAACGCTTGCGAGACAAAATCCGTTCGACGTTCTGGGTCGTGCCGGGACTCTGTGTCCTCGTCTCGATTGCCTTTGCGCTGGTCCTGATCACCGTGGATCAGTGCCTGGACACGAACAACGGTGCCGAGTTTTTTTACCCTGGGGGACCCGACGGCGCACGCAGCCTGCTGTCCTCCGTCGTGACGGCCATGATTTCCTTTACCGGGTTGGTTTTCTCCATCACTATCGTGGTGCTCCAACTCACCAGCGGACAGTTCTCCCCCCGCGTGCTGCGGTTTTTCCTGCGGGATAGGACCGTAAGGTTCTCGCTTGGCATCTTTATCGCCACATTTGTCTACGCCATGATGGTGGAGCGGTCGGTGGTGGGGGCCACCGGACAAGCGCCTTTCGTACCGCGGATCGCCGTGAGCACCGCGTTCATCTTCGTGCTCGCCAGTGTATGTTTCTTCATCGGCTATCTGGCCCGGATTGCCAACATGGTCCGGGTGGCGACCATCGTGACCGAGCTCGGCGCTGAAGCGCGACACACCCTGGATGAACGCTATGGCCCGAACCCACGCGCCGCGGCCTCCTCCGCAGCAGACCCCGCCTCCGGAGTCGGGGAGGTGAAGGCGGCTGCCGGGCACAAGGTTGTGGTGGCACTGGAGGCCGGGGTGGTGGTCGCAGTCAATGAAGCCCGACTTGTGCAGGCCGCCGAACAAGCAGGGTGTTCGCTGGCCTTGACCGTTCGCATCGGCGATTTCGTCCCAGCCGGAGCGCCTCTGTGTGTTGTCACCCAAGGCCCGGGCAACACGGTTGGGGAGACGGCCCGCCGTGGGCACTCGCTCGATGAGCAAATTCTCGAGCACATAGCCCTGGACTCCGAACGGACCTCAGAGCAAGACCTGGCTTTTAGCTTTCGCCAGCTGGTCGACATAGCAGAGCGGGCTCTGTCCCCAGCTGTCAACGACCCCACAACGGCGTGTCAATGCTTAGATATCCTCCACGACCTCTTACGCCGTCTGGCCATCCGCCAACTCCCCGACGGACGGTGGGCCGATTCAGGCGCAGTGGTTCGGTTGGTTATACCGCAATATCACTTTGTCGATTTTCTGGATTTGGCCGTCGGCGAGATTTGGCACTACGGTTCCGGAGCCGCCCAGGTGCCGCATCGATTGGCTCTTCTGTTGGAAGACCTCAGCACCGCAGCCCTGCCCGAATACCAGCAGGATCTTCAGCGGTGGGCAGCGCACATATACCCGAACGCTCATGGCTTGGACCCCGTCCCGGACCATGCCAAAAGCCCATAAACCATCACGTACATCCCCTCGTGCTGGCGGATAGCCGGCAGAAAGCAGGTACACCATGAAGACGCCACAAGTTGTTGTGATCACCGGGGCAAGCGCCGGCATCGGTCGGGCGACGGCGCAGGCCTTCGGGCGCCGTGGCGCCAAGATCGGATTGCTCGCCCGGGGCCAGGCAGGGCTGGACGGGGCAAAGAAAGACGTCGAGACCGCCGGCGGTCAGGCCCTGACCATCCCCACCGACGTCTCGGACTACGCACAAGTGGAAGCGGCCGCCGATGCCGTCGAAAAGAAGTTTGGGCCGATTGATGTCTGGATCAACGTGGCCTTCACCTCCGTCTTCGCGCCCTTCCTGAAGATTAGGCCGGAAGAGTTCAAACGCGTGACCGAGGTCTCCTACCTGGGTTTCGTCTATGGTACCCATGTGGCACTCTCCAGGATGGTCCCGGCCGGGCACGGCACCATTGTTCAGGTCGGATCCGCGCTGGGTGCCCGAAGCATCCCGCTACAATCTGCCTATTGCGGAGCCAAGCATGCCGTGAACGGCTTCACGTCCACGATTCGGACCGAACTGCTCCACGATAGATCTGCCGTGCACATCACCATTGTACAAATGCCGGCCGTGAATACACCGCAGTTCTCCTGGGTGCTCTCGCGGCTGCCAAATCATCCACAGCCTGTGCCGCCGATCTACCAACCTGAGGTCGCGGCCCGCGGGGTGGTGTTCGCAGCCGACCACCCCCAGCGAAAGCAGTATTGGGTCGGCGCGTCCACGGTTGGCACTATTTTTGTCAACAAGTTTGCCGCACCAGTGCTGGACCTGTATCTGTCTCGGACCGGGTTTAAGTCCCAGCAAACCGATAGAAAAGCTCCTGCAGACGCTCCCCAGAATCTCTGGGAACCGGCAGACGGAGCTGCCGGCCGTGATTATGGTTCCCACGGAATATTTGATGACAGGGCACACACCCACGCACCCCAGTTGTGGTTCTCTCACCATGCTCGTCTGTCAACTGGTGGTGCGATCGCCGGGGTGGGACTTACGGCCCTGTTAGTGCGCCAGCTGTGCCGATGACACGAAACAAGGACATTGCCTGTACTCGCACTTAATTGCTGCGTGGTTCCGGCTGGGCTCACAGCATGGCACACCGTTGGCCGTGTGGCGGCCAGCGCCAGTGTGCCTGCTCTGCTCGTCTAAGTTGTCTCCCATGGCTTCGCAAGCCTGGCCGAGCACTCCAGCATGAGCGCATGGACAAAGGCCTGTGGAAGATTGCCGCGCAGCTGGCGCTGGGTCACGTCGAATTCTTCTGAGTACAGGCCGGGAGGACCGCAAGCGGCCCGGTTCCGTTCAAACCAACGCGTCGCGTCGACTTCACGACCTTGTTGGTGCAGGGCCAGCGCCATGGTGAATCCACAGAGCAGAAAGGCACCCTCGGCATCCTCCAGCGGTCCAGCATCCTGACGGAAACGGTAGAGGAAGCTGTCCACACCGAGTTCTTCCTCCAGGCTTTGCAATGTCACCAAAGTTCGGGGGTCATCCGCCGCGAGCCCTCCGCGAATTGGCGGCAACAAGAGTGCGGAATCGTTGCGTTCATCGTCGGGGGCCCGCTGCCATCGTCCGGTGGAATGCGTTGAGGTGGCGGCGGTCTCCGCGAGAATCCCCTCGGCCAGTGCCAGCCAGCTGCCGATGCGCCCGCTGGGTGCACACTGTTTGCTGATCGCCCGCAGCCCGGCGACGCAGATCAGCCGGCTTTCCGTCCAGTTCTTGTCATCCAGTTCCCATATTCCTGCCTCAGGATCCTGCCAGCGGGCAGCGATGGCGTTGGCTGCTGTCTCAGCTGCTCGCCAGCCTGCGGCATCAAGATGATCGTGGCTGGCTGCGGCTGAGAACAGCAGCAAGGATTCGCCCAACGCATCAAGTTGGAACTGTGCGTTGACATGGTTGCCAGCGATATCCGATCCACCGGGGTAGCCGGGCAGCTTTAGCATCCGTTGGTCAGGGACAGGACCGCCGAGAGTGGTGTATGCCGGCTTCAGGTTGGGTCCGTCTTCCAACAGGCGCTTAGAAACGAACCGGACCGCATCATCGAGCAGCGGGTGCGGGCCGGCGGCCGCGACGGCTTCCCCGGTGAAGCACTGGTCCCTGATCCACACATACCTGTAGTCGTAGTTGCGGCCCTGTTTTGCACGCTCCGGCAAACTCATGGTCGCGGCAGCGACCATGCCGCCTCCGCAGCTGGTCAGCCCGCGCAGGACAGCGTAGGCGTGGCGGGAATCGCGGGGAGTAAGAGTCTCGGCAAGGTCGGGGACCGCGTTCTTCCAGGCAGCCGACGTGGCTTCCCAGACCGTGTCTGGATCAACGGGTTCATCCGGCAGCGCGGCTTCTCCCAGTTCAAGCACAAAGTCATGGCGTTCACCGGCCCGAACAGTGAGATCCATGGACAGGGCCGGTGATCCGTTGCCGGTGGCTGGGTGGGCATCGCCGGCCCCGAGCCAACGCATCCTCAGGTTTCCTGTGCGTCCCGTCCAGATCCCATCCTCGCATGCCAAGGAACGAAGGCCGCTGTGGCCAAACCCAGCCCTGGGGTCCAGGACAACGCGGACGTGAGCATCGCCGTCTACCGCCACAACCCGGCGCAGCACCACAGCCCGGCCAGGCTCTGCGGGAAACGCCAGCGCCTCCCGGCACTCGATAATGCCGGTCTCGGTGACCCACCGGCTATGCCAGACCAGTGTCCCTTCTTCGTAGTAGCCGCCCCAAACGAACCGGCCACGGGGCGTGATGGCGTAGTTGCCATGGCCGCCTATTAGGGAGGAAAAGACCGCATCGGAGTCCCAACGCGGAACACACATCCACACAAAATCACCTTTGGGCCCGACGAGGATCCCACGTTCCCCGTCGGCTATCAGCGCGTACTCCCGCAGCACGTGTGGTGCGAATTGCCAGTCTTCTTTCGACTTCACCACTTTGATTCATCCTTGCTTCCGTTGTTCCCGTGAAATGCCACTCCTGCTATTTGTCATGGTCTTCGTGCTTGTTTCCTTGGCCGATGTGGAGTTTGCCCTTGACGCGTTCAATGCCTTCAGACACGAGGGCTTCCGCGGAATCACGGATGACGCCGAGTTCAAACGGGTCCCCCTTCAGGAGCGCTTCACCGGTATTTTTCGCATATTCGGCCGTGATGTGCGGTGGAAGCGGAGGGACGCTCCTGCTCGTGTAGGCATCGATGAGAGTGATGCCACGGTGCGCGAATGCCGCATCCCAGGCCGCCGCCACGTCGTCGTCGTGTTTAACACGGATCCCCTGAAACCCGAGCAGTTCCGCCCACCCGGCGTAGTCGATGGATTCGACATCTTGGGAGGTCTCCCACACCGGATTCGCATCCTCAGTGCGCATCTCCCAGGACACCTGGGTCAGATCATTGTTGTGCAGGACCATGATGATCAGTTGGGGGTTGTCCCATTCCTTCATGTACTTCTTAATCGTGATGAGTTCGTTCATCCCCAGCATCTGGAACGCCCCGTCACCGATGGTGCAGATGACGGGCCGCTCAGGATAGGCGAACTTTGCCGCCACCGCGTACGGCATGGCGGCCAGCATGGTTGCGAGCCGTCCGGAAAGATCCCCCATCATGCCATTGCGGAAGCGAATATGGTGACCATACCAATCGGCAGTGCTGCCAGCGTCCGCCGTGACAATGGCCTGCGGGGGCAGGCGTTTGTTCAGCTCATGGTAGACACGCCTCGGATTGACCCCGTCCTCGTAGACCAACATCGCCTGGGCTTCCATCTCGTGTTCCCACTCGATCATCTCCTTGGCGACGTTTTCCTGCCACGAAAGATCCGTCTTCGCCTCCAAATGCGGGATGAGCGCCATCAATGTTGCTTTCACATCGCCCCAGAGATTCAACTCAGTAGGATAACGCAACCCCATTTGTTCCGGCTTCAGATCGACCTGGATCGCCCTGGCCTGCCCGCTCGGCGGCAGGAACTGGCTGTAGGGGTAGTTGGTCCCCAGGAAAACCAGGGTGTCGCAATCCTTCATCTGGTGCATGCTCGGACGGGTGCCCAACAGACCCAACTGCTGGCTGTGGTGCGGAACGTCCGAGGGCACCACCTGCTTGGCACGAAGCGTCGTGATCAGCCCCGCGCCGGCCAGCCGTGCCGCTTCAAGGACTTCATCGGTTGCGCCGTTAGTGCCATGGCCCACGAGGAACGTCACCTTAGCCCCCGCATTGATGATGGCCGCCGCCTTCACGATCTCGCTCTCAGGGGGAGCGATGGAAAGCGAGGGAGCCACAGCGCTGGAGCGCGATACCCAGTTGGCCGGGGAAAGCTCCGCCATCTTCATGCCCTGGACATCATGGGGAAGGATGATCACAGCTGGCCCAAGCCGGACCCGCGCCGTGCGGAACGCAGTGTCAACCACAGCCTGGGCCTGCTCCGGTGAAACGATGGTCTGAACGTACACCGCCACATCGGACAAGGTCCGCTCGAGATTGCTCTCCTGCTGCGTGAACGTCCCCAACGAGGGAAGGCCCTGCTGCCCGATGATGGCGACAACTGGCTGGTTGTCCATCTTCGCATCGTAAAGCCCATTCAACAGGTGAAACGCCCCCGGGCTGGAGGTGGCAATGCACACCCCCACCTCACCGGTGAACTTGGCATGCGCCGTGGCCATCAGCGAACAGATCTCCTCATGGGTAGGACGAATATACTGCAGTCCATCGCCCTCACGTTGGGCCTTGCCAAGAGCACCATCAAACTCCCCAATCCCGTCACCAGGGAACGCGAAAACCCGGCTCACACCCCAGTCCCGAATCCTCTGGATCACAAAATCGCTTACCGTATCCATCTCACACCACTTTCACATTGAATTTCAGTTCCGGCACTGCACAACAGCGCGACTGGCGTAGCTAGGGCTGGCATAAAACGACCCGTAGCCCTCGAGTTGGATACGCTCGACCAGGACGCTGACGGACATCGCATTTCTCGTGATTGGCCCAGCTGCCCTGTGAGTTGCCGCACCCTCCCCGGCAAACCCGTTCCCTACCAGTTTTCTCTCCCACGTGTCAGGCCGCATAGGGTTTGAATGGGGGAATAGTTTGGAGACAGAATCTGGTATCACCGGATCAGCATCGGTATTTGGGGGAAGGGAAGAGTGCGATTGTGGATACATGCGTGAAGCCCCTTTCCACTGTGTCAAATTCATAGGCAACACTGCCGGGACGGGGCAGACATACCGCTGACAACACTTATTTTTGACCCTAGCCACATCCAAAGAAGCGGTCAAGAGAAAAAGGAGATGTACAACATACACACGGGAAAGTCACAGAAATCGCCAAGAAATCGTGTTCACTTCTGCATCGGACAGGGGCGGGAAGACGCACCGAGTCAAGTGGCGCGGGATGGTTTGCCGTGTTTGCTTGGCGGCGCACTCGACAGCAGCTCGGCTGTTGCAAAGAAGCAGGCGACGGCGGCGTCAGCGAAGGCGGCCTTGCGCCGTCGTCCATCGCTGAGCGCCAGAATGACCATCGTCGAGGCATGCAACAAGTCCACAACGGCGCCAGCCCGGTGGAGGAAAGTTGAACGGGGAGCCAAGCCGATGACCGCGGCTTGAAACAGGTGCCGGGCCCCAAGCACTCGGACAACCACTGTGGCTCTGCTGTCGAGCCGGTGCCGGAGAATTCTGGCGGCGATGAAGTCCGGCCTAGTCAGTTGGCACAGACCGTAACCCGCACGCAGCGGCTCAAGGTACGTCATCAATTGAACCTGTTAGCCAGACAGCTGCTTCGGGGGTGGCAACCCGGAAACTGAAGGACTGTTCGAGATAGAGGTGGACAGAATCTGCGTCGTGGTAGTTGTATCCTACGGACAGGTCTTGGCCGGACTCAAAGAGGAAGTCACCGCCGCGCAGGCTGATGACGATCGCACCACTGACTCCGGGTGCCCAGACAAGAGGACCGCCAAGGATGTTTCGCAGATGCTCGGAAAGCAGGTAGCCGCCGCGTTCGGTGAATTCCATGACGGCTGTGTAGTGGCCAGGGCCCATGGCCATCCCAAACGGTCCGGCAATCCCATTTCGTAGGAGCATGGCCACGGCTTTGGCCGCTCGTTTCGGGTAGTCATTGAAGTCCTTGACCCGCGGTATGTGAGGATTCGTCGACGCGTCGGTGACTCCTGCGAAGGAGGCTTGCGGCCAGCCGTGCAGTACGGCAATGTTCTCCGTGCTGGCCATGCGGACTGCTGCGTCGTCAAGGCTGTGAAGATCGACGTCGGCTGCGCCCGCATCGTTCGCCGACAGTTCACTTCTGTCCACACTAAAGTCCGAACGAACCTCAACCAATGCCAAAGTGCGGCGACGGTGTGCAGTTATGCCGCTTCCGAAAGGGCCCTGGATCGGTTCGATGCGACCCAAATTGGTTGCCGAGTGTTCCCATCCCAAAGGGCCGGCGAAGTCGACCAGCTTCCTGGCGCCCAATGCCACCATCAAACGCTCTCGGGCTTCCTTGTCCAAAAGCTCCCAACCTTTGTCGGAGATGGGGGCATGTTCGCGAAGCAGGTGGTTTTGAGTCATGGTCGGCACTCCCTCAGACTTCCGATTCCCAGTGACGCGTCTGCGGGCGACGGCGACTCCGTGGTCGAGCTGCCTGACGCCGCTGCTGCCTCGGCAGCCTCGCCATTTACAACAACGTCGCCTTCTTGGAAAAGGATTCCTCGGGCTATGCTGCGCCACTTCGGTTTGGTTCGCAGCAGGAATTCCAATTCCATGCTGAAGTGTTTGTACTCCTCGCCCAATGAATCTTCCATGATTGCCCGTGACGCTGCATCAGTTTCCACAGATATACGTTGTTCGTACCAGCCGATGGCCTCAGCCTCCTCTGTGAGGTTGGCACACATGCGGGCAAACGTCCGCGTTTTGGCGGAGAGTTCAGCTGGCGGTTCGTGGTATTGGTCAAAGCCCATCGGTGGCCCTCCTCAATGTCCCTGAATTCCGATCATACGCCGCGGAGGCGCTCAGCGTCAGCAGCGATTTCGTGGGTACTTTGGCGAACCTTCTTGAACGTCGGACATGCTGCTATGCCCAAACCGTCGAGTGAATGGTGTTGTTGATTCAAGCACTCATCTTTGAGTTCAACCAGTCGTGTTCTCCGCGTGCGACCGGCATGGTGTCCGTGGCGTACAGTTGCGGAATGTGCGAGGCCTTCTTCGCCCATGGAGCCACTGTGGAGAGCGTTGCCAAACTGCTGACCAACTAGTCCTGTGCCATCGAACCCATTGAGTCCATGTCCTCCAACATCCTCGTCGGAAACCAGCGCTCGAAGTGTGTCTCCACAGCATGCACATCCACATTGTGCAGCAGATTCTCGGCGACATCGCGCAGTTTCTGGTTGCGGGATGACGCAGCCCTGCTGAGAAGCTCAAATGCATCGGCCTGTGAGCAGTGCTGCTGACCCATGATGATCCCCACAGAAAGATCGATGGCTGTCCGCGAATTCCTGGCCTCATAAAGCTCGTCAACCAGCTGTTGCTTAGAACCGATTCGCACGGCCAGACGCAAGGCCTTTTGTGCTTGGGCAGCGTACTGCTGAGCCCTGACAACCAGGCCTTCGTTAAAGAAGGACGTCTCAGACGAGAAGAAATTGAGTGATGCACTTGCCTCATGCCCCAAGGAAAGTGGAACGGACAGAACGCTGTGCACGCCCTCCTTCAGCAAGGTCTGGGCGTATTCGGGCCACGTTTTGTCACTCGCGGTATCCGAAATGACAACGGTGCGTCCCTCACGCAGCGCTGTCATGCAGGCACTATGTGCCATGTACTCCTGAATCTCATTCAAGGCCCGCGCGCGTTTAGTGTTTCCTGCTCCTGTCGGCACCTTTCTGCGGCGGTACAGAGTGATGGCACAGTCCAATCGCGGTTGACCGTTGAAAGCTGCAAGGCCCCCGGAATACTCAGCGAGCTCCTGAAGGAAGTCGCCAACGTCAAGGCTGTCCAAGACCATGTCCTGCAGTTGTGTGGAGATCGTTGGACCTGCGTTGTCATGGGCTGGCCACAAGGGTGCGCCCAGCCTCCCTGAAGTCTGATCCTGCTGCGGATGTCTAACCTCGGATGCCATCGTCCTCATTTGCAATCCTTTGTCCAGTGAACGATGTTCATTCAATCGTGTCGATCGGAACCAACCCTTGCGGACATGGCCGAGCGAACGCCGGGCAAAGGGGGAGGGCCGACGGTGCCGTCACAATGATTTATTAATGGACGTTGCACGGACCAGATTTGTCGCACGTACGGAGGCAACGATACTGCCGTCCTGCAGGCTGGTCAACGCAGTTCTGCCGATATGCCGTGCCAATGAGAGATTGACGTGCACTGAAAAACCCAGCGAACTGCAACGCCGAATAAGGGGGACTAGAGCGGCGCAACTGTCAGGGGTTAGGCAGCCGGTGACTTTTAGTTCCGCCCACCGAATATCTAGGCCCAAGGAAGCAATGATTCGTAGTCTGTGGAACATGTGAACCCCCAGGTTTCAGTGTCAACGTCGTTGATAGCACTGCCGGGTCCGGGGCAAATACGCTCAAAATGGCGTATGTGTTTTAGTCACACTCAACTCGCATGCTAGAGAATTCAAGATTGTTCTGTTAATGAGGAAGCAGGATTGGTTTGAGCAGCAGTCTGTCGGACACCACGTGATCCGTTTGCCCAGTATTGGACTTACCATGATGGATGGATTGCGGGGGAGGGTCTGCGGACCTCGCCTATTCACAGTACGCGTCCGTCAGTTGCTGACGAGCGACGGCGATGGATAGTTCTCAGGTGCCATTGTCTTCCAGCGTTCCACCTGTTTTCATGCTGATACGGAACTTCGTTTCCTTAGTGCCCGATTAGTGGTGGCGGACCGTGAGCAGCCCGACGCTTACGACGCTGTGGTGGCTCAGCACAGGTTAGCACTCTTCCATGTAGCCAGTCAGACTGGCCGCGTGCGTCAGGTGTTTGCCGTCTACTGTATTGGTGGACTATGCGGGGGAACGCCTACAGCGGTGTATCTTCACGAGTGGTTTCCCAGTCTTCCGGACCATTGGAACCTGCAGGGTAGTCCTCCAACGGCACATCATTGTCGGCCCAAGCCTTAACCACCGGTTCGATGATCCGCCAGCACTCCACAGCCGTGTCGCCGCGGACAAAGAACATGGCGTTGTCAGTCAGCACGGCCTTGAGCACTTCACCATAGGGGAGCAGATTACTGTCATTGAGTTCAGCCTTGAGCTCGGCACGGTCCAAGCTGTAGATGTCCCCGGGTCCATTGACGTCGATGTCGAGTTGAAGTTTCGCTGGTCCCACACCCATGCGAATCCGCGTCGCTGTGGGAGTTCCGGTGAAACCGGTGGGCAGGTGGGGGATCGGCTTGAACGCGACAATGACTTCCATCTTGTCTTTGCCGAGTGATTTGCCCGAACGAAGGATGAAGGGGACCCCGGTCCACCGAGAGTTGTTGATGTTGACCTCGATCTCCGCGAGTGTCTCAGTGTTGTTCTTGCCATCCACCCCCGGTTCGTCAACATAGTTGGGAACTTTTCGGTCACCAATCTGTCCGGCCGTGTACCGGGCCCGGCGGGTCGTCTTGGAATAGTCCGGGCCCACTTCGGCTGCGCGCATAACTTCCGCAATCCGGTCCCTGACGTCGCGTTCGTCCAGAGTGGCCGGTTCATCCATGGCGATGAAGGCCATGATCTGCAGAAGGTGGCTTTGCATCATGTCGCGTAGGGCACCGGTGGAGTCATAGAAGCCGGCGCGTCCTTCTACGGTGATGTTCTCATCAAAAAAGATCTCCACCTTCTCGATGTGCCGCATATTCCACACCGGCTCTAGGAAGTGGTTTGCGAACCGCAGACCCAAGATGTTGAGGACGGTTCCGGTGCCGCGGAAGTGGTCCACACGATAAATGTGGTTCTCGGGCAGCAGCATCTCCAATGTTTTGTTCAGCTTCCGGGCTGATTCCGGCCCGGAGCCAAAGGGCTTTTCCATCACAAAACGGGTGTGTTCCGGGAGATCATCAGCGCTGAGCAGGTCGCACGCCTTCTCGGTGATGGAAGGTGGCAATGCAAAGTAGACGGCGACAGGGTGTTTGACGGACTTCAGAACAGTAGAGAGTGCGCCTTCTGCAGTAACGTCCACTTGGTGGTAGCTGCTATTCTTGGCCATCGCATCCAACGCGTGTTGGGCCTTGTTGCCAGTGGGAGCTTCGTCCTCTCCAGAACTGGCGTCAAAGGATTTCTTCACCTGCTCACGCCATTTATCCTGCGACCACTCGTCATAGCCAGTGCCCACCAGCTCAAGACCTTTGGCACCGCCCTGAGAGATCAGGCTGGCCAGCCCAGGCAACAACAGTCTCGCCGTAAGGTCGCCGGATGCCCCGAGGATCATGAGAGTCTTTATCTCGTTGCTGTGCTGTTGGGAGTTCTTTGAGGGGTTCATGTTTCCGCCGTCCTAGTAGCTGGTGAGCCGATGCCAATAGCTGGTGAGCCGATGCCAACCATGCTAGACCGGCCGTTGATCAGGTGGCTAGACGGACGGGTTGACGCCGGGGGAGTGGTGGCACATGTGACCAGTGCGCACCTCCCTTGCCGCCCGAAATTGGATTCGTACAGTTTCCCATACCATTGCTCGTCTCTTTCCAGCGCGTGTGGCTTACTAAAAAGTGAAATATCCGACGCTGGGATTTAGACGCGCGGGGGAGCCGCCCCTATTTGCAAGATAGACGTGGGGCGGCTCCATCGTTATGCAGTGGTTGGTTTGTGGCGAGTCACGAGCTTGTTCTTGTCTTCCAACTCCAACCCGCTTACTTCCGGGAGCAGTGCCTTGACGAACCAGAACGACAGGACGGCGAAGAAGGCAAACCCGGCATAGACGAAGCCAAGGCCGACGGCAGCACTCATGATCGGGAAAAGCAGAGTGACAATGAAATTAAAGATCCAGTTGAAGGCCGTTGCGATGCCCAAGGCCAAGCCGCGAATCTTGTTCGGGAAAACTTCACCGAGGACCACCCACATCACCGGGCCCCACGTGGCGGCAAAGAAGATGACAAACAAGTTGGCACCGACCAGGGCGATGGGTCCCCACGGTGCAGCGAGGGTCAGTGAATCCCCTGAACCAGTCGCTTGGGAGAACGAGATCGCGGCGGCAACAAGCCCCACGAACATGCCTGCCGAACCCACCAGCAGCAGCAACTTGCGCCCGACTCTGTCAACGAAGAAGATGGCGACAAAGGTCAGGGCCACGTTGATGATGGAAGTGATGACGGACGTCGTGAAGGAGTCTTCCTGGCTGAAGCCCACCGACTGCCACAACGTGGTCGAGTAGTAAAAGATGGCATTGATGCCGACCAACTGCTGAAAGGCAGCCATGCCGATGCCGATCCACAGGATGGGTTGCAGCCCAAACGCGGTGCCACGCAAATCACGGTAGGTGGACCGCTTTTCGTTTTCCAGGCTCTCTTCGATTTCCTTCAGACGCTGCTCCGGATTCACCGGGCTGGTGACACGCCGGATGACAGCAAGGGCATCCTTGCTCCTGCCCTTCCGGATCAGGAAATGGGGGGACTCGGGAATGGTTAGGGACAGGAGGCCGTAGACGACGGCAGGAATGACTCCAACCAGCAGCATCCACCGCCACGCAGGCATGCCCCACCAGAGTTCATTGCCGGCACCTCCAGCAGCCCTTGCCAGACCGGCGTCGGAAAGCAGCGCCAGAAAGATACCCAGCGTGATGGCCAGTTGCTGGAGTGAGCTGAGTGCCCCCCGCAGCCGTGCAGGGGCCATCTCACCGATGTAGGCAGGAGCGATGACGGAGGCGATGCCAATAGCCAGCCCGCCAATGACCCTCCATGACATGAGGTCCCAAATGGCGAAAGCGTAGGCCGAGCCGATCGAGCTGGCCACAAAGAGAAGAGCCGCCAACACCATGACTGGCTTGCGACCCCAGACATCGGCCAGTTGGCCAGCGAACCACGCACCGATGGCGCATCCGATTAGGGTGATGGCAACGGTGAACCCGATCGCTGCCGAGCCGAGATTGAAGTCGGACTGGATCGAATTGACGGCCCCGTTAATCACTGAGGTGTCAAAGCCGAACAGGAGTCCACCCAAAGCGGCCGCCATGGTGATGATGATGATTTTACCCAGATGGGGCGTTTTCTCCGCCCCGGGATTTGAGTTCGGCTGCTCTGCTGGACTTGTACCCATGGTGCACCGCGATTCTGGCCCCTTGGTGGTCAACTGCGCAAGCGGGCCGTGCTTGAGCTGTTGCCGTCAGTTGCCCTGCGGCTCAGCAACCTTGTGTGGAAATCTATCACTTTGACTAGCAAGGCAACAGGCCGTTCGGGGATTCGACCATCACCTTAACGCTAGGAGGCCGTTTTAGTCTCTTTTGACTTTACTTTACATAATGTGGATTATCGGCGTTCCATTGACAGTTGCTCGGAAGTGCCTTGTACCGCATGTCACCGCGGCATCGAGAACGCTTTCAACGCGTTGATCCACTGTTCAAACTGGTCCAGGCCGGTGGCTAACGAACGCATTTTCCTGTTCATCAGCGAACGTCCCTTTGTCTGCGTACATCACCAGCGCCTCCCCCGCAGCATCGGGGCGTCACTCGAATTAATATTCGATCGTTTCGTCATGCCCCGACGTAGGCCGCGAGATGTTGGCCGGTCAGGGTTGATTTGTCGGCCACGATTTCTGCAGGCGTGCCCTCGAAAACGATCGTGCCACCGTCGTGCCCGGCCCCCGGGCCAAGATCGATGATCCAGTCTGCGTGGGCCATGACGGCCTGGTGGTGTTCGATCACGATGACCGACTTCCCTGAATCCACCAGTCTGTCCAGCAGCGCCAGAAGTTTTTCGACGTCAGCCAGGTGCAGCCCGCTGGTTGGCTCGTCCAGCACATAAACCCCACCCTTCTCCCCCAGGTGTGTGGCCAGTTTGATGCGCTGGCGCTCACCGCCGGACAGCGTTGTCAGCGGCTGGCCCAGCGTCAGGTAGCCAAGTCCGACGTCGGCCATTCGCCGCAGGATGGTGTGTGCAGCAGGCAGCTTGGCATCCCCGTCGGCAAAGAATGCCTCTGCTTGGTCGACAGACATGGCCAGGACTTCGCTGATGTTGCGTCCGCCCAAGTGGTATTCGAGCACTGTGGCCTGGAATCGCTGGCCTTCGCATTCCTCGCACACCGTGGACACACTCGCCATGATGCCCAGGTCCGTGTAGATCACGCCGGCGCCATTGCAGGACGGGCAGGCGCCTTCTGAATTCGAGCTGAACAGTGCGGGCTTGACGCCGTTAGCCTTGGCGAAGGCCTTGCGGATGGGTTCCAGCAGACCCGTGTACGTTGCCGGGTTGCTGCGCCGCGAACCACGGATGGCGCCTTGGTCTACCGTGACCACGCCGTCGCGCCCGGAAACAGATTCACGGATGAGCGAGCTCTTTCCCGAGCCTGCAACTCCAGTGACCACTGTGAGCACCCCGAGCGGGATGTCGACGTCCACGTCCTTGAGGTTGTTCGTGTTGGCGCCGCGTACGTCCATGGAGCCTGCCGCAGGGCGCAGCGTGGCTTTGAGGCAGACCCGGTCATCAAGGTGCCTGCCCGTCACGGTGCTGCTCTTCCGCAGCTCGCCAACGGTGCCCTCGAACACCACTTCTCCGCCGGCAGAGCCGGCATGCGGCCCTAGATCAATGACGTGGTCCGCAATTTCGATGGTCTCCGGTTTGTGTTCGACCACCAAGACGGTGTTGCCTTTGTCGCGCAATTGGAGCAGCAGCGTGTTCATGCGTGCAATGTCATGAGGGTGGAGTCCAATGGTCGGTTCGTCAAAGACATAGGTGACATCCGTCAGGGAGGAGCCCAGGTGGCGGATCATCTTCGTCCGTTGCGCTTCACCTCCTGAGAGCGTTCCGGAGGGGCGCTCCAGGGAAAGGTAGCCCAGTCCGATCTCCACGAAAGAGTCAAGGGTGTCCCCCAACGCCCCCAGCAGCGGTGCCACCGAAGTATCCGAAAGGCCGCGGACCCACACGGCAAGGTCGCTGATCTGCATGGCGCAGGCATCGGCGATGCTGATTCCTGCCACCTTGGACGAGCGAGCGCCCTCATTCAGCCGTGTCCCGTCACAATCGGGGCAGGTGGCGAACACAACGGCGCGCTCCACAAACGCACGAATGTGCGGCTGTAGGGAGTCCACGTCCTTGGCCAACATGGACTTTTGCATCTTCACAATGACGCCCTCATACGTCAAGTTGATGCCGTCAACCTTGATCTTGACCGGCTCCTTGTGCAGCAGGTCAGCCAGTTCTTTCTTCGTGAACTTGCCCAGTTTCTTGTCCATGTCAAAGAAGCCGCTGCCGGCAAAGATGCGTCCATACCAGCCGTCCATGCTGTAGCCGGGGACGACCAAGGCGCCTTCGGCCAGTGACTTGCTGGCGTCGAAGATCGCATCAAGGTTGAAATCACTGACCTTGCCCATGCCCTCGCAGCGCGGGCACATACCGCCGGTGATGGAAAAGCTGCGCCGTTCCTTGACCTTCTCTCCCCGGCGTTCCATGGTGACCGCCCCGGCACCACTGATGGAGGCCACGTTGAAGGAGAACGCCTGCGGGGAACCGATATGCGGCATCCCCAGGCGGCTGAAAACGATGCGCAACATGGCGTTGGCGTCAGTGACGGTCCCCACCGTGGAGCGCGGGTTGGCGCCCAGCCGCTCCTGGTCCACCAGAATAGCCGTCGTCAGCCCCTCCAAAACATCCACGTCGGGACGGGCCAGGGTGGGCATGAAGCCCTGCACGAATGCGCTGTAGGTTTCATTGATCATGCGTTGGGACTCTGCGGCGATAGTGCCGAACACCAGCGAGCTCTTACCCGAACCTGACACCCCCGTGAACACTGTCAGACGGCGCTTGGGAATCTCAACGCTGATGTCCTTGAGGTTGTTCACCCTGGCACCCTGGACTCGAATGAGGTCGTGGCCGTCGGCGGCATGCCCCCCGGCGCGTTCCGGTGCAGCCTTTCCAGCAGTGCTCATCAGTGTCCCTTGTCTTTAGGAAATTGCGGGCTTTGTCACCGTAAAGAATTCACAGGTGGCGTTGTAATAATCCTCTGTTTGTCCCTGATGTTCCATGCCTATGCGTCGGCACACACTTTGCGAGGCCTCGTTGGCGGGGTTCGTCACGGCGACCACCTGCTCCAGTCCTGCTGCGAAGGCATGCTCGAGCACTGCAGCCGCCGCCTCTGTAGCGTAGCCGTTGCCCCAGTGGTCAGGGTGGAAGTGCCAGCCAATTTCGACGTCGGACGAGGCTTCCAGCGGTTCCTCGCCTGAGGCAGGAATCGGCTTGAGCAGCAATGTGCCCACGGGAGTGCTGTCTTCCTTGCGCGTCACTGCCCAGATCCCGTGAACCGGGTGGTCGATGCTTTGGAATCGTGCCACCTTGTCCAACGCTTCCCTGCGACTGTTCATGACGGCCGGTTCATTGCCAATGAAGCGCTGCACCACCCAGCGCGAATACAGGTCAAAGACAAAGTCAACGTCGGAGTCTTCCCACGGACGCAGGGCAAGTCGTTCAGTGTTAATGGCTTGAGTCATTCGTTCATTATGCATGGTTGGTGCGTTCTGAGCCCGGTGCAGCCCCACCAGGGCAGCTGCCAACGTAATATTTGCGCACGCCAACGGCCCTGGTTCCGCCCCACAGGACGCCACCAGGGCCGCAGCCGTAATACCTAGGCGTCCAGCAGCTGGCGCAGCACGTACTGGAGGATCCCGCCGTGCATGTAGTAGGACTCCTCCGCCGGGGTGTCGATGCGAAGGGTGGTAAGAATCTCCCGCGTGTTCGCCCCGTCTTCAACACGCACGGTGACTTCCCGAGGCAGCGGACTGACGCCGGCAATCCCCGTGATCGAATACGTCTCCATGCCCGTGAGGCCCAAGGATTCGGCAGTCTCGCCGTCCTTGAACTGCAGGGGCAGCACGCCCATGCCGATCAGGTTTGACCGGTGGATGCGCTCAAAGGACGTGGCGATCACGGCCTTCACGCCCAGCAGCACGGTGCCCTTGGCCGCCCAGTCGCGGGAGGATCCGGAACCGTAATCGCTTCCGGCAATGACCACCAGCGGGGTACCCTCGGCCAGATACGCAGTCGAAGCGTCGAAAATGGTTTCCACCTCCCCGTCGGCAGAGCGCTTCGTGAAGCCGCCCTCGACGCCGGGCACCAGCAGGTTGCGCAGCCGGATGTTCGCGAACGTGCCGCGGATCATGACGTTGTGGTTGCCGCGGCGGGAGCCGTAGGAGTTGAAGTTGGCCTGCTCCACACCGTGCTCAAGCAGGTATTGCCCAGCCGGGGAGGACTTCTTAATGCTGCCTGCCGGGGAAATGTGGTCTGTGGTGACCGAATCCCCCAACAGGGCCAATACCCGTGCGCCCACAATGTCTTCCACAGGAGCAGGCTCACGCTGCATCCCGTCAAAGTATGGCGGCTTGCGCACGTACGTGGAATCGTCGGACCAGGCGAACATGTCCCCCTCGGGAACGCTCATGCCGCGCCAGTTCTCGTCCCCGTGGTAGACATCCGCGTAGCCGTCCTTGAACATTTGTGCCTCGAGGCTGGCGTCAACCACTTCCTTGATCTCCGCCGTCGTGGGCCAAATATCCTTCAGATAGACGGGCTTGCCGCCAGTGCCCTCGCCGAGCGGTTCCTTCAACAGGTCCACATGCATGCTCCCCGCCAGGGCGTAGGCAATGACGAGCGGCGGGGAGGCGAGGAAGTTCATCTTCACCTCGGGGTGGATGCGGCCTTCAAAGTTGCGGTTGCCGGAAAGGACAGCCGCAACGGACAGGTCGCTGGCGTTCACTGCCTGGCTGACTTCCGGGATGAGCGGGCCGGAGTTGCCAATGCAGGTGGTGCAGCCGTAGCCCACCAGTGCAAAGCCGAGCTTCTCCAGATAGGGGGTCAGCCCTGCCCTGTCGAAGTAGTCGGTCACTACGCGGGAGCCCGGTGCCAAGGTGGTCTTCACCCAAGGTTTGCTGGAGAGCCCCAGCTCCACAGCCTTCTTGGCCAGTAGCCCGGCGCCGATCATGACGGACGGGTTGGAGGTGTTGGTGCAGGACGTGATGGCCGCGATGACCACATCACCGTGGTCAAGGGTCAGTTTCTGTCCATCAATGACCATGTCCGTCGGGTCGCTGGGCCAGTCGAGGTCAACGCCGTCGTCCTCGAAAATACGCGGCGGGTCGTCCCGCTCGATCCGGGAACTGATGGCGACGGGATCGCTGGCGGGGAAGGATTCGTCCCCTGCATCGTCCAGCCCGCCGGCACGCACGGCCACTTCCTGGGACTCCCCCGCCAAAAGGCCGCGGATTGCACGCTTGGCGCTGCGCAGCGGGATCCTGTCCTGCGGGCGTTTGGGACCGGCTATGGAACTTTCCACCGTTGCCAAATCCAGTTCAACAACCTGGCTGAACTCCGGCGTATGGTCCGGGTCGTGCCACATGCCCTGTTCCTTGGCATAGGCTTCCACGAGGCTGATCTGGTGCTCGCTGCGTCCCGTAAGGCGCATGTAGCTGAGGGTTTCGTCGTCGATCGGGAAGATGGCGCAGGTTGAGCCGTATTCCGGGCTCATGTTGCCCAAAGTTGCCCGGTTGGCCAGCGGTACATTCGCCACGCCGGGACCGAAGAACTCAACAAACTTGCCCACCACGCGCGTCTTGCGCAACAGTTCGGCAACCGTCAGTACCAGGTCGGTGGCCGTGGTGCCTTCGGGCAGTTCACCGATGAGCTTGAAGCCCACCACTTGAGGAACCAGCATGCTCATGGGCTGGCCCAGCATGGCGGCCTCTGCCTCGATGCCTCCCACTCCCCAGCCCAGCACACCAAGGCCGTTGACCATGGGGGTGTGCGAGTCAGTGCCGACGAGGGTGTCCGGGTAGGCCTGCTTCACGCCGTCGAGCTCGCGGGTGAACACCACCCGGGACAGGTATTCCAAGTTCACCTGGTGGCAGATCCCTGTATCCGGCGGGACCACCAGGAAGTCATCGAAGGACTGCTGTGCCCAGCGCAGCAGTTGGTAGCGTTCCTGGTTGCGCTTGAACTCAAATTCGGAGTTGATGGAGAACGCGCTGGGAACGTTGAAGACGTCGGCAATGACTGAGTGATCAATGACCAGCTCGCCGGGAATCAGCGGATTGATTTTGGTGGGGTCACCGCCAAGGTCCGCCATGGCGTCGCGCATGGCCACCAAGTCCACAACGCAGGGAACACCGGTGAAGTCCTGCATCAGCACGCGGGCCGGGGTGTACTGGATCTCGCGACTGGCTTCCGCCGCAGATTCCCACTCCGCCACAGCGCTGACTTGTTCCGCCGTGACAAGGCGCCCGTCCTCATTGCGGAGCAAGTTTTCCAGCAGCACCTTCAAACTGTAGGGCAGCCGTGCCGACCCGGCAATCTTGTCCAATCGGTAGATTTCATAGTCTTGACCATCAACGGTCAGTGAACTGCGTGCGTCGAAACTATTTGTTGACATGATCATCCCTTTTCTCGGCGTGCCCCTTCTAGCCCACCATAGACCGCAGGACAGGGAAGGCAACAGGGGTGCCGGAAGGATTGGCAGCCAAACGTAGAGGCGTGTCGGCAAAGACGTGAACGTGCATTGCCACCAACCGGGCAGTGACTTGGCACAATGGAAGCGAACCGAATCCCCAGGAGGGCCCCGCATGACGAACGTCCACGGCATGAAACTCGACGCCGGCTATCTCGAGCAGGCACTTGCCGCCGTCCTTGAGTCGGAGCAACTGCCACCGATCGTCCAGGCTGGGCACCCCGTGCTGCGCGCCCAGGCACTGCCCTTTACAGGCCAGCTCAGCGCCGCCGAGCTGGCCCGGCTGATCGAGATCATGACTGAAACCATGCGGGCTGCACCCGGCGTGGGCCTGGCAGCTCCACAAATCGGCATACCCCTGCAACTCGCGGTGTTGGAGGATCAATATGAGGTTGACGCCGACAATGCCGCTGCCCGCGACCGCATGCCGTTGGAACTGTTTGCCATCTTGAACCCGCGCTACACGCCCGTCGGCACCGTTCTAGCCAGCCACTACGAAGGCTGCCTGTCGATGTCGGGCTGGCAGGGCGTGGTTGACCGTCCCACCACAGTGGATTTGGCGTACGACGACGAACTGGGCACCGTGCGCACCCGCCGGTTCACAGGGTGGCAGGCACGCATTGTCCAACACGAAACCGACCATTTGGCAGGGATGCTGTACATCGACAAGGCGTATACGCGCTCGCTGGCAGCTACCGCCGAGTACAGCGCACATTGGGCCTATCCCGATATCGCCGAGGCACGTGCTGCGTTGAAGTTCTAGCGCAACATGCAGTTTCAGGCCCTCGTGCAGTTTCAGGGCGCCTAAGATCATTAGATGGAATTCTCTGCTGTCAAGGCCCTGCGCTGTCCCCATTGCGGACAAGGATTTTCCACACCGCAGGCCATGGACCATTCACTGGCCTGTGACTCGGGCCATAGCTTCGACATTGCACGCCAGGGGTACCTTAACCTGCTCACTGGCCCTGGCACCAAGTTCGTCCCCGACACGGCAGCCATGGTGGCTGCCCGCGATGCCTTTCTGAACGCCGGGCACTACCAACCCCTGAGCGACGCACTGGCCAAGCAGGTAGGGCAACTGCTTGCCGGGCCTGATTCGCAGCTCATCGTCGACGCCGGAACCGGCACCGGCCACTACCTGCACCAGGTGCTTGCGGCGTTCTCCCTCAGCGCTCGCAGGCCGGCGGCCGTGGGCCTTGACATCTCGAAGTTTGCTTTGCGCAGAGCCGCGCGACTAAACCCGGATGCTTTGAACATTGTGTGGGACCTGTGGCGCGAGTTGCCGTTGGGAACCGGCACTGCCGACGTCGTGCTTGTCATATTCGCCCCGCGCAATGCCAGCGAATTTGCCCGCATCCTGAAGCCCTGCGGCGCATTGGTTGTGGTGACCCCACTGCCAGAACACCTGGCGGAAATCGCTGCTGAGGTGGGCATGCTCGGCATTCAAGACGATAAGGAATCTGCGTTGGTGGCGGCGATGGAGGGCCACTTCAGGCCAGTTCAAACCCAGGAGATAGAGACCGAATTGCAGCTGAGCCCAGCCGACGTTGAAAACGTGGCGCTCATGGGCCCGGCCGGACACCATCTGGACCCCTTGGTGCTTCGAGAGCGCCTGGCCCGGCTGCCGGAGCGCACAGCTGCGACGGCAGCGTTTCGCATTTCCGTCTTCCGCCTACTGCCGGTCGGCCAGGTTGCTGATTGACCAGCTTGCCGCCTAACCCGGTTAGACGGCTACCTCAAGGGCGGCCTGAGGGATCAGGCTCGAGCGGCAGCTCCACCATGGTTGCCCGCGGAGTCTTGGCGTACAGGTCAACATGCAGCCAGCGAAGCGTCACCTGCGTCAGCGGCCCCACCCCCAAGGCGAAGGCAGCCGTCCCCGCACCGACTACACCGCCGAGAAAAAAACCAGCCCCCACGACGGACAGCTCAATGCCTGTCCGGATGAGCCATACCGGCCAGCCGCTGACGCGAACCAAGCCCGTCATGAGCCCGTCGCGCGGGCCCGGACCCAGCCCGGCACCAATATAGAGGGCAGTGGCAAACGCCAGTAGGAATAATCCGCCCGAGAACAGCAGCACTTGCGGGATCAGCTGGCTGGCCTGCGGAATGACAGCCAAGCCAAGGTCGGCAAAAACACCCACCAGCACCGCGTTGGCAATGGTGCCAAATCCGGGCCACTGTTTCAGTGGTATCCACAGCAGAAGAACCGCGCCGCTGATGGCAATGGTGCACAACCCGAAGGAGAAGCCGGAGGTTCGGGACAGGCCCTGGGCAAAGACATCCCACGGCGACGCGCCAATATTGCCGCGGATCATCATGGAGATAGCCAACCCGTACATGGCCAGACCCAACATGAGCCGGACAACACGAATGCTGAGTCGGCTGGAGCCAAGGAACAAGAGCATTCACCCAGTTTAGTAGGGCTCCACCTGTGGCGATGGGCCATTGCACCAAAAGAGCTGGACTGCGCACTGCGGCACGGGTTTCTACCCGCTGGGAATCCCATGAGAGACCGTCTTCTACCCAGACTTTCCCAGCCCCGCGTAGTAGGCTCGTATATACGCCAAATAAGTCTCTAAGGGGGACTCAATGCTTGAATGGATTAACGACTTTGGCTGGATACTCTGGCTTACAGTGTTTCTGCTGTTGGCCGTTGCTGAAATGCTGACGTTGAACCTTTACTTCATTTTGATGTCCGTGGGAGCCTTGGCTGCCTTGGTGGCATTCTTGTTCCATGCGGATCTGTGGCTGCAGATCGTCATCTTCTGTGTTGTGGCCCTTGCCACTACGGTCTTGATCAGACCACTTGCGCTGTCCCATTTGCGCCGTGGACCAGCTGACCAACTCTCCAACGTGGACCGGCTGATCGGCCACAGGGCGGTTGTCCTGGAGACTGTTGGACTCGGCGGCGGTCTGGTGAAGATTGGCGGGGATATTTGGACTGCCCGGGTCACCGGCGGAGCAGACATTCCTGTCGGGGCAACTGTGGAAGTGGACGCCATCGACGGAGCCACCGCCATCATCAGCATGCCTTCTGCGCATAAGTCGGCAGGAACAGCAACAACAACAGCTTAGGCACCACGGCACGGCCGCTGCACGTTTATGGTGCGCCGTTGCGACTGTGCTGCATCAATTCTTGACATAGAAAAGAGGGGATTTCATGGGAGACGGAGCTGGCACACTTGTGTGGCTGTTTGTAGTTTTAGTCCTACTGATATTCGTAGTAATAGTTCTTGTACGTGCAGTTCGCATTATTCCGCAGGCCCGTGCCGGCGTCGTGGAGCGTTTGGGTAAATACCAGCGCACCCTCAACCCTGGCCTCACGGTCCTGATTCCTTTCGTGGACCGTCTGCTGCCGCTGCTTGACTTGCGCGAGCAGGTTGTATCATTCCCGCCCCAGCCTGTGATCACGGAAGACAACCTGGTGGTCTCCATTGACACTGTGGTCTATTTCCAAGTGACTGATCCGCGTGCCGCAACGTACGAGATCGCGAACTACATCCAAGCAGTTGAACAGCTGACCACCACCACTCTTCGTAACGTGGTGGGCGGATTGAACCTTGAAGAGGCACTGACCTCACGTGACCAGATTAACGGCCAGCTGCGCGGCGTCTTGGATGAAGCCACGGGCCGCTGGGGTATTCGCGTCAGCCGTGTTGAGCTGAAGGCGATCGACCCGCCACTGTCAATCCAGGACTCCATGGAAAAGCAGATGCGTGCCGAGCGTGACCGTCGTGCTGCAATTCTGACCGCTGAAGGAACGAAGCAGTCGGCTATTTTGACTGCTGAGGGTGAGCGCCAGTCTTCCATCCTGAAGGCTGAAGGTGATGCCAAAGCCGCAATCCTGCGTGCAGACGGTGAATCCCAGGCCATTCAGAAGGTGTTCAGCGCCATCCATAAGGGAAACCCCACGCAGAAGCTGCTGGCCTACCAGTACCTTCAGACGCTGCCCAAGATCGCCTCGGGAACCTCCAACAAGCTGTGGATCATTCCCAGTGAAGTCGGCGATGCCCTCAAGGGAATCGGCAACGTGCTGGGCAATACCTCCGCAGAAACGGACGACGCCGTCGACGCCGAACTGGACTCCGGCCTGTAAGTCACACCACAGCATCATGCACGCGGCCAAGCACGTATAATAGGTGCTTGGCCGCGCGGCGTTTTGCCCGGCCTCTTCAAGGCATTCCAACGGTGCAGGAACAACTGCCCGTTGCTATGCGTTGAGTCCATAGACGTGAAAACCTTGGCTCACCGGCACTTGGAGCCGGCTGACGAGGAAACGAAATACTGTTCCATGATTGGCTTGGGGCAGGGAACAACTTGAGGGAGAAGTCATGAGCGATCGCAGCCTGCGTGGCATGCGCTTGGGCGCACAAAGCATGGAGACGGAATCAGGCGTGGAGCCGGCTCCCCGCCAGCGTGTGGAATACCGCTGTGCCGACGGTGAAGCGGTATTTGTCATGTTCTCCGCTGAGGCGGACGTCCCGGCAACCTGGATGTCCAAGACCGGCAAGGAAGCCTTGCTTGTGAACGGTGAGGCACCGGATACATCCAATGACAAGCCCGTGCGCACACACTGGGACATGCTGCTTGAACGCCGCAGCCTGCCGGAACTGGAAACCATTCTGGCTGACCGGCTGACCTTCCTGCGTCAAAAGCGCGGCGAAAAGGTCTAAGACAGAAAAGGTGGGCTGCCCGTTGAATCGGGCAGCCCACCTTTTTTGTGCAAAAAATCCTGCTACTTGGTGCGGCCTGTCAGTTTGTTCCATCGTGCGGACAAACCCCACTTGGTAACGTTCAGCATGGCTTCCTGCACAATGTTGCCGCTCATCTTGGACGCACCAAACTCGCGTTCAACAAAAGTGATGGGGACTTCCACCACCTTCAGACCTTTCTGACACACACGCCAGAGCATGTCGACTTGGAATCCGTATCCCACCGATTCGACGGCGTCCAAGTCCAGTGCTTCCAGGGTGCTGCGGCGGAACGCCCTGTATCCGCCGGTGACGTCCCGAATGGGTATGCCCAGCAATACACGTGAGTACAGGCTCCCGCAGGTGGAAATCACTTTGCGGTGCAGCGGCCAGTTGACCACTTTTCCACCAGGGACCCAGCGTGAACCCAGCACTAGGTCAGCACCCTGGTCAATGGCATCCAAAAGCAAAGGCAATTGCTCAGGCTGGTGGGAGCCGTCGGCATCCATCTCCACAATGACGTCATATCCAGCAGCAAGTCCCCAAGCGAACCCCGCCAAATAGGCTGCGCCGAGGCCTTCCTTGCCGGCACGGTGCAGAACACGGACCTGGGTGTCGGTGGCCGCGAATTCATCCGCCCACACCCCGGTACCGTCGGGGCTGTTGTCATCGGCAACGAGTACGTCCGAGTGGGACACTGCAGCCCGCAGGCGTGTGAGTGTTTTAGGAAGTGACTCAATTTCGTTGTAGGTGGGAATAATCGTCAGGACACGCAGCAATTGGTGCCTTTCCGTGGTGAAGGTAAAAGTCAGTGGACCTGCGTTGCCTGGGCCGGATCGGGAACCTATTTTCCACTCACGGCAGCAGCGCAGCTAACGCCAAATCACCATTATAGGCGAAGAAGAGGAGGCAAAAGATGTGCCCACGCACCTTCGGACCAAATATGACTGTGCGCAAAACCCAGTGCATGCTTGTTTTCTACTGGTGCGTGGGCTCATCTGCCAAGCGCCGACGGAACGGTAGTCCTTGCCGACCGGTACCCTCACATTAGAGGTTCACCGCTCCCCCAAAACTAATGGCCGCGAGGCCCGGCTGTCAACACGACCCTGACCTGCACCGATGGGCATCATCGCAGGTCAGCGCCGTGTTGATCGACTATACGCGTTAGTAATTTGGGTGCAAGGCTGGCATTGAATTACGCTTGATCTTCCACCTCGACAAAGTCCTCGCTGGCGTACAGTTCCCTGCCTTTATGCACAGTTTGCAGGCAACGCGGATCGTTTTCCGTGTCGAGCGCAGGCAGCAGTGGCGTACGTGCCCGGGGGTCGGTAGACCATGACTGCACTCTTTCATCGGCAACCTGAACCATGAGCTCTTCAACCTCCCACACGGCGAAACTAGCCGGGGCGCCAGGCACCAGCTGACCGGCCAAGGGATTTTCAGACTTGGCTGCTCGCCAACCTGCCCTGGTATGGCCGATGAATGCCGCCCGCGCGGAGATCCGTGCGCCCTGATTGTGGTGGTTTAGTGCCGCACGCACACCAGCCCACGGGTTCAACGGCGTGACAGGAGCATCAGAACCAAAACATACCGGCACGCCCGCATTGTAAAAGCGCGCCAAGGGGTTCAGCTCCATGGCCCGCGTGGAACCGAGTCGTTGTGCGTACATACCTGTGGGGCCGCCCCACAGCGCGTCGAAGGCGGGTTGAACGGAGACCGTGACAGCGTGCTTGGCCAAAGCCGCCATGGCTGATTCGTCCACCATTTCAGCGTGCTCCAAGCGGTGTCCTGCAGCTCTTACGGCTTCGATACCCACTTGTCGGGCTGCCTGCTCAAGCCCTGCCACAGCAATGTCCATGGCTCCATCGCCAATAACGTGGAATCCCCCACTCAATCCCAGCTTGGAGGTGGCGGCAAAGTGCAGTGCCACTTGTTCGACGCTCAGCTGTGCCGCTCCAAACTGTGGTGTTCCACCGGAGGCTGGGGTGTCGGCATAGGGTTTGCGCAGCAGTGCAGAGCGGGATCCCAGGGACCCATCTACGTTGATGTCCCCTGCCAGCCCCAGCACCGGCACCCCCAACCCGTTGAGCACTTCACGGGCCTCATCGACGCTGGCAACCAGCTGTCCCCAATATGGCAAGACTTCCGGCAGGGCTTCTAGCGTGTCACCGGCACCACCCATTCCGGCACCGCTTGTTAGAGCCATGAGTGCAGCCAAGTCTGCTGGGGATCCGACATGGGGTGCTCCCATTTCCGCAAGCGCCACATAGCCGTTGGCGCCAGCATGGCGCAGGGCCCGTTGCTGCACCATGGTGAGCTGTTTGTTCGTCAGTTCTCGGGCTGCATCCCTGGCCGTTGCGTGCGCCAGGCCGCTCACAAGCCCGTCGCCATCCCATCCTGGAAGATCGGCAAGACCGCAGCGCCCGGCCAGCGACGCAGACACCAGCCCGGAGTGCACGTCGACCCGAGCCAGGTACACCTCCCGCCCACCGGATGCCCGCTCCAGTTCGGCGGCAGTCGGGAGCTGCGGATCAGCCCACTGCGAGTTGTCCCAGCCTTGCCCAAGCAACACGCCGGCGCGGGCACCATTTCTGGCAGCTGACGCCACGCTGTCCAACAACTCCTGTGCGCCGTGCACCCCTGTCAGATCAAGCGAAGACAGCGCTAAACCGGTTTCGGTCACGTGAACGTGGGAGTCGACAAAGCCCGGAGCCACCAGAGCCCCGCCTAGATCCACTACGCGCATGCGGGCATCCAAAAGCGAGCTGGCGGCGTGCTCGGAGCCCACCCAAGCCACCACATCCCCGTCCACCAGCATGGCCGTGGCAAAGGGGTCGGCAGCGCTGTAAATGGAACCGTTGCGGTACAAAGTCAATGACATGGAAAAGCTGTCCTTTCAACAAAGCTAAACACAGAGATGATAAAAACCCATGGCCACAGCGGCGAAGGGAAACTAGTTCACAAGGGCCGAATACGCCACCACGCCCCGGCGTACAAGGTCCATGGCAGAGTGGCACGTCTTGGCGAAGCCGGGTGGCAGTGACGGCACCTGGGCCAGCTGGCCCAACAAGTCAATGACCTGCTTTGACCAGCGCACAAAGTCCCCCGCGGCAAGGTCCGTGCCGTGAAGCGCCTCTTGGAGGCTGCGCCCCTTCGCCCATTTGTACATGGGCCACATCAAACCGAATTCTGGTTCACTGGTCAGCGGCAGCCTGTGCGCCGCCTCGGCATCCTGCAGTTTGGACCACAGCACCACTACGTCCTCCACGGCCTGTTCCAGCCCCACACTGGGCATCCGCGGGCGGGTACCCTCGGCGTCGCGCTTGGACTGGTACACCAGGGCGGTGGTGAAGGAGGCCAATTCTGCCGCGTCCAAGTCCGCGAAGGAGCCCTGGCGCAAGGCCAAAGCCACCAACAGGTCCTTTTCACCGTACACACGGCGAAGGCGCTGTCCGTCGTCGCTGGGACGGAGCTCACCGGCGTCGTTTGCCACCACAAATCCGTAGCTGGCCAGCAAATCGATGACTCGGTCAAAGGTGCGCGCGATCGTGTTGGTGCGGGCTTGAATGGCCCTGACTATGCCGTCGGTTTCACGGCGCAGCTTCCACCAGCGTTCCGACCAGCGGGCGTGGTCTTCCCGCTCGCTGCAGCCGTGGCACGGATGTGCCCGCAACTTCCTGCGCAGCGCAGCAAGGGCCTCATCCTCCCCCGCGGCACCTTCTTGGTAGGTAAACGCGGACGAGCGGTGCGGACGCTGCTCAGCAGTGTTCTCGATCTTCTCCTGCACGGCTGCCAGCAGGTGCCGCTTGTCCTTGGGAATCTTTGCATTGAAGCCCTTCGGCACGCGCACCCGCGCCACGGCCGCAACGGGGCCGCTGAGTTCCTGCACGCCCAGCCGGCGGTAAACACGGTCCATACCCACCACACCCGGGCGTGGCTGCCGCGTGCTGGTGTCTGCCTCAACCACGACGGCGTACCCCGGGTTCCGCCCGGCCGTCACCATGATCACGTCCCCGGACCGCAGGGAGGCCACGGATTCCAGTACGGCCTCGCGGCGCTGCTTCGCCTTGGATTTGGAGGCACCTGATTCTTGGTCGGAGAGTTCCCGGCGAAGCTTGGCGTACTCGTTGAAATCGCCCAAGTGGCACGTCATGGATTTTTCGTAGCCAGCCAGGGATTCCTCCCGTGACCGTACTTGGCGTGCCAGATCTACCACTGAACGGTCTGCCTGGAACTGGGCAAAGGACGACTCCAGGATTTCACGAGTACGTCCTCGGCCGAACTGGGCGATGAGATTGATGCTCATGTTGTAGGTGGGGCGGAAACTGGAGTTCAGGGGGTAGGTGCGCTTGGAGGCGAGGCCACCCACGGCAGCAGGGTCTGTGCCAGGCTGCCACAACACCACAGCATGACCCTCCACGTCGATGCCGCGCCTGCCGGCACGGCCAGTTAGCTGGGTGTACTCCCCCGCAGTAATGCCCACGACGGCTTCACCGTTAAATTTCTCCAGCTTTTCCAGCACCACGGTGCGGGCTGGCATATTAATGCCCAGTGCGAGGGTTTCTGTGGCGAAGACGGCACGGACCAGGCCGTTGACAAACAGGTCCTCCACCACTTCCTTGAAGCTGGGCAGCATGCCCGCATGGTGTGCTGCCAGGCCCCGCAGCAGCCCGTCCCGCCATCCCCAAAACCCTAGGACGTCCTTGTCAGAGTCTGGCAGTTCGGCGCAGGCACTGTCCACGCGACGGGCGATCTCTTCACGTTCGGCCTCAGTGGTGAGCCACAACCCTGCCGCTGCGCACTGCTGCACCGCTGCGTCGCAGGCTGCTCGGGAAAAGATGAACGTGATGGCCGGAAGCAGTTCTTGGCTTCCCAGCGCACGGATCACCTGCGGCCGAGAAGCCGCCCGGGCAGAGGACCGAAGCTCGTGTGCATGCCCGCCTTGTAACTGGTTGTTCTGTGCCTGACCACTGAAATCTTGGTAACGCCGGCCGCGTGCTCCCCCGCCCCGGCGCCCATAGTTGGACCCGCGCCCCGTGGTGACGGTCTCCGAGCGTGCCAACTTCAACAGTTCCGGGTTGATCGCAGGTGTCTTGGCCGCGGCTCCGCCGCCGGATCGGGCGACTTCGTCAAAAGCCACGTCCTCGGCAAACAAATCGACGAGGTCCCTGCGGACCATGACGTGCTGCCACAGCGGAACGGGGCGGTGTTCGGAGACCACCACGGCGGTGTCGCCGCGGACAGTGCCCAGCCAGGCACCAAACTCTTCGGCGTTGGAGACGGTGGCGCTCAGTGAAATGACACTCACTTCGCTGGGCAGGTGGATGATGACTTCTTCCCACACAGCCCCGCGGAAACGGTCTGCCAGGTAGTGCACTTCATCCATGACCACATAGGCCAGTCCGGCAAGGGTGTTGGAGTCGGCATAGAGCATGTTCCGCAGCACTTCGGTGGTCATGACCACCACGGGTGCCTCGGAATTAATGCTGGTGTCCCCGGTTAACAACCCGACGTTCTTGGCACCGTATTTTGCTGCAAGGTCCTGGTATTTCTGGTTGCTCAGTGCCTTGATGGGCGTGGTGTAAAACGCCTTGTACCCCCGCTGCAGGGCCAGGTGGACGGCAAATTCCCCCACAATGGTTTTGCCCGCTCCCGTCGGAGCAGCAACCAAAACACCGCGGCCTGCCTGGACGGCACGGCACGCGGTGTTTTGAAAACCGTCTAATTCGAAACTCAGCCCGGCCGTGAACTCAGCCAGGTCGGTGCCCCTGTCCCGGGCCCGCTCCTTGGCTGCCAGGTAGCGTTCGGAAGGACTGGGAATATCAGGGGTGGCCATGGAACAAGACTACGTCAGCTCACAGTATCTCGAGGTCCTTCGAGGGCGTGGCAACATCTGCATTGGCCTCGGACTCCTTGACCTTCTTCGCTGCCCGGCGGTCCCTGCGCTTGTCATTGATCATGCACAGCCCAATGGCGCCGAAGTACAGCACCAGCAGGGGTGCGGCCAGGAAGAACATGCTCATGACATCTGAACCAGGCGCCGCCATTGCCGAGACGATCGTCACACCAAGGATGGTGAAACGCCAAGCCTTCAAATATGTTCGGCCGCGCACCAAACCAATGGCGTTCAGCGCGAAGAGAAGCACCGGCACCAGGAAGGCAACACCCATGAACAGCATCAGCTGTAGCGCAAATTGCAGGTAGTCAATGGCCTTCATGATGTTGCTGCCGCCAGTGGGCGTAAAGGACGTCAAAGCCCTGACGATGTTGGGCCAGATGATCCAGCCAACAAAGATGCCAGCGAGGAACAACGGCACGGAGGCGAACATGTAGGAAAGCGTGTAGCGGCGTTCTTTTTTGGTCAGCCCCGGGGTAATGAACGCCCACAGCTGGTAGATCCACACCGGCGAGGCGATGATCAGGCCGAGGATGAGTGAAATTTGGATCTTCAGGTCAAAGGACGTTGTCACGCCCTCAAAGTTCAAGGACGCATTGATGTGCCGGATTTCGCTAATTTCGCGCAATGGTGCCGTGAGCGCGTACATCAGCGGATCATAAAGGATCCAGCCGATGATGATGCCTGGAATCATGGCCAGGGCGCTCTTGAAGAGACGGTTCCGAGCCTCAATCAGGTGCGCTTTGAGCGGCATCCTGCCTTCAGGATTGGCTTTACGGCCCTTTGTGGCACCCACCGTTTCCGCTACCGTTTCTATGACTGAGCGCCGGTACCGGTTCCGGTACCGTCGCCCTGCGTGTACCCCTGTGTCGGGTTGTTGACGATCTTGCCCTCAACGGGTGCTTCAGGGGCGGGAGAAGGCGCAGGTGCAGGTGAGGGTGACGGAGTCCCGCTCTTCGCGTCTTCCTTGCCGTCGTTCTTCATTTCCTTGACCTCGGACTTGATGATCCGCATGGACTGGCCCAGGCTACGGGCCATGCCGGGCAGCTTCGGAGCTGCAAAGAGCAAGAGAACAACAATGATGATGATGGTGATAGCCCAAGGGCTCTCAAAAAGTCTTCCCACGGTAACGCCTTTCCTTTTGTTTCATCCTAAGTAGTGCAGTGCTTCGATGTCGCGCAAGGACTGGAGCTGTCCGCGTTCTTTCCTGCGGGCGACGCGCTTTTGAAGGCGGGCGAAACGCCGTTCTTCTTTTGCAGCTAGGTAATCATCCTTCATTTTTTCAGGCGTTGCAAAAACCGCACTCCCCGGCACCGTTGCCCGTGGTTCTGTGACGTGCGCAACTGCGGCCCGTTCCAGGCTTTCATCCCAGTACGTCCCACGTTCTTCCGACACATCGGCGAACGTACGTGCCGTGGCCGAAGCGCCGCGCCAAACTTTAAACGCCAAAAAGGCGATGAACAGCAGGGACAGCGCGACGAGCGCCACCCAAATGAGAATCCAAGACCACCAAGGCATTTTTTGAGTCTAACCGTCCACGCTGGGAACAGGCCGGACAGTTTCGCCCACAGCGTCATAGCTGCATGTCGCCTCGGACAGCCATGCGGCGGCAGCTTCCCGGGCGGAAGCAGGTGAAACCACCTGGGCGCGCCCTCCGAGACGGGCCATGAGCGGGCCGAGCATGGCCGTGTCCCCGACAAGGAACACCAACCCCGCCATTCCGTTTCCCAGATCGAAGAGTTCAGCATTGTAGGTCGGACCCAACCTGCGGGCCGTGGCGTTGTCAGCACTGATGCGTACCTGCACATCTGCACTGCCGGGGTCATATATTCCGCTGTCCGGTTCCCACGACACACGTCCTGACGGTTCATGTTCCTGCGTGCCGGCGTCGGACAGGTCCTTGATGTTTTCGACACGGAAACTGCGGAACCCGTTGGCCCTGCGGCACCACGCCCGCACGTACCAGTCTGAATCGATGGAAAAGAGTCTGCGTGGTTCCACAGTGCGTTCGCTGAGTTCGTCTCGATTGCGCACCAGGTACGTGATGGAGCACGCACGTGAGTTCACGATGGCTTGTTGCAGGGCCGCGATGGTGTCCATCTGCGCACCTGCAACCAATTCAAGGACGACGGCGTCGGCAAGCCAAGCGTCGTCCCCGGCCACTGCGGAGACGGAGTCGATGGCGTGGTGGAGCGACTGGGCCTGTCGTGTTCCCGGAACGGCCGTGAGTGCCCTCAACCCCACCAGCACTGAACACGCTTCTTCCTGGGTCAGCCGCAACGGACTGGCCAGGGTCTCAGCATCCCTGATGAACACTTGCCCGGCTGCGGTGGTGACGTCCATCAGGTCCCCGTGAAAGTAGCCAGGGAGCCCTGTGACGTTGAGGGTGTCCCGATCCTTCGCCCATTGTGCAGCGGATATCCCAAACTCCGCCAACACCTCGTGTTCTTCCACGCCCGGATTGGCCACCAGGTACGGCACCATGGACAACAGCCTCACGAGCCTGTCCCTGGTATCCGCCTGTTTACCGGAGTTACTAGGCAAGGGTGTGTTCCAGTCAAGTCCCTGCACTTCCTGGGTGGCCGTGTCGGCGGCCTGTTGCAGACGCGCTGCCACGGCGTCACGCAGTGCGGGAGGGTCCAGAACCAATCCAGCGGCTCCCATGGCCGCAACGTCGTCGGCCATGAGTTCGGCCTCGCGATAGCTCACACGCAGGACTTCCCAGCCTGGCCTGCCCCACGGTGAATCGGTGAGTATCCTCGTGCCGTTGCGGCTACGCAACCAGTGTGCGGTCCCCGTCGGTACGGCAATGTTTGCGGTGGCTGGCGTTTCCGTGCCCAGCCTGCCCAACACGGGAACCATGCTGAAGTCTGCAGGACGGTCAAACGTTTCGCGTGCGTGGACGGCCACCTCGGACGTGATGCGGCTCAGCCGGAAACTGCGTTCTTCATTCTTATGCACATCGAACGCGGAGAGGTACCACTGCCCGTATTTGCTGCCCAGCCCCCATGGTTCAACGGTGCGCTCCGTACTTTCGGCTGAACCGGCGTTGCGGTAGCGAAACGACACGCGGTGGTGGCTGCGCAAGGCATTCCATAATGGTTCAAAGGCTGTTTCGGCCGTGCGCACCCGTGACTGGGACGTGGTTTCGTCCTCGTACCAGGGGGTTGCTGCGCGTGCTGCAATCTTGCGCAGCGCAGCCTGGGCGGCACCGGCGAGTGTGGCACCGGCCCAGAGGTTCGCGGCAAGGGACACCAATGCCATCGCGGTCTCATCCAAGCGGATGGCGGGGACCCTGTAGTCGTCGGGTTTGATGCGGTACAACACCTGATCGCTCGGATCCGTGCCGGGCAATCCGTTGTGGGTGATGGGGATGCCCAGTTCCAGCAGCACCTTTTTGTCCCGCTCAAACATGCGTTCAAAGGCAGCGTCCGCCTTATCCGCCGCAGCCACGGAACCGGCATAGCCGTTGATGGTTTTGCGGAGGTGGCTTTTGCTGTAGCCGCGACGGGTTCCCAGCAGCGCGATCACCAGGTTCAGCAGGCGTTCAGTGGCATCAATTTTTGTGGACACAGTGCCCACAGTACTAGGCCCAGGGCCCCGCACTTAAAGCACAGCTTAAAGCCCTGCGGCCCCGATTCCATGATCGGGGCCGCAGTAGCTGGTAGAAATCCTTGGTGTGCTTAGCGCACCCCAACCAGGTCCACCACGAAGATCAGTGCTTCGTTGGGCGCAATGGCACCCGCGGCGCCACGTGTTCCGTACGCCAGCTCAGAGGGGATCTCCAGGCGGCGGCGGCCACCAACCTTCATGCCCAGCAGGCCCTGGTCCCAGCCCTGGATGACCTGGCCGACGCCGGCCCTGAACTCCAGCGGCGTCCCGCGGCCCCATGAGGAGTCGAACTCTTCGCCGGTGGAGAAGGCAACGCCCACATAGTGGGTGGAGACGGTGTTGCCAGCGACCACTTCGGTTCCGGTGCCCTCAATCAGGTCCTCAATGATGAGTTCCGTGGGGACGGCGTGGTCCGGGAAGTCAATCTCGGGCTTGGTGCGGTCAAAGTTGCTGTTTCCGACAGACATGGTGCTCCTTAGGTTGGTAATAGAGTTGAAATTGCTGATGATTACTGAATGCCAAGAATATCAACGACGAACACGAGGTCGCCCTTCGCCTTGCCCTGCCCCCCGTCGCCGTAGGCCAGGGCCTTGGGGATGACGAGCAGTACCCGGGAGCCCACCGTCTTGCCGGTCAGGCCCTGTGTCCAGCCCTTGATGACGTTGCTGAGCGGGAATGTGGCAGGGGTGCCGCGGTCAAAGCTGGAGTCAAAGACTTCCCCGCCAACAAAGTTCACGCCCACGTAGTTGGCCACAATAGTGTCCGTGGCCTTCAGTGCGGGCCCGGTGCCGGTGATCAGATCCTGGACCACAAGTTCCGTGGGAGCCTTGGCATCGCCGATGGTGATCTGCGGGATGCCCTTGTCGTTGTCCTTGACGGTGGGCAGACCCGCCGGCGGGGTCACCGTTTTGCCTTCAGGCTTGGTGAGCGGCTTGGCAACATCGGTGGTGGACTCGATTTGAAAAACGGTCAATGTGGCGGGCTGAGCTGGCTGTGCGGGTGCCGCGGTGCTGCCTTCCACTGCGGGGGTTCCGGGGAACGCATAGGCGACGAAGGAACCAACTTTTGCCCCGACGAACGTCGAGTACACGAGCGGGTTGGTGTTTTTGAACGCGGCGTCAAAGACCAGGCTTTGTCCAGCGGGGTCCGAGAAGCTGTTCCCGTTGCTGACTCCGTCTGCCGTGTTGAAGCCAATGGCCTGCAGAATGACTGCCTGGCCGGCCTTCACGGGCTCACCCTTGCCCTGCGTGACAACCTTGATCGATTCGGCCTTGACCTCAAGTGGATGGTCAAACGTTACTTTGGGGGCCTTTCCCTTGCCCTGGTCCTCAACCTTTACGGAGGCAAGGGCTTCCGCGTTCGACGGCGGAATGCTCGCCGAGGCGCTGGCTGACGCATCGGGCCCGGAGGCGTTGGGCGAGCCTTGGGAACACGCACTCACAAGGAGCAGCAGGGGAAGAAGCAGTGCAAGAAGTCGGCGCACAGAAACACTTTCGATGGCTGGATCATGGGCAATGCCACTCAGCCCGCACAGTGCGGGCCTTGCAACGGTGGTACTAAAGATTTTTGGCGATGCATCCGGCCACGGTGGGCACTACAAGCATTGGGCCGCCAACAGCTTATCCGCTGAAGCTGGAGAAAAGCTGTTGGCAGCCCGAGCCTGCCGATCCAGTGTGGAGATTGGACTCCTCAGGAGTTTCTACACCTTGGAAACGATCTTGACCACAAACACCAGTGGTCCGGCAGGCCTACTCAAACTTCCGGCCTGATAGTCAAACAGCATCTTGGCAGGGACGGTCAGCTGTACGGTGGAGCCGACCTTCTGGCCTGTCAGCCCAACCAGCCAGCCCTCAATGACACTTCGGAAATCGAACGTGTCGGCAACACCACGGTCGTAGGCGGAATCGTACTTGTTGCTATCAGCCCACGTCCAGCCCGTATACAGGGCTGTGAATTTATCATTGGGTCGGATGGTTGCCCCGGTTCCCTCGGTCAGCACCTGCACGGCAAGGTCGGTCGGAGAGTCGGTGTCCGGGATAGTGATGCTGGGAACGCCGTTTGAGTCAAATGTTGCCACGGGCAGCCTCCCTTCGGCTGCTAGTGCAGCAACCTCATCCGCACTGAGGACCAGGGGCATGCTCGGTGCATCTTCAGCACTTTCCACCTTGTAAATCATCAAGGTTGCATGCTGGGCCCATGCAGGCGGGTTCTCGCCGACGTCGGGTTTGGGGACTGCTTCAGCTACGTAGGCACCTACCTTGGCACTGATGAACGCGTTCACCAGCATGGGGGACTTTACGTGGTAGCTGGGGCTGAGCATGCTTTCAAAGCCTGCCGGCTGGGTGAAGTTCTCCTGGACTACTTCCCCCGTGTCTGCATCAACGACGATTGAGCGGTGGAAAATCTTCTGGCCCAGTGCAAGCTGTGCACCGTCGCCATCAGACAGCACGCCAGCCGTCAGATTATCAACGGTCAGCGGTTTCTCGAAGATGATCTTGGGGACATTCCCTTCACCCTGATCGACAACCTGCACGGACGCGAGCACGCCCAAGGCCACCGGCGGGGAGCTCTGTGGCGTGGTGGCGGATGCAGTGCGCGAGGCGCTGGGCGGGGCTTCGGAGGATGGCTCGAGCGCTGTGGGTCCCGCGTCACCCGGAGGCTCCGGGGACCCTTGCGAACAGGCACTCACGAGAAACAGCAGGGAAACAAACAGTGCTAGAAGGCGGCGCATGGGAAACACTTCCTGTGGCTTGGCTGGTTCTAAGACAATGAATCCCATCAGCCTTGCACGGACGACTGACCCCGGCCACCCAAGGAGCCGAACCTTTACAGCTTAGTAACCGCCCTGTAATGAAGCGATCAGCGCGTCAACGCGCTCGTCCTCGTGCTTAAAGGGGTCCTTGCACAAGATGGTCTGGTGGGAGCGGTCGTTGAGTTTCAGGTGTACCCAGTCAACCGTGTAGTCGCGCCCGGAGTCACGGGCTGCGGTGACGAATCTTCCACGCAGATGGGCCCGGGTTGTGGCTGGTGCTTCGTCAACGGCTGCGGCAATATCGGCTGCAGTGACCACCTTGCGTGCCGATCCGCGCCGTTCCAAAATGTTGAACAGTCCGCGCTCGGCAGAGATGTCATGGTAGCGCAGGTCCAGCTGGGCAACTTCGGGGGAAGTCAGTTCCAGATTGTGTCGCGTGGCGTAGGAGTGCAGGAGCCTGCCCTTGATGGCCCAGTCAATCTCAGTGTCGATGCTTGCATGATCCCCGGATTCGACGGCGTTAAGCGTGCGTTCCCAAAGTTCCATAATCTGCGGGACAAGATCATGGTGCGCCCCGTGTGAGCTGATAAAGGCTGCCACTTTTTCAAGGTAGTGGCGCTGGATCTCAATCGCGGTCATGGTGCGCCCATTCGCCATTTTCACGGGATGCTTGCCGGTGATGTCGTGGGAAATCTCGCGGATGCTGCGGATGGGGTTTTCCAACCGCATGTCACTCATGATGGTTCCGGCCTCGACCATGCGCAAAATCAGGTCGATGGTGCCGACCTTTAGCATGGCAGTGGTTTCGGACATGTTGGAGTCGCCCACGATGACGTGCAGCCGGCGGTACAGCTCTGCGTCGGCGTGGGGTTCGTCGCGGGTATTGATGATGGGCCGCGAACGCGTCGTCGCTGAGGACACGCCTTCCCAAATATGGTCAGCGCGCTGGGAGAACGCGTACTTTCCACCTTGTTGGGCAGGCAGCACTCGTCCGGCGCCAGCGATCAGCTGCCGGGTCACCAGGAAGGGGATGAGGATGTCTGCCAACCGCCCAAACTCGCCCTTGCGGGTGATCAGGTAGTTTTCGTGGCTGCCATAGGAGTTCCCTGCGGAATCCACATTGTTTTTGAACAAGAAGATTTTGCCATCGTAGCCCTCCAGTTCTAGCCTGCTCTGGGCCTCCTGGACAAGGTCATTCAGGATTATCTCCCCCGCCCTATCGTGGGCGATCAACTGTGCGATGCCGTCACATTCAGCGGTGGCATATTCCGGGTGGGAGCCCACATCCAAGTACAGCCTTGAACCATTGGGCAAGAAGACGTTCGAGGAACGGCCCCAACTGACGACCTTGCGAAAAAGGTACCGCGCCACTTCCTCAGGGGACAGCGGCCGCGAGCCGGGCGCCGAATAAGCCACGCCAAACTCCGTTTCAATACCAAATATTCGCCGGTCCACCAGGCACGTCTCCTTAGGTTGTTCAGTCGTTCAGTGTCTATTACTGCGTGTCTATTGCTCAGTTGTTGCTTTGCTTGGCTGGTTGCCAGTGGGGTTATACCTCGCCCAGTTCAGCGGCCACCGCAGCAGCATCGAGGCGCCTAAACGCCCTGTGCGCACCACGCACCCGGGATGCGTTGCGGTCAAGCAGCGCCACTTCCAACGACCCGGCTCCCAGGTGCAGGGACGGAGTGGGCGCGTCGCTACTTCCGCTGGCCGTCGCTGCCGCATCCGCGCGGGTGGCGTCAACGCGGGGGGCCTCCAGCGCGGAAACTGCCCACCGCAGCACTTGGCGCAGGCTCGCCCCTGCCTCCCAATGCTTGTCCAAGTCAGCCTGCACAACATCGGCCTTGCCGCCCATGGCCAAAAAGCTCGATTCGTCGGCAATGGAGCCGTCAAAGTTCAGCCGGAACAGGTGGTCTTCGCTTTGGCGCACTCCCACCTCTGCGACGGCAAGTTCAACTTCGAACGGCTTTTGCTCCGCCGTGAACACCGTACCCAGACTTTGGGCGTACACGCTGGCCAGCCCGCGCGCCGTTACATCCACCCTGTCGTAGGAGTAGCCGCGCACATCGGCGTACCGTACACCTGCTTGCCGCAAGCTTTCAAACTCGTTGTATTTACCCACGGCAGCAAACGCGATTCGATCGTAAATCTCGCCGATCTTGTGCAGTGTCGGTGACGGATTTTCAGCTACGAGGGCGATCCCACCCAAGAACGAGGCAACCACCACGGACTTGCCCCGGGCAATTCCCTTGCGGGCAAAGTCCGCCCTGTCCTTCATGACCTGTTCGGGGGAAACATAGAATTGCTGCGCCATTATGACTCCCTGCGTTCCAAGCTGCGCCGCGTCACCATGGTTTGCACAACCGTGGCCAACGCGTCATCGCCCACCCTCGTGGCGCCGTCGTACGTCACCACGTAAACCACCGGCCACAGCCGCCGCACAAGGTCCGGCCCGCCTGTGGCGGAATCATCGTCCGAGGCGTCGAAAAGCGCCTCGATGGCCACCTCCACAGCCTGCTGCGCAGTCAGCCCCGGGTGCCACAGCTTTTTCAACGCGCCGCGGGCAAACACCGAACCGGAGCCGACGCTGTGGTGCTCAAGCTCTTCATACCGGCCGCCGGTGACGTCGTAGGAGAACAGCCGCCCAACAGCCTGGTCGGTTTCAGGCCCGCCCGTTTCAATGCCGGCGAACAGCGGCACCACCGACAACCCCTGCAAGGCCATGGGCAGGTTCGCGCGGACCATGGCGCCGAGCCGGTTGGCCTTGCCTTCAAGGCTGAGCAGCGTGCCTTCGATCTTCTCGTAGTGTTCAAGTTCCACCTGGAACAGGCGCACCATGTCGATGGCGATGCCCGCCGTGCCGGCAATGCCCAGTACCGAGTATTTGTCTGCAGGGAACACCTTTTCGATGTGCCGGTTGGCGATCATGGAGCCCATGGTGGCGCGCCTGTCCCCCGCCATGAGCACGCCGCCTTCGAAGGAGAGCGCAACGATGGTGGTCCCGTGAGGGGTTGCAGGCATGGTGCCTGCGGGCAGTGTGCGGCCAAAAGGCAACAGCGCCGGGTTGTTGCGGCTCACGTGGTCCAGGAACGACGACGAGGAGCCTGCGCCTTCCAGCGCCGGAAATTCACTCCTGCTGTGGGCGTCCATGGAAGCCTACTGTCCGCCCTTTTGAACGAACCCGCGCACGAACTCTTCGGCGTTGGACTCCAACACGCCATCAATTTCATCAAGGAGGTCGTCAACGCCCATGGTGGCGGCCTGCGCGGCAGCTGAATCGGCGCTGGGGGCGGGCACCGGAAGGTCTTCGATATGTTCCTCTTGGGGCCGGGAGGAGACGTTCTTCTGTTCCTGTGAAGCCATGATGCGTCCTTCTTACGTATTTCCCAGTGCCGGGTTCGGCACCTGATCCCATCCTGTCACGGACGTGCCAAGAATGTGCTGCCCAGGTGCGTTTGCGAAGATCACATCAACGCCTGAACGTAATAACCGGTGCGCAGAGTTTAGGACGCTGCGAGCACTTTGTTCACCAGCGCGCCAAGTTCCGGCGCCGCACCTTCGTCCACAGCTGGGCCCAGTTTGGCCACAGTCACCACCAGCCCGCCCTGCAGTGCCTCCACCATGGCTGTGTGCAGGGACGTGTTGTTGGGCAGGTCTTGGCTGATCAGCATTGCCGTTTCCGTGTCCGCGTTGGTCTCCACGGGCAGTTGCTCCAGTGTTGTCTGCACCGTTTGCCCGGCAACGGTCAACGAGAAGCTTGCACAGTCGGGGCGGTTCTTGGTGCTTTCGGCCAATTTGGCGGCCAGTACGGACGGATCGGCACTCATCAAGGTGACGACCGTGGCGGTTGCTGTTGCCTCGTCCTGCCAACTGCCTGCGGCGTAGACGCTGCCCGCTGGGAGCTCGGCGTTGCTGGCGGCAAAAACGCGGCAGGACTCGGGAGTGATCCCGGCCCCATCCAAAGCCAGCTTTTGCATCCGCTGCCCCTCTGCCATGTCAGTGGCGGAAATCATGGACAACGGCTCTCCGGCGTCGTTCTTCAAAGAGGCAAGGATCGCCTCAAGTGCCACTTGGTCCATCTGCCGTGCCGGTGCGCGGGTGGTTTTGGCTGCTGCAGGTTCCGAGCTGGTCGGAGTTGCAACGCTTTGCGGGCTTGCACCCTCCTGCGCCTGGCTTGGGGCTTCTTGTGCCGGTGCCGGTGCCGGCCCAGCGCAAGAAGCCAGCGCCAGAATGGCCGCAGTTGCGAGCGAAAAAACGGTTGAAAAACGTGAAATTTCCATCGTGTCCCCTACGATCGGTTGAATCAAAAGCTACGTCTTAGTGTGTGTCGGCCAGCAACTGGGTCAGGAAGTCCTCCAAGCCGGAATTCCTCTCAAAAAGATCCGCCGTGAGTTCCTCCGTCCCGCGCAGTGGTTCCTTCGTGGAAACTCGTTGCAGGCGGCGCAACTGCGGCACCTCAAAGATGACGGAATCCCAACTGGCCCCCACCACATGGGGACCAAAGTCCTGGATGCACCGGCCACGAAAATATGCGCGCGTGTCCACCGGCGGTTGCAGCACGGCTGCAGCAATTGACCCGGCACTGACCACTCGCTGCATGCGTCCACGTTCCAGCAGTTTGTAGTACAGGCCCTTTTCTGGGCGGATGTCAGACCATTGCAGGTCGATAAGTCCCATGCGGGCATCATCCCATTCCAGGCCGTCGCGGTTCCTGTACTGCTGGAGTAAACTCAGCTTGGCCACCCATTCCAGCTGGTCGGCAAGGCTCATGGGGTCAGTGCCCAGCGCAGTGAGCACTTCCTCCCACTTTGCCAGCACCGCCGCTGTGTGGCCGTCACCCGTTTCAGGGTCACTTGAACCGTTGGCTTCGGCGTGGGCACGCGCCGCCTTCAGATAGCGCCACTGAACATCCAAGGCCGTGACACGGCTGCCATCTTTGAGCAGGTGTGTCTGCTGCTGTTCCCAGTCGTGGCTGACCGCGCGCAACGAAGCGACGGGGTCTGCGAACTGAAGCACCGGTGCCGTGCCATGTTCAATCATGTCCAGTACCAGCGACGTGGTGCCGAACTTCAGGTAGTTGGACACCTGGCTCAGATTGGCATCCCCAATGATGACGTGGAGGCGGCGGTGCTTCTCGGCCACCGCGTGCGGCTCGTCGCGGGTATTGATAATGGGGCGGCGAATGGTGGTTTCCAAGCCCACTTCAGCTTCAAAGAAGTCCGCCCGTTGGCTGATCTGAAAGCCGACTCCGGAGCCGTCCTGGCCGATGCCGACGCGCCCGGCCCCGCACATAATTTGGCGCGTGACAAAGAACGGCGTCAGCCCGGACACAATATTGGCAAAGGGCACGCTGCGCGGCATGAGGTAGTTTTCGTGGCTGCCGTATGACACCGCTTTGTTGTCGGTGTTGTTTTTATACAGGTTGATCTCGGGTATGCCGGCAGTGGCAGCTATCCTACGCACGGCCGCCAGCGCCACAAGGTCCCCTGCCGCATCCCACCGCACTGCGTCCAGCGGATTCGTCACCTCGGGTGAAGAATATTCCGGGTGAGCATGATCCACGTACAGCCGGGCGCCGTTACCCAGCACCATGTTCATCATCAATGGCATGGTCGTGTCCCCGCTTTCACCGCCTTCCAAAGCAATCTGAGCCGCCGTGAGATTCGGTTCGACGTCGGTGAGCTGGCTGGGGTGTGCTGCTTCGCGCGGCATGGACCAGCCGCGGGCATCTGCCAGCGGATCCTCGTCGGTATAGTCCCAGCGGGTCTCCCCACCCGCAGCCGCACGGTGGTTCGTTTCGCGTGAATAGGCGTGCACCACCTGGGTGGAGAGCCACGTGGCGTTGTACTGCAAGGTGCCCGGAGAGTGGATGCCGTACTCCGTTTCGGCACCCATCACCCGCACAACACTCACAAGTACTGCCCGGTGTTGGGAAGGGTTTCCAGCGTCTTGCCGGGAACCTGGCCTTCCTTGCTTTGCACGATGGTGCGAATGTAGGTGATCCGTTCACCCTTCTTGCCGGAAATACGCGCCCAATCATCGGGGTTCGTGGTGTTGGGCATGTCCTCGTGCTCGCGGAATTCGTCCACAACGGCCCGGAGCATGTGCTCAATCCGGATGCCCTTTTCACCACTGGTCAACAAGTCCTTGATGGCGTACTTCTTGGCCCTGTCCACCACGTTTTGGATGACGGCACCAGAGTTGAAGTCCTTGAAGTACAGCATTTCAGTGTCGCCGTTGGCGTACGTGACTTCCAGATACTCATTGGACTTGTCCGTGGCGTACATGGCCTCGACCGTGCGCTGGATCATAGCGTCCACCGTCTCCTGCAGACTTCCGTGGTTGGCGGCGAGGTCGTCGCTATGGAACGGCAACGTGGTGGTGACGTACTTGGCGAAAATATCAGCCGCCGCCTCCGCATCAGGGCGCTGGATCTTCACTTTCACATCCAGCCGGCCGGGGCGCAGAATGGCCGGATCAATCATGTCTTCACGGTTGGAGGCACCAATGACGATCACATTGTCCAACCGTTCCACGCCGTCAATCTCGCTGAGCAGCTGCGGCACGATGGTGGTTTCCACATCTGAAGAGACGCCGGTGCCGCGGGTGCGGAACAAGGAGTCCATCTCGTCGAAGAACACCACGACGGCGCTGCCGTCGGAGGCCTTCTCACGTGCCCGGCTAAAGATCAGTCGGATCTGGCGTTCAGTCTCCCCCACGTACTTGTCGAGGAGTTCAGGGCCCTTGATGTTCAAGAAGTAGCTCTTCTGGTCCTTGACCCCTGAGCGTTCACGGGCCCGTTTGGCGAGCGAGTTCGCCACTGCCTTGGCAATCAGCGTCTTGCCACAGCCGGGAGGGCCGTAAAGCAGGATCCCCTTGGGTGCCTTGAGCCCGTGCTCAAGATACAGGTCTGGATGCAGGAACGGGAGTTCCACCGCGTCACGGATCTGCTCAATCTGTGAACTCAATCCGCCGATGTCGGAGTAGGAGATGTCCGGAACCTCTTCGAGGATCAGGTTTTCCACCTCGGAACGCGGGATCTTCTCCAGCGCATAGCCGGTGCGCCCGTCGATGGTCAGGCCGTCACCTACTTTAACGGCGCCGCCTTGCAGAACTCCAGCCAAACGGACAACACGTTCCTCATCCGCGCGCCCAATGACCAGTGCACGGGAGCTTCCCAGCAGTTCCTTCACCGTGGCAAGTTCGCCCACGCGCTCGTAACCAAGGGCGGCAATGACGACGAAGGCCTCATTGAGCAGGACTTCCTGGCCAACGTTGAGCTCATTCAAGCGCAGCAATGGACTCAGACTCACCCGCATTTTGCGCCCCGAAGCGTAAATGTCAAGGCTTTCATGCGTGATCGCTGCGGCCTTGCCGGAAAGTGCCAGCGGCTTGTTGATGGCGATGATCGTGCCGAAGCCATACGGCGGTTCACCGTCATTTTCCAGCGCGGAACGCAGTTTGAGGATTTCACTCTTGGTGGTCTCCAGCATGGCGACGAGCTTGGAGTTGTTTTGCGTGGCCGATGCCAGCTGCCTGTCCAAGTTCCGGGCCTTGTCACGGAGCACATTGAGCTGCCGTTCTATGACGGCCTGCTGCCCGGGGCCGGTAACGTAGCTGTCCCCGTGCGACCCCGGTGCGGGGTTGGCTGAAGTGGGGTTGCCCTGGGCAGGGGTGCCTGAAGTGGGGGTGCCTGGGGAGGTGTGCATTGCGTCGTTGCTCATGACCATCTATCCTTCCGCGGCCGTGAAGGGCCGCTACTGCCAATTTTAGTGCTTATGCGCCGGGGAGCCAGTTCACTGGCCACCCAGCCGTTTCCGTCTAGCCGTTTGCGTCGCCGGCTGTTTTGTCTGTTGCCTTGTCGGTGACTTTGCCGGTGGGGGCGTCCGTGTCCTTGTCCTTGCTCTTCGTGCGTTTCGTTTGCACGGTGGAGGAGGCATCCCGGGCCGCTCGGCGAAGCTTCCGGACCGACACTGCCCTCTCCCCCACGGCTGCCGGAGTCCACGCATCAAGGTCTTCCTGGGCGAAGTCCGTCTTGGACGCACGGCGCTTGGGCGACATGCCCGTCACGCCGTCCGCCAGGCGCCGGGTCACCATGAGGAAGCCCGTGTGGGCCACCATGCGGTGGTCCGGGCGCACGGCCAGGCCTTCAAGGTGCCAGCCGCGCACCATGGACTCCCATGCGTCCGGTTCGGTGAAGCGTCCGTCGGCGCGGATGGCCTCGGCTGTGCGCGAGAGCTGGGTTACTGTGGCGACGTAGTTGATCCATACGCCGCCAGGAGCCAGCACGGTGGCCACCGCGTCGAGGCATTCCCAAGGAGCGAGCATGTCAAGGACCACGCGGTCAATGCTGCCAGCGGCTTCCTGCGCCACCACTTCGTCCTGGAAGTCGCCCAGGGAGATCTTCCAGGCAGGGTGCGGGCCGCCAAAGATGGTTTCCACGTTGCCGCGGGCAATGTCAGCAAACTCTTCACGGCGTTCAAAGGAATGCAGGTAGCCTGCGTCGCCCACGGCACGCAGCAAGGAGATGGACAGCGCTCCTGAACCCACACCGGCCTCTACGACTCGGGCTCCGGGGAAGATGTCCCCCATCGTGATGATCTGCCCGGCATCCTTGGGGTAGACCACTGCGGCCCCGCGTGGCATGGAGAGTACAAAGTCCGAGAGCAGCGGGCGCAATGCCTGGTACTGCTGGCCCACGTTGCTTTCCACCATGGAACCCTCTGGTGAGCCAATCAGCAAATCGTGGTTCAGGAACCCCTTATGGGTGTGATAGGCCGTACCGGGTGTCAGCGTGATGGTGTTCATGCGACCCCGCTCGTCTGTCAGCTGCACTCGTTCGCCGGCGCGGAACGGCCCGCGGCGCTGTGCGGCTCCGTGCGGTGCCTGGGCGGGTTCTGTGGTGGAACCGGGGTGATTCATGACTAAATCCAATCGTATTTGTTACTCGCAGAAAGGTTGTGCGGCCCATGAAGTTGCGGCCGGTGCTGTTGCAGCCGGGGGGGGGCATCCAGTCACGAAGACTGACGTCAATGGACCGGCTTGCCGGTGATGGCCGCAACCACTTTGGCCTGGCTGAGCAGCCCAGTGACCCTGCCTTCGAGGTTGATGACGGCGTACTCGGTGTCGGGAAGTTTGGCCAGGTAGGCCACCAGTTCCTCTCCCGCAGCCGCCTCAGGTACGTAGGCACCCGTCGAAAGTGCGCGTGCCACGGCACTTGAGGGGGTGGATTGGGCAGCCTGCGGGGGGACGTTGGCGAGTGCGTTTTCGTCGACGACGGCGGCGGGGCGGCCGTCCGCGCCATAGAGCACTATGGGCTCAGCGCGGTGTTCGGCCCGCAGCGTCCACAACTGCGCCACCGTGCACTGGCTCGAGGCGCTCACTGCAGGAACGGCCAGCGCCGAGGCGCTGATGGCTGGCAGCCGCAGCCTGATGCTGGCCGCCTTGATGGAGGAAGATGCTCCCAGCCACAGGAAGCCCGCCAATAAAATGACGATGAAGGACGTGGTCAGATCAGGCTGACCACCCATCATATAAGGTACGGCCAGCACAGCAACCACAAGGATCACCACGATGATCCGGCCGGCCCAACCGGCTGCGATGGTGCCTTTTTCCTGGACACCTGTGGCCTTCCAGACGATGGACTCCACCAGACGCCCACCGTCCAAGGGAGAGCCGGGCAGCACGTTGAACAGTCCAATCAGAAGGTTGGCCCAGATGAAGATGTTCACCAGCAGCAGGGCAATGGAGCCCCCCATGGTGATTTGGTCCGCGGTTGTGGGCGAAGGAATCGCCGTCTTGACGAGCCAGCCGAGCCCAGCCAGCACAAAGTTGGCGACGGGTCCGGCAAAGGCAACCATGAGTGCCTTGCCTGGGGTGGCCTTGCTAAAGTCGAACTCGGTATGCCCGCCCCACAGATTCAGCACGATCTTGTGGGTGGTCCAACCGAACATTTTTGCTGTCACAGCGTGGGCCAGCTCATGGATGAACACGGAGAACAGCAACAAGAGCGCATAGGCAAAAGCCACCGGATACGCCCAGCTCTGAAAACTTCCCTGCAACTGCGGGCCGAAGATCAGCACCGTCACGGCGGCAATCAAGAACCAGGAGTTGGCCAAAATAATGGGCGTGCCCTTGACTGAGCCAAGAACCAGCCCCTCGCGACGCTTCGGAGCGCCGTGTGCGGGATCGCTCACAAAGCAGCCCCGGCGGAAGCTGCGTGGGCAGCCAAAACTGTTGCAACGTCGTCGTACGTCCGCCCGGCCAACGTGGTCCACAGGGTGCGGCTGGGATCCGCAGGCAGGGGGACGGCGTTCGGAACCGCAATGGTGGCAACTCCGGAGGCCACCGCCGAGGCCACGCCGGGCACGGAATCTTCGATGGCGACACAATGGTTGCCGGTCAGTTCCGGATCGGTTTCACGGAGGCGCTCAACGGCCATCAAGTACGGCTCGGGGTGGGGTTTGCCGTTCTCCACCTCGTCTCCTGTGATCATGAATTCGAAGTAGTCGCTGTCGAGGGCGTTCACCACTTCACTGGCCAAGTTGCGCTCGCTCATGGTGACAAGCGCGCAGCGCACGCCCCGGCCATGAAGTTCTGCCAGGAGTTCGCGAGCACCCGGGCGCCAAGGCAGTTCCCTGCGGACGCCGGCAATGACGGAATGGGACAGGTGGTCCACGATCTCACGCACCGACAGTTGCACACCGGCGTCCTGGAGGACGGCTGCGGTGGATTCCAGTGCATTGCCCACCAAGCCCATGGCCTTTTCCACGTCCCAGTGGCCGCCGTGTTCGGTCACGAGCCCAATTTCGGCCGCGATCCAATAGGGCTCGGTGTCAACAAGGGTCCCGTCCATGTCCCATAACACGGCTTTGAGCGATGGTGGGGTCGTAGTCGCATCGGGCACAGCGGCTGCAGAGGGTAAAAGCATGCCTCCAGTCTACGGGTCACGGACAGCGGAAAGGATTTCGGCTCCGGATGCGCGTGGTGCATGGTGCAACCCGCGCCGGTGCGCCGTAGGCTGGGCGTGTGAGCAGATTTGACGAGGGACCCTCCGGCGAGCCCGGACGGTGGCTGCAAAAGGCACCCGGCGAAGACCGGGTGACCGTGCTGCTTGCCGCTTTCGAAGGCTGGAACGACGCCGGGGAGGCGGCCAGCGACGCGTTGAAATACCTGCACAAACTGTGGGGCGCCAAGAGGGTTGGAGTTATTGAACCCGATGACTACTACGATTTCCAATTTACCCGCCCCGAAGTCAGGCTGACCTCCAACGGCGGGCGCAAGGTCAAGTGGCCCGTGACGAAGATTGCCAAGGCAAGCATCCCCGGCACCGACATCGACGTCGTCTTGGTGCACGGTGTAGAACCGTCCTACCGGTGGCGCGCCTACACGGCCGAGCTTTTAGCCAAGGCCGCCGAACTGCATGTGAATTACGTTGTACTGGTGGGTGCGTTGCTGGCCGATGTGCCGCATTCACGCCCCATTCCCGTTACGGCAACGTGCGACGACGACGAGCTTGCCGAGCGCATGAAGCTGCAGCCTTCCCAGTACGAAGGCCCCATCGGCATTGTTGGCGTGTTGAACGAGGTGGCCCTGTTGGCGGGCCTGCCCACCATTTCATTGTGGGCGGCGGTGCCCCACTATGTGGCGCAGGCGCCCTCCCCCAAAGCCCAGCTGGCGCTGCTGAACCGCATTGAGGATTTCCTGCATGTTCCGTTGTCCGCCCATGAACTGGCCGACGACGCCCAGGCCTGGGAGCGTGGGGTCAATGACCTGGCTGCCGGTGACCCTGAAATCTCCGCCTACGTCCAGCAGTTGGAAGAGGCCAAGGACACCACGGAACTGCCCGAAGCCACCGGGGAGTCCATCGCGCAGGAATTTGAGCGGTACCTGCGCCGCCGGGGCCGCGAACAGCCCTAGTAGTACTTTGTTAGGTCTTGTGCGGGGGCCTTTTAATTTTGTGTGGGATCTGTTAATTTTGTTGTATGAGGCAGGATCAGGTCGCGGCGCTGCGAGAGGAGCTTGAGGGCTTTGTCGCCGAG
>NZ_JAFMPX010000024.1 GCF_017353415.1 Arthrobacter sp. E3
CGCGGGGCGCCTCCCCCCGGGGGGGGGCCCCCCCCACGCTGCGCTTTGTGCGGTCCTGAACTACTTGCGCAGGGACTCCGCAATCTGGTTCATTACGGTGTTGTCCGCCAACGTCGAGGCATCCCCCACGGTGCGGCCTTCGGCCACGTCCTTGAGTAGGCGGCGCATGATCTTCCCGGAGCGGGTCTTGGGGAGTTCCGGAACCACCAGGATGGTCCTGGGCTTGGCGATCGGCCCAATTTCGTGGCCAACGTGGTTGCGCAGCGTTGTGACAATGTCGGCGTCTTCCACGGCGGAGCCGCGCAGGATCACAAAGGCCACAACGGACTGGCCCGTGGTCTCGTCGGCAGCGCCAACCACGGCAGCCTCGGCCACCGAGGGGTGGCTGACAAGGGCGGATTCAATCTCCGTGGTGGAAAGGCGGTGACCCGAGACGTTCATGACGTCATCGACGCGGCCCAGCAGCCACACATCGCCGTCCTCATCCCACTTGGCGCCGTCGCCGGCAAAGTACATGCCGTCAAAGCGGGACCAGTAGGTGTCCTGGTAGCGCTCGTTGTCACCCCAGATGCCACGCAGCATGGCCGGCCAAGGTTCGCGGATCACCAGGTAGCCGCCGTGGCCGTTGGGCACCGATGCGCCGAGTTCGTCAACGACGTCCACGGCGATGCCGGGTAGCGGAACCTGAGCGGAGCCGGGCTTTGCCGCGGTCACACCGGGGAGCGGGGCGATCATGATGGCGCCGGTTTCCGTCTGCCACCAGGTGTCCACCACGGGTGCCTTGTCAGCGCCAATGACGCGGCGGTACCACATCCACGCTTCCGGGTTGATGGGCTCGCCCACTGAACCGAGCAGGCGGATGGAGGAGAGGTCGTACTTGGCGGGGATGTCCTCGCCCCACTTCATGAACGTGCGAATGGCCGTGGGGGCCGTGTAGAGGATGGAAACCTTGTACTTTTCCACGATCTCCCAGAAGCGTCCCTGGTGCGGGGAATCCGGGGTGCCCTCATACATGACCTGGGTGGCGCCATTGATGAGCGGTGCATAGGTGACGTAGGAGTGGCCGGTGACCCATCCGACGTCGGCCGTGCACCAGAAAACATCCGTTTCGGGGTGCAGGTCAAAGACGGCGCGGTGCGTGTACGCGGTCTGGGTGAGATAGCCACCGGTGGTGTGCAGGATGCCCTTGGGCTTGCCTGTGGTGCCGGAGGTGTACAGGATGAACAGCGGGTGCTCGGCGGGGTGGCCCACTGCCGTGTGCTCGGTGGAGGCGGTGCCAACGCTGTCATCCCACCAGACGTCGCGGCCCTCAACCCAGTTGACGTCCTCGCCGTTGCGCTTAACCACCACCACGTTCTGCACCGAGTGCCCCGGCGCACTGAGTGCTTCGTCCACGGCGGGCTTGAGCGGGCTGGGCTTGCCGCGGCGGAACGTGCCGTCGGCGGTGACCACCAGTTTGGCTTCCGCGTCGTCAATGCGTGAACGCAGGGCGTCGGCCGAGTAGCCGCCAAAGACCACTGAGTGGATGGCGCCAATGCGGGCGCAGGCGAGCAGTGTGATGACGGCTTCTGGGATCATGGGCAGGTAGACGGCGACGCGGTCGCCCTTGATTACACCGAGGGATTCGAAGGCGTTCGTGGCCTTCTTGACCTCTTCCGTGAGCTGCGCATAGGTGTAGGTGCGGGTGTCCCCGGGCTCGCCCTCGAAGTAGATGGCTACGCGGTCTCCGTTGCCGGCCTCAACGTGGCGGTCAAGGGCGTTATAGGCGGCGTTGATTTCGCCGTCCTCAAACCACGTGGCAAAAGGAGGGTTGCTCCAGTCAAGGGTCTTGGTGAACGGTTTGCTCCAAGAGAGGAGTTCGCGGGACTGCTCGCCCCAGAAGGCGGGACGGTCGGCGTCGGCCTTTGCGTACTCATCGCCGTGAACAATCGCGTTGGCGGCAAATTCCGCGCTGGGAGCAAACTTTCGGTTCTCCTTGAGCAGATTCTCCAATGCATCTCCGGCTTGGCCTGCCGCTGCGGTTGTGACCTCAGACATCTAATATCCCTTCATTCCTACTCAGCTGATGCCCTGCAGGTTCCCACCGGTGGCAGTGCACTACAACTCCAGCAAAAAGGAGTGGCGGCAGTGCGCGGGATGGTTGCTCGGACAACGTATTGTTCCTACTTTAACTGTAGCGCTTCTGATCTTAAAACGTGTCTGTCGTCACAGCCTCGTGGGGTCAATGGGGTCATATCTGCGCCCAAATGCATGACGCTGACGCTGAGCCGAGGATGAGCAGCCTCGTGGCAGCGCCCCCATTTATCGCATTTTGCGTCGATTAAGCTGTGGCTGGCTAGTGTTGCCAGTCTCCGTTAACTAGGCTGGGAGACAATCGTGAGTTTGAGGAGTAGGACCATGACAGAGCAACACACGCCTTCTGCACAGAGCGCCACCAGCATCGCAGGTGCAGGGCCCAGCCATGCAGCAGCCGGACCGCTGACCATTAGGGACGTGTGGGTCCTGGTATCGGTATTGATCATATTCATTGCTTCACTGGTGCCGATCGTTTCCACCATTGCGGGCAGCTTCAACCTGTGGAACACCGGTGGACTCTTTTACATTGGCATCGGGGTTCTTTTGCCGCTGGCTGTGGGCGGGCTTTTCCTGGCCCGCCGGTTGAGCCCGGAGAGCAAGGTTCGTTTTGGCTCGCTCTCCATTGACCAGTTTGCATCGGTGGTTGCCGCCTTTGCGACCTTCTTCTTCTTCACCGGCACCGTCACCAACTTCGGCGTCTCGTATCTTGTAGGCCTCATTGGTTCGTTGCTGCTGCTGGCCGGCACGGCTTGCGCACAGTGGATCCCCATGTTGGCCTCCGACTTTGTTGGCCGCGCCGAAATTCCTGCCCACGTGGCAGCGCGGGATGCCGTTCCTGCACTCAAGCGGCCATCTGCAACCAAGCCCGCGGACGCCGCCGGAGCCCGCTTAGGCCAGGGCGGCACCCAACAGGGTGCACAAGCTGGCACCGGCCAGGGCACGCAGGGGACGGGCAACCAAGGGGCGTCCGGCGTGCAGGGTGCTGGTGGCTGGGCAGGTGCGCAGGCCTCCAGCCATGCATCCGCTGGCCGGATCTTCACTCCGGCGAAGGAAACCAGCCAGTCCCAGAGCGGCGCGGCCCAATCCACCGCGGCCAAACCAGCCGCTGCTGCGGGTTCCAGCACGGGGGCAGACCAACCTGCAGCATTCTCAACCGGAACCGGAACCGGAACCGGAGCCGGGGCAACGAGCAGCGCAGCAGCACAGTCGGTTGCCGCAGCAGTGCCAGTTGCGTCCGCCGCAACCAAGTCCGCAGCAAGCACACCGGCTGGAACCGAAAGCGCTTCCACAGCGAAGTCGGCCGCCAAGCAGGATCCGGCAAAGACTCCTGACGCTAACAAGCCTGCCGTCGAATCGACTCCCGCTGGCGCCGCAACCGGTAGCGGCCCTCGCCAGAGCGGGTCACAGCAAAGCGGCACGAAACAGGGCACCTCGAACCAAAGCGGCACGAAGCAGGGCAGTGCAGCCGCCACCACGCTGAATCCGCAGGTGGCAGGAGCGACGAAGGAAAGCATCGGAGCCACCGTCAACCCGAGGTCCACGGCTGCACCCATCAGCGTTGAACCGTTCTGGTTTGCCGTTGACCGTCCACAAAACGTGATTGACGAGAAGACCCGCAAATTCCTCTTCAAGCTGGTTCCCGGAACATGGATCTTGGCCCTTGAGGACCGCGGAAACAGTTTCATCGTGCAGGACAGCCACGGCAAGACAGGTGTTCTGCTTGATCTGGTGGGGATAGAGCGCGCTTCGGACAGCCAGTAGCCCATGGTTGTTGTTGCCGGGGAAACGGCGCTGGGACGCAAGCGCCGAGCCCGGAAAATTAATCGTGAGTTGGCGCGGCTGTACCCTTATGCTCACGCCGAACTTGATTTCCGGAACCCGTTCGAGCTGCTGGTTGCCACGGTGCTTTCGGCGCAAACCACCGACATTCGCGTCAATGCGGTCACTCCCGGACTTTTCGCCAGGTTTCCCACAGCGCTGGCGATGTCCCAGGCTCGGCAGATTGAACTTGAAGTACTGGTCAAATCCACCGGGTTTTACCGGGCCAAGGCCGCAAATTTGTTGGCCCTGGCCACGCGCCTGGTTGATGAGCATGACGGCGTGGTGCCAGGTTCCCTCGATGCTCTCGTCACGCTGCCCGGAGTTGGGCGAAAGACTGCCAACGTGGTGCTGGGCAATGCCTTCGGGGTACCAGGCATCACCGTGGACACGCACTTCATTCGCCTTGCGCGCCGTTTTGGCTGGACCGAGTCCACGGATCCGGTGAAGATTGAGGCGGATGTCGCGGCTTTGTTTGAACGCAAAGACTGGACGATGGTTTCACACCGCGTTGTTTTCCATGGACGTCGGATCTGTCATGCCCGCAAGCCCGCGTGCGGTGCCTGCCCCATTGCACACCTTTGCCCGTCGTACGGGGACGGTGAAGTGGATCCGTTGAAGGCTGCGAAGCTGCTCAAGTACGAGCTGGCACCCGGGCAGGAGGAACTGCTGGCACGCATGCTCGCTGACGTGGGCAATGCGGCCCAGTACCGTCAGGAGTCCCAACGGGCGGTCCGATCCGCTGAATTAGAAGCCAAGAACGTCAAGAACGTCAAGCTGTGAGCGCCTACACAGATCTGGTGGCCTTGGCAGAAAAGGCTGCCTTGGGTGCGGCACTCCCTGGCACCGAACGGCTGGGGCGCCCCTCCGATTGGCAGCCCCCGGTGGATGGTGCAACAACCCGCAAAGCGGCCGTGCTGATGTTGTTTGGGGCACTGGACGACGTGCCAGCCGCTTCGGCCAAGCCGTTGGTGTCGGCTGATCTGGACATCTTGCTCATTGAGCGCGCTACAACTCTCACGGACCACCCCGGGCAGGTTGCCTTTCCGGGTGGGGGAGTGGAGCCTGATGATGCCTCGATCATGGCTGCAGCCTTGCGGGAAGCGCAGGAGGAAACCGGACTGGACCCGTTGGGGGTTGACGTCCTGGGTCTGCTGCCTGATGTGCCCCTGCCGATCAGTAATTTTTTGGTCACTCCTGTGCTCGGTTGGTGGTCCAGGCAAAGCCCCGTCGACGTCGTCGACTATGGCGAGTCGGCTCAGGTTTTCAGAGTGCCAGTAAGGGACCTGCTGGATCCTGAAAACCGTTTCACTGCTGTTCTGGCACGTGAAGGCCACAACTACAAAGGGCCGGCATTTGTGGTCAATGGTGTGGTGGTGTGGGGCTTCACTGCTGGGATACTGAACTACGTTTTTAACGATTTGCAGTGGGCAGTGCCGTGGGATGAGAACCGGGAAATCCCTGCACCCATCTAGCTGGCACAGAACCCAACCGGGCGGGGCAACGAAAAACCCTTATTTTGCGTCGGCATAGCATTGCACAACACTGACATTGACAGGAAATTCCAGCGGGATCCTGCCAAAGATCAATTCCGTGGCTGCCTGTGAGGATTCGTGTACCAACCGAGTGACTTCCTCTACCAGAGGAGTGGGGCAGTGGACCATGACTTCGTCGTGTAGGAAGAACACCAGCTGAGGGGTGCCGTCCACCTGCACGCCCCCAACCTCAGGCGAGCTGGCCGCCAAGGCCCGGAGCCGACGTCGTAATTCAGCCAGCCAACAAAGGGCCCATTCAGCGGCTGTTCCCTGGACCACGAAGTTGCGGGTGAAGCGGCCCCGGGAGCGGGCAGCGGATTCTGCTCGGCGTTGTTCCTCGGCAGAGGAGCTGCGCTGGCCATCGTGCCACTCCTGAGTGGTGGGAGGGGTGCTGCGCCCGAGAAAGGTGCTCACACACTGGCCGCGTTCACCTGCCCGGGCGGCTTGTTCCACATAGTCCAATGCCAGGGGGTACATGCGGGCAAGTTGCGGCACCAGCCTGCCTGATTCTCCAGTGGTGGAGCCATAAATGGCGCCCAGCAGCGCAATTTTGGCCATGCTGCGGTCACCGCCAAAGCCTTGGGCTGCAATGCCGGCGTAGAGGTCCGCGTTCGCACCGCTCGGGTCTTGGCCTGCTGCGGCCATGGCCGTGTCTTGGGCCAGTGCAGCCAGGACTCGGGGCTCGAGTTGGGCTGCATCGGCCACAATCAAGGTGAATCCAGGATCCGCGACGGCTGCGCCCCTTATCTGTGCTGGAATCTGCATAGCTCCGCCCCCGCGGGAAGCCCACCGCCCCGACACCACTCCACCCACCACGTACTCGGAATGAAAACGACCCTCCCGCACCCACTGGCGAAGCCAATTCCAGCCGTTGGTGGTGAAAAGTCGGCTGAGTTTTCGGTACGCCAGCAGGGGTTCGATGGCAGGGTGCTTGAACTCCATCAGTTCCCAGCTCCTGGTCGATTTCGCACCGATCCCAGCCTTGTGCAGCGCCCGGATCAGATCTTGCGGAGAGTCCGGATTCAATGATGGCGCGTTCAAGGCGGTGCGCAACTGTGCCGCCAGCATCTCCATCTTTTCCGGGTGGGCATGGTTGACGGGTTCCGGGCCAAGCAGGTCATTGAGCAGCCTCCTGTGCAGGTCTTCCCTCCAAGGGATGCCTTCATATTGCATCTCCGCAGCCACTAAAGCACCTGCAGATTCGGCAATGAGCAAAAGTGTGAGCCTGCCAGGGTGGGTGGAGGAAGCAACGGCAGCTTTTTGGGCGCCCAGTTCCCGAGCCACGGTGTCGAGATCCCAAGCCTGCGGGGCGGCGACGGTGGCCGGGGCGTCGAACAGGCTTTCCTGACCGGCACCGGCTGCACCCCAGATGGAGGTTTGGCGGGCCGGATCGGCCTCGCGTGGCAAGGCTGTGGCATGTTCGCGGTAAGCGCTGGCTGCGGCAAATTCGGAGTGCAGCAGAATGCTTTGGCACAAAGCCAAGTCATGGCATTTTTCCACCCGCACATTGGTGGCCAGCAACTCCGGGTACCAGCTGGCAGCCCTGTCCCACACCCAGCGAGGATGGTGGGCGGCCTCAGTCTCACGTACGGCTGATTCCAAGGCGGCATGGGTGACTGTTCGGATATCTGATGCTGGTGTGCCGTCGTCGTGCCTGAGCTGGATCACGGCGGTGGAAGCAGCGGAGCCCTTGGCCAACAATGCGTACATAGTTTCTATTCTCCACTGTGGGCCCGATGAATGCCTGCCTATTCCTCCACAGCCTTCCCCAACGTCCAACTTCTCCACTTTCGGGCTATGCACGATGGAGTTGCTGCGAAGGCAAGAGCACAGTTGTGCCATGAGAAGCAGCCAGATTCCTTCGCCCGGCCCGGCAGTGGCGCCGTGGCTGCCGCACCGAGACACCACGGTTGTGCTGCTCTCGGCGTCCGCAGAGCTGCAGGGGGCTGTTGGAAAGGTCAGCGCAGCTGCGGCTGTTGAACTGTTGGTCGGGCAAAGCCTTGAACAGGTGGCGGGTAGGTGGGATGACGTTGCTGCTGTGCTTTTCGACGCGGAGATACTCTCCGGTGCAGCCATTGATGCAGGACTTGCGGGATGGCGCGGGCCCACAGCAGTAGTGGGCTTCTGCGCGGACGCGGCGCAGATGTGGCAGCAGGCTGAGCGGATGGGCGCTGACAGGGTGGCCATTTTGCCTGATTCAGCACCGTGGTTGGCCAACTACTTGAGTTTCTTGCGCAATCCCGTCGCTGGGGCGGGAGTGTTGGGTGTTGCAGGTGGCTGTGGCGGGGCTGGGGCATCCACGCTTTCCATCTTGATTGCGGCAGGGGCTGCGGCGGCTGGCACCCGGACGCTGCTCGTCGACGGCGACCCTTGGGGAGGTGGATTGTGCACCGCATTGGCGGCCGTTGACGTGCCTGGCCTGCGCTGGCAGGAGCTTTTGCAGGCATCCGGGGCGATCAACCCGGAGCATCTCGCCATATCCCTGCCGCAGCTGGGTAACCTGTCCCTGCTTTCCTGGGGTAGCGGTTTTCAGCAGGAATCCGCCGGGCCCATGCCACCCGCAGAGCCCTGGGCCGCGGTATCCACCGGGTCACCGGAGGTGCTGCGAACGGCGCAGCTGTGGAAGGACAGGAATGCTCGCGCCGGGCCAGGATCCGGGGCACGCTCTGCTGCGGGGGAAGTCATGCGGGCTGCCCGTGGGGCGTATGGCCTTGTGGTGGTTGACTTGGGCCGCAACACTGAAGCGTTTGCGGAGCTTACCCCGCAATGCAACGGCTTGGCCGTGGTGGTTCCGGGCCGTATTCGGGCTGCAGCAGCAACCTTGCACATGCTGGCGACCATGGCGCCCATGCCCGCTGCCGCGGTCGTGCGTGGACCACTGGCTGAGGGGCTTGATGCGGCCATGGTGGCTGCTGCCGTTGGGCTGCCTCTGGTGGGTTGGGTTCCTGCGCTGCGTGGGGTGGCCGAGGCGTTGGAAGCCCAGCGTCTGCCCGAGCTTCTGCGGCGCCGGGCAGTGCGAAGGCTTGTCTCCAGTGTCTTGGAATGGATGGCTGGGGAGTCCACAAATGATGGGCGGACCACGGAGCGGAGGCTCCCATGAGCATGCCGCTGCCCAACGGCGGCGTGCGCAGTCCTTGGGACGGGGCAATCGATTTACAGTTGCTCGAGGCTGTCCGGCGCAACGTTTTGGCGCAGCCTGGTCCGGTGACGGAGTTACAGGTCGCAGCCGCTGTTCGGGAAAGTGGACGGTTGCTGGGGGCGGCTGGCTCGCTCGTGGCCATGGAACGGATCGCAGCTGAACTCAACGGGCTTGGCCCCCTCCAAGGTCTGGTGAATGATCCAGCCGTCACAGATATTTTCGTCAATGCACCTGATTCGGTGTGGCAGGACCGTGGGGCCGGACCGGAACGGGTGCCTGTGGGATTTTCCAATGAGAGTGAACTCCGTGCCCTTGCAGTGAGGCTCGTGGCAAGCAGCGGACGCAGGCTGGATGAGAGCAGCCCGTGCGTGGATGTGAGAATTTCCGCCGGGTACAGAGTTCATGCCGTGCTGCCGCCCATTTCGACCGCCGGAACGCTGTTGTCCATCAGGATTAAGCGCCGAACTGTGCTCACACTCGCCCAGCTGGTCGAAGCAGGCAGCGTGGAACCTTTGATGGGACAGGTGATGGCCGCCATCGTTGAGCGTAGGCTGAACTTTCTGATTAGCGGCGCAACTGGGGCTGGGAAGACAACGCTGCTTTCAACCCTCCTGGGATTGTGCCCGGCCGCAGAACGGTTGGTGCTCATAGAAGACGCGGCTGAGCTGGAGCCGGAGCACCCGCATGTGGTGACACTTGCGGCCCGCCATGAAAACGCCGAAGGGGCCGGGGCCTTGGATTTGGCGGAACTGGTGCGCCAAGCATTGCGCATGAATCCAGGTCGGTTGATTGTTGGCGAATGCCGCGGCAGAGAAGTGCGTGAACTGCTCATGGCGATGAACACCGGCCATAGCGGAGGTGGGGGAACCATCCATGCCAACAGTGCCGGCGACGTGCCAGCGCGTCTGGCAGCTCTGGGTGCGCTCGCCGGACTGAGCCCTGAGGCAGTTTTTCTGCAGGCTGCCAGCGCACTGGACGTGGTCATCCACCTGACGCGCACAAACGGTGGTCGCGTTGTCGCTGAGATTGCCATGGTCGATCTACGTGAGAGCCGGATGAAAGTGGTGACGGCGCTTTCCCGCCACACAACGCCGGAGGGTGCCACCGAATTGGTGCAGGGCCCCGCTTGGCTGGCACTGGCTGAAAAGTTGAGTTTGACGCACGACGACGTTCCGCTCGTTCCCGATGCAGCCCAGCACTTCGGTGTGCCGACATGAGCTCACTATTGGTCTTCGCACTGGCCGCGGCAGCATGCTTCCTTGCTGTCCTTGGAGGCTCAACTTGGCGTGTTCCCCATCATGGCGGAGATGGGAGTGCTCGCAAAGCAACCGGCCGTACCGGACTGAACGCAGCCGAATCGCTTCCCCGGCTGGTTCGGCAGCTGGCGTCGCTGTTGGCTGCGGGCCGGTCGGGGCCCATGGTGTGGGGAGCCTTGGCCCCGGTGCTGGCGATGCAGCAGGCACGGAGCCCCACAGCTAGCCCTGCTGTTCCACCGTTCCGTGCGGAGGGGAGTGCCGTTGGCATGCCCGACGATGCCGTCCTTGTGATGGTGCTTGCGGTGCAGCGGGCAACATTGATGGGGATGCCCACTGCAGCAGCCATACGAAATTCCTGCGGTATGGCAACCGTGCCCTCTGGACGACTAAGAATCCGCAGGCGTGGGCCGGGCATGACAGCGGAACAGCACAGAATGTGGCTTGACGTGGCTGCCTGCTTTGAAGTGTGCGAGGGCAGTGGGGCACCCGTCGCCGCAATCCTTGACCGCCTTGCACAGGCCATCGAAGCAGAACAGGATGCTGTTGCGTTGCGAGAAACTGCACTCGCAGGACCACGCGCAACAGTAAGGCTATTGAGCTGGCTGCCGTCTATTGGGTTGGGGCTGGGCATCGTCATGGGAGTGGATCCAATCGGTGCATTGTTGGGCAGCCCGCTTGGCTGGGCGGTGCTGGCCGCAGGTGTCCTGTTTTCACTGGTTGGAAGGATCTGGTCTGCGCGGATGATCACTGGTGCTGCCCGTCCTCCGGAACTCACGCCGAGGCAAAGTGCGGCGGCTAACAAGCTGAAGAGAGCCTTCGCGTCCGGCCGGGGGTGGTGAGCATGGCCGCAGTGTTGGTCTTTGTATTGTCGGCTCTGGCGGTTTTGAGCGTGTGGGGCGGACCTGCCGGGATGGACGGTGGAGGCTTGGTTGCGTGCGCACAGCGTCGTAGCACGAATCCCGGGGGCCGAACGGCAGCTGGGTCCGCGATTGGCTCAGGCCGCGCAGCGACGCCTAGTCCGTCAAGCGGAGTTGCCTCAGTCCCGCTGCTGCTTGAACTATTGGGAACTGCATTGGAATCAGGACTCACCGTTCAAGGTGCCCTGCGGGTGGTGGCAGGGGTGGCCGAGCCAAGAGTTCGCGGGTGCTTGCTGCAGGTGGTGGCCGGTCTGGAGATTGGTGCGTCCTGGGATGACTCTTGGGACGGCAAGCTGCTGCGCGCAGACATGATCCAAATCCACGACGCCTTGAGTTTCGGGGCGCTGACAGGAGCCTCAGTGGCCCCGCTGCTGTACGCCGAAGCACAGCAGTGTCGGCGGTTGGCTGGCCGCTTTGCAGAGAAGCGTGCAGCTGCGCTGGGCGTGAAGCTGGTGCTGCCTTTGGGACTTTGTGCCTTGCCAGCTTTTATCGCTTTGGGTGTTGTCCCGGTGGTGATGGCGATGATTCCGCAGTTCTAGGTCCGCATGGGTTCCTCCACAAGCACGGCTGGCCGCAGGCTCTTCCACGAATCAGCAAAGTGGTCTTTCGCCAGCGCTGGACAAGGACAAGAGTTGATTCATCAGCTTGGGCAAGGACGCCGGTTCAGTGTGAACCGACGGCCGCATGTGGGCCCGGGCGGTACCGATGCCGGGGACTGTGCAACTGTCCTTGGCGGGTCTTCCGGCTCAGGAGGACCCTGAACCAAGGAGTCGAAATGAACAGCAGTGAAGCTGTACAGGAAATCAAAACCGGCACGCACTGTGCCACGGACACCGGCAACATTCGGGAAATCTTCCCCGGAGCAAGCCGGAGCACACCCGTGCGGAACCATGGCAGTGGAGCCCAAGCTGGCAGCCGTCGGTCACTAGCGAAGCGGGCCAGGGTCGGAATGGAAAACGGCATGGCAACTGCTGAATATGCCATCGCTACGTTGGCTGCCGTGGGGTTTGCCGGACTGCTCGTCGTGATTCTCAAGAGCGATGAAGTCCGCGGCTTTCTGCTCAATGTCATACGCACGGCATTGAGCTTTTAGCTAGTACAGCGAATCGGGGCAAGTGATCATGCGACGGCCACCTGAGTCAGCGGAGGAGCTGAAGGTTGTGAAGAGACAGAGGCTCACTGATGTCCATTCTTGTGGCCTGCGCAGGGTGGAGCCCGTGCGAGGATCCGTGACCGCCGAACTGGCAGTGGTACTTCCTGCCGTGACGGTGCTGGTGGCATTGCTGATGCTCAGCGTTGCTGCGGGCATGCTCCAGCTGCGGCTGGAGGAGGGGGCCAGAGCGGGTGCAAGGGCGCTGGCGCGCGGTGATTCGTCGGCGCAGGTGCTCGAACTTGTGGCAACCGTGGCCGGAGGAACTGCCGTCGTTTCGTTGGGAAGTTCGGGCGGTTATGCGAGCGTCACGGTCCAAGGCAGGGTGGGTGGGGCGCTATCCGGGCTTGTGCCTTGGACGCAATCCGCACACGCCAGTGCCCGGGTTGAATCCACCGGCCGGCCGCTGAAGGCTCAATCAGCGGACACCCGACCGCCGGCAGTGGATTCAGATTCCGGCGTCATGCCGTTGCTGCGAGGATTTGCCGTACGCAAGTCGTCGCTGTGGCGATGGGCGCGGACTCCCGAGTGCCCGCTCGCAACTGGTCAGTGCTCGGCCAGCGCGATGAGTTGGAGGGGAGCGCTGCATGTCCACGGATGAGTCGGGCGCGGGGACCATGCTGGCTGCCGGTCTGGCCCTGGCTGTGCTGCTGCTCATGGCTCTGGTGCTAGGACTTGGCCAGGCGGCCGCTGCAGCCGCGCGGGCGGCGACCGCTGCGGACTTGGCAGCCCTTGCCGCCGCCGACGCCTTCAGGGGATTGAGTCAAGGAATGCCCTGTCAGCTCGCCGCAGAAGTCTCGGAACGGAACGGGGCAACATTGCAGGAGTGCATGCTGGCAGGGGACCGCTCTGTTCAAGTGAGAGTTTCTGTTGGTACTTCGCTGCCGTGGCCGGCACACGGCAGCGCGAGGGCAGGCCCTCCTCCAGATACCGTTCATCCGGTCAGCGTGTCGGTGTCGCTGATTGGCGTTAGCAGCAATTGCCCGTACCGTCCGTTGGCTTTGCCTGCGGCTTTCAGGTGGTGCCGGGACTTGCCATCTGAATGTCAACGCGGTGCGTTGTCGAGCAGGACCTTCAGCAACAGGACTGCTCCCGCCTTGTCGAGGGGGTTGTTTTTGTTGCCGCATTTGGGGGACTGCACGCATGAGGGGCAGCCGGACGGGCATTCACAAGCCTGAATGGCTTCCATGGTGGCCTTGAGCCAGATTCTGGCCATGTCAAAGCCTCGCTCAGCAAAGCCGGCCCCGCCGGGATGGCCGTCGTAAACGAAAATTGTGGGCTGGCCGGTGTCGGCGTGCATGGCCGTGGAGACACCGCCAACATCCCACCTGTCGCTGGAGGCCACCAAGGGCAGCAACCCGATGGCCGCGTGTTCGGCAGCATGCAGGGCACCGGGGAATTGTGGTTCCACGAGTCCACCGGCCAACAAAGTGGCGTTGTCGAGGGTGAACCACACTGCTTTAGTGAAGAGGTCACGGGCCTCCAGTTCCAACGGTTCTTCGCCGAGAACTTCGTTGGACATCACGGCCTTGCGTTGAAAGGACACGACTTGGGTGCGCACTTGGACGGGACCAAAATGCATTTCCACCGGTCCCCAGAGCTGATGCTTCGTCGACTCAAGGACTTCGATCTGGGTGACGTCGCGGGCAGTGGTGTAAAAGTCGGGGGTGCCCCGGCGGACCAAGGCACAATGCTCGGCCTCATTGAGTTCCAGCACCATGTAGTTCGTGCCCTGATGGACGTACACGGCACCAGTGTGAGCCTGATAGTGGGACTGCGGTGATCCCATGGTCCCCAACAGGGCTCCGGTGTCTGCCTCGATGATGTTGATGGGCCCACCACCATCTTCACGCAGGTTCACCATGGCTGCGGCGCTTTGCGGATGGGTCCAGAACCAGCCGCTCGGGCGCTTGCGCAGGTACCCCTGCGCCACCAACTGATCGAGCAGGGCTGGTGTGCTGGCGTCAAAAATGTCCAAGTCCTGGTAGGTGAGGGGCATTTCGGCGGCTGCTGCACACAGATGCGGACCCAAAACATAGGGGTTGGCGGGGTCGAACACCGTGGCTTCCATTGCCCTGTCAAAAATGGCCTCAGGGTGGTGTACCAGGAACGTGTCAAGAGGATCGTCGCTGGCAACGAAAGCGGCCAGCGCGTCTTGGCCGGCCCTTCCGGCTCGGCCAATCTGTTGGAAGAAAGAAGCTCTGGTACCTGGCCAGCCGGCTACCAAAACAGCATCCAAGCCGGAGATGTCGATGCCCAGCTCCAAAGCGGAGGTGCTGGAAACCCCCAGCAGGTTCCCTGCCCGGAGAGCTGCCTCCAGTTCTCGGCGTTCTTCTGGGAGGTATCCCGAACGGTAGGCAGCCACGCGTGGCGGAAGGCTCGGATCGACCTCTTCCAACAGGCGTTTCGTCACGGAAGCAATGGTTTCGGCGCCGCGCCGTGACTTGATGAAGGCGATCGTCCGCACGTGCGCAGAAACAAGGTTGGCCAGCAGATCAGAAGTCTCGGCAATCGACGTTCGCCGGGTTTTGGCTCCGTTCTCGCCGGCAAAATCCGTTAGCTCAGGTTCCCATAAAGCGACTGTGGTGGCCCCGTGGGGGGAACAGTCCTCGGTCACGGTAATGACGGGCGCACCAATCAGGCGGGCAAAAGACTCACCAGGGTCCGCAGAAGTGGCGGACGCCCCAATAAACACGGGAGTGGAACCATAGTGGGCGCAGATTCTCCGTAACCGGCGCAACAGTACCGCCACATGTGAACCAAAGACGCCCCTATAGCTGTGGGCTTCATCGATGATCACGTATTGCAGCCGTCTGAAGAAACGCGCCCACCACGTATGGTTGGGCAGCACACCAAAGTGCAGCATATCGGGATTGCACAGGATGAAATTGCTGTGATCGCGAAGCCAGCGTCGATCACCCGGGGCCGTGTCGCCGTCGTAGGTGGCTGCACGCAAGGTGGGCAGGTGCAGTGAGTTCAGTGCTGCCAGCTGGTCTGCCGCCAGTGCCTTGGTGGGGGAAAGGTATAGGGCAACGGCACCTTCGGTTTCGAGCAGACCGGGGTTCTCATTCACCTTTAGCTGCGCCCTGTGCACCGCATCAATGGCTGGCAATTGGTAGGCCAATGACTTGCCGGAGGCTGTGCCGGTGGCGATGATGGTGTGGCGTCCCTGGTGGGCGGCCTCGGCCCCTTCCACCTGGTGGCGCCACGGCTGGTCCACCCCCAGAAACGAGTACGCCCGCACTATGTCAGGGTGCACCCATTGCGGCCAAGGTGTATTGACTGCCTGCCTGGCCGGAATGTTGTGGACATGTTGCAGTTGCGGAGGGTTTGTTCCCCCGCCCAGCAACGAGATCAGCGAATTATTGGGTGACACCCCATCATTGTGCCACCGTGTCCATCACAGCTTGGCCATCTCCGCGAGCCGTTCCTTGGGTACCAGAACCGTGACCGGGCTCAGGCTGCGCCAACCAAGTTTGGAATACAAGCGCTGGCCGCTGGTGCTGGCCAACAGCAAACCCGTGGTGATGGGGTAGTCAAGTGCTCTAGCCGTCAGCGTCCTCATCATTAACATGCCGAAGCCGCGACGGCGGTGGTCCACGTGGGTCTGCAAGTCATCAAAGATGGCGTATTCACCATAGATGCCCACGCTGCCACTGGCCAGCACCGCATGGTCCCTGATGATGGCCACAGTGAAACGTGCATGGCAGGGGGATGCACTTCGTTTCCCTCCCATTTTTCGCACCGTCAGCGACAATTCAGGGTCGCCTAGGAATGGATCTTGGTTGTCTTGGGTCTCCATAGCGCAAGCCATCAGATGTTCGGAGTTGGAAACCATTCCCATTCCTGACTGATGAGCCAAATCGACGTAGCCATGAATATCTGGTCCGATGACGCACAGCGCTCGTTGGGCGGACTCCGTCACTTCCGCAGCAACGGTGGCGAATGCTGCCGGTGTCGGTGCGGCGGTGAAGTACTCCCAATCGCCGGTGCTGTCCAAGCGCAGGGCTGCACAGAAGTCGGGTCCAGAGCGACTTTGATAGCTCCGCAGCGCACTCCAACCCGTGAACCATGCTGTTGCGTGGGCTGCAAGCTCCGTGGAACCAACCATCATGTCTCCAGCCTATGTCCGGATGGCGGGAGCGAGCACCAAAAAGCTGAAGCATTTGTTTGCACAACGTAGGCTTTAACACGTGGCTTTGAACAAAATTGTGCTCTTTTACGGCTTTACTCCTCTCAGCGATCCGGAAGCGATCAAGCTTTGGCAGCGCGCACTGTGCGAAAAGCTCAACCTCAAGGGGCGCATCCTCATCTCCAAGGACGGTATCAACGCGACCGTCGGCGGCGACATCAAGGACCTCAAACAATATCTAAAATCCACCCGCGAGTACCCGAGCTTCAAGAACATTGACATCAAGTGGTCCGACGGCTCAGGCGAGGACTTCCCGCGCCTGAGCGTCAAAGCCCGTGAGGAAATTGTCAGTTTTGGCGCCCCGGGAGAACTCAAAATTGATGAGAACGGCGTGATGGGCGGCGGCAAGCACCTCAAGCCCGAAGAACTGCACGAGCTCGTCGCCGAAAAGGGTTCCAAGGGTGAAGAAGTGGTGTTCTTTGACGGCCGCAATGCCTTTGAAGCCCAGATTGGCAAGTTCAAGGACGCCATTGTCCCGGACGTTGCCACCACCCATGACTTCATCAAGGAACTGGACTCCGGCAAGTATGACGACCTCAAAGACAAACCAGTTGTCACCTACTGCACCGGCGGCATCCGCTGCGAAGTCCTCAGCTCTCTTATGGTCAACCGTGGTTTCAAGGAGGTTTACCAGATGGACGGCGGCATAGTCCGCTATGGCGAAACGTTCAAGGACAAGGGCCTGTGGGAAGGCTCGCTTTACGTGTTTGACAAGCGTATGCACATGGAATTTAGCGACGAAGCCAAAGAAATCGGCCACTGCATCCGCTGCAACAATCCCAGCAACAAGTTTGAAAACTGCTCGAACCTCAGCTGTCGCAACCTGAACCTCTACTGCGCCAACTGCGCCAGCGCCCCGGAAACGCTGCTCTGCCCTCAAGGCTGCAGCGCCTGACTGCGCTCCCTTTAACCTGCGTGGGAGAATGGGTATCATGACTTTGGACCACGAGCTGGACCGTATCATCTCTGACCGGGACCGGGGCAATATGCGGCCCACGATCGATGCTTTGCTGCTGATCCATGCGTCCCATTTCGATAATGCCAGGGTGCTTTACGAAGTCGGCGGTGCTTACGACACGGCAGGTATGGAAGAAACGGCACTTGGATTCTACGAGAGCGCCCTTGCAGCCGGGTTGGCGGATGATCTGCTTCGCCGGTGCTACGTTCAGTACGGATCGACGCTCAGAAACGTGGGCGAGTACGAGAAATCACGTAAGGTTTTTGCAGCAGCCCGCAAGAAGTTTCCGGAATCCGCTGCGTTGCGAGTTTTCGAAGCCATTACGCTTCATGCCGCTGGGCTGCCTAACGACGCCTTGGCGTCACTGCTTGAGGTGGCCGTGGACTTGGTTCACGGCCCCGACCTTGATCGATACAAACCTGCTATCAGTGGCAATGCAGCCCACATTCGCTCTCTTGACGGAAGCGAAACAGGTTCCTGAGGAAGGTATCACCATGTGGAATGATTTTGGATTGACTTGGGGCGATGCGGCCCGTGTGGTGCTCTCCGCAGTTGCACTCTACGCACTCGTGCTGCTGCTGATCAGGTTCATGGGACAACGTACGATGGCGACCTTGACCAGTTTCGATCTGGCCGCGGCCGTGGCGCTTGGGGCCGTCGTCGGACGCGCAATCCTCGGCTACACCCCCACACTGGTGGCTGGCGCCTTGGGTCTTGTCACACTGCTGGTGCTGCAGGCACTCACCGGGCAGTTGCGCCGCTTCCCCAAGGGCCATGCTGCGGTCAACAACAGCGCATACTTACTCATGGCGGGGAGCGAATTCGTTGCGGCGAATCTGCGAAGAACCCATGTCTCCGAGGCCGAGATCACTGCCCGGCTGCGTCTGGCCGGCATCCGCAGCCGCTCGGAAGTTGCCTGCGTGATCCTCGAGTCAACAGGAGAAATCAGCGTGCTGCGCTCGGACCTTCCGATCGAACCGGAGTTCCTCAAGAACGTGAAAGGAGCGGAGCTGGTGCCAGCATCGTTTCTGGCAGTGACCCGATACTGACCGGCCACTATCACCCCTGCCAGCAGGGAGTCCGGGTTTAAAACCCCGCCGTACCAAGGCTGCACAGAGGCCGATTGAGACTATCCTTGATACCAAGGAGATCGCATGCGAAGAGCCCTAGCAATGAGTGCCAGCGTACTACTGGGCACTAGGCTGCACCGACAGCGATGACGACGGTTAGCGCTCCACACTTGAGCATACGTGTGCGATTGCGTGGCGTTGGCGCCGGCCTCGGCAGGTGGGTCAGCTATGCAGGGTACCTTCAGAAGTGGTTGGTGCTGGGCACCTTTATTGGCATCATCGCAGGCTTGGGTGCCGTTGCATTTTACTCACTGCTCCGCTTGGCAAGCCACGTTTTTTTGGGCTTGATCGGTGGATATTTCGTCCCACAACCTGCGGCCGAAGACGGTTTTTTGGGTACCCCGCACTTCCCTACATGGTGGTTGATCCCCATCATAGTGTGCTTGGGCGGGTTGCTGTCCGGCGCGATCGTGTACATTTTTGCCCCCGAGGCAGAAGGCCACGGGACCAATGCCGCCATCGACGCGGTGCACCGCAACCCGCGCATGATCCGTTCCCGCGCAGTCATCGTGAAGATGATTGCATCCGCCATCACCATCGGGTCGGGCGGATCAGGGGGCCGTGAAGGCCCCACGGCACAGATCTCCGCCGGGTTCGGATCATTGCTGGCCCGCACCCTGAATCTGTCACCGGAAGATGGGCGCATCGCTGTGTCAATGGGAATCGGCTCCGGCATCGGGGCAATCTTCGGTGCGCCGTTGGGCGGTGCGGTACTAGCCGCCGGAATCATATATCGCGAGGATTTCGAGGTCAAGGCCCTCGTTCCAGGCCTGATCTCGTCAAGTGTCGGCTACACGGTGTGGGGACTGTTTCAGGGCTTCACGCCCTTGTTCGGCTACACCGCCTCTAACTACCGCTTTGATCAGCCGATCCAACTGCTGTGGTTCGCGGTGATCGGAGTTGCTGCCGGTCTCGTGGGTCTGGCGTACGCAAAGTCCTATTACTCGATTGCTGGATTGAGCAAGCGGTTGCAAGTGCCCAGAATGTTGCGTCCCGCGATCGGAGGACTGGCCGTCGGACTGTTGGCGCTGGCTGTCCCACAGGTACTGGGCACCGGCTATGGCTGGGTGCAGCAGGCCTTGGATCGTTCAACGCTGATGGCGCTGCCACTATGGATCGTGCTCGTGCTGCCGTTCGCGAAGATCCTCGCGACCTCGCTGTCAATTGGAACAGGCGGATCAGGGGGAATTTTCGGTCCCGGCATAGTGATCGGCGGCTTCGCCGGTTCTGCGCTCTGGCGGCTGGTGGAGCCACTGGGACAGGGCATGGGTGTGCCGCTCTCCCCGGCCCCGTTCGTGATCGTCGGAATGATGGCGTGCTTTGGTGCCATTGCCCGCGCACCTCTGGCCGTCATGTTGATGGTCGCGGAAATGACCGGGACCCTCACGATCCTCGGGCCGGCTATGGTGGCTGTTGGCATCGCCTACCTGATGGTGCGCCGCACGGATGCCACCATCTATCGCAGTCAGTTGCTTGACCGCACCGAGGCGCAATCCGCGCGGCTGCACATTGGCTTGCCGCTTCTGGGTCGCGTCGGGGTAGCCGAGGCCGCCGTCAAGCCCCGCGTGCTTCTGACCACCGACATGACGGTATCCAATGCCATCACTCAGTTGGAGACTGCGTTCGTGCCAGGGGCGCCCGCCGTCGACACCGACGGCCGCTTTCAGGGCACTGTCTATATGGCCGTGTTGCGCAAGCTCACCGCAGATGATGACACGACTATTGAGCGGTGCGTTGATGCTGCAGCCCCGACTGTGTCAGACGGCGCCGACCTGGGCGAGGCTATTGACGCCTTGCCGGAGGGACACGGGTGGCTGACCGTGTTGGACGACGAGCATCGCGTCAGCGGAATCCTCGCCATCGGCGATGTGGTGCGTGCCTACCACGCGACCCTGCGTTCCGATGAGCGGATCGTGGCGCAAGTCAGCGCTGACTCCGGGATCACGTACATCAGGATGGCGCAGTCCTCCCCGTTGGCAGGACATACGCTGGCCGAGCGCGGCTTGCCCGACGGCGTCATCGTGCTGTCTGTGCGGCGTGGAGAAGAGGCTCTACTGGCTGCGGGATCCGTGGAGTTGTGTGCGGGCGACCTTGTCTCGGTGCTGGCCCCTGTTAACATGCTCGCCGCCGTCCGCGCGCTGCTTGCACCAGGCTGACAGGGTTCGCCCAGAATGGTGCAGGGGAAAGGCATCCTGCGCCCTATCGGCGTAGAGTGGGCCGATGCGATCCAAGCACGGACTCTTCAACTGGGCCCGGGTTCGGCGCTAGCCTCGCAAACCTTCCGAGGGTTGGTCCGCTGACGCGAAAAAGTTGGAATTGTTGTGCGAAGGAGATGGAACAATGCCCACCACGCCAAACATCACGCCGATCTTGGTTTATGCCGACATAGAAGCTGCCCTGAGCTTCCTCGGCGAGGCCTTCGGCTTTGAACCGGGCCCCCTCCACCGCAGCGACGACGGCCAGGTGGTCCACGGCGAGGTCTACGCGAACGGAGGACCAATTTGGTTGCATCGGGAAACCCCTGAGCATGACTTGTCCTCACCCCGCTCGCACCAACTTGCCTTCGGTGGGCTTGCCATCCTCGTCGAGGATGTCGACACACACTATGAACGTGCCCGTGCTGCGGGGGCCATGATCGAGCAGATGCCACAGGACCAGCCCTACGGGCGTCGCGAATACGGCGTCCGCGACCGAGAAGGCCATCGCTGGTGGTTCGGGACCGAAGTTGAGTAGGGAACGGGCGAGCCAGTACCCCAACTCAACCTGGACCTGATCAAGGTCACACCGGTGCGGGCTGATCATCGACGCCGAGAACCCCACCGACCTCGATGCCGACGCCTCCATGGCACGGACGTAGCTTCAGGCTAAAAGTCGTGGCCGCCGTCGCCAATTCCAGGGAGATCCGGATGGTAACGGCGCAAATGCACCCTCCGCGTAAAGCGGATGGCCGGCCGGATCAGCATTTCTATGCTGCCCACCACGAACAGCCATGTACCGACATTGGTCAGTGACGGAGAAAAGAAGAAGAAACTCCCCACCAGAAACCAACACCCGATCAACAGATCGTTCACGATGCTGATCGTTTCGTAGCGCTGGCGAATGATGAGTTCTTCATGCCCCAAGTGCAGAATCAACGGGCCGCTGGACGTTCCGCCATCATCTCGATCAGACGCTGTATCCATAGGTCAACCCTACCGTGGACATTGTCCGCCTGCCGTTGGAATTTGCGAGGATGCCGGCGCGTACAGGTTCACGAGTTCCGCGCCCAAGCGGGCGAGATGGGCTTTGACGTTCTCGGGTTCCAGCACCTCGACTGCGCTGCCCCAGCCAGCGAGTTGCTCCGCGATCGACAATGCAATGGACGCGGTGACTCGCATGCGCACACGCCCGTCCTCATCCACGACGTGACTCCACTCCCGTGACAGTTCGAAAGCATCAGGCCGCTGAGCAGGTAGTTGGGTAACAATTAGTGCAATGATGCGGTCAGCCTCACGCCATGGCGCGGGGTCGAGTGCGACGGTGGCGGCGGCGGCGTGGGCCTCGTGCTTGTGGTTACCGACGCGGCAAACCGGCAACTCGTCAAGACACCCGTCAAACCACCGCTGCGAGCAAAGGACCGAAATCATGTTTAGTGGAATGGCTACCGTCAGCTTCTCTGCAAACGACGTATCGGAGGTAGCAAGGTGGTCCACGAAACTGTTGGCCACAGACCCGCTCGGCAATATCCTGGGCATTATGCACAATCCGCACCACCTGGGAATCCATGCGCAGAGGAACCGGTCGTGAACGCCACAGAACCTACTCAAGGAAACCCACAGCGTCCGTACCGCATGGTCGCACAGAAAATGGGTGTGAAGTCGGGAAGTCGTGCATTCCTGCTGGCAGCCCCGCCGTCTGCCATAGAGCTATGCAGTTGCCGCCGCTGGAAATAGCATCGGAAGTCAGCGGCAAGTTCGGCTACCTGCATCTATTCACCACCACGCAAGCCGGGATGAGCGAGACTTTTCCCGCCCTGAAGGCGCACCTGGCGCCATCGGGGATGCTGTGGGTGTCCTGGCCCAAAGCAAAGCAGCTCGGCACCGACCTTACCCTTCCGGCAGTCATAAGGATCGGGTACTCGCACGGTTTGGTCGAAAGCACCTGCCTGAGCGTGGATGCAACCTGGTCCGCGCTGAAGTTCACCCACCCGTTGCCGGGGAAAAACTACAACAATAGCCACGGCACACTTCTGGCAAGCTCGCCCCGGCCGTCATCTAGAGCCACACCGGACTGGTTAAGCTTGGTGCATGACTGATTTCTCCACCGTGCCCGACGCCCCGTGCAGCGACAACCCGGACCTCCTGTCCGCCCTGGCAACAGACCTGCTGGCCCTTGATTACACGGTCGACGGCGTGGCGGGGATTCTCGGCGAGGAAGCCCACCTGGCGCTGGGCCGGGACCAAACGGTGCCGGCCGTGCTGGTGCTGCGCGGGCGCACGGAGCCGCTGGCCGCCGTCGTGCGATTGTGGCTGCTGGCGCACAGTGTTCCCGCCAAGGAGCTGGCCACGGCGCTGCCCAGCCTTGACATTGAAGCGCTGACGACAGCGGGGCTCATTGAAGCGGCGCCCAGCCCCGACAACACCACTGCGGAGATGGTGCGCGCCGCCGTAGACCTGCGCCCTTACGGCTGGCCTGCTGATGGGGCAGGCGGGGAAGACACCAACCTGTGGGTGGCCAGCGATCTCGGCGCCCACCAGCGCCCCGGCGTGCTGCGCCACGACCACGTGCTGGGCATCGGGCAGGCGTCGCTGACGCTGGCCCAAGGGACCATCCGGCGCCCCGTGGACCGAGCCCTAGACATGGGGACGGGCTGCGGCATTCAACTTTTCCACCTGCTGCATCACGCAAAAACCGTCGTTGCCACCGATATTTCCGTGCGCGCCCTGGCGTTCACGCGCTTCAACCTGGTCCTGAACGCCCCGGCACTGGGCCTGGGCGCAGCCGACTTCGACACCAGCAACACCAGCCCGCGCGTCTCGCTGCGCCTGGGCAGTCTACTGGAACCCGTGGCCGGGGAGAGCTTTGACCTGGTCGTCTCCAACCCGCCCTTCGTCATCACGCCCCGGCACCGCGGCGAGCACAGCACCGATCAGTTCACCTACCGCGACGGCGGGCTGGCAGGGGACGCGATCGTCGAGAGTCTGGTGCGCGAACTGCCAAGCGTCCTTGCTCCCGGCGGTATCGGACAAATGCTGGGGAACTGGGAGATCCAGACAGCCAAGCACGACGCCGGCGCGCCCGGTGAGTGGTCGGCCCGCCCCCGGCAGTGGGTTGCCGAAGGGACGCAGGCGTGGTTCATCCAGCGCGAGCAGGTCAGCCCCGGCAGCTACGCCGAAACGTGGCTGCAGGATGCCTCCCAGGGACGGGACTCGGACGCCTACGCTGCCGCCTACGAGGACTACATGCTCGATTTCGACTCCCGCAACGTGGCCGGTGTGGGATTTGGCTACATCCTGCTGCGCCGCCCCGCCGCGGGGGAGACGGCCCAGGAACCCCGCTTCGAGGAAATCCTATACCCCATCGAACAACCCGTGGGGCCCCACCTGGCAGCCACTTTGGACCGTGAAAGCTGGCTCGAAGAGCGGGAATCCATCATGGATGAGCTCCTGGTGGTGGCGCAGGACGTTACCGAGGAACGCCACCAGCGCCCGGGGGCCGAACATCCGGGGGTGATCCTGCTGCGGCAGGGCGCCGGGCTGCGCCGCACAAACCTGCTCAGCACCGAACTGGCCGGGTTCGCCTCCGCCAGCGACGGTGAACTCACGGTGGGGCAGTTGATCGGTGCGCTCGCAGTCCTGTTGGAACGCCCCGACGCCGAGTTTTCCACCAACCTCTACGAAGAGGTGTGCAATCTGGTCAGGGACGGCTTCCTGCTCCCTGCCTGAACCTGAAGACAGCCAGCGGAATCGAATGAGTGGTGGGGGTTGTGTGGTGCGGGTACCGTGGGAGCAACGCTGAGGAGGCCGCATGGTCCTGGGAAGCAACGCCCCGTGGTGGGCCATCTTGCTGTGCCTGCTGGCCGCCGTCGTGCTTCCGACCCTGATTGGGCTCGAACGGCAGGTCAACAACAAATCCGCTGGCATGCGCACTCACGCCCTGGTCGGTTTGGGTGCGGCGCTGTTCATGGTGGTCAGCAAATACGGCTTTTCCGATGTGCTGGATGTGAATCTTGTCGTCCTGGATCCTTCCCGGGTGGCCGCCCAGATTGTGACGGGCATAGGCTTCATCGGTGCCGGCCTGGTGTTTGTGCGCCGGAACAAGGTGCGTGGGCTGACCACGGCTTCCTCGATCTGGCTCACGGCCGCTGTGGGATCGGCCGCCGGGGCGGGACTGGTGCTGCCTGCGGCGTTTGTCACAGGCGCATATTTCCTGGTGGTTGTGGTGTATGCCAGGATCATTGCCCGGCTGCGGATGTCGGGCCGGCGCTACCATGCCCTGCAGGTGACCTACGAAGACGGGACAGGCGCGTTGCGGGAAATCCTGCAGAGGTGCACGAGCCTTGGCTTTCAGATCCAGGGCTTTTCCACCCAGCCCCTGGACCACTCAGGCAATGGCGTGCTGGGCCGGGGCGTGAACGAGGAAAGCAGCCCCAACGGAGCCAATCTTGTTGAAGTCGAGTTGGAAATCGAGGGCCTTGCACCACGTGGCACGCTCCTGCAAGAGCTCTCCGCACTGGCCACCATCAAGGCCATTTCCTTTGACGACGAGAACGAATAAACGCCGTGTTCGGGTCCTGATTTTTCCCCGCGGATTTCTGCGCAATACGCGTTCACGGTTAAAATATGGTGAACTAGGCTCTGGGGGACGCCGTTCGACCCCCATTCATTCCCTGTAGGAGTACCGTGCCCAGCAAGGCAGCAGCCAGCAAGCCCAAGACCGGCAAAAAGCTCGTCATCGTAGAGTCCCCTGCCAAAAGCAAGACCATCGCCAAGTACTTGGGCGAGGGTTTCGTCGTCGAGGCTTCGATCGGCCACATCCGTGACCTTCCGCAGCCTTCCGAGCTCCCAGCGGAGCTGAAGAAGACCTCGATCGGCAAGTTCGCCGTCGACCTTGACCACGATTTCAAGCCGTATTACGTGATCTCCCCGGACAAGAAAAAGAAGGTAGCCGAGCTCAAGGCGCAGCTCAAGGACGCCGACGAGCTTTACCTCGCAACTGATGGGGACCGCGAAGGCGAGGCCATCGCGTGGCATCTGCTCGAGGTACTCAAGCCGAAGGTGCCCGTGCACCGCATGACGTTTGCGGAAATCACGAAGGAATCGCTGCAGCGCGCCATGGGAAACCTGCGCGAACTGGACACCGATCTGGTGGATGCGCAGGAAACCCGCCGCGTCGTTGACCGTTTGTTCGGCTACGAGCTTTCCCCGGTGCTGTGGCGCAAGGTGGCCCCGAAGCTGTCCGCCGGCCGTGTGCAATCCGTAGTGACCCGCATGGTGGTGGAGCGTGAGCGTGAGCGCATGGCGTTCCGATCCGCGAACTACTGGGACCTGGCCGGCACGTTCACCCCGGAAACGGGTGAGAAATTCAACGCCAAGCTGGCCTCCGTCGACGGTCTGCGCGTGGCCTCCGGCCGTGACTTCAGCGACAAGGGCGAACTGACGGGCAAGAACGTCACGCACTTGGATGAGGTGGCCGCGAAGGCACTCGCCACGGCGTTGCAGGACGTCCCGTTTGCTGTCCGCTCAGTGGAGCACAAGCCCTACACCCGCCGTCCGGCCCCGCCGTTTACGACGTCGACCCTGCAGCAGGAGGCCGGGCGCAAGCTGCGCTTCACTTCCAAGTCGACGATGTCAACCGCCCAGCGCCTGTACGAAAACGGTTACATCACGTATATGCGTACGGATTCATCCTCGCTCAGTGACGAGGCCGTCAACGCCGCCCGCCGGCAGGCCTCGGAGCTGTACGGCCCCGAGTTCGTGCCCGCTGCCCGGCGTGTTTACGCCAACAAGAGCTCCAACGCGCAGGAAGCCCACGAGGCCATCCGTCCCGCCGGCGATTCCTTCCGCACCCCGGCCCAGGTGGCCAGTGCCCTGCGCGGGGATGAGTTCAAGCTGTACGAATTGATTTGGAAGCGCACCGTGGCCTCGCAGATGGCGGACGCCAAGGGTTCCACGGCCACCATCAAGTTGGGTGCCAAGGCATCCGGCGGTGCTGCCGACGGAAAGGACGCCGAGTTCTCGGCCTCCGGCACGGTCATCACGTTCCGCGGCTTCCTGGCTGCCTATGAGGAAGGCCGCGACGAGTCCCGCAACGACTCCGACGATTCAGACCGCCGCCTGCCCAACGTGAAGGAAAACGACGCGCTGACGGCCGCCGATGTCCAGGCTAACGGCCACGACACCTCCCCACCGCCGCGCTTCACCGAAGCGTCGCTGACGAAGGAAATGGAAGAGCGCGACATCGGCCGCCCCTCCACCTATGCCTCCACGCTCTCCACCATCATGGACCGCGGCTACGTTCGCAAGCAGGGCTCCGCGCTGGTGCCCAGCTGGATCGCGTTCTCCGTGGTGCGCCTGCTGGAAGTGCACTTCACCGACTACGTGGACTACGAGTTCACCGCAGGCATGGAAACCGGACTGGACCGCATCGCCAACGGTCAGGAGCAGGGTTCTGACTGGCTCAAGCACTTCTACTTTGGTGACGGGGACGACGTCGGGCTCCAGAGCATTGTGAACAACCTGGGCGACATTGACGCCCGAGACATCAACTCGATGCCCATCACCGACACCCTGGTACTGCGCGTGGGCAAGTTTGGTCCGTATCTGGAAAGCACCGTCCCCACGGTCGACCCCAAGACCGGGGAAATCATTGAGGCCGCCCGCGCCAATGTGCCTGAGGATCTGGCCCCCGACGAGCTCACGCCCGCCAAGGCGCAGGAACTCATGGAAACGGCCGCTCCCGAGGAACGGGTGCTGGGCGCCGATCCGGTGTCAGGGAACACCGTAGTGGCCAAGAACGGCCGCTACGGCCCGTACGTCACCGAAGTCATCCCCGAGATGACGGAAGAGGACATCGCCAACCAGCCGGTGGAGTACTACAAGAACGGCAAGCCGAAGCCGCCGAAGAAGCCTGTGAAGGTCAAACCGCGCACAGGATCGCTGTTCAAGACCATGAGCGTTGACACCATTACGCTGGACGAGGCGCTGGCCATCATGAGCCTGCCCCGCGTCCTGGGTGCGGACGCCGAAGGTAATGAGATCACCGTCCAGAACGGCCGCTTTGGGCCGTACCTGAAGAAGGGCTCAGATTCGCGTTCCATCGGGACGGAAGAGGAAATCTTCAGCATCACCCTTGAGCAGGCGCTGGAGATCTACTCCCAACCCAAGCAGCGCGGAGCCCGTGCCGCCGTGGCGCCGCTGGCTGAATTTGGCGAGGACCCTGTCTCGGGGAAGAACATTGTGGTTAAGGAGGGCCGCTTCGGCCCGTACATCACCGACGGCATCACGAACATCACCGTGCCTCGCGGAACCGAGGTTGAGGAACTGACCCGGGAAACCGCCGTCGAACTTCTGGCGGACAAGCGTGAGCGCGGTCCTGTCAAGCGCACTGCGAAGGCACCGGCGAAGAAAGCCGCGCCCAAGAAGAAGGCGCCGACCAAGAAGGAGAAACTTAGTTCCGGCGAGCTGTGAAAGGCCATTTGGTGGCGGGGCAACACATTTGTTGCTTCGCCACCAAGTGGCCTTTCACATGGAAGGGTGCGGATGGAGAATAATGGCGCTATGAGATTAGGCGTACTCGACATCGGGTCCAATACAGTCCACTTGCTTCTTGTTGACGCGCGTCCGGGAGCAAACCCCGTGCCTTTCGCCTCCCACAAACGACCCCTGAGCCTGGTGAAGCACCTCGATGCGGACGGCAACATCAACGATGAGGGGCAGCATGAGCTGATTGAATTCATCCTTGAAGCGTGGGAATTTGCGGCCAAGCACCAGGCTAAGGACCTTTTGGCGTTCTGCACCTCGGCCATCCGGGAATCAACCAATGGTGCCGCTGTTTTGGCCCGTGTCCAGCATGAAACCACCATCCGCCTGACCGAGCTCACCGGTGAGGAAGAATCCGCCATGACGTTCTTCGCTGTGCGCCGCTGGCATGGCTGGGGCGCAGGGACCATCTTGAATCTGGACATTGGCGGTGGCTCCTTTGAAATATCCCAAGGCTCCAACGAACTGCCCGATCTGGCTCATTCGGTGCCTTTGGGTGCCGGCCGGCTGACTCGCGAGTGGCTCGCAGAAGACCCTCCCACAGCCAAGAGCATCAAACGCTTGCGCAAGCACATCAAAGCGACCCTGCAGGAACCTATCGCCCTCACGCAGGCACTCGGTACACCCAACATCGTCACGGGCTCTTCCAAGACGTTCCGGGCGCTGGCACGCATCACCGGGGCGGCGCCGTCGTCCATGGGGCCGTACGTGCGTAGGGAACTGCACCTTAGCGACCTGGGCTTGTGGTCTCAGCGGCTCTCGGCGATGTCCTCCGCCGACCGTTTGCACCTGCCCGGCGTCTCAGCGGCACGTGCTCCGCAGGTTTTGGCCGGCGCTCTGGTGGCTCAGACCGCCCTTGAACTGTTCAATGTGACAACCATGCAGATCAGCCCTTGGGCGCTGCGGGAAGGCCTGATTCTGCGGCGCCTCGACCAACTCGTTTTCGATGGTCCGCTGGATCCGCCTGCGCACGTTGGTAAGCTGAGAAATTCGGACACGAAGTAGGCATAGATGACGCACGTACCCAGCAATGACCCGGTCGAGCAGCCCGTGGAGGCGGCCACAGGACCCAAGCCGCACATCCCTGTGGCACTTTCCACGGCCTCGGTGTATCCACTGTCGGTTCATGACGGCTTCGCCATTGCCGCCGACCTGGGCTACGACGGCGTTGAGGTGCTGGTGACGCACAACGGCGACAGTCAGGACGCGGCTGCATTGAATCGGCTGGCCGAACGCTATGAGCAGCCCATTGTGGCCATTCACGCACCCACTCTTCTACTGACACAGCAGGTGTGGGGAAGTGCCTGGAACAAGATCCAGCGTTCGGCTCAGATGGCCGTGGATGTCGGGGCCGACGTGGTGGTGGTGCACCCGCCGTTTCGCTGGCAGAACGACTACGCCGAGACGTTTGCCCACGGTGTGCGAGACATTGCCGATGCGTTCGGGATTCGTATCGCCGTTGAAAACATGTACCCGTGGCGTGTGCGCGGACGTGAAGCGCTGGCCTACCTGCCGCACTGGGACCCGGTACCGCAGGACTACAAAGATGTCACTTGGGACTTTTCGCACGCGGCAACGGCGGACGCCTCGAGCCTTGACGCGGTGAAGGCACTCGGGAAGCGGCTGCGGCACATCCACTTGACCGATGGCACCTCCTCCACCAAGGACCAGCACCTGATCCCGGGCCACGGTACGCAGGAGTGCGTGGAAGTGCTCACGCACATTGCCGCCAACGGGTTCGACGGCGCCGTGGTGGCAGAAGTTTCCACCCGCAAGGCCAAGGGGGCCGGGCAGCGCGAGGAGTGGTTGGCTGAAACACTGGAATTTGCCCGCGTGCACTTGGGCCAGACACTTTCCTAGACACTTCTCTGGCGCCACAAGGCCCGGCTGCGGGGAAGCTTCGGGGAAAAGGGCCGTTAACGTGAAATCGCCGAAGCGTCTGCGCCAGTGGATGGGGGGAAACACTGGTGAGTTCTTCGGCGATTTGACTGGCCTTCAGGACAAGGCCAGTCCGATCATCACTCGCACCCTTATGAGGTAGTTAAAAGATTACGTCCCGTGGTTGAGAATAGCCGGGGCGCGAGCTGTGCGTTTGCCGTTAACCGGTTTTCAGGTGTTTTGAGTCCGTCCAAAGCGTTTCCAGTTTGCGTGCACTGTCACTGCCAAGAATGATGGGGACATGATGAAAAAGATTGTATTTCTTGGTTGTGGGTCCATGGGAGAGGCGATTCTGGGCGGCATGCTGGCCGCCGGGGTGTCGCCAACGTCAGTGACGGTGACGGTTTGCCGCCCCGAGCGAGCCAATGAACTGGTGGAGCGTCACGGCGTCACGGCACTGGCCTCCAATGAGGAATCCGGCGCCAATGCGGAAGCCGTTCAAGGCGCCAGCGTGGTCATTCTGGGGGTGAAGCCCGTGGGCATTATTGACCTGTGCCGCGAAATTTCTGCCGCTCTTGATCCCAGCGCAGTGGTCATCAGCGTCGCCGCCGCCGTTTCCTTGGAGCAGCTTGAGGGTGCATTGCGCCCCGGCCAGCCCGTGGTGCGGTCAATGCCGAACACGCCGTTGAAGGTTGGCCGTGGGGTGGTTGCCTTGTCCGGTGGATCGAATGTCGAGGAGCATCACTTGGCGGATGCCCATGCGATTTTCGATGGCTCCGGCGTAGTTCTTGACGTTCCGGAAGAGCAGCAGAATGCCGTTTCCGCAATCAGCGGCTCAGGGCCTGCATACGCGTTCTACCTGGCAGAAGCGATGGCTGCAGCAGGGGAGTCGCTCGGCCTGGCCCCTGAAATTGCTCAGGTGCTGGCCCGTGAAACCGTGGCTGGTGCCGGCATGATGCTGGCTGAACCCGGCGCCAACGCCACCGAGCTGCGCCGCGCGGTTACGAGTCCCAAGGGCACCACGGAACAGGCCATTGCGACGTTTGACCGCCAGGGACTGCCGGCAATTGTAAAGGCCGGAGCCGAGTCCGCCGCCGCCCGCGCCGCCGAAATCACCGCAGAACTCTCCGGAGCGTAGGCGCCAAACGCCTGCAGGGGCTGTTGTGGTGATCGGATGCCGCTATAGCAGCGTCCGATCACCACAACAGCCCCCGCATCCGCGAAGAAACCAAAACTAGGCCACTTCGAGCGCCAGCAGCAGTGATTTCGCCTCCATGCCGCCCAAGTAGGCACCCTGTCCGCCGTCCGACCGGACAACCCGGTGGCACGGCACCACCAGCGGCAGCGGGTTGCGGGCACACGCTGTTCCCACTGCCCGCACAGCCCGGGGACTTGAGGTCAGCGCCGCCACGGCCGCATAGCTGGCAGTACGGCCGTACCCGATCTCCTGCAGGTGGGAGAGGACCTCGCGTCTGAAACCGTGCGCCAGCCGAAAGTCCAGGGCAAGGTCAAAGTGGCGCCGCCGCCGGTCAAAATACTCCTCGAGCTCCTTAGCCGCCGCATCCAGACGGGCCGGATCAGCAAGGACGCGTGGGCTGATGGTGGCCGCCAACGATTCAAGCACGGCATCGTGCCCTTCGCTGGCAAACGCAACCCGCACCAGGCCCGCCTCGGTCGCGGCCAGCAACAGCCGCCCCACGGGAGAGTCGATCACCCGATACGCCACATCCACCAGCCCCTCGGATGAAGCTCGTTTCCTGAAGGCCGCACCGAGCCTGTTCAACGCCTCAGCATCTGCGGCCACCACGGGCGCAAGTTCCGCGGGTAATTCATGCTCATCCATCGTGTTCCATCCCTTCGCTCGGCACCAACAAGGTGCGCAACGCCTTCATGCCGTCTGCTGCGGCCCGTCGTGCGGCAGCCTCGGAATTTCCGAGCAATGCAGACACATCTGCATAATTCAGCCCCGCTAGATGGTGATAAACCACGGCCCCGCGTTGCGTGGGTGGCAGTTTCGCCAACGCTGCCCATACCAAACCGGCCGTCTCTCCAGCTTCCACAGCACGTACGACGCCGTCCCCTCCGCCCTGCACGTCGTCGCTCCCGCACGAACCAGGCACGGGACGGAACGGGGCAGCCCCAGCTCCGAACTCCATCGAAGAATCCGACAAGAGCGGTAGCCGTCCAGCCTTGCGGTGGTGGTCCACCGCTTTGTTGCGGGCGATGGTGACAAGCCAGGCCTGGAAATTGCGGACGTTTCCACTTGAGGGGTAGGCGCGCAGGGCAGCCATAAATGTTTCCTGCCATACGTCATCGGCATCGAGCACGCCCACCATGGCCCGGCACAACCGCAGCACAGCGGGCCCGTGCTGCGTCACCAGCACCTCAAAAGGCGGCACCGCAGCGCCGGGAGCTGCCTGCTTGTGGCCCGGCCCGGAAGGCTCCAGACTCAAAACAGCGTCTCCGTGTGGGAACGGGCGGGGTTCTCCAGCTCGAGCAGGAACTGTTTGCGTTCAAGCCCGCCTGCATAACCCACCAGTGAGCCGTCGGAGCCGAGCACCCGGTGGCAGGGGACAACAATGCTGATCGGGTTGCGGCCGTTCGCCGATCCAACGGCCTGCGCCATGGAACGGTCACCCAGCGCGGCCGCCAGTTCGCCGTAGCTGCGGACTTCGCCGTAGGGAATGATGCGCAGCGCAGCCCAGACACACTGCTGAAACGGGCTGCCTCGTGGGGCCAGCGGAACGGAAAATTCCTGCCGGTCGCCGGCAAAGTACTCACCAAGTTCTGCCGCAGTCTGTGCCAAGACGGGTGAAACCGACGCCTCCACCGCCTCGCCGAACGTGTCCCAAGCTGGGCGGCGCTTGTGCTCGGCCATGTATACAGCTTGTAGGCCTGAGCCGTTCTCCACCGCCGTCAGCAAGCCCAATGGCGAGTCAAAGACCATGTGCCTAACCATGGAAACACCTCCTGCCCGGTAGACGCTGACCATCCGGAAAACGTGAGTTTACGGGCGAGCGGCGAAGCGTTCAAGCAGGTCGACGTACCCGGAGACAATGAGCATGTCGCGCCCGGATACGCGCGTGCTTGGCTGCGCATAGGTGAAATCCTCACCTGGGGACTTCACCCCGACAATGGTCACGCCATACTTGGAACGGACCTTGGACTCCTCCAGCGTGAACCCCTGCGTTTCCTTCGGCGGGTACATTTTCACAATGGCAAAATCGTCGTCGAACTCGATGAAGTCAAGCATGCGCCCGCCCACCAGGTGCGCAGCACGGACGCCTGCGTCTGCCTCGGGGTAGATGACGTGGTTGGCGCCAATGCGCGTCAGGATCTTGCCGTGTGACTGCGTGATGGCCTTGACCCACAGGTGTGCAATGCCCAAATCCACCAGGTTCACGGTGATCAGCACGCTGGATTCAATGGACGTTCCCACACCCACGACGGCGGAGCTGAAGTCCTGTGCCCCAAGCTGGCGCAGTGCGTCGATGTTCGTGGCGTCGGCCTCCACGACGTGGGTCAGCACGCCGGCCCACTTTTGCACCAGGGCGGGGTCGCGCTCGATCGCCAGCACTTCCCGGCCCTGCTTGACCAGCTGGTGGGCTGTGGCGGCACCAAAACGGCCCAGTCCAACGACCAAAACTGGAGCGTTGTGCGGCGGACGGTTGCTGGAGTTGATCTTCTCAGCCAATGATGGGCCTCTCTTCCGGGTAGTGGTACAGCTGGCGGCGTTGGCGCAGCGCCAGCGCCGAGGCAAGCGTAATGGAGCCAACCCGGCCAAAGAACATCATGGCGCTCAGGACATACTTGCCCGACGGCGGGAGCTCACCGCTGAGCCCCGTGCTCAGGCCCACCGTGGCGAAGGCTGAAATAGTCTCGAAAATCACCCGATCCAGGGCTTCCCCTGAGATGGCCAGCAGCAGACCACAGGCGATCATGACGAACGTGGCACCCATCATAATGACGGAAATGGCCACGCGCATGGTTCCCTGGGGGATGGTGCGGCCATGGATTTTCACATCATTGTCACCCCTGGCTTCGGCCACAATGGCCAGAAACATCACGGCAAGGGTGGTCACCTTGATGCCGCCGGCGGTTGAGGCCGAGCCGCCGCCCACAAACATGAGGGCGTCAGTGAGCAGCATGGTGGAGGAATGCATGGCATTCATATCCACGAGGTTAAAGCCCAAGGAACGGGTCATGACGGAGGCAAACAATGAGTGCGTGAGCTTGTCCCCGACACTCATGCCGCCGATGGTTGCCGGGTTGGTCCATTCCATGGCACCCCACAGCACCGTGCCGGCCACCAGGAGCATCAGCGATACCTGGACGGTGAGCTTGGCGTGCAGCGTCCACTTCTTGAAGCGGAAGCCCGTGGCCAAGAGCACCATCAGCACCGGAAACCCCAGACTGCCGATGAAGCCGCCAATCATGAGCGGGGTCAGGATCCACAGATCTGCTTCGTAAGGGACCACGCCGTCGGAGTGAGGGGTGAAGCCAGCGTTGTTAAACGCGGAGATGGAGTAGAAAGTTGCGTGCCAGATGGCTTGGGGGAGCGGCTCGCCCAGAATGAGGAATCGGGGCGCCAGCGCCAAGGCCAGCACAATTTCAATGGCCACCGAGGTGCTGATGACGATGCGCAGCAAGGTGCCCACCTCGCCCATGCGGCCGGCATTCATGGCTTCCTGGGCGATGAGTTTGCCGCGCACACCGAGCCGTTTGCTGACCATGAGGGCCATCAGCGAGGCGAGGGTCAGAATGCCCAAGCCACCCACAAAGATGCCAATCAAAATAACCAGCTGGCCAAAAAATGACCAATGCAAGGCGGTGGAGACGGTGGTCAGCCCTGTCACACAGACTGCCGAGGCTGCCGTAAAAAGTGCGTCATGGAAGGCGGTGGCTTGGCCATCCCGGGCTGCTGCCGGAAGGCACAAGGTCAACGTGAAGGCCAGAATGACCAGCGCGAAGACGATCAGCGCCAACCGTGCAGGGGAGCTGTTTGCCACCCTGTCGACAAAGTCGCGGATGCTCACGACGACTCTTAACGGCCAGCGGGGCAGCCACCGAGGAACTATTGAACTAGCTGTCAACGCCGTACTGCCCTTCCTGCAATGAACCTTCGCAAAGCCGCGGATACGGCATTTGCGGCCAGACTTGGGTAGCCTGTGATGGATGTCATCATTTGCCAGCTCAGGGCCAGCGGCCGTCCCGACAAGCATAGTCTGCGATGCAGCCATGTCTGCATACAATTTCGGCCCAAATCATCCCATGTCGCCCAAGCGATTGGAGCTCACAGCTGCCTTGGCACGTGAGCTGGGAATCTTTGAACTTCCCCAAGTGCAGGTTGTTGAGTCGTATGTGGCTTCCGACGACGAATTGGCCACTGTGCACGACCGTGACTACATCGCCGCCGTGCGCCGGGTAGGGCAGGACCCATCATTGAGTGACACCGCACGTGGCCTTGGCACTGAGGATGATCCAGTTTTTGCCGGAATCCATGAAGCCAGCGCCAGGCTCGGTGGGGGGTCACTACTGGCAGCCCAAGCAGTCCTTGATGGAACTGTGACGCGTGCAGTGAACTTTGGTGGCGGCATGCACCACGCCTTCTCCGGAAAAGCCAGTGGTTTCTGCATCTACAACGACACTGCTTTGGCCATCACCAAGCTGCTGGACTCTGGCGTGTCCAAAGTTGTATACATCGATATAGACGCCCACCACGGTGATGGCACCGAGCGAATTTTTTGGGATGACCCCCGCGTGCTCACCATCTCACTGCATGAGTCGGGCATGTCACTCTTCCCGGGAACCGGGTTTGCCAACGACCTTGGCGGACCATTGGCAGAAGGTTCCGCCGTCAACGTCGCCCTGCCTGCCGGCACCTCCGATGCTGGTTGGCTCAGAGCCTTTCATGCGGTGGTGCCCCCGTTGGTGCGGGCGTTCAAGCCCGAGGTGATCCTCAGCCAGCACGGCTGCGACTCGCATCGCGACGACTCCCTGACGCACCTCAATACGAGTGTTGACGGCCAGCGTGAAGCGGCGCTGAGCATTGCGGCGCTGGCAGACGAAGTGTGTGGAGGGCGTTGGATTGCCACCGGTGGAGGTGGCTACAACATCTTCAGCGTTGTTCCACGGGTGTGGTCCCACCTGATGGCGATCGTGGCAGGCCGGCCCGTCCCGCTGCGTACGCCGGTGCCGGAGCCATGGCGGGAACATGTTGCGCAGAAATATGGCATGACCGCCCCGGAATTCATGGGCGAGGACGCCGACACGTGGTGGCGCTCATGGGAAGTGGGCTACAACCCCTCGGATGCGCTGGACAGGACCGTCATGGCCACAAGGAAGGCGGTCTTTCCTTTGTATGGCCTCGATCCATGGTTTGACTGACCCCGCTGGCCGGCTGATCTTGGGTTTCAGGATGCTGTTCAAGGCATATGTCGTTAGGGTAGTGGAATGGTTGCAGAAAAAGTCTTTGCGGTAATTGCCGAAACCACGCGCCGGGACATCTTGGCAGCGTTGGCGCAGGAGAGCAAGGCCGTTGGCCAGCTGGTGGACGAGCTGGGCGTTTCCCAGCCCACCGTGTCCAAGCACCTGCGCGTAATGCGCGAAGCAGGAGTTGTCACCATGCGCGCCCAAGGACAGAAACGCTTCTACGGCATTAACACCGAACCCCTCACGCTGGTTGCGGCGTGGCTGGATTCCCTTGGCGCCGGTGCTGCTATGACTTCACCGGAGCCCTCCGAAACAGCCCAGACGGCGGCGCCAGCGCTTGCGGAAGCCCGGGTGGCCTCCAGACCACAGCCGCCAGTTCGCCGACAGCCAGCAAGCGCAGCGATAACCACCGGCGCCACTATGAATGGAACTTCCAGCAGGAGTGCAACCCCTGAAACAGTCGGGGCAGACGCAAGTGCAGACGCACCGGCAGTGGCGCCAGCGCCAGGACCAGTTGCGGCGCCTGCTCAGGCACCTGCTCCGGTTACCGTTGCTGCCTCGCAGACCGCATCGGCTACTTCAGCAAAGCCCGAACCTGAACCCACATCGTTGGCAGCCGCTGAAGCGTCAACGCCAGGTGGCGGCGCGAAGTCATCAGAAGATACAGCAGTGGTTGTTCCTGCCTCCAAGGCCCACGGGCAGGAAGCCAAAGGCGATGTGCAGCTAAAAGGTGCACCGGCGATCGTTGTGCAGTCGAACGATCATGAAGGCGGAGTGCCGGGGCAAATCAGCCGCAGTGTGGGCCGGGCTGCCAACAAGGCGGCAGATCTGCTGTCCAACCTGCCCGCATTTAGGCGTCGAAAAGACTAAAGATTACGTAAAATACCTACCAGAGTCGAATATTTATGCATGATCTTTCATATCATGTCATTTTGTGAGAAGAATTAGCCTCAGCGGCTACTCGCCTGCAAGATTGCAGCAGAGCTTATTTATGCGCTGCCCTTCGGCGCCTCACCCCTTTCAGGAGACTCATGGATACCAGGCTAGAAGCCATCCGGGAGCAGGTTTTAGCCCGCAACCCCGGTGAAAAAGAATTCCACCAGGCAGTTTTGGAAGTTTTCGAGAGCCTCGGCCCCGTTTTGGACAAACATCCAGAATTTGTTGACGCCAACGTGCTGCAGCGCCTGTGCGAACCCGAGCGCCAGATCATTTTCCGTGTGCCGTGGATGGACGACGCCGGCAACGTGCAGATCAACCGCGGTTTCCGCGTTGAATTCAACTCTGCACTTGGCCCGTACAAGGGCGGCCTCCGCTTCCACCCCTCGGTGTACCTGGGCATTGTGAAGTTCCTTGGTTTCGAGCAGATCTTCAAGAACGCACTGACCGGCATGCCCATCGGCGGCGGCAAAGGCGGGTCCGACTTTGACCCGCGCGGCAAGTCCGACCGTGAAGTCATGCGTTTCTGCCAGAGCTTCATGACCGAGCTCTACCGCCACATCGGCGAATACACTGACGTTCCTGCAGGTGATATTGGTGTTGGCGGCCGTGAAATCGGCTACCTCTTTGGCCAGTACAAGCGCATCACCAACCGCTACGAGTCGGGCGTTCTGACCGGCAAGGGTGTTGGTTGGGGCGGTTCCCTGGTGCGTCCCGAAGCCACCGGCTTTGGCACCGTCATGTTCACCCAGGAAATGCTCAAGACCCGCGGGACCTCACTTGACGGCCAGCGCGTGGTTGTCTCAGGATCCGGCAACGTGGCGACCTTTGCCATCGCCAAGGCCCAGCAGTTCGGCGCCAAGGTTGTGGCCTGCTCGGATTCCTCCGGCTACATTGTCGACGAAAACGGCATTGATGTGTCGTTGCTGCGTCAGATCAAGGAAAAAGAGCGTGGCCGTCTGAAGGAGTACGCCGTGCGACGCGGCGCTTCCGTCAGCTACGTCGAGGGCGGCTCCGTCTGGGACGTCAACGCTTCCGTGGCACTGCCCTGCGCCACGCAGAATGAAATCAACACCGAAGCAGCCACTGGCATGGTCAAGAACGGCCTGGTTGCGGTTGCCGAAGGCGCCAACATGCCTTCCACCAGCGGCGCCATCGCCGTGTTCCAGGAAGCTGGGATCCTGTTCGCACCGGGCAAGGCTGCCAACGCCGGCGGGGTGGCAACCTCTGCGCTGGAAATGCAGCAGAACGCCAGCCGCGACGCCTGGACCTTCGAGCACACCGAAGCACGCCTGGCGAACATCATGGTCGGCATCCACAACCGCTGTGCCGAGACCGCAGAGACCTACGGTTCCCCGGGTAACTACGTGGTGGGCGCCAACATTGCCGGCTTCGTCAAGGTTGCCGACGCCATGCTGGCTCAGGGCCTGATCTAGAAAGTTTTTGCCCATCCGCATTAAGCGGAAAGGACGACGGCGCGTCCCCCGCACAAGTGGGGGGCGCGCCGTCGTCCTTTCCCCCTCTGCATCGGTGGGTTGCGTGGGGCCGCTGTGTCATGACGCCTCAGCAGGGACCGGGAGTGGCGTAGGGTCGGCTGGGCAGGCTGTCCACCGCAAGAATAAGATTTGCTGAAGCACATGTTTCAACTCCCGAAGGAAGCACCGATGAACGTCCAGTCACCGACTCCCAAGAAGCCGGTCTCGGCATGAGCGTCGATAGGAGCGGCGACGCCAGCCCCGAGCCGGTGCTGTATAGCAACGCGATGTCGGTGGAGTCCCTGGCGGGCTGGGTTCGTGAAGGGCCGGTCACCATCACGGACGGTCACGGCGGTGCCGTGTTGGGCAGCAGCGCAGATCCTGACGCGATGGGCCCGCACGCGCATTTCGTGCTGTGGTGCCCGGTGAGCTTCCCGGACCGAGTCCGGATTTCCTGGGACTATCTTCCACTCGAGGGCCAAGGGCTTGCCATGCTGTTCTTCGGGGCGCGTGGCAGCGCTGGCCGGGACCTCTTTTCTCCGGAGCTTGCTCCGCGCACCGGATTTTATCCCCAATACCACTCCTCGGACATTGACACGCTTCACGTTTCATACCAGCGGCGCAAGTTTGCCTCCGAGCGGGCCTTCCGCACGTGCAACCTGCGCAAGAGCCCCGGTGCCCACATGGTCGCGCAGGGAGCGGACCCGCTGCCAAGCCCCGAAGATGCTGACGGGTTCTACCGTATGGACGTGTGCAAGGACGGCCCACAGGTCACACTGAGCATTAACGGCCTGCAGATTTTCCGGTGGCTCGACGACGGCGACGCTACCGGTCCCTGCCTCGAAGGAGGGTATTTGGGCCTGCGCCAGATGGCCCCATTGCTGGCAGCGTACAGAAATCTCACCGTCACCGCGCTCCTCTGAGACAGCGCACGGAACGAGCTGGCTAAACTGTGACCCCGGCGCGGTGCGAACACCGATACGCTGGGACTAGCGTCGGCAATCAAGGAGCCGGCCAACTCGCGAGGAGAGTGGATCGTGGCCAGTGCAGCGGCGCCTGAACATGTAGTTGTTGTTGGTGCAGGAATCATCGGATTGTCCACTGCCTGGTATTTGCAGGAACACGGCATCAAGGTCACCGTGGTGGAGCGCAGCGGCGTTGCTTCCGGCTCGTCGTGGGGCAATGCTGGATGGCTCACCCCGGCATTGACGCTGCCGCTGAGCGAACCATCCGTGCTGACGTACGGTCTCAAGGCTATGCTGGACCCGAACTCACCCCTCTACACCCCCTTTTCCACCGATCCGGCACTGCTGCGATTCCTGCTGGGCTTCGCCCGCAACTGCACACCCGGGAAGTGGCGGGCGGCCATGGCCGTGTTTGCTGAAATCGGACGCAGCGGCATTGATGCGTTTGCAGAACTTGCGGACGGAACTCCGCCGGTAGCCGAAAACACGCACCCGGCGGACCCTTTCCTGACGGGTTTCGCATCATTGAAGGACCGCGATGCCTTGGTGAAGGAACTGCACGTCATCCGCGAGACCGGAGGAACCGTGGACTTCACGCTCATGTCCGCGGAGGAGATCCGCGCGCTCGAGCCAACTCTGGGCCGCGGGGTGGTTGCCGGCGTTGAGATCCGCGACCAGCGCTACATCAACCCCCCTGCATTCATGGATTCCCTGGCCAACACCGTGGTGGCCCGGGGTGCTGAGCTGCTGACAGCCTTCAACGTGCTGGACATCCGTGACGACGGTCGCAGCGTGGAGGTGATCGGTTCGGAAGGGCGCTCGTTGAAGGCCGACGCCGTCGTTCTCGCCACGGGTGCCTGGCTGGGGACGCTTGCGCGTAAGTTCGGCGTCAAGCGCGTGGTCCAGGCAGGCCGCGGCTACAGCTTCACGGTGGTGCCTGAGGCGATGCCGAGCCGCCCGATCTACTTCCCGGCCCAGCGTGTGGCCTGCACGCCGCTGGGGGACCGGTTCCGGGTCGCCGGCATGATGGAGTTCAAGGATGCAGACGCCCCCTTGGACCCGCGGCGCATCCAGGCGATCGTGAAGGCTGCCTCGCCCATGTTCACCGGGATCAACTGGGAAGACAGGGCGGAGGAATGGGTGGGGTCCAGGCCGTGCACCACGGATGGGTTTCCGCTTGTGGGCGCTACCCGGTCCCCGCGCGTCCACGTTGCGGGCGGGCATGGCATGTGGGGGATTGCGCTGGGGCCGCTGACAGGAAAAATGGTGGCTGCTAAACTGACGGGGAACAGGCCGCCTGAGATCATGCGCCACTTTAATCCGCTGCGTTAGTCGAACCATGGGCCAGCTGGCCCGCCGTGCTGACAGCGTGCCAGCATGTCCTGAATCACAATCGATTTGGCGGATGGGCAGAGCCCGGCATATGGTGTGGACATGACAAACCGTTGGTATGCGTATTTTTCGTTGGCTCTGGAGGGGCCCGCGTCTAACTGACACGCATCCAATGACCTTCAGAGCCAACAGGACAGGAAATTTATTTCCTGTCCGTCGCCATTTTCAGGCGGGCTCCGGAAGAGGGGGCCCGCTGCCAGCCCCCATATAAGGAATCCACTCCATGAGCATTGCAGCAGCCCCCGAAAGCACAGCAGCGGTTCCGGCATCCACCACTAACCTGCGTGTCAGCCACTTCACCGAACTGCCGTCGCCTGCCGAGCTGGACGCCACACTTCCGCTGGACTCCTACACAAGCAACGTCGTCGAACGCGGCCGCGACCAGGTCCGGGCCATCATGGACGGGCTGGATGACAGGCTGCTGGTGGTGGTGGGCCCGTGCTCCATCCATGACACCGAGGCTGGGCTGGAGTACGCCCGTCGCTTGGCTGGAGCCGCGAAGGAGCATGAAGAGGACCTGCTGATCGTGATACGCGCCTACTTCGAAAAGCCCCGAACCACGGTGGGCTGGAAGGGCCTGATCAACGACCCCGGCCTTGATGGCAGCCACGACGTGGCCAAGGGGCTGGAAATGGCGCGGAAGTTCCTGCTCGACGTGGCCCGATTAGGGCTCCCCACAGGTACTGAATTCCTTGAACCGATCAGCCCGCAGTACACCGCCGATTTGATTTCCTGGGGTGCCATTGGTGCCCGCACCACGGAGAGCCAGATCCACCGCCAGCTCTCCTCAGGGCTCTCCATGCCCATCGGCTTCAAGAACGGAACCGACGGGGACCTGCAAATCGCCCTCGATGCATGCAACGCTGCCAGTGCCCCGCAGTCTTTCCTGGGGATCGACGGCGCCGGACGGGCCTCCCTTGTCAGCACGGCAGGCAACCAAGACACCCACGTGATCCTGCGCGGCGGGCGCAGGGGCCCCAACTACCATGCTGCGGACGTGGCACAGGCATCAGTCCAGGCGGGGCAGGCGGGCATCAACCCGCGGCTGATCGTTGATGCCAGCCATGCCAACTCCGGCAAGAGCCACCATCGCCAGGCTGAGGTTGCGCTGGAAGTGGGTGCCCAGCTGGAGGCCGGCGACGCATCGGCCCACACCATTGCCGGCGTTATGCTGGAGAGCTTCCTGGTGGGTGGGGCGCAGAAACTCGACGTTGACCAGGTGGCTTCCGGAGAAGCCGAGCTGGTTTACGGCCAGAGCGTCACCGACGCCTGCATGGACTGGGATGTCACGGCGGACGTGCTGGCCAAGCTGGCCGGGGCCTCGCACACTCGCCGCAGCAGCACTGCCTGAAAAGCAGTGCTACCCGAAGAAACAACTTTCACAGAAATCACTTCTGCACCTAGAGTTGAACCTGGGAGCAGAAGAGGCTGCGCCGGAGACAATGGATTTTTTGATGGGCTAGTGAATGCCGAGGATGGCCATGACGCATGAGCAGGATTTTACCAATGTGAAATTCTTGACAGTTCAGGAAGTCGCTGAACTCATGCGCCTGTCCAAAATGACCGTTTATCGGATGGTGCACGCCGGTGAGCTGCCCGCCGTCCGTTTTGGCCGGTCATATCGCGTACCCGCAAACGCCGTCGAAACGTACCTGCGTGCGGCCGTGGTGGACAGCACAGCGACGCACGAGGGGCCCAGTTCGGCGCATGCAGGTTAAAGGCGGTACCCTAGGAAAGATCCATTTTCGGCTTTGACCGATTCCTGCGATCGGTCGACCAATCGTTTACGGCCTCATCCGAGGTTGTTCTATGCAGTTTGTGAGGAACTTTCATGGGTTCAGTAGTTAAAAAGCGCCGCAAGCGGATGTCTAAGAAGAAGCACCGCAAGCAGCTGCGCAAGACGCGTCACCAGCGTCGCAATAAGAAGTAAGCAGCTTCTTCGCGAAAGCGCCCGTCCACCCTTGTGGTGTACGGGTGTTTTTTGTTTAAGTCCCTTAGCGGCGCCGCACCATGGCGATGCCCTTCCAAAGCCCGTAGACCACGCCCGCGCCCGTGGCCGCCTGCAGGCCGAGTGTTGCGGCACGGCGCCCTGAACGGAAGTCGTAGACGGGCCAGTTGTTGTCGCGGGCGTACTTGCGAAGTTTTGCATCTGGATTGATGGCCACAGGGTTGCCCACGGCCGTCAGCAGGGGGATGTCATTGAAGGAATCGCTGTAGGCCCAGCTGCGGGAAAGATCCAGGCCCTCTTTTTCGGCCAGTTCTTGAACTGCCCGTCCCTTTGCGGGGCCGTGCAGAATTTCACCCACCAGCCGGCCTGTGTACATGCCGTCTTCAATCTCTGCGACAGTACCCAATGCACCCGTGAGGTGCAGCCGCTGGGCAATGACGCCGGCAACCTCCACCGGGGTTGCTGTCACGAGCCACACTTGGCGGCCGGATTTCAGGTGTTCTTGTGTCAGTGCCCTTGTGCCAGGCCAAATCTTGGAAACGATCATCTCGTCGTAGACTTCTTCGCCCAGCTGGCGGATGAAGTCCGCGCTGATGCCAGCGGCGAGTTTCTGTGCTGAGTCCTGGATGGAATGAACGTCGCTCATGTTTTCCCCGCGCAGGATGAACTTCGCCTGTTTCCACGCGAAGCCGGCCGCATCGCTGAGGGTGAATGCGCGCTTCTGGTACATTTTCCGGGCCACATGGAACAGGCTTGCGCCCTGCATCAAAGTGTTGTCCACATCGAAGAAAGCAGCCTCACCCTGGTGCAGCGCAGTGGTCGAGACGGCCTCGGCACTGTTGGTATTCACGTCGGGCATGGAACGAGTCTAGTCAATGCTGCCCTCATGTGCCCGCTACGCCACTTGAGCGCAGGTTAACTGTGGTGAAACTTTCATTCGTGTCTGCGAGCGGCGCTCTGGCATGGCCGGTGCTGTGTATTGGGTAGGTTGTAGCCATGACACAAGCAGCCGGGGACCCGGCCCACAGCGATGACGCCACCAGTAGTGGCAGCCCTGTTCCCGTAGTTGAGCTTCTCACCAGGGGCGGATGTCATCTGTGTGAGGACGCCCGCTCCGTTGTTGCCGACGTGACCGGCAGTCTTGGACTGCTGTGGCAGGAAGTTGACATTGACGACGACGCGGAGCTGACGGCGCGCTACGGCGAGGAAATCCCGGTGGTCCTGGTGGATAGCATTCAGCGAGACTTTTGGCAGATAGACCCGCTCAGACTGCGCAGCATCCTCAGCCGCGCCTTGGCAGGGGAGCCTTGAACCCAAGGGAAAGCCATGGTTCGACCGTGCCCACAGCCGGCATGGCTGCTCCAAGCACAGGGGCCGTGGCCTGCGGCTTTTGGTGATGGACGGGGCACGACTTACAGTGGATGAAGGCGAGTGCGGACCTTGTGGAGACACGTTCAGCAACGGCGTGCAGCCTTAGTTTGAGAATGTGGAGTGTTGTCTTGATCCCAGCGCAGATCCCGGAGGGAGAGTCGCCTGTGCCTGCCCGGGAGCTCCCGGCTGCCACGGTGTCCCGGCTGACATTGTATTTGCGAACGCTTGATGCCTTGCTGGTCAGTGGCACCGAGAGCGTTTCCTCGGAGGCGTTGGCGGAGTCCGCCGGTGTTGGCTCGGCCAACGTTCGCAAAGACCTTTCCCACCTTGGCTCCTACGGAACCCGCGGTGTCGGCTACGACGTAGCCAACTTGAGTCGGCAAATCTCCCAGGCACTCGGCTTGACGCACGAGTGGCGCGTGGCCATTGTCGGTGCCGGCAACTTGGGCCGTGCGCTCGCCCGCTACGCCGGATTCGAATCACGCGGCTTTGACGTTGTGGCCTTGTTGGATGCCGACCAAATGCTCGTGGGAATTGAAGTTGGCTGGCTGCGTGTCAGCGACGTGATGAATTTGGAGAGCGTGCTAAAGAACACACGCGCCAACATGGTGGTGCTGGCCCTGCCGGCAACCGTGGTCCAATCAGTGTGCGACAGGGTCGTTGCAGCGGGCGTGCACAGTATTCTCAGTTTTGCTCCGGTCGCATTGAGCGTTCCGGACTATGTGAATTTGCGTAAGGTCGACATGGCCACCGAGCTGCAGATTCTCGCTTATCACGCCAAGAGATCCCAGCATTCCTCCATGGAAGCGCAGCGCCGCACCGGAGCGTAGCCGCCGCAGCGGCTAAGGCCGGTGCGACTTCCGTGACACAAAAAACTCCTTGCCCGGCGAGCGGAACAACAGGATTACGGCGACGACGCCCAAGGCAATTTGAATGATGGCGAGGACATTCGGCTGACCCAGCGCCAAAAGTGAGATCAAGGCCAGCACCATGGACGCGATTCGGGCCCAATTGGCCCCACGGCGGATCTTCTTGGCTAGATATAGGTAGAGCACGCTGGCTAGCACGCTCAGCACGAACGCGGTGTAGAGCAGGGCATTCATCATGGCTGGATCCTGGTACAGGGCGGCAATGGCGGGGTCACCGGCCGTGGCTGCCCGCAACGTGTTCACCGCGACGTCTCGGAGCGAGGGAACAAACAAGACCAACGCTATGGCCAGTGTGGACAGCAGCTGCAGCACTCCGGCCAGCTGGATCAGCCTTATTGACACGAGGACGGTTTTGGGCGGAGCCAAGTGTGCACCGGCAGTGGTGGGCTTGCCCTGTAACGGGCCCTGGTATCCCGGATAGGCGGTGGCGGAGGAAAGGGCCGACTGCGGCGTGCTGGCATTCTGCGCATCCCCCACCTGCTTCGGCGGTTCCCAACCGGCGGGTGCGTACTGCCCGTACTTGGGGACGCCAGGGGCAATCTCACCGTAGCTGCCGGGGCGGGGAGTAGGGCGCTCTTGAGGTTCTTCACCGGAGGTTGTCATGACAGCTGCTCTTTCAATGGTGCGAAGTCCTGGCCAATGCTGCGGACCAGAGAATGTGCCGATGGTGGCCAGAGACGAAAAAAGAGGCCGCGGCGGGTAAGTACCTTAACCCTACGCGACCTCTCCCCGCACAACTATTGCTGTTGCGGCCTACTTGCGTTGACTCGACTGGGCATTGAGCCAGGCTGTCGACTCAGGCAACCACATCAGCACTGCCGCAACGATGCCCAGCAGTCCGCCACCAGGGGCGCCGAAGAACATCAAGACGATGCCCAGAATAACGATGGCTGAAAGTGCCAACCTGGCCCATTGCATGCCTTCCTTGAGTTTCATGGCGCAAATGACAATCGCGACGATGAGCACGAGGGAAATGACGGTCATCACCATCCCGCGGATGCCGTCTGTGCGCACATTGGGGAAAGCCAGCACTATGAGCGAGGCAATGAAGGTCAGCAGGGCAAAGAAAAGCGAGAGCCCGGCCGTGACCAGCCAGATGATGTAGGAGATCTTCAGCAGCGGTGGAAGTCCATCGGTTTTGAATAATCTGGACAAACCACCCACAGGCATCACATCCCGCATGGACTGCGGTGCATCGGCGGGCATCTCAAACTTAAAGTTGTTGTTCGGCTGCTGATACTGCGGCGGGCCAGGCTGCTGGTAGCCAGGCTGCTGTTGGTAACCGGGCGGGGGTTGGTACGGGGGTTGCTGCTGGTAGCCAGGCTGCTGGTAGCCGGGCGGGGGCTGCTGCTGGTGCCCCGGAGGCGGCTGTGCCTGGCCGCCGGGTTGGTTCGGCCGTGCTGGTGTCGCGGCGTTCGGATTGGGCTGGGAGCCATGACCGTCAGGAGATGGCTGCGAACCTGGTTGCTCGGGACCTGTTGACTCGTTCGGTGTGCTCATAGCTAGAACCCTAGCCGTGGTGGTGCCGCTTTCATAGGAGGCTAAAGACGTGTTCACGATGCCGGTCCGCAGCAGGGGCGGACCGGCATCGTGGGCCGGTAAGGATACTGGCAAGTACAGGCCAATTCATCATTGGGCGGGCTTTAGGCGTCCTTCACAAAGGCGACGTCGAGGGTGATGACAACTTTGTCGGAAACCAGCACGCCACCGGCTTCCAGCGCAGCATTCCACGTCAATCCAAATTCCTTGCGGCTGATGACGGTTGTGGCTTCGAATCCGGCTCGGGTGGCACCGAACGGGTCCACTGCCACTCCGTTGAACTCTCCATTGAAGGTGACGGTCTTGGTGATGCCGCGGATGGTGAGCTCGCCGGTTAGTTCAAAGCTGTCTGCGCCGCCGGAAACGGCCGTGGAGGCGAACGTGAGCGTCGGGTAGGTTTCGACGTCGAAGAAGTCGGCGCTGCGGACGTGGGCGTCGCGATTGGCATCGCCCGAGCTGAAGCTGGCCGCCTGGATAGTGGCGCTAACGGAGGAGCCGGCAAGAGTTTCTCCCAGTACAAGTGTGGCTTCGAGATCGGTGAATTTTCCACGGACCTTGGAGATGCCTGCATGCCGGACCGTGAAGCCAACCTCTGAGTGGGCGGGGTCAAAGTTCCAGGTGCCCTGGGCTAGTCCGGTGGATTCGATGGTTGTTGCTGACATGGTGTGCTCCTTGAAAAGTCCGGGGTTGTTGAATGCGGGCGTCGTTTCCACGTCACCCGCAGTAGGTATAAACATACGTTTGCATGTAATATTCCCGAGTTCTGAAAAAACTCTCCGCTAACGGATTAACCCCTTGCTGGTGAACTTTGAGAAACTGGGAGGCATGTCCCAAGTAACAGTTCACCTTTTGCGCCACGGCGAAGTATTCAACCCCGACGGCGTGCTCTATGGCCGACTCCCAGAGTTCCACCTCTCCGAGCTTGGACGGGCCATGGCTGTGATGGTTGCTGAGCACTTCGCGGCCCGCGCCGCGCAGGGTTCCGCCCCGGTCTACCTGGTCGCTTCGCCGCTGACGCGTGCGCAGGAAACTGCCCGGCCTACGGCCGAGGCATTGGGGCTGGACATTGTGACGGATCCGCGCATTATCGAGGCTGAAAACCATTTTGAAGGCCTTGTCATGAAGCCCTCGGAACTGCGCAAGCCCAAACACTGGCCCTACTTCGTGAACCCGTTTAGGCCTTCCTGGGGCGAGGCGTACTCGGCCCAAGCCGAACGCATGATGGCAGCGGCACGCGATGCCCGGCGTCGTGCGTTCGAATTGGGCGGGGACGGCGCCGAAGCCATCATGGTCAGCCACCAGCTGCCCATCTGGTCCACGCGCCGCAGCGCCGAAGGCAAGCGCCTGTGGCACGACCCCCGCAACCGCGAATGCACGCTTGCCTCACTGACGTCATTGACGTTCGACGGCGACGACGTGATCAAGGTGGCGTACAGCGAACCGGCGGCCGAATTGCTGCCCGGCGCGTCGACCACCCCCGGGGCGTAGGCGAACGCGGCATACAGCTGACAATCAGCTTTTCGACGTAGCGTAGAAGATAATGCCATTTCTGCGTCCGCCGGTGGCTTCCAAGACATGAAAGGCAGCATCGTGACGCTCTCGATGAGCCGCAGGGCATTGCTGGCAGCTGGCGGTGCTGCCCTGACGGTGGCACTCGCAGCCTGCTCCGGCACGGACCCGCTCGCTGAGCAGGCAAATGCCGGGGATAACAAGAACTACATTGCAGGGGATGGCTCCGTGACCGAATATGGTGCGGCCGAGCGGAAACCTCCTGTGCAGTTCACTGCGGCTTTGTTCGGCGGCAAGAAAATCGATGCCGCCGACTTCCCCGGCCACGTCACGGTGCTGAACTTTTGGTATGCAGCCTGCGCCCCATGCCGGTCCGAAGCTCCCGACCTGCAGACATTGTCGAAGGACTTTGCCGCTCAGGGCGTCGAATTCCTGGGTGTGAATGTCCGGGACGAGCAAGCGACGGCAGAAGCCTTTGAACGAAACTTCGGGCTGGAATACCCCAGCATCGCGGACAAGGACGGCGGTGTTTTGCTGGCGTTGACCAAGTTTGTGCCGCCGGCGGCCGTGCCCACCACGCTGGTACTGGACAAAAAGGGCAGGGTCTCGGCGCGCATCCTGGGCATCGCTGAAAAGGGCACGTTGAAGGCCCTGATCACCGGTGCACTGGCGGAAAACTAGCAGCCCTGCCTTCATGAACAATCCTTTCGCCGAGACTGTCCTCAGCGGCTCAATGCTGTTGGCCATGCCCGTTGCGCTCCTGGCCGGACTGGTTTCCTTCCTCTCGCCGTGTGTGCTGCCGCTGGTGCCCGGATACCTGGGCTATGTGAGCGGACTGAGCGGCGCCGACCTGCAAGATCAACGCCGTGGGCGCATGTTTGCCGGGATCGGGCTGTTCGTGTTGGGCTTCTCGGTGGTTTTTATGCTGATCGGGGCCGTCTTCGGCCAACTGGGTGCTTGGCTGATGGGGCCCGACGCCGCATGGGTCACCCGGGTGCTGGGCGTAGTGGTTATTTTGATGGGCGTGGTGTTCCTGGGCGGCATGAGCTGGTTCCAGGGCGAAGCAAAGATCCATGCGAAACCACCAGCCGGGCTCTGGGGTGCACCCATTTTAGGCGTAACCTTTGGACTGGGCTGGGCTCCATGCATTGGCCCCACTTTTAGCGCTGTGCAGCTCATGGCATTTTCTGATGGCCCCAACGCCGTCAAGGGTGCTTTTTTGACGTTTGTGTATTGCCTGGGGTTGGGACTGCCGTTCCTGCTGATCGCCTTGGGTGCTCGCAGGGGGTTGGGGGCCCTCGCGTTCTTCCGCAAGCACCGCCGCGGATTGCAATATTTTGGCGGCGGCATGCTGGTGGTGCTGGGCCTGCTGATGGTGTCGGGCCTGTGGGGTGTCTGGATCAACGAGTTGCAGTTTTGGTTTGCCAATGAAGTGAGATTGCCAATCTAATGAAAGAGACAGTGGTGAAAGAACCCGTGGACACAGGGCTCAAGAGCGCGCAGCCCAAGGACGGCGGCACTGGGGTGGTCCTGCCGCAGCTGGGCATCCTGGGCATGTTCCGCTGGGCCTGGCGCCAGCTGACCAGCATGCGCACTGCCTTGTTTCTGCTGCTGTTGCTTGCTGTGGCAGCTGTGCCCGGTTCCCTGTTCCCGCAGCGTCCCTCCGCGCCGTCGGAAGTGACCCAGTACTTGAAGGACAACCCTGTCTCAGGGCCCATCATGGACTGGTTCAAACTCTTTGACGTGTATTCCTCCCCATGGTTCGCGGCCATTTACCTGCTCCTGTTCATCTCCTTGATTGGCTGCGTTCTGCCGCGGGCCAAGATCCATGCCAAAGCCATGCGCTCCGCGCCTCCCCGGACTCCCAAGCGGCTTTCCCGGCTGGCCGAGTATGGCACCGTCACCATCCCCGCCGGCAGCGGCATTGATGCCGAAACCGCCGTCCGCGATGCCGCCGGTATCTTGAAATCCCGCCGCTACCGCGTGGACATCCGCGACCTGGACACGGACCGCCCTTCGGTAGGTGCTGAAATTGGCTTCATGAAGGAAGTGGGCAACCTCCTGTTCCACACGGCCTTGATTGGTGTTCTGGCTGCCGTCGCTTTCAGCGGACTTTTTGGCTACAGCGGCCAACGCGTGCTGGTGGAAGGCGAAACCTTCGTCAACACGCTGGCCAGCTATGACACTTTCACTCCCGGCGCCAATTTCACCGGCAACCACCTGACACCGTATTCGGTGCAGCTGGACAGGCTTGTAGTCAAGTACGACCGTTCCACGCAGGCGCACTACGGGCAACCACTGGACTTCACCGCCACCATGACCACCAAGGACGGGCCAGGGGCGGAGGCAAAGACCCAGACTTTGAAGGTCAACGACCCGGTGGGAATCGGAGGCACCAACGTCTACCTTGTGGGCAACGGCTACGCGCCCGTCGTCACGGTCAAGGACGGTGAAGGAAAGGTCGCGTTCCAAGGCCCGGTCATCACCATCCCCACCGACGGCGCCTACACGTCGCTGATGGTCATCAAAGTACCCGACGCCAAGCCCAAACAGCTGGGATTTGTGGGCTTCTTCCTGCCCACTGCACTGATTGATAAGAAGGGCGTGGCCTTTGGCTCCGACCCTGATCCGTTCAACCCGCAGCTGAACCTCAACGCCTTCACCGGCGACTTGGGTCTGGACAGCGGTGTCCCGCGCAATGTGTACACCCTGGACACGTCCAAGATGACTGAAATCAACTCCCGCAAACTGGAAGCTGGCGGCATTGTGCTGGCCCCCGAGCAGAGTTACAAGCTGCCCGGGAATAACGGCAGCATCAGCTTCGACGGCATCAAGCGATTTGCTGCGCTGGACATCCGCCACGACCCAGGTCAGGTGTACGTTCTGGTGTTCGCGCTTTTGGCACTAGCCGGCCTCATGGGCTCCCTATTCCTGAACCGACGCAGGGTGTGGGTCCGCACGGGCAACCACCCGGACGGGCGCACCATGGTCGAATTCGGCCTGCTGGCACGCGGTGAAGATCACCGCCTGGCCGGCGAATATGCTGCCATCAACAAGGCTCTGCACACCAAATGGCTGGTGCCAATGGATACTGCAGGGCAAAATGGTGAGCAGGGACAATCAACAACCATAGACTCCGACCAAAGTGTCGCCGCGGCAAGTAAGGACCACTAATGCCAGAGATCAATGAGGACTTTGCCCAACTGAGCGAGCAGCTGATGCTGGTAGCCGGATTGGCTTATGCAGTGGCGTTTTGCGCCTACGCCTGGGATCTTGTGACCTTCAGCCAGGCAGTCAAGAGGGGCCTGGCTGGCCACTCGGCTGATGAAGCGGCGGGTGTCCACAGCGAAAGCCGCGTCGCTGAATTTGCCGGAATTGGTTCTCGTCTTGCCGCAGAACAGGGGCTGGGCTCCGGCCCGCTTGACCGTGCGGTACGTCCCAGCAGCAAAACCCATGACGGTTCCGACGGCATCACCGCCGGGGACTCGATGCGCTACGGTGCGGAACGCCGCGTTGTGGCCAGGGTGGCCGTGGCACTGACTGTTGTGGCCGCCGTCGTCCAAGGCTTTGCCGTGGTGTTCCGCGGTTTGGCCGCAGGACGCGTGCCGTGGGGCAACATGTATGAATTCTGCACCACTGGATCATTCGTGGTGGCCGTAGTGTTCTTGTTGGTTCTGACCCGCCGTGACCTGCGTTTCCTGGGTACTTTTGTCATCGGACTGGTGCTGGTCATGGTGGTCGCCGCCTCAGTCTCATTCTGGACGCCTGTGGGGCATTTGGTTCCGGCGCTGCAAAGCTACTGGTTGATCATTCACGTTTCAATCGCCGTCATGTCCTCGGCGCTGTTCACGCTCACGTTCGCGATGTCGGTCCTGCAACTTTTCCAGGCCCGCCGTGAAGCCTCGATCGCGTCCGGAAAGAAGGACAAGGCGCTCGTCATGCGGCTGGTTCCGAACGCTTTGAGCCTGGAAAACCTGTCCTACCGCATCAACGGCATCGCCTTTGTCGGCTGGACCCTGACGCTCATGTTTGGCGCCATCTGGGCGGAAAAGGCGTGGGGCCGCTTCTGGGGTTGGGATACGAAGGAAGTGTGGACGTTCGTCATCTGGGTGGTCTACGCCGGCTACCTGCATGCCCGCGCCACAAAGGGCTGGACCGGCACCCGCGCCGCCTGGCTGTCCATTGTGGGCTACCTGTGCGTGGTCTTCAACTTCACCATTGTGAACATGTACTTCTCCGGCCTGCACTCGTACGCAGGCGTCGGCAGCTGATTTAGCCAGAGCTCACCGGCCCCAACGGGCCTAAGAAAACCGCCCGGCTTGGTTCTCAAGCCGGGCGGTTTTCTGTGGGGTAAGGTTGCAGGATTCAGCGGTTACTTGTGGGTCTTGCGAAAACCTGAAGTCGTGTAGCCGCGGGCAAGCAGCCCTAGTGCAATGGCGGCCACCATCAGACCAAAGTCACGCAATGCCACGTCGTAGAAGCCAGAGTACGTGAGCAGGTTGATGACAATGCCAGCCAGCCACAGGGACACTATCCAGGCCGCGTAGCGGGGTCGCACGATCATGGCAATGGCGGCGATGACCTCCACGACCCCAATGGCCATCATGGTCCCTTGTGCACTGAACGGGGAAAGGTTCTCGATCCATGGGGCCAGGTAGTTTTCCCAGTTGGTGAGGACATTGAAGAACTTGTCCAAGCCCATGATGAGCGGGATGGCGATGAAGCCAAGCCACAACAACACGAAGGCACCGTAGGCCGGATCCGCCTTCGCACGCGCCAATGCATGTGAGCTCCAACCGGTGGACGGGGCGGGGATTGAATGGGTTGCCATGACTCCTCCATCTAAAAACGTAAGTTATGTTTTTAGAATGCGCCTGAAGTTGTCAGGTGTCAATAGCCAGTTACCACTGAACCCGGAAACGCAGAAACGTGGGGCGGGGCAGCTGCCCGGCCCACGCCGTCGAACGTAAATATTAATCTGCTTGCGGTGGATCTACTTGCTATGGACGCGGTCCTGACCGGTCAGTGTGGCCAGGGTGCCGGTGTCCACATTCTGTGACGGGCCGTTGAGGTAGCGCCCCAGGGAGTCGTCCATGGCGTTGATCCAGCGGGTGTGGTGCCGGCTGGCCATGGTGCCGGTGACAACCGAGCGGTGGGCCATGTCGCGGTAGCCGAGGATATCCGTTTCCTTGTGGTGCATCCAGTCCTTGAACAGCTGTGAAACGGCGTCCAGATCAAACGGCGGATAGTCGGTGGCGGCAATGAGCTCGCGCAGGTAGTCGGACTGGAAATCCGCCTCGGCGTTGTGGTCGGGCAGCGCAGCCTGGCGCTCAAGCCACAGTGCGACGTCGGCCTCCCGATCAGCCAGCTGTGGCAGCTCGATTTTCCCTGTCATGACATCACGGGCAAACCATGCCTGCGCGTCAAACATGTTGAACGTGTAGTACTGGTCCTGGGCGCCAAGGTAGAACAGGTTCGTGTTCTGCTGCCACACAATGCCCTTGTATAGATTCCCCGGGTAGAGCACGTTCTTGGACTTCAGCGACAGTTCGCTGGGCAGGAAGGGGTACTTGTGCTGGTATCCGGTGCACAGCACGACGGCGTCAAAGTCGCCCTGGGTGCCGTCACTGAAGTGCGCCGTAGTGCCATCGAAGCGGGTGACCAGCGGACGTTCCACCGTGTTCTCTGGCCAGTCAAAGCCCATGGGTGCGCTGCGATAGCTAAACGTGACGGAGGCTGCACCCATTTTGTGAGCCTGCATGCCTATGTCCTCGGCCGAGTAACTGCTGCCGATCATGAGCATGTTCTTGCCTGAAAAACGCTCGGCGCCACGGAAGTCATGGGCGTGCAGGACTTCGCCGGGGAACGTGTTGATGCCCTCGAACTCGGGGACTGCCGGGATGGAGAAGTGGCCGGTGGAAACCACCAGTTTGTCAAAGATGTGGTTCGTGGTGTCGCCCGTGGCAAGGTCCTCGACGGTGAGCGTGAACTCCTCCGTGGCCGGGTTCCAGCTCGTGTGGCGGGCCACGGTGTTGAACTGCACGTACTTGCGGACATCGGATTTCTCAACGCGTCCTTTGATGTAGTCAAAAAGGACTTCACGCGGCGGGAAGGAGGAGATGGGGCGGCCAAAGTGTTCGTCAAAGGAGTAGTCGGAAAATTCCAGGCATTCCTTGGGGCCGTTGGACCAGAGGTGCCGGTACATGCTGGAGTGGACGGGTTCACCGTGGCCGTCGAGGCCCGTGCGCCAGCTGCTGTTCCACTGTCCGCCCCAGTCGGCCTGCTTTTCAAAGCACATGATTTCGGGGATTTGTGCACCGTTTTCCCGCGCTCCCTCTACGTCAGGCTGGTTGTGAGTCATTCGTGTCTTTTGATTAAAAGAGCCAGCCATGTCATCAATTACGAAGGGTTATACAAGGGATGAGATTCGTGGGTTGGTCCATGAATATTATTTGCAGCCTCATGGAACGAGGAAGGCTTGGCTTGATTCCAAGTCTTTGACGGTGT
>NZ_JAFMPX010000025.1 GCF_017353415.1 Arthrobacter sp. E3
TTTGGCCCGCGCGGGGCCGCCCCCGCGGGCGGCGCCCAGGCTCGATCACCGTGCGGCCAGTCGATTTATGCCAGGCGGGTCAGCCACCCGTGCAGGTCCTCGACCGTGCCGGTCTGGATGCCCAGCAACTGCTCGCGAATGGCGGCAGTGACCGGCCCGATCCCGTGGGCCGGTGAGGCGATGACGCCGTCGGCCGTCTTCAGCTCGCCAATGGGTGTAATCACGGCAGCGGTGCCGCAGGCGAAGACCTCGGTGATGTCCCCGGCTGCCACGCCGTCACGCCATTCATCGATGGTGATCTTGCGTTCTTCAACCTTCAGGCCACGGTCGGCGGCTAACTGCATGACCGAGGAGCGCGTGATGCCGTGCAAAATGTGGCCGTTGAGCTCTGGAGTGACCAGAGTGCCGTCCTTGAACACGAAGAAGATGTTCATGCCCCCGAGTTCTTCGACGGCGTTGTCGTTGAACGGGTCAAGGAACAAGACCTGCTTGCAACCCTGGGCTTCGGCTTCCATCTGTGCAGCCAGCGAGGCAGCGTAGTTGCCGCCGCATTTGGCCTCGCCCGTTCCGCCTGCGCCCGCACGGGCATACGTGGTGGTGAGCCAGATGGAGACGGGCTTCAGCTCGCCGCCAAAGTAGTTCCCGGCCGGAGAGGCAATGACGCGGTAGGACACTTCGCGCGCCGGGCGCACACCGAGGAACGCTTCGGTGGCGATCATGAACGGACGCAGGTACAGTGCTTCGCCGTCCTGTGAGGGAACCCAACTCTTGTCGAGGGTCACCAGCTGGCGCAGCGATTCGAGGAACGTCGACTCCGGCAGCTCGGGCAGTGCCAGGCGGCGGGCCGACGCGTTCAGGCGGGCAGCATTGGCCTCGGCACGGAACGTCCAGATCGAGCCGTCGGCGTGGCGGTACGCCTTCATTCCCTCGAAGATCTCCTGGCCGTAGTGCAGCACGGCGGCCGCCGGGTCCATGGCAATGGGTCCGTACGGCTCAATGCGCGCGTTGGACCATCCACCGTTGCCATCGGCGTCAACCTTGAAATCCACTACGGCCGTGTGGTCGGTGAAGTAGTCGCCAAAGCCGGGGTTGGCCAAAATGGCGTCACGCTCGGCGACGCTCTTGGGATTCTCGTTGGGCTGCAGCGAAAAGCTCAGCTCGTTGGCGATCTGGGTCATGCTTCCTCCACATGGTTGGGCCCGCATGAGTGGGCGTTTTCGCGCCTTGGGCCGATCCCGTCATCCACTCACTTTTCAATACTGCCAAGCCTACTCCCACAGCTGCCTTCCCAGCAGCAGCCGCACAGCCACGGACGACGGCGTTACAGCCCTGCTGCTATGGCGTCGCCGACGGCGCTGGTTGTCCTGGGGGACGCGGAGTCGCGGGTGGCGACGTCGGCAGCCACGGCAGCCTGCACCTTGGCAGCAGCTTCCGGGTAGCCCACATGGTCCAGCAGCAGCGCCGCGGACAGGATGGCCGCCGTCGGATCTGCTTTTTGCTGGCCAGCGATGTCCGGAGCCGAGCCGTGAACCGGCTCAAACATGGAAGGTGCTCTGCGGTCCATGTTGATGTTTCCGGATGCTGCCAGGCCGATGCCGCCGGTGACGGCTGCAGCGAGGTCCGTGATGATGTCGCCAAAGAGGTTGTCGGTGACGATGACGTCGAAGCGCGCCGGGTCGGTGACGAGGAAGATCATGGCCGCGTCGACGTGCAGGTAGTCCACGGAGACGTCGGGGAATTCGGCTGCCACGGCCTCAACCGTGCGCTTCCACAGGTGGCCTGCGTACACCAGCACATTGTGTTTGTGAACGTAGGTGAGCTTTTTGCGCGGGCGTTCGTTGGCGCGGCGGAAACCGTCGCGCACCAGGCGCTCAACGCCAAAGGCAGTGTTGACAGAGACTTCGGTGGCCACCTCGTGCACGGTCCCCTTGCGCAGCACGCCGCCGTTGCCCACATAGGGGCCCTCGGTGCCTTCGCGGACCACCACGAAGTCGATGGTGCCGGGGTTTGCCAGCGGTGAGGCCACGCCGTCGTACAGGAAGGAGGGGCGCAGGTTGACGTAATGGTCGAGGGCGAAGCGCAGCTTGAGCAGCATTTCTCGTTCGATCAAACCGGAGGGGATGCGGGTGTCTCCGGGTGCGGCGCCGACGGCACCGAACAGGATGGCGTCGTGGCTGCGCAGCGCCTCGATGGTGGAGTCCGGCAGCGTCTCGCCGGTGGTGAGCCAGTGTTCGGCGCCCAGGGCGTAGTCCGTCAGCTTCAACTCGACGCCCTCCGATGCCGTCACTTTCCGCAGGACCTTCACGGCCTCTGCGGTGACTTCGGGGCCAATGCCGTCGCCGGCGATTACTGCAATGTCGATTACTGCACTGTCCATGGATGCGCTCATGGCTTCAGCTTAACGAAACCATCCACATGATGGTCAAACGATCTCACAGTATGAGACTTTTATTTGATGGATGCATAGGCTTCAAGTGCTGCGCGGCGGGTCTTCTGCAGGTCCACAATGGGTTCAGGATACCCAGGTTCCAGGACCTCCGGTACCCACCGCACCACGTAGCCGGCTGCCGGATCGAACTTTTTGGCCTGGGTGACGGGGTTGAAAATGCGGAAGAACGGTGACGCGTCGGCGCCTGATCCGGCCACCCACTGCCAGTTGGCGGGATTGGACGCGGCATCGGCATCCACCAGGGTGTCCCAGAACCACTGTTCCCCTGCCCGCCAGTCAATACCCAGGTTCTTGATCAGGAAACTGGCCGCAACCATCCTGACCCGGTTGTGCATGAATCCGGTGTGCCAGAGTTCCCGCTGGCCGGCGTCCACCAGCGGAATGCCGGTGGTGCCAGTGCACCACGCACGCCAATGCGGGCTACCGCCGCGCCGCGCCTCGGTCCCGAGCCAGGGGAAGTCGTCAAATTTTCGGCGCAAGTTGACGGTTGCCAAATCCGGGTGGTGGTAGAGCTGGTGCCAGCAAAACTCACGCCAGCCCAGTTCGGAGGCAAAGATGCCCGCGCCAGGCCCGGCATCGCCGCGGCGTTCCGCGAGCGCATTCCACACTTGGAAGGGGCTGAGCTGGCCCCAGCGCAGATAGGGTGAAATGCGGCTGGTCCCGGCCTGGTCCGGACGGTCCCGCGCTTCTGAATAGTTGCCAACATTGCTGTCCAAGAACAGTTCCAGAGCCTCCCACCCGGCGACCGCCGTAGGCTGCCAGCTTTCGCGCAGTCCGCCGGCCCAGTCGGGCTTCTCGGGCAACAGCTCCCATGCTTCGAGCCTGTCGCTGTCAGGCAGGTCACCGGCGTGGCCGCGTCCGACGTCGGGCGTGCCCAGAGGTGCCCTGAAGTCGCGCTCCGAAAGCGCCCGCCAAAACGGGGTGAACACCTGGTACGGGTTGCCGGCTCCTGTTCGCAGCGTCCAAGGTTCATGCAGAAGGGAGGCCTGGAAGCTCTCCGCATGGATTCCGTGCGTTCCGGCCCATTCCTTCAAGTCCGCGTCAACGCTCCGCTCGTGGCCGCCATAGCGCCGGTTCCAATACAGCGACCCAGCACCCAGCTCGACGCCGACTGCCGGAACAACTTCCGCTGCACTCCCCCGGCGCAGCAGCAGCGGGATGCCCAGCTTCCCCAGTTCCGCATGCAGATCGACCAGCGCGTGGTGCAGCCACCACTTGGCAGCACCACCCAGGGGACGAATCCCTGCCGACTCTTCGTCCAAAACGTAGAGGGCAACGGCTGACCCCTCGGCTGCCGCGGCCAGCAGTGCCGGGTTGTCAGCAACGCGAAGGTCGTCGCGGAACCAGACTATGGATGCCTGCATGTGCGGGGCCTTTCAATGGTGGGGGAAACTCTTAGTGAGTAGGGTCAGCTTCCGTGGCCGTGTCAGCTGCCGTGGCCGGTGGCCAGCCAGATCAGGGCCATCGTGGCTAGGAAGCCGCTGAGGTAGTTCAGCCACAAGAAGCGCTTCCACGCGACATTGGCCTGTTCGGAAGTCTCGTCGCTGACGCGCAGGTACGGGGCGGTGTTGATCAGGTACGGAACGGCCAGCACCGCTGCCAGCGGGACTGCCGTAAAGAGCATGAGGACCCCGGCCCCGACATAGCTGAGAACTGAGAAGGCAACGGTGGCGCGCGCACCCAGCACGGTACCGATGGAGGCAAGCCCGCCCTCACGGTCAGGCACAATGTCCTGAACTGCGCCGAAGGCATGGCTGCCCATGCCCCACAGGAAGAATGCCCCCAGGAACGCCCATATCCCGGGGGTGAACGGCGCGTTCACCAAGACCAGGGCGTAAACGGCCGGGGACACAAAGTGGGTGCTGGAGGTGATGGAATCCAGAAAGGGGCGTTCCTTGAACCGCAGCCCGGGGGCGCTGTAGGCGACAACGGCAAAAAGGGATATCAGCAGCACCACCTTCGCCAGCGCTCCGCCCTGACTGAGCAGCACAGCCGCAAAAGGGATCACGGCTACCGCCGCTGAGACGAGGATGAGGCGATGGTGGGTACGTTCCAGCACGGCACCCTCGATGCCGCCCTTGCGGGCATTGAGGAGATCGGATTCGTAGTCGAAGACGTCGTTGATCCCGTACATCGCCAGGTTGTAGGGGATCAGGAAGAACACGGTCCCGACCACGAATATCCAGTCGATTCGCCCGGTGGCCAGGAAATAGGCGGCAGCGAACGGATACGCGGTGTTGACCCAAGAGACGGGTCGGGAGGAGACGAACAGTATCTTCATGCCTTCCGTCCCCGGGTAAACAACAGCCACAGCCCGGGCAGCAGGAGTGCCGCAGCGATGGGATAGGCAAAGTCCTCAATGGGCGCCAGCCCCACGTGCGTGCCGTTGAGGGTGTCCCCGGCATAGTCGAAAAGCCCCGAGGCAATCATGACGTTGTCAAAGACGGCGGTCAGGGCAACCAGCACCACCAGCGAAGCAGCCACGCAGATCAACACTTTGCGTGTATCCCCGCTCCGCGGCCGAGCCAGCAGCAGGGCAAGCAGCAGGACCGCCGCCGCAGCCGGGACAAAGATGAGATTGAGCTGAACAAAATTCATGTCCGTTCCCCCTGGGCAGTCTCGGCGCTCACCAGGCTCTTCCGGTGCAGAACCCTCTGGACTCCGGTGAAAAGGATCATGGTTTGATAGCAGAGGAAAAACAGGAAAAACACTTCTTCAAGTGGAAGCTGTTCTCCGACCATGATCCCGGTCATCAGTGGGGAATCTCTGTGCAGAAAGATTCCGGCCGCAATGGCGGCCACATCCCAGATCAGAAAGAACGCCGTTCCTACAACGAGCACAGCGAGGGCAGCCACGGGTCGGGCGAAAACAAACAGCTTCCAGCGCAAATCCACCAGGACCATGCAGCCGATCACGAGCAACAAAACAAGCAAATAGATCATTTACCCGCAGCCTCGCTTGCACCGGTGCCGGCGGGGCGTGCTATTTCCGCGGGCTGCGCCTCCGAGGCACTGGGTTCCACCACGTGTTCGGGCAGGAGTTCGGGCAGGGGCCCGGAAGAACGGTCCTCGCGCACGGATTTGAGCACAAGCTCGGCGCTGATCATGCACAGCGGCACACCGATCCCGGGGCGCACTGAACTGCCGGCGTAGTAGAGCCCGCTGACCTTGTGGTTCACATTGCCGGGGCGCAGGAAGGCGCTCTGGCGAAGTGTGTGTGCCAATCCCAGGGCACTGCCCTGCCAGGCGTTGACGTCGTCCTGAAAATCCGCCGGGCCGTAGCTGCGCCGCACCGTGATCCTCTCGGCAAGGTCCGGAGTGCCTGTCCATAGCGCTAGCTGGGCGATGGCCGCATCGGCGACCTTCTCCACTTGGGCCGACCCTCCGCCGTCGAACCCGCCCCTGCCCCACTGCGGAAGTGCAGGGGCGGGAATGAGCACGAACAGGTTCTCCGAGCCGGCCGGGGCAACCGAGGCATCGGTGGCACTGGGCTTGGACACATAGAGCGAGGTGGTTTCCGCAAGCGTTCGGCCTTGGATGATTCGGGCGAAATTGTCCTGCCAGTCCTCCGTGAAGAGGAGGTTGTGATGGGCAAGCTGGGGCAGTCCGCCGGTGACTCCCAGGCACAGCAGTACGGCACTGATGCCCGGATCGGCCTTCCGCCACTTCTTTTCGCCCATGGTGCGCTGTTCCGCCGGGAGTAGCTGCGTTTCAATGTGGTGCAGGTCCGCGGCCCCCACCACAAGCCGTGCCGGTGAGCGGTGCTCCAGCCCTCCGCTGTCACGCCATGCAACAGCCTCGCAACGGTTTTCGTCCCCTGCGGGACCGGTGACAATCTGCGTTGCCGTGGCTCCCGTAACGATGTGCACCCCTGCCTTGCGCACCACCCGCTCCATGGCATCGACGACGGCAATGAAGCCGCCTTGGGGATACAGCACACCGTCTTGCAGGTCCAGGTGGCTCATCAGGTGATAGATCGACGGCGCTTTGTCCGGGCTGGTGCCCAAAAAGACGGCCGGGTAGCCCAGGATCTTCTGTTGCAGCGCGTGGGAAAACCTGCGCGCTGCAAAACGGTCCAGGGATTGGGTGAGCAATTGCACCAGCTTGGGCGCGTGGCGCAGCACCGCTGGTTGAAGCAGCCCGCGCAGGGTGCCGAACGGGTCATAGAGAAAGTGCCGCTTGGCCAGGGTGTAGGCCAGTTCCGCGGAATCCAGGTACTTGGCCAGTTCGCGCCCTGATCCAGGCTGTTGAGATTCGAACAGCGCGATGGCCTCAGCCCGGCCCGTGCGCACGTCAACGGACTCCGCCGGAGGGTCGCTGAAAAGTCGGTAGGCCGGGTCGAGGCGGGTGAGTTCAAGTTCCGCGGCCGCGCTGGTGCCCATCATTTTGAACCAGTGGTCAATAACCTCCGGCATGAGGTACCAGCTGGGGCCGGTGTCAAAAGTGAAACCGTCGCGCTGCCAGCGACCGGCACGTCCGCCGAGCGTCTGCTGTTTCTCCAGCAGCGTCACCGGATGGCCGTCGCGGGCCAGGAGGCCGGCCGTGGCAAGTCCGGAAATACCTCCGCCGATCACCACGCCGGGTGCCGGCACCTTGGCTGGTTGCGTCCCCGCGGCGCTGAACATCGCGGTGAACGCGAATCCCCGTCGCAGGAAGGCCGGGGTCCGTTGGCCGCTCATGATGTACGTCCCTGGGTTGTGTTCTGTGCGGGTTCCAATGCCGGTTCCCGTGCGGGTTTCTGTACAGTTCCACGGCTCTCGGTGAGCCTTCCGCCGTCGTCCATGTTGGTCTTTGGGTACCGCGAGGCCATCACCTTGGCCGCAATGTAGACCTTTTGGTACGCGGGCACCCGTACTCGTTGGTCTACCAAGTTCGCGGCGGGAATGTGTTCGATCCTTTCCACCAGGGCTAAAAACAGCTCATGGGCCAGGGACACTGCGCGCCTGGCTGCGGGGGCCAGGAACTGCATGCCGTCCTTGGCGGCCGCGAGGTCCGCTCGGATCTCTTCCAGCAGGGCGTGCTTGTGCGCTTCGGTCAGCGCCGCCGGGTCCACGCCCGGAAAGTAGTGCCGTCCCAGATCGGCACTGTCGTCGCCCAAATCCCGCAGGAAATTCACCTTTTGAAATGCTGCGCCCAGACTGCGTGCTGCCCGGGAGAGCACATCTTCGTCAGCGCAGGGGGCGTCGTCCATGGCCTGAAATACCTTCAGGCACATCAATCCCACTACTTCAGCGGATCCGTAAATGTACTCCGCAAGTGTGTCCGCGGAATGATCCGCTGTGGACACGTCGGTGCGCATGGAGGCAAAAAAGGGCCGGGTCAGGCTCGCATCAATACCGGTGCGCCGTGCTGATGCGGCGAAAGCGTGCACCACCATGTTCGTGCTGTAGCCCCCCAGCAGCGCTTGCTCGGTTTCCCGTTCCAGGCTGTCAAGTTGCAACCGCACCTGTTCTGGATTCAGCCCGGCGGCGGCCGCCGCCCCATCGACCACCTCGTCAGCTATCCGCACCAAGGCGTAGATGTTCTCGATGTCTTTGCGTTCCACGGAGCCAAGTAGCCGGCAGGCCAGGCCGAACGACGTCGAATAGCTGCGGATCACCACTGCTGCGCCCTGCGAAGCTGTCTGCGAATAATGCTGCAAAGGATCAATTCCCACGGCTAGTTCCTCCTGGCCAATACATAGTCACAGATTTGCGCAAGTTCCAGATACAGGAATTCAGGCACGTCAAGCTGCTGGGCCTTGCCCAAGGCATCACTGACCAGCGACTGTGCAAGGTTGAGAGCATATTCCTTTGCACCGAGCTCGTGGAGCACTGCGCGGACGTCGTCAACCTCTGCACGGCCGTCGCGGAACGCAGTCAACGCTTCGGCAAATTCACCCGATCCTTGGGCGAAGGTGGTGAGGATGGTGCGTTTGCCTTCCCGCAAATCCGATTCCACGGACTTCCCCGTCACCGATTCCTGGCCGAAGGTGCCCAAGACGTCATCCACCACTTGGTAGGCCACGCCGATGTCACGTCCCACGGCTGCGAGCGCATCGGCGCTCTCCTGCCCCACCCCTGCCAGCAGGGCTCCCGCACGCAACGGCATTTCAAAGGAGTAGACGGCCGTCTTCAGCCGCTCCATGTTCAACACGTCACCCAAGCCGGGTGAGACCCTGCCCAGGGAGAACAACAAATCATCAAGTTCCCCGGCAGCGGAGGCGAAGATTGCTTCGTGGACAGTGGCCAGGATCGCACTTGCCTGGGCGTGGCCGGCGGTGGCGGAGGTGGCAAGTCGCAAGGAGCCAGTCAGCAGCAGATCCCCGGCGATGATGGCCGCCGAGTAGCCGGCATGGTCAGCCGCTTCCCGGGCATGGCCCTGGGCCGTAGCGGCATCCCGATAGGTGGCACCCAGGGTCGCCGAGCCGCGGCGGACGAAGTCCCTGTCAATAACGTCGTCGTGGACCAGCAGGGCGGCGTGGAGCATTTCATAAGCTGCCGCGAGTTCACTGCACGCCCGCCAGTCCTGCCCGCCGAAGGCGTGGTAGGTCAGGTAGACGAGTTTGGGCCGCATCCATTTTCCACCACTTGTGCTGGCAGCGATGTGGTCCCAGAGTTCAACGAAGGCCGGAGAGTAGGCTTTGGCTGCGAATTTTTGGGCTGCGAAGTACTCGGCTAGGGAGGTTTTAACCTGTTCTTGAAAAACCGCCCAGTCCACTGGTGTGGCATGCGCCTGTTGTTCGAACGGCTTGTTGCCATCGTCAAGCAGGGGTTCTCTGCGGTGGGTACTTTGGCGATCATGGGCCAAGGACATGGTTTTCTACCCCTTTCGGTTCTGTTGCTTCGCCAGCGGGAGGTCTATCTTTTTGTCCTCCAGTGCCGCCGCCCGTTGATGCATTGAGCTTGCCACGCTGGCGAGGAAGTCCACTATTGCTTCTTGTCCACTGTCGTCGTAGCTGCGCACCTTGGCGTCCACCTCAAGGATCATGGGCATGAGCCGTGCCATGGTGTCCTTGACGGATTCAGCACTGGGGCTGATGAGCAGCCGCCGCCTGTCCGTTGGATGAGGCGTGCGCGTAATATGACCTCTTCTGACCAGGCGATCGATCACCGTCGTGGTGGCAGCCGCTGTTAGATGCAGGAATTGCGCCAACTCTCCCGGCGACATCGACCTGTGCTTGATGAGGTGCTGCATGGCCTGAAAATCCGTCTCATTCAGGGACATTTCACGCCTCATGGCAAACTCCATCACCTCATTGAGTTCCAATATTTGGCGAAGAAGAACCGACGCCGGGTGCATCCGGGGTCTTTCGTCACTCGGGCTGTCCTTCATAAAAAATACCTTATCCATTGATAATCAGAAAATCTAATTACATAATGGTGGAACGAACGCTTCTTGTCTACCGAAAGGTTCAACTATGAGCTCCATAGCAGTTGCCGGAGCCACCGGCTACATAGGCGGCAGGCTTGTCCCGCTGCTGCTCGCAGCCGGCCACAAGGTCACAGTACTCAGCCGCAACAGCGAAAAGCTCAGGGACGTCCCGTGGCGAAATGAAGTGGAGGTTCTCGAAGGGGACCTGACGGACCCGGATGCAGCCAAGGCGCTGTGTGAAAACTCGGAAATCATTTACTATCTGGTCCATTCCATGTCCTCGGACGGCAAGGCTTCAGAAGACTTCGGGCGGTTGGAGCGCCAGTGCGCGCGCAACCTCAGCCAAGCTTCCCGGGATGCCGGTGTCAAGCGGCTGATTTACCTCTCGGGGCTCCATCCGCAAGGCGAACTCAGCAGGCACTTGGCATCGCGCAAGGAGGTCGGGGAAATTCTCCTGTCCTCCGGAACCCCCACGGTCGTTTTGCAGGCCGGACTCGTGATCGGTTCCGGCTCGGCGAGTTTTGAAATGGTGCGCCATCTCACCGACGTGTTGCCGATGATGCCGGCACCCAAATGGGTCTTGAACAAAATCCAACCCATTGCTGTCAGGGATGCCCTCCACTACTTGGTGCAGGCCATGCATTTGCCGCCGGAGATCAACAGAACTTTTGACATTGGCGGGCCGGAAGTGTTGACCTACGCGCAAATGATGAAGGTGTATGCCTCCGCTGCGGGCTTCCGCCCACCTTTGGTACTGGCTCTTCCAGTGCTGACTCCGTGGCTAGCCGCCCAATGGGTGAATTTGGTGACACCGGTGCCGCGCAGTCTTGCCATTCCATTGGTGGAGTCATTGCAACACGACTGCTTTTCGCACGAGCACGACATCGACAAGTTCATTCCCGAACCGGAGGGTGGACTGACACCCTACCGGCGCGCGGTGGAGCTGGCACTGCACAAGATCGAGGTTGACATCGTGGAAACCACCTGGGCCACGGCCCACGCACTGAGCGCGCCGGCAGAACCGCTTCCCAGCGACCCCGAGTGGGCGGGGCTGACGGTCTTCACCGATGAACGCGTCAAGGAAACATCTGCCGAGGCCGGCGAAGTCTGGAAAGTCATCGAAGGCATCGGCGGGGAGAACGGCTACTATTCAATTCCCTTCGCGTGGAGGGTGCGTGGCTGGATGGACAAGGTCGCCGGAGGAGCGGGACTGACCAGAGGCAGGCGCAGCCCCACTCATCTTCAGCTCAATGACGCCGTGGACTGGTGGCGGGTGGAGACCCTCGAGCAAGGACGGCTGCTGCGACTGCGGGCGGAGATGCTGGTCCCGGGCCGGGCCTGGCTGGAATTTGAGGTGACTCCTTCAACCCACGAGGGCAACGAATCCGGAAGCACCTACCGCCAGCGTGCCATCTTCTTTCCCCGCGGGCTCTCCGGGCGGCTCTACTGGTTGGCGGTGCTGCCCTTCCACGGCATCATCTTCAAAAGCATGGCGAACCGCATCACGGACGCCGCCCAGAAGGGTTGAGGCTCCAGCAGGGTTGGGGCTCCAGCCCTGCTGAGGTTCACTCCCATCTCCACCCGGGCAGGACGCCGCACACCCATTTCGCTGGCTAAAGTTGACTGGGTGATCATGCCATCCATCTACGACTGGTTCACCCGTCACCGCTTTGCCGTGGACGTGGTCTTCATGGTGGTGTTGTGGCTGCTCCTACTGCCTTTGAGCATAGCCAGCGCGAGCAACACTCCGTTGGCTGGCAACAGTCAATGGGCGGCCTTGGCTGCCGGGACGGCCACCACAACCGCGCTGATCGTGCCCCTGGCATGGCGGCGAACGCGTACCGTCATGGCGGGCTCGATCATCGCGGCCGTGGCCATTGTGCAGTGGGCGCTGGCTGTTCCACCCATGCCCTCCAACCTGGCTGTCCCATTTATTGTTTATGCGCTGGCCGCGTTCGGCCCCCGCTGGGCCTCGCTCGGCGGGCTCGGCTTGGCCATGTTGGGCGCCATCATGTTGGTGACGCGCTTCTTCTACGACCTCACCGTAGTTTCCGTGGCGGATCTTCCCTACGGCTTGGTGCTGGTTCTCTCAGTCTGGGTGCTGGTCCTATTCAGCTGGACGGCCGGTGACCTCAACCGCACCAAGCGCCTGCGCGGGCAGGCACTCGAGGACCGTGCCCACCGTCTTGAAATCGAGGCCCAGCAGGAGCGCCAGCTGGCAGCCAGCGACGAACGCGCCCACATTGCCCGCGAAATGCACGACATCGTGGCCCATTCCCTCTCCATCATCATCACCCAGGCCGACGGCGCCCGCTACGCAGCTGCCGCCGACCCGGAGATAGCCCCCGAAACCCTTGCCACGATTGCCCAAACTGGGCGCTCCTCCCTGCAGGAAATGCGCCGACTTCTGGGCGTTCTGCGCGGAGGGCATGAGGCGTCCACCCGTCCTCTGCCGGGGTTGGATCAGCTCGACGAACTGCTGCTGGGCATCCGAGCCGCCGGGTTGCCGGTTACCTTTTCCGTCACCGGTGAGGGTCGGCGGGCGCTGCCAGCCGGCGCCGAACTCACGGCCTACCGCACCCTCCAAGAGGGCCTCACCAACGCCATGAAGCACGCCGGACCCAACGTCCAGGCAACAGTCAATCTCGTCTGGAACTCCCGCGGCTTGGAAGTGTCGGTGCGCGACGACGGCGGGGGCGCAACGGCGTCGTTCTCCGATGCCCTCCCCATCCTCCAGCACGGCGGCGGCAACGGCCTACGTGGCATGGCCGAACGAGTCCGCCTTTACGACGGCACACTTACGGCTGGCCCGCTGCCCGGCGGCGGTTTCGCCGTCACAGCCTTCATCCCCTACACGGAGAACTGATTTCATGACCCCCACCTCCCCCATCCGAGTGGCCCTTGTCGACGACCAGCAACTGGTCCGTTCGGGCTTTGGCATGCTCATCAATTCCCAGCCCGACCTCTCCGTGGTGTTGCAGGCTGGCAATGGCATTGAAGCGCTGCAGGGGCTTTCCGCGACGGCCGCCGACGTAGTGCTCATGGACGTACGCATGCCTGGCATGGACGGTTTGGAAACCACGCGCAGACTCATGGCACGCAGCAAGACGGCACCGGCCGGATCATGGCTGTCGGAGTTGCGGATCGTGGTACTGACAACCTTTGATTTGGACGAATATGCACTGGCCGCGATCCAGGCGGGCGCCAGCGGATTCCTGCTCAAGGATGCGCCTCCGGAGGAACTGCTGGGCGCGATTCGCACCGTTTACGCCGGGGATGCGGTGATCGCCCCCTCCACCACGCGGCGCCTCCTTGACCATGTGTCACAGATGCTGTCCGCACCGAGCCCCGCCAACGACGCCCACGCCGCTGCTGTGACCAGCCTGACCACGCGTGAACACGAGGTCTTCTTGCTCATCGCCAACGGCCTCTCCAACCCTGAGATTGCAAAGCAGCTGTTCGTTTCAGAGGCCACGGTCAAAACGCATGTGGGGCACATCCTGGCCAAGCTCAGCGCCCGCGACAGGGTGCAGCTGGTGGTCATTGCATACGAAACGGGTCTGGTCTCCCCCGGCTAATACCATCGCTCCTGCAGTTTCCGGGGTATCTCCCCGACCCTCCTGCACGTTCAGGGCCGCTGCTACCAACGCCCCTGCACGTTCGGGGGCAGACTTTCCGAACGCTCACGCACGACTCTGGTTGCCCTCCAGCATCCCTGCAAGTGCGTCAGGAAAGTACCTCCGAAAACCGCGGGAGGGTCGCTGGAAAAAGCCCTGAAAGTGCAGGAGCGTCGGTAGTGTGGGTGGTGGTCATTGCTTAGGAGTCGGGCCTGGTCTCCATTGGCGCTTGACCTGGTGGTCAAGCCTGCCGGTGCGCCTCCCACTGCTCCCGGGTGACGGCGTACTGCACGTCACCGTGCTCGTCTCCGTCGATTCGAATGGGCCAGTCGGCAACAAAATGCCGGACCAGTGACATTCCTGATTTCTCCATGACCCTGCGTGAGGCAGCATGCACGGCCATGGTTTCCGCCGTGACGCGGGCGGCAGGCGTGTGAAGGAAGGCGTGGTCGATCAGGGCCCGGCTTCCTTCTGTCGCAAGGCCAAGTCCCCAGCAGTCCCTGCGCAGCCGGTATCCCAATTCCGGTTCGGATTCGGGGCAGCCAGAGCCGCTCCGCAGGTGAAACCAGCCGAAGAATTCGTGGCTCACGGGGCTCTGCGCCACCCAAAAACCAAAGTGGGGCGACTTCCGGTGGTAGGCGAGGTAGGCGGGAATGTAGTCGTCGGCAATTTTCCGCAACGGCGTGGCAACCCCATTGGAGATGAAGCGCATCACGGCGGGGTCCGCATCAAGGGCCTCAAGCAGTCCGGCGTCCGCTTCGGTGAACTCGCGCAGTACCAGCCGAGCTGTTTGCAGCAGGATCTTCATGATCTATTATTGCCCACCCCGTCCAGCCGTGTCATCCCTGGGGAGGAGGCTCCGACGTCGTGCATCGCGACAATCTCCACCCGCGCTCCGATCCGCTGCCCACCGTTGCACAAATACGCTGGAAGCATGATCATCACTACAGAAAATTCGCAGCGCACACTGGCGGTTCAGGCCCGCGGGTTGCGCAAAACCTACGGCAGGGGCCAAACCGAGGTGACGGCCCTGAAGGACGTGGACCTGGATTTCCCGGCCAGCCAGTTCACCGCCATCATGGGCCCTTCGGGCTCGGGCAAGTCCACGCTCATGCACTGCTTGGCCGGACTTGATTCGGTGACCGCCGGCACCATCCACCTCGGCGAAACGGAACTGACCGCGCTCAACGACAAATCCCTGACTCGGCTGCGCAGGGACCGCATCGGCTTCGTATTCCAGGCGTTCAACCTGGTCCCCACCCTCACTGCCGAAGCCAACATCACCCTGCCGGTCGCCTTGGCCGGCGGCACCGTGGACAGCGACTGGTTCAACTCCATCACAAAAACCCTTGGCCTCGTGGGACGGCTGAAACACAGACCCCACGAGCTCTCGGGCGGCCAGCAGCAGCGCGTCGCCGTGGCCCGCGCACTGCTCACCCGCCCAGACGTCATTTTCGCCGACGAGCCCACCGGCAACCTCGACTCGCGCTCCGGCGCGGAAGTCCTAGGCATGCTGCGCCGCTCCAGCCGCGAAATGGGCCAGAGCATCATCATGGTCACGCACGACCCCGTGGCCGCATCCTACGCAGACCGCGTTGTCTTGATGAACGACGGCGAACTGGTGGGCCAGCTGGAGAACCCCACCGCCGATTCGGTGCTGGCTTCACTGGCATCCCTGGGGGCGTAGCCCATGTTGCAGGTAGCCCTCAGCCAGTTCAAAACCCACCCTCGTCGCTTTGTCGCCATCACACTTGCCGTGCTACTGGCCGTCGCGTTCCTTTCGGCCACCTTGATGGTCAACGCGTCCACCAAGGCATCGCTGAAAGCCAGCATTGGCCAGGCCTATGCTTCAGCTGATCTGGTTCTCTCCCCTGGCTCCCCGAACGAGCCACTGACCGCCACTGCGGCGACGAAGGTTACGGCAGCAGCCCCCGTGGAGGCGTCGTACGCGCTGCAGTCCCTGTACGTCCAGGCCGATGTGGGAGCCGCTTCGCTGCCGGGGTCTTTGCGCAACATGGCCACTTCCGCGGCGTTGGAACCATCGAAGTTGCTGTCCGGTACGTGGCCGGCCAACGATGGAGAAGTGGTGGTTGACTCCGTCACTGCGCGAAAGAATGCGCTCACAGCTGGCGACACCGTTACATTGGCGGGCCAGCTCGGCGGGTCCACAAAAGCGCAGAGTCTGACAGTCACAGTCTCCGGGACCATGACCGCCTCCGCTGATCCAATGTCTTACGGCTCGGCTCAATTTGTGGGCACCTCCGGCGCCGTCGGCAAACTCATTGCACTGGACACCGGCTACGGATATATCTCCGTAAAGCTGAAGCCCGGTACTTCCATCGCAGAGGCGAAGACGTCCCTGGCCGCGGCCGCGGACCAGTCGGTTGGCTCGATCCTCACAGCAGATGAAAAGACCACGCAGGACGTGGCTAATTTGACCGGCGGGCAGGATCAGTTGACCATCATCCTGCTGGCCTTTGCTGGTGTGGCGCTGCTCGTTTCGGCATTGGTTGTCTCCAACACGTTTTCGGTGCTGGTTGCCCAACGCACCCGCGAACTGGCGCTTCTGCGCTGCGTGGGTGCAAGCCGAGTACAGGTGCGCAACTCTGTCATGCTCGAAGCACTCGTGGTGGGATTCGTTGCATCGGTGCTCGGTGTTCTGGCAGCGACGGGGCTCATGGCCCTGCTCGTGAACCTGCGCAGCCACAATCCCGACTTTGCCTTCGCCACGTTGGCGGTACCGCCGTCGTCCATTGTTGCAGGCATGGTAGTAGGCACTTCGCTGACGGTCCTGGCTGCCCTGATACCTGCCCGTGCCGCAACGGCCGTTGCACCGTTGGCAGCGCTGCGCCCCGTGGACGACGCCTCAGTGCACAACGCCGGTGGACGCGTACGCCTGGGGGTGGGTGTGCTGCTGATTCTAGTTGGCGGCGCTGGGCTTGTGTATGGCGGATTGTCGGCCAATCTGCTGGTGGCGCTGCCAGCCGGTTCCACCTCGTTTATTGGCTTCCTCTTGGCAGCGACGCTATTTGTCCCCAAGTTGGTCTCCCTTGCCGGCTTGCTGGCAGCACCCGCTGGTGTCCCAGGCAAGATGGCAGCAGCCAATGCGGTGCGCAACCCGCGCAGAACCACCGCGACGGCGGCCGCCTTGCTCATCGGCGTCACGCTGGTGACCATGATGATGAGCGGCGCGGCAACGGCACGGCATGCCTTCGACACCGAGCTGGACGCGCACTACCCCGTGGACATCACCGCCCTGACCTACCCCGGGCAGCCTGCCATCACCGACGCGCGCATAGCTCAAGCGGCCGCACTGCCGGGGGTCACCCACATTGCCAAACTTGAATTGGTGGGCACGGTGGATTCAGACGGCCAAACACTGCCAGCCTTCGGCATTTCCGATACCGACGCCGCCGCGCTGCTGGCCAATCCTGCCAACCGGCCCACCCGGACGTCAGCAGTGTTGCCCAAGGGCCGCGCCGACACACAGGTGTCATTGCAGGCCGGCACGCAGACAACAAACCTGTCTGGCACCCCGGCAACATCCGACCGTTCCTATGCCCTTGTCTCACTGGATGGCTCTTTGCCGCTGGCAGTTGGCGACCCGCTACACACGGAAATCGTGGCACCGCTGTGGATAGGCGTGGACCAGTCGCTGAATGCCGACACGTTGATGCAGCTGCGTACTTCGCTGGCCACAACTCTTGGCATAAGCGAGTATTCGGTCTCTGGCGCCGTCCTGGAGAAGGTCATGTACAACCAGATCATCGACATGCTGCTGCTGGTTGTCACCGGATTGCTGGCCGTGGCCGTGTTCATCGCCCTGATTGGGGTGGCCAACACGTTGTCACTGTCCGTGCTGGAGCGGAGCCGGGAGAACTCGCTACTGCGGGCCCTGGGGCTGACACGGGGGCAGTTGCGCGGCATGCTCGCACTGGAAGCGGTGTTGATCGCTGGGGTCGCGGCCATGATCGGCTCGGTCTTGGGATGCGTGTACGGCTGGCTAGGGGTGAAGTCCGCGCTGGGTAGTTTTGCGTTGGTCACTGCGGTCATTCCGTGGGGTCAAATCATCGCCGTGGTGGTAGTGGTTGCTGCCGCCGGGCTGCTCGCTTCGGTGGTACCAGCCAACCGCGCTGCCAAGCTCTCCCCCGTAGAGGGGCTGGCGATGGACTGATTCAGCTCTTCCCCTCGGGTCCGCCACGGTGTCTGGCGACGCTGTTCGTGGCTGTGCCGTGGCGGGTCGTGCGGTGGGTCGCCGTGCGGTACCCCGACCAAAACGCAAGCACGAGCAGGCCGGTTGCCAACAGGGCCACACCCACTTTCGTCCCCACACCCAGGTACACCAGTCCCCCGCCGGTGAACGTCTCATTGGACAACGGCGCATAGGCAAACCAACCAAAATTAGTCTGCGATTGCGTCGAAATGGCTGTCACGATCCCGGCCGTCACGGCCAGCAAGGCCAGGACAGGTACGACGGCGGCCACCGCCTTGCGTCGTCGGCCTGCCTTGTTGAGTTCCCCCACTGTTTCCATGCGGGCCAGCCTAACAGCCGGTTTGCGCAGTTGCAGGAGCCCATGGCGGCACACCCGCGCCGACATGACGGCGCCCCGCTGGGAAACCGTGCTGGTCTCCTGACCGTGGTCAGGCAGGATCGCAGGCCTAGACCGTGTCCTTGCCGTCGCCTATGTGGACAACGCCGGACTGAAACTCTGTGGGGCGCAGGTTCAGGTACGTGACTCCAGCCGGGGTGGTGCGGGTTTGGGCCACTTCGAATCCAACTCCGGGTCCGTCGCCTTGGAACAGCCGTTTGCCGGCCCCGACGCACACCGGGAACACCAGCAGACGGTACTCATCCACGAGGCCGGCCTCATGGAGCGCCGCAGCCAGCTGGGCGCTGCCGTGGACTTGAAGTTCCCCCTCGCCCAATTCCTCTTTCAGCGCCCACACTTGTTCGACGGCGTCTCCGGAGACCACCGTCGTATTCGCCCACGCTGGTTCCGTCAGCGTGTTGGAGACGACATACTTGGCGCGGCCGTTCAGCGCTGCCGCCGTCGTATCCTCAGGATCAGTCATCAGCGGCCAGAACGCGCTCATCAGGTCATAGGTGGTCCTGCCGAGCAGTACGGCGTCACCGGCAGCAAACCACTGGTCCACGACTTCACCGAAACCTTCGTCGACGTAGGGAACCAGCCACCCGCCCCTGGTAAAACCACCTGTGGGGTCTTCTTCGGCTCCACCTGGACCCTGCATAACCCCGTCGAGAGTCATGAAGGTGTTGACGGTGAGTTTCATGGTTGATCCCCTTGTGCTGGTGGTCCTGACGTGTGCAGAGCGGCCGCAAGAACACAACGCCGCGACCGTTGCTCTACACTAGCCGCGGCGTGTCTTGGACGCGAGCAATGACGCAGATGTTCTGCAGGACCTCAGCCGCGGTTTTGCTCAGAGAACTGCCCCGGCGTCAGCGATACGACCTTCTTGAAGTCACGAATGAAGTGGGCTTGGTCAGCGTATCCAAGCAGGAAAGCCAATTCTGCCACCGTGGCTAAGGAATCGCGCAGGCGCTCAGCTGCCTCGTGTAGGCGGCGGCGTTGGACGAGCCGCCCCTCGTCGTCGATCGGCAGGAAACTGCAAAGGACATCTTCATAGGCTGCCATCACGGCTTTATGGGACTCCTTCGCCGCCGGACGCTCGTTCATCAGGGTTCGGATACGAGCCGTCAACTCCGTGCCAACGGTGCCGAGGACATCCGCCAGATCGACATGGCGGTCTGTGAACCCGTCCACTGGCAGGCCGGTTATCGCATGGCCCGCCGCCGGAATGAGCATCACCCCGGCAGCCCATCCCTCCCCGCTGAGCGTGGTTGCTGACACACCTGACACCACCCCATAGAAGCGGGAGTATGCCGTCGTGATGGCCAACAGGCACACAGGGTATTGCAGCACTCGTTGAACTTCTTCGGCTCCAGCCGGTACAGACCACACTGGAAACCAGTAGCGGCCAATCAACGGCAAAAGTTCCGCTCCCGGCGGGTATCTGTAGATGGTGTGCGAAACGTCCCGAGGATCCCGCAAATGTGCGCGCATGATCGGGTCACGGTGCTGGGAACCAGTGTCGGCTTTCATCAAGCGTCCATTTCGCAGAGCAGATACGCTACCCACATGAACTCAACGATAAGCGCCTTTGAAGCAGCAAACACCCCCTTGACGCAGCTCCTGGACACGGTGCGGACCGATCAATGGGACAGCCCCTCCCCCTGCGAAGGTTGGACGGTGCGTAATGTGGTGGGACACCTGATGGAAACGCAGCGAGAATTCCTTGGCCGCAACAACATCGACATCGGCAAAGTGGCGGACGCCGGCGGGGATCCCGCTTCCACCTGGCGATCACACAGCGCAGCGGTGCTGGACGCCGTCAGTACTGAAGCAGTAGCCAACAGGGAGTTCGACGGCGCATTCGGGCGCTCCACGATCGGCGAAACACTAGTGCAGTTCTACGTGTGGGATATGGTGGCTCATCGATGGGACATCGCTCGAAGCCTGGGACAGGACCCCTCGTTGACCGACACTGAACTGGACCGTCTTGAACGCGGCATCACCAGCTTCGGCGACGCTCTCTACATGGACGGAATCTGCAAGCCCGGAGTGAGGGCCCCTGCCGACGCCGACCGAGCCACCCTTGTCCTTGCCAGGCTCGGCCGCCACGTGTGAACCGACCCGGAACAACAGGAAAGCCACATCATGCACTCGACAAACTATGTGAACACGCTCATCGCAGTCGCCGACGACTGTCCGGTCCGGCACGGCATCACCCCGCCCGCAAAGCCCGGGAACCCGTCCATCGCCTCACGCACTTTTCAATTGATCGCGCATAACCCCTACCGGTTCACCTCGGACGACGTGATCTTCACCGTCTACGCGGATCGGGCAGGGCTGGCGGAGTCCGAACGCTCTTCTGCACGGGAGCACTACTTCAGCTCGGGCAGACCGTGCTTGAGGGCTTCCGACCTCGGCAAGAAATATGGCTGGGGCATTCATGCAAACGCCGACGGGCACATCGCCCTTTACGCTGTTGATTCCCCTGAATACGCAGAGCTCTCCACGGAGGTGCCTCCACAAGGCACAACTCACTTTCTCGCAGAGCGCCCCCTCACCGTCGTGAAGGCCATGCGATCAAGCCGGCGCTGACCCCGAGAGCCCAAGTTCGATGGCAGTGCCAAGAAGGGCCCCCGCAAGCGGGAACCCTTCAGCTGGTCAAGACGAAGTTACCCCTCGGCCGGTTCCTCGTACTTCGGGAAGATCGGGGTGGGGGCCGGCAACGCGGTCCCTGCCACCAGCGGTGTGCCGATGGCCGCAAACTGGCGGACGGCGTCGTCGGTGTTGCTGCCCTGACCCAAAACTGTCAACAGCTTCGCGGCAGCGTCGGGCATGACCGGCTGGACCAGGATGGAGACAATGCGCAGCACCTCGAGGGTCACGTACAGCACGGTTTCCATGCGCGGCACGTCCGTCTTGCGCAGCACCCAGGGGGCTTGATCCGCAAAGTAGGCGTTGGTGTCGCCCAGCACATGCCAAATCTTTTCCAGCGAACCATGGAAATCCTGCACCTGGTAGGCGGCGCGGGAGTACTCAAGTAATTCGCGGGCAGCGGCCAAAATCGTGTCGTCGGCTTCGCTGAACGCGCCCGGCACGGGAACCACGCCTTCACAGTTCTTCGCCACCATGGACAGCGAACGCTGGGCCAGGTTGCCAAGATTGTTGGCGAGGTCCGAGTTCATGCGGCCCACCACGGCGTCGTGGTTGTAGGAACCGTCAGCACCGAACGGCACTTCGCGCAGGAGGAAGAAACGCACCTGATCCAACCCGTACTGGGCAACCCAGTCAGCCGGGGCCACCACGTTGCCCAGTGACTTGGACATCTTCACGCCGTTGTTGTGCAGGAAGCCGTGGATCATGACCCGCTTGGGCAGTTCCAGCCCGGCAGACATGAGGAACGCGGGCCAGTACACGGCGTGGAAGCGGGAAATGTCCTTGCCGATGATGTGCACATCTGCCGGCCAGTACTTCTTGAACTCCTCGGACTCCACGTCAGGGTAGCCGACGGCGGTCAGGTAGTTCGTCAGCGCGTCGACCCAAACGTACATGACGTGTTTCTCATTGCCTGGCACTGGCACGCCCCAGTCGAAGGTGGTGCGGCTGACGGACAGGTCTTCAAGGCCGCCCTTGACGAAGCTGATGACCTCGTTGAAACGGGTCCGGGGGGCACCGAATTCGGGCTGCGACGCGTAGAGCTCCAACAGCTTTTCCTGGTAGTTGGACAGGCGGAAGAAGTAGCTTTCTTCCTCCGTCCACGTCAACTCCGTGTCGGTAACCTTGGAATAGCGCTTGCCGTCCTCGCGCAGTTCAGTCTCGTCTTCACCGTAGTAGGCCTCGTCGCGGACCGAATACCAGCCCTCGTACTTGCCGAGGTATATGTCCCCGGCTTCTTCCATCTTCTTCCAGATGGCCTGCGAGGCGGCGTAGTGGTCGGCGTCAGTGGTGCGGATGAACCTGTCATACGTGATGCCCAGGACCTTATGCGTGTCCTTGAAAATCGTGACGTTGCGGTCAACGAGTTCCTTCGGCGTGAGGCCCTCCTTCTCGGCCGTCTGCGCAATCTTCATGCCGTGCTCATCAGTACCCGTCAGGAACTTCACGTCAAAGCCGTCAAGGCGCTTGAAGCGGGCCATGGCGTCGGTGGCGATGTACTCGTAGGCATGCCCGATGTGCGGGTCACCGTTAGGGTACGTGATGGCAGTGGTCAGGTAGTAGGGCGTCTTGGCCGTCTCAGTTGATGTCACCCTATGAATTTACCGTGAACCCGGGTGAAACACCGATTCGTGTCCGCACGCATGGGCGTCCAGCTCTCCGTCGAATTGGATACTGAGGGCAGACATGCGGCTAAAGTCTGCCAGACAGTCACTCGTGGCGATGCTGAACAATGGCTGATCCGCGGCCTGGCATCCCACGTGTGCCCGTTCCTCCGGAGTGCGGGAGAGGTGCAGGTTGATTCCGAACCCCTGTTGGCCGAGGAAGCCGATGAGTATCCACCTGTAGTCACCGAGGAGGTTGTCCTCCAGAAAGGTCATCCCGAGCTTGGACGTGTAGAACGTGCGTGTGTCATCCAAGTCAGCAACGAGGATACTGAAAAGTGGGATGGTTGGCATGGCTGTTGCGGAACCGTGCCCGATAGTTGGATGGCGTCATCGGAGCGAAAGATGCAATGGCCCGCGTCGAAAACTCCCTGCGCAGGAGCCCAGTGCCGTCCTGTGAATGCGAGGACATCGCCGAAGGGAGCCGGTTATCGCCATCGCAGTACGCAGTACCAGGCGCATTTCACCCGTTCGGCCAGTAGTGGGTGCAACAAGTTCTCCTGATAGATCAATGGATCCATGCACTGATCATACGAAGTTTGCAACCGGCTGGCCCACACTGCTGCCATCGACAACGGCGCCAAGTCACCCCATTCTCGGCGGAGAAGGGGCCAACCTGCGTGCTGGCGGAGAAGATACGCCTTACGTGCCAGTTGGCACCGTCATCGGCGAACAAGGCACGTCAGGAAGCAAAAAACTCCCCGTTCTCACCGCTACGGAAGCAGGATGGACGACGCCGGCGTCCCCACCTCAGTGGGAACGCCGGAGTCGCGATCCCCTTGCGGGCAGTAAGATTTCCGCTCCGGAAATCGCGACTCCGACTTTCAGGAAGTGCTAGTCTTCCAGGTCGACCTCGCGGGCCATGGTGGCGCCGATTTCATTCTTGATGTCTTCGAGCAGCGACTGCGGTACGGAGCTGTCAACCGTGATCAGTGCCAGTGCCTGGCCGCCTTCGTTGTGGCGGGCAACCTGCATGCCGGCGATGTTGACACCGTTCTCGCCCAGCAGGCGACCCAAGGAGCCAACCACGCCGGGACGATCCGCGTAGGAGATGACCAGAAGGTGGTCGCTCATCGGGATTTCCAGCTCGTAACCGTTGACGTCAACTATTTTCTGGATCTGCTTCGGGCCGGTCAACGTACCCGAGACGGAGATCTGCGAATCGTCGGACAGGGCGCCGCGGATGGTCAGCATGTTGCGGTAGTCGGCGGACTCCAGCGTGGTGATCAGGCGGGTGTTGATACCACGCTGCTCAGCCAGGACCGGGGCGTTGACGTAGGAGACCTGCTCGGAGACAACATCCTTGAACACACCCTTCAGCGCCGAGAGTTCCAGCGCCTTGACGTCAAGGGCGGCGATTTCACCGGCAACCTCGACGTCGATCTGGGTCACCGAGGCGTGGGTCAGGGCGGTGAAGATGCGGCCCAACTTTTCGATGAGCGGGATGCCGGGGCGCACAGCGGGGTCAATGACTCCGCCGGCGACATTGACGGCGTCGGGGACGAGTTCCCCCGCCAGCGCCAAGCGGACGGACTTGGCCACGGAAACGCCTGCCTTTTCCTGGGCTTCGCCGGTGGAGGCGCCCAAGTGGGGGGTGGCAATGACGTTGTCGAGTTCAAGGAAGTCCACGTCGGTGGCGGGCTCCTTGACGAAGACGTCAATGCCGGCGCCGGCAATTTCGCCGTTGCGCAGTGCCGTGTTCAGGGCTGCTTCGTCGATGAGGCCACCGCGGGCCACGTTGATGACGTAGGCGCTCTTCTTCATCTTCTTGAATGCTTCGGTGCCGATCATGCCCAGTGTCTCGGGGGTGCGCGGCATGTGGATGGTGATGAAGTCGGACTGCTCCAGGAGCTCGTCAAAGCTGAGCAGCTGCACGCCGAGGCTGGCGGCGCGGGCCGAGGTGACGTAGGGGTCGTAGGCGACGATTTCCATGCCGAAGGCCTTGGCTCGTTCGGTGATGAGTGCGCCAATACGGCCCAGACCGATGATGCCCAGCTTCTTTTCCAACAGTTCGGTGCCGGTGTACTTGGAACGCTTCCACTCGCCGTTCTTCAGCGCGGTGCTGGCGGCGGGAATGTGGCGGGCCAGGGACAGGATGTGCCCGATGGTCAGTTCAGCAGCGGAGACAATGTTCGACGTCGGCGCGTTGACCACCATGACGCCGGCCTGCGTTGCAGCCTTGATGTCCACGTTGTCCAGCCCCACACCGGCGCGTGCAATGATCTTCAATTTCTTGGCTCCGGCAATGGCCTCGGCATCTACCTGTGTTGCGGAGCGAACCAGGATCGCGTCAACGTCAACAATCGCGGCCAGCAGGGCTGCACGGTCGGCTCCGTCTGTCTGGCGGATTTCAAAATCCGGACCCAGCGCCTCAATGGTGGCGGGCGAAAGTTCCTCTGCGAGGAGTACTACTGGCTTGGTGGCTGTCACCGGTGACCTCTTTAGCTTTCGGTTATGTTCTTGTGGGGATTTTGGTGATGGTTTTTCAGTTGTGCTTTCAACAAAAAAGCCGGACTCCAGTTTATGGGAGTCCGGCTTCCTTGCCGTAACAATCGCCATGACGGGCGACGCAAGCGACACATATCACACCATTGGACATGGTTTGTCCACACTATGGTCATCTTTACAGGGGAAAGTACGAGGGCGCCTGCCGGACCTTGGTGGGTCCGGCAGGCGCCCTCGGGCGTGAATGATTTGGCCAGAAGCCTCGCAGCTACAGCGAGGTGAGAACCGCCACAGCAGCAGAAACAATGTCCGGGTCCGTGACAGAGTAGCTTTGGGCGCCACCCCCGTGGCCGCTGGGGCCGGCAAGGTTCTCCGCCCGTCTCGCCGAGAGGTGGACGGCCTTGGCACCGGCGCTCACCAGCGTGGGAATGTCCTGTGGCCGGACCCCGCCACCGGCTTGGATCACCAGGCTGTCACCTGCACGGGCGGCGAGGGAAGCGATTGTGTCTATGCCCTCAATGCTGCGTGCAGCACCGCCGGAAGTCAGCACCCGGGTAACACCAAGCTCTATGAGCCCGTCCAACACCTCCACCGGGTTGGGGCAGACGTCAATAGCGCGGTGGAATGTGACTTCCAGCTCCCCCGCAGCAGCAACTAGGCGTGTGGTCGCGTCAACATCCAGCGCACCTCCGTCAACGAGGGCACCAATCACCACTCCACCAACCCCCTGTTTGGCGGCCAGGGCTTGGACGTCACGGACCATGACATCAACCTCGGCCGGGGTGTAGACAAATCCGCCTTCGCGCGGGCGGACCAGAACGTGCACACGTCCCGGCCCGGCGGCTGCTACAACTGCCTCGACCAGGCCGATCGAGGGAGTCAGCCCGCCGGTAGACAGCCCGGTACACAACTCCAGCCTGTCCGCCCCTGCGGCCATGGCCGCCGCGGCGCCGTCCGGATCCTGCACCGCAATCTCCAGCACGGGGCGGCGCCCGCCATCGACACTCTGAATGTTCATGCTCAGTTGACTCCCGCGATCATGGCCACAGCAACGGCGCTGGTGCGCAATTCCACCGGAATATCTACCACGCCATCAGCACCAACGGCGGCATCCACAAACGCACCGGTGCCGTTAATCCAGGAAAGCTGACCAGCGCCGCACAGCTCGGGGGGCAGTGTGATGAACCCTGTGGCCGGATCGGCAGCGAGCACGAATAACTCCGCACCCTTGGTGGTGTAAGATACCGGCGAACCACCCAGTGCGTCACCGGGACGGATCCACGGACGGGTACCGTAAATGGCGTTCCCGTTGGTTTCCAACCACGCGCCCATGGCGGCCATGGCGGCTTCCTGCAGCTCCGGAATGGTGCCATCTGCGCGAGGTCCAACGTTGATGAGCAGGTTGCCGTTCTTGGACACAACATCCACGAGCAGGCGAATCAATGCCTCACCGGAAAGCGAGTGCTCCGGTCCCTCATCCTGGTTATAGCCAAAGGAGTAACCCAGACCACGGGTGGATTCCCACGGCTGCTCAATGATTTCCTCCACATGGCGGTATTCACGCGTCATGAAGCCGTGGTAAGGAACACCCCAGCGGTCGTTGACCACACCCTCCGGAACAGCGTCAAAGTAGCGGCGCAACACGGCTGCAACAGCGTAGTCTTCGGTGCCCTTGCCACCATCGGGCCACTCGATGTCGTTCCACAGAATATCCGGGGAGAACCGGGCTACAAGCTCTTCCAACTGCGCCGCGCTGTACTTGGCGAACTGCTCGTCATTGCGGCGGAAACGGAACAGGTCCGTGTCCGACTCGATGGGCGGGAAGTCACTCACGTGCCAGTCGAGGGCACCGGAAAAGTACACACCAAAACGTGCTCCGGAGGCACGGGTGGCCACCCCCAGCTCAGCAATCAGATCCCGTTTGGGCCCACGCTTGACCGAGTTGAATTCAGTGCTTTCGGTGTCCCAGAGGCAGAATCCCTCGTGGTGCTTGGTGGTGGGAATAATGTACTGGGCACCGGCTGCGCGCAGCTTGCCCACAAACTCGGAAGCGTCGAAGTTGCCCGCGTCCCAGTGCTCGGCCAGGTCCTCGTAGCTGGTGCCCGTGCCGTACTTTTCCTGATGCCGGATCCAGCTGGGGCTGCCTGGGATGCGCACCGTATTCCCGTACCATTCCGCGTATTGGTGATAGGCGTAGGCGTCCTCCGTGGGTACGCCGCCTTCGCCGTGGGCTGTTGCCCAAGCAGGGACGGAGTACAGGCCCCAGTGGATGAAGAACCCCAGTTTGGCGTCGCGGTACCACTTCGGCACCTCGTTGAGCGGGTAGCTCGGAGCGTTAGTGCCGAAGTCCGGGCCCACGCGTGTTTCAAAGTTCAACATTTTCTAGTGCTCCTCAACCTTTCCTGCCTGTACACGGCTCACAACTGCTGCCAATTCCGGCTCCGCGGCCGAGACGCCCGCAAACGGGAACACACCGGGGGCCAGATTCTTGTGGCCTAGGCGCAGCAGGTCCTGGTCCACACCGCCGGGTGTCAGGCCCAGCTTCCACCCGGCTGCCAGTTCATAAAGTTCAGGCTCTAAGTAGCCAATCTTCACGCACACAACATCCATCGCGTGCGGGTCGATGCTAAGCATCGTGAAGTCGTGAATGTGGTGGAAGGGCTTGCGTCGTTCGGTGATGATCGCGTACACCCCGCCGGCCTTGACCACGGACTGAGTTCCGGCGTCCTTGTCACCCTCGGTGATGGAGAAGACGGTGCCCTCAAGGGCCACGGGACCGCTGGGTCCGGCGTCGACCTGGGCACCAACATGCAGCGAGACGGTACCACCAACGCCGGCGCTCACGCACTGTGCCACAGCCTCGGCGTCAAAGATGGAGGCATGCACCACGGTGCTCGAGCCGTCGGCAAATTCCGGGCGTGTAAGTAACTCACCCAACGTCCAGGACACGTCCCCGGCACCACCGGCGGTGGGGTTGTCGCCGGAGTCCGAGACCACATACGGTCGCGGGGCACCTTCTGCGAGGGCGGCATCCAGGCTCTCGGCCAGCGGCAGCGCGTCGGCCACGAACACGAACTCGTCGCGGGCATCCCAGTAGGCCCGGGCCAGCCGCTCGGCACCTTCCTTCACGGCACGAGAGTCATCGCCGGTGACCACGACGGCGGCCTGGCAGCGCGGTTCATCCGCCCAGGCGTAGCCCACCCAAATGGCGGCGTCAATAACACCGTCCATGGCCTCAACTTCGGGCACCGCGGCGTACAGTGTACGCGCCGGTTCAATGCGGGTGCTGGTCTTTTCCCCCGGCAATAGCACGGGTACCTGCAGCCACGCCTTGTAGGGGCGGCGGGCATCAATGTTACTTCCGTGTTCCCCGCGCAGGCGCTCCAGCATATTGTGGACGGCGCGCTGCTTGGTATTCCAAGCATCCTCGTGCGGTGCCATGCGGTAGCAGGTGATCAGATCCGAAACATCCAGCAGTTCCCGAGACACATTCCCGTGCAGGTCCATGGAGGTGGATACGAACGTGTCCGCGCCCAACTCCTGGCGGACGGCTGCACCCAAGTCGCCTTCGGCGTCTTCCATACCGACCACGCTCATGGCGCCATGAATGTCGAACCAGAAGGCGTCGAAAGGGCCCTGTACACGGATGCCGTCAAGAATTTCTGCTTTCAGGCGTGCATAGGTGGCAGGGTCCACGGCGCCACCGGGCAGCGAGCGTGCCTGCACCAGCGGCACCCAGTCCGCGGCTTCGCGCAGCTCGTCGCCCGGGTTCAAGAAACCGTAGTAGGCCATGAGTTCCTCACCGCGGCGTTCGGTGAAGGCCTCGTCACCGCTGACGTGCGGGCTGAAGGTGCTGGATTCAATGGCGATGCCGGCAATGCCGATGCGCGGGAGAGAGATTCCGCCGGGGGCCAAGGGAGACAGTGGGCCCCTCCAGATTTGTGACGCATCCACTGGCTCGGTCGGGTTCAACACGAGGATCCTACTTTCATGGTGGTGGGGTGAGCTACAAGTTCAAGAGATTCCCAGGCTGCGGCAGCCGAGCCCAAGACGGCCGAGTGGCCGCCAAGGCTGCCCGGATGAACGATCAGAGGATAGCCGGAGACGGGCATGTTGTGCTCAAGCATGCGTAGAAGCGGCGGCTCCAGCAGATCCCATGCCCCGCGCACACCGCCCCCAATGACCACGTCCTGAACGTCCAGAAACGTGGCGGTCGTGGCGATGGCCTGGCCCAGCGCAGCGCCGGCCGCCTCGAAGGCGGCCAGGGCATCTGTGTCTCCGCCCCTAGCCAGCACCGCCACCTCGGCAGCGCCATTTGCGGGACGCCCTGATCGATCCGTGTAACGCAGTGCGATGGAACGCCCGGAAGCCAAGGTTTCCAAGTGCCCGAGCTGGCCACAGCTGCACGCCAGCGTCCCGAAACCGGGGGTGTGCCCAATCTCTCCGGCCGCACCGCGGGGCCCGGCAAAGACGGATCCGTCCAGTGCAAGGGCACCGCCAACACCGGTACCGAGCATGATGCCGATCGCATTGCTCATCCCAGCCAGTGCCCCGTAGGCCATTTCCCCGCACAGGAAGGCGTTCACGTCGTTGTCAACAACGACGCCGACGCCAAGCCGGGTGGAAAGGTCCGCGGCAAGCGGGAAGCCTGCCCAGTCGTTGAACGACGCCGATGCGGCCTTGACCACGCCGGTTTTCTGATCAATGACCCCGGCCGCGCCGACTCCCACCGCTGCCACGTGCAGTCCAGAGGCTGCCGCCAATTCGGCGACCAGTGATGCCGCGGCGGCACTCATTGCCGGGCCGCCCTCAAGGGCTGGGGTGGCAATCGTGGCTTGCGCCGCAATGGCGCCGTCGTGCCGGCAGAGGATCGCCGTGGTTTTTGTGCCACCTAAGTCAATGCCGGCCACTACGGTGTTTGTCATGCTTTCACACATGTCAGCGGCCACCCAGACCTGCCATGGAAATACCCTTGACCAGGTGCTTCTGTAGCGCAATGACCAAGATGGTGGTGGGGATCATGGAGATGATTGCCGCCGCCATCTGCAGATCCCAACGGGTTCCCGTCAAGCCGGAGAAGGATGCCAAACCAACAGGCAGCGTGCCCAATTTGTTGTAGTCCACCGTGACAATAAGTGGCCACAGGTAGGAGTTCCAGAATGACATGAAGGTGAAGACGGACAAGACGGCCACCCCGGACTTGGACAGCGGCAGAATGATCTGCACGAAGGTCCTGATGGGACCGGCACCGTCAACGCGGGCCGCCTCATCAAGTTCAAAAGGAATGCCACGGAAGAATTGACGCATCAAGAACGTGCCGAAAGCGGTAAAGGCAAACGGCAGGATGAGCGCCGGATAAGTGTCGACCCAGCCCAACCACTGCATGAGGGTGAACATGGGGATGACAATGACCTCCTGTGGCACCATCAAGGTGGCCAGGAACAAGACGAAGATCGCGTCACGACCCTTCCAGCGCAAACGACCGAAAGCATAACCGGCCGTGGTGGAAACAAAGAGAACCACTAGAGTTCCGGCGATGGCGACGAAGAATGAGTTGGCAATGTAGGTGACAAACGGGCCGTATTCGAAGACGGCAGCAAAGTTGCTCCACCGCAGCTCCGAGCCGACTAGGCGCGGGGGGGTGGCAAACATTTCACCATTGGGCTTCAACGCAGAGAAAAACGCGTAAACCAAAGGAGCCATGAAGATCAGTGCGGCAATGTAGATGGCCGCATGCTGGAAGACCAGCCGCACACGCTCTCCGCGTGACATGGGGTCATGGCGCTTCTTGACTTTCCTTCTTTTTGGTTCTTGCCGGTTAACTACTGACTCCGACTCTAAGGAGGATTCCAGGACATCAGTGCTCATAGTGCACCCACTTTTTCTGCGCTACAAACTGCGCCGCGGTCAGGACAATGATGATAGCGAACAAGATCCAGCCAGCCGCTGCGGCAAGGCCTAGGTCTTGGAACTTGAATCCTTGGTTGTAAATGAACTGCACGAGGGGCTGGGTGGCATTGCCGGGCCCACCGCCTGTGAGCAGCTGTGGCTGAACGAAGACCTGCAACGAAGAAATCAAGGTCATCACACTGGCAAAGAAAATCGATGGCGAAATGAGTGGCACCTTGACCTTCCACAACAGTGTCAGACCGCTTGCGCCGTCGAGCTTGGCGGCCTCCATGACGGAATCTGGAAGCTGTTCCAAGGCAGCCGAGAAGATCAGCATGTTGTAGCCCAAGCCCTGCCAGACGGACATGATGACAACCATGACCATGGCCCACTGTGGGTCGGCCAGGAAGTTCGGCAGTTGGAAACCAAACCACTCCATGGATAGCCCGTTAAGCATGCCCTGAGGTTGGAGGATCATCTTCCACACCAGAACGTTGGCAACCATGGGGGTGACCACCGGGATAAAGAAGAGAATGCGAAGTGCGGCACGACCTCGGATGCGCTCGTGCAGTGACAGAGCCAGTGTCAGGGACAAAATGACGCTCACGGGAACGTACAAGATGGTGAACACTGCCGTATTACGAAGCGCCGGCCAGAAGTCGGGGCTGCTAGTGAACAATTTGGCGTAATTGTCGAAACCGACAAACTTCTTCTCGCCATAGGTCGGCCAGTCATAGAATCCCATGACGATGGATAGAGCAACTGGTAAAACGGTGAACAGGGCCAACCCGATCAGGGCTGGGCTAACAAAGCCCAGCGCCTGACGGGATTCAGCCTTGGCCATCGTATTGCGACCGCGGTCGTTTACGGTGGTAGTCATAAGGTTGAGACTTTCTTAATACTTACTTAGCGAACTGCTGCTGCGCTGAATCGAGCACCTTGGCCATGGTGTCCTGGCCGTTGTAAACGCTGACAAGGTTCGGCTGGATGAACGTGCCAACTTTGGACCAGTTGTCGCTGACGCGCTGACCCTGGACATTTTCAAACGCGGCTTCGAAGGTGCTCTTGACCTGGTTGCGGTATTTAGCATCGATGGTTTCGAAGTACAGCGGCTGTGAGGACAGACGTGCCGGGTAGCTGCGGCCTGAGGTGGCGATGTAGTCCTGTGACTTCTGGCCTAGGAGCGAACCGAGAACCTTCAGGGCTGCATCCTTGTTCTTGCAGTCCTTTGCCAGGCCAAAGCCCGAGCCCAGGACAAGACCCAACGAACCGTTCTTTCCGGCGGGCAGCGGTGCCATACCCGCTTCGAAACCGGGATCGTTGTTCAGGTAGCCAACTGCGTTCCAAGTGCCATCAACTGCCATGGCTGCGTTGGCACTGGAGAATTGGTTCTCGCCCCAACCTGCGTCGGAGGCGCTGGCTACGGGAGCGGCCACCTTTTGCACGGTGACGAGGTCGCCGTACCATTCGGAGGCCTTGACGAAGTCCGGGTTAGTCAGGTCTAGTGTGCCGTCTTCGGTGACGGGCTGAACGCCTGCCCTAGAGATGGGCAGTGCCTGCCACTGGAAGTCACCCATGCCGATGCCGAGGCCCATCTTGCCCTTCGTGGTAGCCGCCTTGGCGGTCTGCTCGAAGTCCTCGAACGTCCAGCCAATTTCCGGGGTCTTGGCTCCGGCGGCCTTCAACTGATCGGCGTTGTAGTACACCAACATGGTGGACATATCGAATGGCACACCGTACATTTCCCCCTTGTTTTGCAGGATTTCCAGGGCACCCGGCGCAAAGTCCGCAGCGTCCAGGCCGGCTGTCTTCAAATCCGCTTCGCTGAGCGCTTGGAAGCCTGCCGTGTAACCAGAGAGCTGCCCTGAATTCATTCCTGAGATGCACGCCATGTTGCCCGAGGCCATGTTGGTGGTCATCTTCGTGAAGTAATCACCCCAGGGGGCGGTGCGCATGGTGATGTCGAGCTCGGGGTGCTCTTCCTTGGCAATGGCCAGCTGTGCATTCAGTGCGGCAGTGTCATCTTCGCTTCCTGACCACATGTCAATCACAACGCTGTTCTCGGAGGCTCCCCCTCCGGTAGAGGCGCCGCCACAGGCGGATAGTGCCAGCGAAGCGACAGCCGCAACAGCCATAAAGCCGATGTGTGCTTTCTTCATTGAAAAATTGCTCCTCGGGTAATGGCACTCAAGATGCCAAGTATCGTTCGACGTATGATGATGGGGTTCTTTGTGCGATGCCCTAGAATTAACTTAGTTCGATTATCGATCTGACTTCCAGTCAACCTCGCGTAAAGTAAGTGTCGCAGATCATGTTGAGATCATCAAGCCAGTCATCGGATGTCTGGTTGGTATCAGAGCCATAATCTATGAAAATAGCCTAGAATCCGATGCTCTGGTCACAAACTTGACGGAATATTTCAGGCTGCCAAGTCGGCCGGCAACTTATCTCCTCGTATGCCTATGCTGACAATGGCAGGCGAATCTTCTTATTTCGACAGCAAGGAAAAGTACATGCAGGATAACAAACCAACGTCCTCGATTCCCGGACAGTCGCAGCACATCATTTCACTGGTGGCCCACGGAACGGCGACCACCCGTGCCGAGCTGGCAAAAAGGATGGGCCTGGCACCCTCTACGGTCTCACTGCGCATCGCTGAACTGACGGAGCTTGGTATTCTGGTCGAAGACGGCACGGGAGCGTCCAAGGGCGGACGTAAACCGCGTCTCTTGCGCTTGGAGGAGGACCGGGGACAGATCCTTACGGCGGACCTCGGCAGCAGGCACGTTCGTCTGGGCAGGTTCTCACTCACGGGAAAGCTAATGTCCACACATTCGGTGGCGGTCAGTATCGAATCGGGTCCGGAAGCCACACTGACGGCCGTTCAGGAAGCATGGGCGCACATATCCGGTGTTGCCGGGCTGGACCGTCAGGGGCTGCGCGGGGTAGGAATTGGCCTGCCGGGTCCCGTAAACGTGGGGGCCGGTACAGTCCAGTTGCCGTCCCGGATGCCAGCTTGGGCAGGATTCCCAATCAGGGACTGGCTGGAGGATCAATTGGGCGTGCCCGTCGTCGTTGACAATGACGCGAATCTGAGTGCACTCGGCGAGCACCACGCTAGTCTCGGACCAAACCAGCACAGCATCACCGTCAAGGCCGGCACAGCCATCGGTGCGGGCATCATCGTGGGCGGGCGCCTGCATCGCGGTGCCACGGGGGCTGCTGGCGACGTCACCCACACGCGCGTGGAGAGCGCCAAAGACAATCCGTGCTCCTGCGGAAACATGGGATGTTTGGAAACGGTGGCCAGCGGTGCAGGCCTAGTACGTCAGTTGCAACGTCAGGGGGTGGACGTCTCCACGACAGCCGATGTCCTAAAACTCGTGCACAGTGCCGAACCCCTCGCCACTACGGCTCTACGCACCGCCGGCACCCATCTGGGCGAAGTTCTGGCAACGATTGTGAACTTCTTCAACCCAGATTCGTTGTTCCTCACCGGGCGCATGGCCTCCAGTGAATTGTTCATCGCCGCCGTGCGCAGCCGCATCTACGAAGGTTGCCACCCACTCATGACGCAAAAAATACACATTGGTGCCGCCACCACTGGTCCCGATTCGGGTCTCTACGGCGCCGCTTACCTAGTACTCAACAGAATACTCAGCGATCTCGGAAGCACCCGGTAGCCTATCTGAATAAAGCACGACGGCGCCTGCCAGGTCCCTTTCGGGACCGACAGGCGCCGTCGTACATGGGCAAACTAGCAGCCAGCTGCTGCACTGAGCAAGCGGTTCTAGCGGGCTACGGAGCCTTCGGTGTAGTCATCGCTGTTACTGATCCAAGAGAACAATCCACGCAGTTCGCGGCCGGTGGCCTCGATCGGGTGGTCTTCACCCTTCTTGCGCAGCGCCATGAATTCCGGTCCGCCGGCATCCTGGTCGTTGATGAAGCGGGTTGCAAAGGCACCGCTCTGGATGTCAGCGAGAACCGCCTTCATGTTCTCCTTGACCTGCGGGGTGATAACGCGCGGGCCGGAGACGTAGTCGCCGTACTCAGCGGTGTCGGAAACGCTCCAGCGCTGCTTGGCGATGCCACCTTCCCACATGAGGTCAACGATCAGCTTGAGCTCGTGCAGCACCTCGAAGTAGGCAATCTCCGGCTTGTAGCCAGCTTCTGTGAGCACCTCAAAACCGTACTGCACCAACTGTGAGGTGCCGCCGCAGAGCACTGCCTGCTCGCCGAACAAGTCGGTTTCCGTCTCTTCGGTGAACGTGGTCTCGATGACACCTGCACGGGTTCCACCGATGCCCTTGGCGTAGGACAGAGCCAGTGCCTTGGCACCGCCGGTGAAGTCCTGCTCGACGGCGATCAGGTCGGGAATGCCGCGGCCTGCTTCGAATTCGCGGCGCACTGTGTGTCCAGGGGCCTTCGGGGCAACCAAGGCAACGTCGACGTCGGCCGGCGGGGTGATGTAGCCGAAGCGGATGTTGAAGCCGTGGCCGAAGAACAGCGCGTCGCCAGCCTTCAGGTTGGGGGCAATGTCCTCGGCGTAAACGAAGCGCTGGACCTGGTCCGGGGTGAGGATCATGATCAAGTCAGCTTCGGCTGTTGCCTCGGCGACGCTGAGGACGCGCAGGCCCTCGGCCTCGGCCTTGGCGATGGACTTGGAGCCTGCCTTCAGGCCGACGCGGACGTCGACGCCGGAATCGCGCAGGCTCAGTGCGTGTGCGTGGCCCTGGCTGCCGTAGCCGATGACGGCGACCTTGCGACCCTGGATGATGGACAGGTCTGCATCGTCGTCGTAGAACATCTCAGTCACTGTGAAACTCCTTGAATAAATGGTGGGTGGTGCTGATAGAAAAAGTATTTCATGCGGCACGGCAGGGCTTGCGCCCCAAGGCTAGGAGGCGCGAAGGGCCCGATCGCTCATGGAGCGGGATCCGCGGCCAACAGCCAGGGTGCCAGACTGCACAATTTCCCGGATGCCGAAAGGCTCCAGGACGTTCAGCAGAGCGGACAACTTGTCAGCGTAGCCGGTGGCTTCGATGGTCAATGAGTCTGTGGACACATCCACCACTGAGGCCCTGAAGAGATCGGCGGCTTGGGTGACCTGCAATCTCGTGGCGGCATCAGCGCGCACCTTGACCAGAATATGGTCTCGCTGCACGGAGTTCTCGGGAACCAGTTCAACGATCTTGATGACGTTGACAAGTTTGTTGAGTTGCTTGGTGACTTGTTCAATCAAGTTTCCGTCGGCGTCCACCACAACCGTCATACGGGAAATCCCGGAGATTTCGGTGGGACCAACGGCCAGGGAGTTGATGTTGAACGCACGGCGGGCAAACATGCTGGCCACGCGGGTCAGCACACCGGGCTTGTCTTCAACCAGTACGGAAAGAGTATGTCGAGCCATGTCTTAGTCCTCCTCGTCCCACACCGGGGTCATGTTCCGGGCAACTTGAATTTGGTCGTTGCTGACCCCTGACGGGACCATCGGCCACACCATGGAGTCCGGGCTGACCACAAAATCGATCACAACGGGGCGGTCATTGATGGCCAGCGCAGCCTCGATCGTGGCGTCAATGTCTTCAACGCGTTCACAGCGCAATCCAACACAGTCATAGGCCTCGGCCAGTTTGACGAAGTCCGGGACACGGATGGTGTCGTGCCCGGTGTTCAGGTCGGTGTTGGAGTAGCGGCTGTTGTAGAACAGCGTCTGCCATTGACGCACCATGCCCAAGGACGAGTTGTTGATAATGGCAACCTTGATGGGGATGTTGTTGATGCGGCAGGTTGCCAGTTCCTGGTTGGTCATCTGGAAGCAGCCGTCGCCATCGATGGCCCACACCACGCGGTCCGGATTGCCGACCTTGGCACCCATGGCTGCCGGAACCGAGTAGCCCATGGTTCCTGCGCCACCGGAGTTGAGCCAGGAGCGGGGACGCTCGTACTTGATGAACTGTGCAGCCCACATTTGGTGCTGCCCCACGCCTGCCGCGTAAACGGCTTCGGGTCCTGTCAGTGCGCCGATGCGGGAGATGACGCGCTGCGGGGACATGAGTCCGTCTTCGGGTTCGGTCCAGCCAAGCGGGTAGGTGTCGCGCAGGTTGCCCAGGAACGCCCACCAATCGCCCAGGTCGGGGGTGCCGTTGGCGTCGAATTCAGCCTTGATGGCGACCGTGAGGTCCGGAATGATCTCCGCTAGGGAGCCTACGATCGGCACGTCGGCCGTGCGGTTCTTGGAGATCTCGGCCGGGTCAATGTCAGCGTGGATGACTTTGGCGTGCGGTGCGAAACTGCTGAGCACACCCGTCACACGGTCGTCAAAGCGTGCGCCCAAGGTGATGAGCAGATCCGATTGTTGCAGTGCGGTCACGGCAGAAACCGTGCCGTGCATGCCGGGCATGCCCACGTGCAGGTGGTGCGAGTCAGGGAAGGCGCCGCGGGCCATCAAGGTGGTGACTACGGGGATGCCTGTCAGCTCGGCGAGGACCATGAGCTTTGCCGAGGCGTCGCACTTGATGACGCCGCCGCCGACGTACAGCACGGGCTTGGTGGCTTGGCGGATCAGGCGGGCTGCTTCACGCAGCTGCTTTGAATGGCCGCGGGAGACGGGGTGGTAGCCGGGCAGGTCGATAACCGGCGGCCACGAGAACGTCATGGGGCCCACCTGGGCATCCTTTGACACATCTACCAGAACGGGGCCGGGGCGCCCGGTTGAGGCCAGGTGGAAGGCCTCGGCCAGAACGCGCGGAATGTCGTTGGGATCGGTGACCAGGTATGAGTGCTTCGTGATGGGCATGGTGATGCCGACAATGTCAGCTTCCTGGAAGGCGTCCGTGCCGATGACGGCGCTGGAGACCTGGCCGGTGATGGCCACGAGCGGAACCGAGTCCATGTGCGCATCCATGATGGCTGTCACCAGGTTAGTGGCGCCAGGGCCTGACGTGGCGATACAGACGCCAACTTCACCCGTGACCTGAGCATAGCCCTGGGCGGCGTGGCCGGCTCCTTGCTCGTGACGAACCAGAATGTGGTTTAGATCCGAGGCCATGAGGGGGTCGTAGGTGGGAAGGATTGCACCACCGGGCAAACCGAAAATGTCCTTGACACCAAGTTCTTCAAGCGAGCGGACGAGGGCTTCGGAGCCGCTCATCTGTACGGGGGCCACAACATTGTTGGGACCTACGACGTCGGAGGCTTGGCTTCTTGTGCTCACGACACCTGAGGCGGTGCTGCCTTGCGCACCGTGCCCGGAGGACTTGGCGGCCATCAGCGCGGGGCTGGCGGGCGTTCCTTTACTCATCGGTTCTTCCTTTGGGGAACTCATGCTTTTGGGTAAATCTTCTTTAGTTTGCGTCTAATTCTGGATGGTACACGCAGTGATACGAGTTGCCGCTGGTGGTGGAAACAAAAAAACCCCTCAGCCCATAAGGCTCTCAACGAGGGGTATGCACGTGTGGTGACGTTCTCTCATCGAAGAAAATCACAAGGCCCATGACCATGGGTGCGGTCATTTCGTGTCACGCGCTAGCTAATGACGACTGGGAGCTTTGTTTGCATAAGAGTAGTCTCCCGTTTTCCGCTCCGGAGTGTCAAACAGCACCGCCACTATCTCATTATGTGGACATGTAGTCCACCTAGTGGGCACCGAGTCGGAGGCACCTGCCTGAACCGTGTGCTCGCACGGTTCAGGCAGGCAGCTCCTAGTTGCAGTAGGCGCCGGTGGAGGCGCTGTTGACCAATTTCACGTACTTGGCCAGTACACCCGTGGTGAACTTGGCTGGCAGAGGTTCCCAACCGACCTTGCGCGCCTCCAGCTCGGCCTCGTCCACCAGCAGGTCAAAGGAGCGCTTGGCGATGTCGACCCGAATCCTGTCTCCGTCCTTGACGAAGGCGATGGGCCCGCCGTCGACCGCTTCAGGGGCCACATGGCCAATACACAGCCCGGTAGTGCCTCCGGAGAAACGGCCGTCAGTGAGCAGGAGGACGTCCTTGCCCAAACCGGCACCCTTGATGGCGCCGGTGATGGCGAGCATCTCGCGCATGCCGGGTCCGCCCTTGGGCCCTTCGTAGCGGATCACCACGACATCCCCGGCGTGAATTTCTCCATTGTCCAAGGCGGCCAATGCGCCCTGCTCACGTTCAAAAACTCGGGCGGTGCCCTCGAAGACGTCCAGGTCGAAGCCTGCGCTCTTCACAACAGCACCGTCCGGGGCCATGGAGCCGTGCAGGATGGTAATGCCGCCCGTCTTGTGAATGGGGTTGTCCAGCGCACGCAGCACCTTGCCGTCGGGGTCCGGCGGGTTGATCTCAGCCAAGTTTTCCGCGACTGTCTTGCCTGTGACGGTGAGGCAGTCGCCATGGATGAGACCAGCGTCGAGTAGTGCCTTCATGATGACGGGCACGCCGCCAATCTTGTCCACGTCGAACATGACGTAGCGGCCAAACGGCTTCAGGTCACCCAGGTGCGGGATTTTATCGCCAATGCGGTTGAAGTCATGAAGCGTCAGGTCCACCTGTGCCTCACGAGCGATGGCCAGAAGGTGCAGCACCGCATTGGTGGAGCCCCCGAAGGCCATGGTGACGGCGATGGCATTTTCAAAGGCCTTCTTCGTCATGATGTCCCGGGCACAGATGCCCTTTTCCAGCAGGTGGACAACGGCCTCGCCGGACTTGCGTGCGTACATGTCGCGGCGGCGGTCGGCGCTGGGCGGGGCGGCCGAGCCAGGCAGCGACATGCCGAGGGCTTCACCGATGCACGCCATGGTGTTGGCGGTGTACATGCCACCGCAGGCACCTTCGCCGGGACAGATGGCCCGCTCGATCGAGTCAAGATCCTTCATGCTCATCTTGCCGGCGGCGCAGGCGCCGACGGCTTCGAAGGCGTCAATCAGGGTGACTTCCTTCTCCGTGCCGTCCTCGAGCTTGGCAAACCCGGGCATGATCGAACCGGCATAGAGGAACACGCTGGCCAGGTTCAGGCGGGCTGCGGCCATGAGCATGCCCGGCAGGGATTTGTCGCAGCCGGCCAGCAGCACCGAACCGTCGAGCCGCTCAGCCATCATGACGGTCTCAACGGAATCTGCAATGACCTCACGCGAGACAAGGGAGAAATGCATCCCTTCGTGTCCCATGGAAATGCCGTCGGAGACGGAAATGGTGCCGAACTGCATGGGGAAGCCGTCGGCGGCGAAGATGCCCTCCTTGGCGCCCTGCGCCAGCCGGTTCAAGGACAGGTTGCAGGGGGTGATTTCATTCCACGAACTGGCCACACCAATCTGTGGCTTGCGGAAATCGTCGTCGCCCATGCCGATGGCCCTGAACATACCGCGGGCCGGGGAGGCATGAATGCCGTCCGTGACCACCCTGCTGCGGGGTTTGACGTCTGGCTTGCCGTCCGCTGTCCGAACGACGTCGCCTGCTGGTTCATTTGAATTGGTGTCCACGCTCATGCTGGCAGTCTACGACCGAAAGCGTGATCCAAGCCACTGTGCCGGTTCGAGTCGTGACGAACCCATCGAAGCGAGGAATTTTTCTTCGATGAAACCCACGGAATTTCGGGAGAAATCCACCCCTTTGGTGTGATCTGACTCTCAACGGGACTTTTCGATTTCACAGTCAAGGAAAAAAGCCGTATAGTTTTATCCCGTTGCGGGGAACACGACGGACACAATCCAGATGTGCTTCACAGCAGCGCTAAGATGCACCTCTAGCTCAATTGGCAGAGCAATTGACTCTTAATCAATGGGTTTCGGGTTCAAGTCCCGAGGGGTGCACAGAGAAAACCGCTTCAATACTAGTAACAACTAGTATTGAAGCGGTTTTTTTATTGCCCCAGCACGTTCGACATCCGTTTATCCCCAACAACTTCATCGATAAGAACTTCAGGAGTCCTTCCATGAGTGAACGCCTTGTTCCCGGCGATTCGGCCCCCGCATTCAGCCTGCCCAACGCCGAGGGTGGCACCACCGCGCTGGCGGATTTCTCCGGACGCCGGGTGATTGTGTATTTCTACCCCGCCGCAATGACCCCGGGATGCGCCAAGCAGGCCTGCGACTTTCGGGACAGCCTCGCCTCGTTGCAGGATGCCGGCTACCAGGTGCTGGGCATCTCACCGGACCCGGTGGCGAAGTTGGAGAAGTTTGCCGCTCGGGACTCCCTCACCTTCCCCCTGCTCAGCGATGCCGACCACGCCGTGGCATTGGCGTATGGCGCTTGGGGAGAAAAGAAGAACTACGGCAAGATCTACGAGGGCTTGATCCGCTCCACGCTGGTAGTTGATGAAGCTGGCAAGGTTGCCGTGGCCCAGTACAACGTGCGCGCCACCGGGCACGTCGCCAAGTTGCGCCGCGATTTGTTGCTCGACGCCGTCTGACACCTACCGCCTGATCCTCGCCACCCGACACCTATTGGGTGGACCAAGAAGTGGAAGAACAAAAGACCCCCGCCGATTTTCATCAGCCGGGGCCTTTCTGTTGGTGCGCAAGAGGGGACTTGAACCCCTACGCCCGAAGGCACAGGTACCTAAAACCTGCGTGTCTACCAATTCCACCACTCGCGCAACGCTCGTGAAGCTTGAATCATACTACCGGCTGCAAGCAGTACTTTCGACCACCCTTGCAGCCGTGGAAGGGCAAAAGCCCAGATTCCCCCACTATGATGAGTGGCTGATGGAACGTTCGCGCTGCAAGGAGAAACGACAACGTGCAAAGCCCCGCCGGCCCCCTGCGAAAGGTGACGTGGCGTGCGGTGGCCCTGAGCGCCGTCGTTCTTCTGACATCAACAGCCTGCACGGCGACGCCGCTGCCCACCCCCGCCACGACAGCCTCGCCCGCAGCACCGGCCCCCACCGCCACGTTCAACTTTGGCACCGGTTCCGAACCGATGGGCTTTGACCCGGCGCTTGTAGCGGACACCGAGTCCTACAGGGTCACGCGCCAGGTGTTGGAAGGCTTGGTGACGATTGACCCCGTCACGAGCGCACCGGCCCCCAGCCTGGCCACGAAGTGGACCGAGCTCGACAACGGGCTCGGCTACAGTTTCGCCCTGCGCCCTGACGTGACATTCCAGGACGGTACCGCCTTTGACGCGGCAGCGGTGTGCACGAACTTCCAACGCTGGTTCACCCTGCCCCCTGCCATCCGCGGCGACGGTTCAGCCACGATGTTCAAGCAGGTGTTCCGTGGATTCTCAGATGAGCCCGACTACACGATCTATCAAGGATGCAGCGTCGACGGGCCGCTGAAGGTCACGCTGAGCGTGAAAGTGCGGCTCACCGGTTTCCTGCAAGCCCTCACCCTGCCAGCCTTCGCAATCTCCTCCCCTGCCGCTTTGACGTCAGGCACAGCGAACGTCCTTGATGAACAGTTTTCCGGCAAGAAGATCTCCCGCTACGCCCAACATCCTGTGGGCACGGGGCCCTTCACCTTTACTTCAGCAACCGTCGGTGCCGTCACGATGAACGCGTATCCAAATTATTGGGGCGAAAAGGGTGACATCAAGACGCTGAACTTCAAGACTTTTAACGAACCCGACACCCGCTATGCCGCGCTGGATGACGGTTCCATTGACGGTTTTGACCCTGTCACGCCCGGCAACTACGACAAACTCATCAAAAACGGCAAGCAGGTGCTCCAGCGGGACCCGTTTTCAGTCGTGTACCTGGGCATCAACCAAAAGATCCCCGTTCTTGCTGACCGGAAGGTGCGCGAAGCGATTGCCGGATCGATCGACAAGGCCTCCCTTGTCAGCAACTACTTCATCGCAGGCACTGCGGCCACCGCGCAGTTCATCCCACCCAAGCTCAGCGGCTTCAATAACGCCGTGGAAGGCATCCCCTACGATCCGGCGAAAGCCAAGGAGGTGTTGGCCGCCTCCAGCTACAAAGGTGAGGAACTGAAATTTTATTACCCCACCAACGCCGCGCGGCCATACCTGCCGCTGCCGGAAAAGGTGTATGCACAGATTGCCACGAATCTCACGGCCACCGGATTCAACATCAAGCCCGTTCCCATTCCGTGGAACGAAGGCTACGTCCCCGCCGTCACCGGCAATGAAGACCACGCGCTGAGCCTGCTTGGCTGGAATGGCAGCTACGCGGATCCGGATAACTTTGTGGGCCCGCTATTCGGCTCCCCCACCAAGCTCCTGGGCATGGATGATCCTCAATTGGTCTCCAAAATCACCCGTGCACGCAGCATCCCGGACGGCCCGGACCGCGTGGCGGCCTATGAAGCAATCAGCAAACAGCTGGCCGCAACGGTTCCGGCTGTGCCGCTTGCATTCCCCATCTCAGCGCTCGCCCTCTCAAGCCGGGTAGTTTTCTACCCCCTGAGTCCCGTCTTGAACGAGGTCTTCAACAAAGTGAAATTGGCCCCTGCGCCACAGTAGATTTGGCTGTGGCAGAACCAGCCATCAAGGAAGAATTTAGGCAAGGAGCTCCTGCCGCGATACGCTTCTAGCGCCAGTAAGAGCCTCTACCGGAGTTGACTGTGACCTTCATCTCGAACACCAAAGACGCTGACGTTGTCCTCATTGGAGGCGGCATCATGAGCGCCACGCTGGGCACCATGCTCAAGCAACTCGAACCAACTTGGAAGATCGCGCTGTTTGAACAGCTTGATACTCCCGGGTTGGAGTCCTCAAGTCCGTGGAATAACGCCGGCACCGGCCACTCCGCGCTCTGTGAGCTCAACTACACCCCGGCTGCCGAAGACGGTTCGGTCAACCCTGCCAAAGCGATCAACATCAATGAGCAGTTCCAACTCTCGCGCCAGTTCTGGTCGCACTTGGTGGACCAGTCCCACATTGGCTCCCCCAAGGGCTTCATCAACACCGTCCCACACATGAGCTTTGTCATTGGCGAAGAGAACCGCAAGTTCTTGAAGACTCGTTACGAAGCGTTGAAGCCAAACCCCGTTTTTGCTTCCATGCTGTACAGCGACGATCCCGCAACCATTGCCAAGTGGGCACCGCTTGTGATGAACGGCCGGGATCCGAAGGAAGTCGTGGCGGCAACGTACGCCGAGGAAGGCACAGACGTCGACTTTGGTGCGTTGACCCGTGAACTGATTGGCTACATGGCCAACAGCGGGGTCGAAGTCAACTACGGCACCACCGTCACCGACGTCGCACGAACCCCGGACGGTCAATGGGACGTTTCCCTCAAGCACCCGAAGTCCGGCGAGCACAGCAAAGTCAAGGCAAAGTTTGTATTTGTCGGCAGTGGCGGCGGCGCCCTGCACTTGGTGCAGCGTTCAGGCATTCCCGAAGGCAAGGGCTATGGCGGCTTCCCCGTCTCCGGCCAGTTCTTCCGCTGCACGGACCAGCTGATCGCGTCCCAGCACAGCACGAAGGTCTACGGCCAGGCGTCGGTTGGCGCACCGCCAATGTCCGTGCCGCACCTGGATACCCGCTTCGTTGACGGCGAACGCTCATTGCTGTTCGGCCCGTATGGCGGCTTCTCCACCAAGTACCTCAAAAACGGCAGCTACATGGACCTGCCCGGTTCCATCCGACCCAACAACATCATCCCAATGCTGGCCGTGGGCAAGGACAACCTCGACCTGGTGAAATACCTTGTGGGCGAAGTGACGAAGTCCCGCGGCGGAAAAGTCCATGCCCTCAACGAGTACTTCCCGGAAGCCAACGGCGAGGACTGGGAATTGATCACGGCAGGTCAGCGCGTGCAGATCATCAAGAGGGACGCCAAGAAGGGCGGAATCCTGCAGTTCGGCACCGAGGTCATCACGGCAGCCGACGGGACCCTCTCCGCTCTGCTGGGCGCCTCCCCGGGAGCCTCCACGGCAGTGCCCATCATGATCGAACTGTTGCAGCGTTGCTTCCCGCGCCAGTTCAAAATGGACTGGCAGCAGTCCTTGCGCGTCATGATGCCCACCTATGGCACCAAGTTGAATGAAAATGCGGAACTTTTCCAAAAGACGCTGGCTGCCACAGCTGCTTCCCTGCAGCTGGACTAAGTAAGGCGCCGAAGCAGCGCAAGCAGCTGAAGTGGGACAAGCAGCTGGAGTGGGGCAAACAAGTTTCTCCCGGTGCCGGACGGGGCCGGCATAACGCAGTGGGAGTGTGTTGATGTTTAATCTGGCCAGGATGTCGTTGGCGAACAGGGCGCTGATTGCCTTGATCACGGTTTTTGCGCTGGTGTTTGGTGTCATCACACTGGGCTCGTTGAAGCAGGAGCTCATTCCCAGCATCGAGTTCCCGCAGATCACAGTGGTCTCGGCCATGCCCGGTGCCTCACCGGCTGTGGTGGACAAGCAGGTCAGCGAGCCTCTCGAGGCCGCGCTGAACGCGGTGGAGGGACTGGAATCCAGCACCTCCACCTCCCGCAGCGGCGTCTCAACCATCAATCTGGCGTTCCAGTACGGCACCAACCTTGACCGTGCCCGGAACCAGATCGACCGGGCCATCTCCAACGTCAGCCAGCGGCTCCCCACCGGCGTTCAGCCGCAGCCCATTGCCGGCAGCATCTCCGACTTCCCCATCGTGTTCCTAGCCGTTTCCTCCAACCAGGACCTGGCTGCACTGAACACCGACCTTGCGCGCATTGCCGTTCCCGCGCTCATGAAGATCGACGGCGTGCGCAGCGCCGATGTGAGCGGAGCCAACTCCCAGCACATCGCCATCCTCCCGGACCCAGCCAAGATGGCCGCCGCCGGTGTCTCCGCCGGAGCCATCGCGAAGGCGCTGGCCAACAACGGCACCCTTGTGCCGGTCGGTTCCCTCGAGACCGGCAAGCTGACGCTCCCCATCCAGGCCGGCAGCCCTGTCGACTCCATCGACGCCGTGAAGGCACTCCCGCTGGCCACCACCGGCCCCGGTGCCGGTTCCGGTGGCCCGGCCGGTTCCGCACCGACCATTGCCGAGGTGGCCAGCGTCGCCTTGGCCGACGACGCCACCACGTCCATCACACGCACCAACGGCAAGGCCACCTTGGCACTGTCCATCACAAAGAAGCCGGCCGGGGACACTGTGACGGTGTCCAAGGCGGTCGAGGCCGCACTGCCGGGAATTGCCGCATCACTGGGCAACAACACCACTTTCACGACAGTCCTGGACCAGGCCCCGTTCATTGAAAAGTCCATCCACGACCTCACGGTGGAGGGTCTGCTGGGACTTGGGTTCGCCGTCGTCGTGATCTTGATCTTCCTCATGTCGGTACGCTCCACGCTGGTCACCGCCATCTCGATCCCGTTGTCGCTGCTGGTGACCTTCATCGGGCTGTGGGCCACAGGCTATTCGCTGAATATCCTCACGCTCGGCGCGCTCACCATTGCCATTGGGCGGGTGGTGGACGACTCCATTGTGGTGATCGAGAACATCAAGCGGCACCTGAGCTATGGGGAGGACAAAAAGGTCGCGATCCTGGCTGCTGTGAAGGAAGTTGCTGCGGCCATCACCGCCTCGACCCTGACCACAGTGGCCGTGTTCCTGCCCATCGCTTTTGTGGGCAGCCTGGCCGGGGAACTGTTCCGGCCCTTCGCGCTCACAGTGACGTTTGCACTGCTGGCTTCGCTCCTTGTTTCGCTGACCATTGTGCCCGTGCTGGCGTTCTGGTTCCTGAAGTCCACCGCTGCCACGGACGACGCCGGATCCGCCTTGCGTGGCAAAGCCCTGCTGCGCGCTGTGGAAGAGAAGGAGCGTGCTTCATGGCTGCAGCGCGGCTACCTGCCGGTCCTTGCCAAAACGCAGAAGCATCCGGTGGTGACCCTGCTGGCTGGCGGCATCATTTTGGCTGCGACTTTGGCCCTGATCCCGCTGATGCCCACCAATCTACTTGGCGACACAGGTCAAAACAGTGTCACGGTGCAGCAGGACATGCCGGCCGGGACAAGTCTTGACGTAACGGATGCGGCCGCAGCCAAGGTCGAGAAGGTGCTGAAGGGCATTGACGGAGTCACTGACGTCCAAGTCACCGTCGGCAATGCATCCGGCGGCTTCTCGGCGCTTCTTTCATCTGGCGCCTCAAGTGCCCGGTTCCAAGTCATCACCAATCCCGATGCGGACCAGGTAAAACTGCGTGAGACCATCCTCAATGACGTCAAGACTGTCAAGGACGCCGGGAACGTCAGCCTGGGTTCCCAGGGCGGCGGCTTCGGTATGTCAACCACGGTGGACATCACCGTCAAGGCCACAACTGGAGCGGAACTCCAAGATGCCAGCGACGTGCTGGTCAAGGCCATGACCGGCCTCCCAGGATCCCAGTCAGTACAGAGCAACCTCAGCGGCACCCAGCCCGTTGTCCAGGTCAGCGTCGACCGCGCCAAAGCCGTGGCCGCGGGTCTGGATGAACAACAGATCACCGGACTACTGGCCGCAACTGTCAGCCCCATCCCGGGCGGCACGGTGCGCATCGACACCACTGACTACAAGGTGCAGATCGGCACCGGCACACAGTTTGACTCCGTGCAGGCGCTGGCCGCCGCCCAAATCCCCACAGCTGGTGGCTTCGTTCCCTTGTCCGGAGTGGCCACAGTTGCCGAAGTCCAGTCACCACTGACCATTACCTCCTCCAATGCCCAGCGCACGGCCACCATTTCGGTGGCACCGGAAGGCAACGCCCTCGGCTCGCTCAGCAGTGAGGTGCAAAAGAAGCTGGACGAGACCGCGCTTCCGGCTGGCGTCTTAGCCGACATTGGTGGGGCAGCAACCCAACAGGCAGAGTCTTTTTCCCAGCTTGGTCTGGCCATGTTGGCGGCCATCGCCATTGTGTACGTGATCATGGTGGCAACGTTCAAGTCTCTCATTCAGCCCTTGATCCTACTGGTCTCCATTCCCTTTGCGGCAACCGGGGCCATTGGCCTGCTGCTCATCACGGGAGTGCCGCTGGGCCTGCCATCACTGATTGGCATGCTGATGCTGGTGGGCATTGTGGTCACCAACGCCATTGTGCTCATCGACTTGATCAACCAGTACAGGCAACCTGCGGATGACAGGCCAGCCATGAACGTGGCCGACGCCATCGAACACGGCGCCCGGCAACGCCTGCGTCCCATCCTCATGACCGCACTGGCTACGATCTTCGCGCTGACGCCCATGGCTTTGGGGGTCACCGGCGGTGGCGGATTCATCTCACAACCGCTCGCCATTGTGGTGGTAGGCGGCCTGGTGTCTTCCACCGCGTTGACATTGGTCCTGGTCCCCGTGCTGTACCGCCTCGTGGAGGGCCGCAAGGAACGCCACGATCTCATCAAGGCGCTCAAGGTTCTACACTCTCCCGCCGGCAGCCCGAAATCCGGCTCCGGCTCCACCGGTTCGAGTTCCACTCCCCAAGGTTCCACACAGCCGGTCAAGCCCACCCCGTCCACCGAGTCCAGTGCACAGTTCCAAGACTGGACCACCGGAGCAATCCCGAAGGTGCGGGGCCGCCGCGCCGCCGACTAGGCAAATCCCGCACACACAAACGCTGATTTTGAGCACATACGCACCTTGTCCGCTTATACGGTTGTCACAAACTCCGCTTTTGCAGACAAGGTGCGTATTTGCGTTTCGGAGGCCGTTTCACTGCGGCAGCGTCGGTCCGAAGGCCAGTTTCGGCACAAAGTACAAGGCGATGGCGGCGACCAGCGCCGTCACTCCACAAATGGTCCACACCAGCATGTAGCCCGCAAGCGGCGCCGCCGTGTTTCCGGACCCTGCGATGATCGACCCCAGCGCCTGCCCTGCCAGCGCAATGCCGAACACTGCGGAGGCAAAGGCGCCACCGACCGTCTTGGTGGCGTTGGTCAGCCCGGCAGCCATGCCCGTCTGGGTCAAGGGTGCAGCAGCTGCGGCAGCCGACGGCAGCGCCGCCACCAACGCACCGCTACCTAGGCCCGCTATGACCATGTTGACCAGCACTTGGGACATGGAACCGTGGAAGGGGAGGAACAACAGGTAACCAACAGCCACAAGGAGAGCCGCGCCTATCAAGGTGATTCTCGGCGTCGTCCGTTTCGTCACAAGCGGATAGAGCAGCGCTCCGACAAGCAAGCCCAGTACGTACACGCCGATCAAGATCGAGACCAGCCCGGAGCTGACGCCAAGGCCATAGCCCACGTCGTCAGGGTTGGTGCGGGCGAACGTGGACAGCGGCGCTTGTGCACCCAACACCGGGACGCCGAACAGGAACGCCGTCAGTTGGATCGGCCACATACTGGGCTGGCGCAGGAGACGAATATCGATGAGGGGATCCTTGTGGCCCAATTCGTGGCGAGTGAAGGGCACCAACGAGGCAATGCCAAGCACGACGGCGGCCCACGCCCACCAGGTGCTCGGGCCGTTGATACGCATGAATGTCAGGCCGGCTGTGATCAACAACAACCCGGTTGACAAGAGATACAGGCCGACAAGATCTACGCGGCCACCCGTGCGATTTGCAGATTCAGGGACGCCGAAGAGGATCACGAAGAAGCACAGCGTCACGGCGATGGCAGGGAGCATGAGCGTCACCCAGAGATGGTCGGGTAGAGCACCGCCGATGAACCCGCCCGCCAAGGCGCCTACGATCACGCCAAATTCGAGGCCGGCCACGAGGATTCCGGCTGATTTGCGGGTGAGCGCGGCGCCGTCGGGCCTATGGTGGGAGCGGCTGTAGATGAGTGCGATTTCCAAGGGAAGCCATACGACGTAGAAGCCCTGAAGTGCCCAGGCCAGAAGAAAGAGCCAAAAGTTGGGGGCGAAGGCTACGCCCCACGAGGCCGCGGCGGTCAACGCTGTGGAGACGAGGAGAACTTTTCGGTGGCCGATCATGTCGCCCAATTTGGCCAGCACCGGAACGACGAGCGCGCTGACCATGAGCTGGGCGGCTTCGAACCAGTTGACGTCAGCGTCGTGGATGTCCAGGAAACGGGCAATGTCTGTCAGCAGCGGCGTGTAGTAGCCCTGAAGTATGCCACTGGTCAGTTCGACTAATACCAGAAAGCCTACGATGGCAGTGGCAGTGGGAGCGATCCTTAGAGGTCTTCCGGCCATTCCCCGTTGCAATGGTGCCATTGCTCTCCTCAGTATTTTCAATGACATGGATTACTTGCCATGGAAAGCATCCTAACGGCAGCTGGAAGCAGAAACTGGTTTTTGGACGGGAACATACTGGCCAGCGCTTTGGTTGAACCGTACATTAGATACAAACGCATATATCTCGTGTTAGACACGCAGGACTTGAGGAGCACCACATGCAGGTCGGAATTTTCAGCGTTGGGGACGTTACCATGGATCCCACCACCGGGCGCACCCCCACCGAACACGAACGATTAAAGGCCATCACCACCATCGCCAAGCATGCCGAAGACGTCGGCATGGACGTGTTTGCCACCGGCGAGCACCACAACCCGCCGTTCTACCCCAGCTCCCCCACGACGATTCTGGCCTTCATTGCTGCACAAACAAAGAAGCTCATCCTCTCCACAAGCACCACGCTCATCACCACCAACGACCCCGTGAAGATTGCCGAGGACTTCGCCACGCTGCAGCATCTGGCCGAGGGACGCGTGGATTTGGTGCTGGGCCGCGGCAACATGGGCGCGGTCTACCCCTGGTTTGGCAAGAACAACAACGACTCCGTGGAGTTGACGGTTGAAAACTACTCGCTGCTGCGTCTGCTGTGGGATGAGGAAATAGTGAACTGGGAAGGCAAGTTCCGCACCCCGCTGCGCGGATTCACATCCACCCCCAGACCGCTCGACGGCGTTGCCCCCTTCGTGTGGCACGGCGCCATCCGGACGCCTCAGGTTGCGGAAATCGCGGCCTATTATGGTGACGGATTCTTTGCCAACAACATTTTCTGGCCGAAGGAGCACTACCAGAAACTGATCAGCCTCTACCGTGAACGCTACGCGCACTACGGGCACGGTACTGCCGAACAGGCCATCGTGGGCCTTGGTGGGCAGTTCTTCATTCGCAAGAACTCGCAGGACGCCGTAAATGAATTCCGACCGTACTTCGACAACGCCCCCGTCTATGGGCACGGGCCGTCAATGGAGGATTTCACGTCCCAGACGCCGCTGACCGTGGGCAGTCCGCAGGAGCTGATCGAAAAGACACTCACCTTCCGTGACTACTTCGGCGACTACCAACGCCAGCTATTCCTTGTTGACCATGCCGGACTGCCGCTGAAGACTGTCCTGGAACAATTGGATCTCTTTGGCTCCGACGTCCTGCCCACACTCCGCAAGGAGTTTGCTGCAAACCGACCGGCTGACGCCCCGGACGCACCCACGTTCGAAGCCCGACGCGAAGCAGCCCGGGCCGCTGCAGCCGTCGAACATTCAACCACCACACCATCGGGAGTGAACTAGCATGTCAGCAGCTGCACACCGCCGGTTGACCACCGATGCATGGGAGTCCTTACTGCGTTCGCAAGTTGCCGTGATGCGTGAACTTCATCGGGCGCCCATTTTCAATGAGGTGGGCAGCCGCGAATACGACGTGCTGTACAACCTCTCACGATGCCCCACCGGCTGGCTGCGACTCAATGAGCTCAACGACAATGTGCTGCTGACGCAGCCCAGCATCTCGCGCATGGTGGACCGGCTTGAAGCACGCGGTCTGATCCGGCGAAGAACACCCGAGAATGACCGACGCGGGGTGTTAATTGGTTTGACTGAGGAGGGCGCCGTCCTGCAAAAGAAGGTGGGCAGGGAGCATGTTCGCAACATCATGGAGTTGATGGAGGCTGCCTTGACGGATGAAGAAATGCTGACGCTGCTGGAATTGACTGGCAAGCTGCGGGACTCGGTTGCAGTCCGCTAAGGAAGTCCTGCCCGCACAAGGCCGAGCCACGCAAGTCACCACGAATCTGAATTGCTGACTGTCTTTTTGGGGAGGCCGTGGTGGTAGTGGTTGCGGCGTGGTGTTTGTTGGGGGTCGAGGGGGTAGGGGGCGGTGTAGTGGGGTGTGCCGTTGATGAGGGTGGCGTGCCAGGTGCTGTTGTGGA
>NZ_JAFMPX010000026.1 GCF_017353415.1 Arthrobacter sp. E3
AAAATCAGGAATCTGACACTCGTGCTCCATGGCAACAATAAACGGTCCCCGCACACCCTCCGTGTCAGGCTAACACTCGGGCACAAGGCACCAAGTTGGTTTCGACATCAACCACAACAGACGCCACTATCATCACCCCAAACCCCTGCCATCGCGAAGGGAAACCTGCCCCCAACTTTCCCCCGTAACGGCGCGCCAGCGGCGCTGGATGGCTAACACGAGAGCGGCGCTCTCGCTTTATTGGAACCTTGGGAGATTGAGTGCGTCATGGAAGCTTTAAAAGTGGTTACGGGTGCAGGCCCTGTCGGCTGGACTGTTGCAGCACAACTGGCTGCTGCAGGGCACCGGGCGCGCATCCTCACCAGGACTGGCTCGGGACCGGAGCACCCACTGGTGGAAAGGTGGGGTGTTGACGTTGGGGAGCCTACTCTATTCCGAAATGCCATGATGGGCACAGATGCGGTGTTTCATTGCATTCACGCCTCAACGTACACTGCGGAGGCCTGGCGGTGGGAATTGCCCGGCACCGAGAAGAATGTGCTGCACGCGGCAGGCCAGGCAGGGGCCGTGGTGGTCTTCCCGGAGAGCCTGTACTCCTACAGCTCCCCCTCGCAGATCATGACCGAGAGGAGCCCTCGCAAAGCAACTGGCGGCACGCGGGGTGTCCGCACCATGTTACTGCAGGCTCGGGCAGAATCAGCGACACGCACCGTGAGCGTGGTGGCCTCGGGCTTCTTTGGACCCCGGGTTCGGAAGGCCCATGCCGGCGAACGCATGGTGGCGAGAATTTTGGCGGGCCGGAGCCTGCAGTTCCCCGGAAGTGCCGATGTACCCCACACATTCAGCTACGTCCCGGATTTTGCCGCAGCCATGATTCGGGCTGCGGAGACCCCTGCCGCTTGGAACCAGGTGGTGCACGCTCTCAGTCTGCCAGCTCCGTCCCAGCGGGAACTGGCGCAAGCCTTCGCAACGTCGGCAGGAGTCAGGCCTCCGTGGATCAGCACCATGCCCGGATGGGTTGTCAGGGCTGCTGGCCTTGTTTCCGGGAAAATGCGCGAGTTGGTCGAGACCATGTATCAATTTCGCGAACCGTTCATCATGGAATCCACAGCCAGTTCAGCACTGCTGGGCTTGGAACCCACGCCGTTGGTCCGCGCGGCAGCAGAAACGGTCGCCTGGTGGCGCAGCCCAGCTAGTGTGCTGCTTCCACATTGAGGGCAACTTTGCGCAAAAGTGCCGCCAATTGGGCTTCTTCTCTGGCGCTGAGGCCTGCCAGCATGTCACGGTCCCGGGCAAGGAACTTCGGGAATTCACGGTCCACAAGCTGCTGGCCCAGCGGAGTCAGTTTCATCAGCACCACCCGGCCGTCGCGCTCCCAATTCAGCCGCTCTATGAGCCCGCGCTTGAGCAGCCGGTCGGCATTTTTGGTGGTGGAGGCTCCGCTGAGCATTGTTGCCGCCGTGACTTCGCTGGCCCGAATGGGACCGCCGGCACGGGCAAGTGTGCACAGGACATCAAATTCAGCCCGCGTCACACCTGCCGGCGCCAGCTCCCTGCCGGCCCGGTGCGAGGTGAGGGCCCCGATCCGTCCGATCCTGCCCATGATCTCGATGCTGGAGACCTCCAGCTCTGGACGGGCTTGCTCCCATCCTTGCCGCGCCTTGTCGACAAAGTCGCCCATTTCATTCCTTGTGCCCATGAACCCAGTCTAGAGAGGACTCTCACACGTTTCACATCTATTTTACTAGTAAAATACATAGTAAAATTAATGAATGACCACAACCACCCGTATACGCCATTCCGGCACCGCACTCGCCCATGCCGCCTCAGCCACAACGTGGAGGAAATCCTTGAGTCCGCGCCCTGCCGACGCAGTCTTCGTCCCGGCCATGAAGGTGGGAATCGCTGCTTCCGTGGTGCTGGTGGCGGGCGGATTGACAGGTCAGCAGCACCTTGTGGGGCTGGCAACTCTCGGTGCGCTGGTCTCCGCTTTTGGCCGCTACCAACCTTACGGACGATTGGCCCGGCAGTTGGCTGTGGTGGCCGCAAGCTTGCTAATCGCCACGGGTGCTGGTGCCCTGATGGGGTCGGCAGGGGTTGAGCTGTGGATGCAGATTGCACTGCTTTCGTTGATAGCCGGACTGGCATCCCACACCTTCAACGCCTTCAAGATCACCGGACCCGGAGCCGTTATCCTGGTGTTTGCAGCTTCAGCCGGCGCTGGCACTGCCCACTCATTCACTGACATTGGTCCGGTTTTGCTAGCAGTTTTCATCGGTGCGGCAGTGGGTTGGCTCATCGCCTTGGCACCGGTAATATTCTTCCCGATGGGACCTGCCCGGCTGGCCACGGCACGCGCCATTGGCGCCGTGCTCCGGTGGGGAGAAATTGGCCACTCAACCACACAGGAAACGGAACTGCGCCAAGCGGCACTGCTGGCCGTGGGTACGGCGCATGATTCGGTGGCCATCAGTGCCTCAAGTTCAGTTCCCGGAAAAAAGCGCGCCACCGCATTGGCCCATCGGGCCCACGCACTGGAGTCGTTGCTGGCAGAAGCATCCATCGTGCTCAACAACGAACCTCCGACGGCGGCGCGCCTGGACGGTCTGGCCCGTCACGAAGCAGCCTTGCGCAAGGTGCGCGGCCGTCTAACTGCCACTTCCCTGCCTGAAGCACCCACGGCACCGGCCAGGCCCCGCTTGTTTCCTACAGCCCACATTGCGCTGTTGTCAGGAGATTCCTTCAGTCAGGCACTGCGCATGGCCGCTGCCTCTGCGCTGGCCGGTTGGGCCGCCGTTTTACTTGGACTTGAGCATCCGCTGTGGGCGTCGATGGGTGCCGTTGCTGCATTACAGGGACTCAATTACAGCATCACCGTCCAACGCTCCATCCAACGCATGGTGGGCAATGTGCTCGGCGCAGTGCTGGCCTTGGTCCTGCTGTCCATGCCGCTGGGGTTCTGGCCTGCCGTGGTCATAGTCATCATTTTTGTCGTGCTCGCTGAATTGCTGGTCATGACGAACTACACACTGACCACCATCGTGGTGACGCCCATGGCGTTGATCATGACCGGGCTCGGTGCCCAGTTGGCGCCTGCCGCGGCATTCGCCCGCGTGGGCGACACCCTGGTGGGCGTTGTCATCGGCGTTCTGGTGGCGGCACTGAGCATCTCCGTCTCAGACCGCCACCACCTTGTGGCCCGGCGCTGACTACACGGCCAAGGAGAGTTCCATGGCCTGCCCGAGCAGCTCAAAGCTGCGGATCCAGGCTGTCCGGTCGGTGATCTGCGAGGCCACGATCAGCTCGTCGGCGTCGGCCTTGGCGGCAAACTCGTCAAGGTAGGCGCGCACTGCGGGCTTCGTCCCCACGGCCGAGTAGCGACGCATGTTCATCACCTGCTGGCCTGCCGGGGATTCCAGCAGCAGATCGTACTCGGCATCGGTGAAGGTGCGCCCCGGTGCCACGAGCGCACCGGCCATGCGGCGGTTGGCGGTCAGGGAAAGGGCATTGGCTTCCTCCTGGGAGTCGGCCACAATGGCGTTGACGCCGGCAATCACGTACGGCTCAGCCAGGGCAGCTGAGGGCTTGAACTCGCGGCGGTAGATGCGCACGGCGTCTTCCAACGCCGTCGGGGCAAAGTGCGAGGCAAAGGAGTACGGCAGCCCCAATGCCGCGGCCAACCGCGCCCCAAACAGCGAGGAGCCCAAAATGTACACGGGCACGTTCGTGTCCTTGCCCGGATAGGCGTTCACTCCTGATATCCGTGTTTGGCCGGCAAAGTAGGCCTGCAGTTCCTGCACGTCGGAGGGGAAGGTGTCCGCAGCGGACGGGTCCCGGCGCAGGGCGCGCATGGTGTTTTGGTCGCTTCCTGGTGCCCGGCCCAGGCCCAGGTCGATGCGCCCGGGGTGCAGCGTCTCCAGCGTGCCAAACTGTTCGGCAATTTGAAGCGGGGAGTGGTTGGGCAGCATGATCCCGCCGGATCCCAAGCGGATCGTGTTGGTGTGGGCTGCCACGTGGGCAATCAGCACGCTCGTGGCTGAGGAGGCGATGGAGGGCATGTTGTGGTGCTCGGCGTACCAAATGCGCGTGTATCCCCACCCTTCGGCCTGTTGCGCCAATTCCACCGATGCGCGGAAGCTGGCGGCAATTCCGTCGTCGCCAATGTGGGCGAGGTCAAGGATGGAGATGGGGAGCTTCATGGGTGCTGCCTTTCAAAGTAGTCATTGGCGCCAACCTCCGGAGGCCTGCGGATATTTCCATCAATGGGATGCACCACGTCACGATTGGACACGCTCAGGCACAGACACTGAGCCGGTCGAGGGCGGTCAGTGCTGCCGCCCGGCCTGCCCGGTTCGCGCCCAGAGTGGACGCCGAGGCGCCATAGCCCACCATGATCAGCCGCGGTTCCCGGGCCACCTTGACCCCGTCCATGACGATTCCACCGCCCGGTTCGCGTATTTTCAGCGGGGTCAGATGGTCAAGGGCGGCACGGAATCCCGTGGCCCAGAGGACGGCGTCGGCTATGAAGGTGGTGCCGTCCTTGAACACCGCCCCATCAGTGGTGAGTCGTTGCAGGGGCCCTCGGGAAAGCAATGTTCCGGCGGCAATGCCGTTTTGATACTGGTGTGTCAAAAAAATGCCCGTAACCCCCACCACGCTCAGCGGCGGCAAGCCGGCAGTGGTGCGTTCGTTGACGCGGCGTTCAATGTCGCGCCCCCAGTCCTGGTTGAACTCGCCGGTTTTGAATTCCGGAGGGCGCCGGGTGGACCAAGCCGTGTCCACACCTGCTTCGGCCAACCGCAGCAGGAATTGTACAGCCGAGGTGCCGCCGCCCACCACCAGGACACGCTGGTCAGCGAACTCTGCCACGGAGTGGAAGTCATGGGTGTGCAACTGCCTGCCGACAAAGGATTCCACTCCCGGGTAATGCGGCCAGTACGGTTTGTCCCAGGTTCCGGTGGCGTTGACGACAAGGCGCGTGGCGAAGGTGCCGTTGTCCGCCTCCACCAGCAGCCCGGCGTCGTGCGTGGGTGCAGGGCGCACAGCCCGGACCTTTACGGGCCTGTGCACCGGCAGCGAGAATTCCTTTTCGTAGCTGCCGTAGTAGCCGGACACGACTGCGGAGGCCGGGTTGGTGGGGTCGGATGCGGGAATTTTCATGCCCGGAAGGCTGTGGACGGCGTGCGCGGTGCCGAGAGTGAGAGAGTCCCAGCGGTGCAGCCACGCACCTCCCGGTGCCGGATTAGCGTCCAGCACCACGAAATCCGTTTCCGGCCACAGCCCCTGCCTGGCCAAGTAGTATGCGGCCGACAATCCGGCCTGTCCTGCCCCAACAACCACCACATCGAGCATCTTTGCCTCCTTGAGTGGTTGAACCGGCCGGGCCGGGGGGCTATTCCGTTTGTGTTGCACGCCACTGGAGCGCGCGCTGCGACAGCGCCGTGTCCGCAGCACACGCCACGGCTGCACCCACCGCGTAGGCCACCAGATCAAGTGCCGAAAAATCGGTTCCAAAGACCAAGCGTGCTGCCGGGAAGCTCTCCGCCAGCGCTGCCGGGACGCCTGTTAGCTGGGCAATTTCGATGAACGCGCTGACACCAAAGGCGGCGAGCGCCACCCAGATCCTGCCGGCGGCAGGGAGCACGAGCGCGAACAACAGATAGAGCAGCACCGTGAACAAGGCGTCGGCGATCAGGCTTGAAACGTCTCCCGGGACGAAGAAGTGGAGCACGAGCCCCAGTACAGCAACATCGGTTCCAGCAAAGAGCAGCGCAAGGCGCCGGGAATTGGGGGTTCGGGGAAATGCCATGGGCCCGAGTCTAGCGAGGCGGGCACCGGCGTCGGCACGCCTCTGGACTCCGGTGCGGCCTTCAAGTGCGGGCTTCAAGCGCGCACGGTAGGCAGTTCGTCCCATTCAGTGGTGTACCGCGGCGAGCTGTGCTCGCGTTTCATGGACCAGGCCGGTGGCACGGCCAGTCCACCCACCCCGATGCCGATGGCCTGCGCCCCAAAGCGGCTGCGCACTTCCCCGAGCACGCCACCCACATCGGCTTGGCTGCCTTGCTGGCTGCCGTCCTGGGCAAACACATCAAACATTTGCGGTCCGGCTGCAGGCTCCAAGCCGTGGAACATGACCCCGGCCCGGAGATAGGGCGCCCCCTCGACAGCGCCTTGTGCCATGGCGGCAACAGCTGCACGCATCAGCACGATCGGGTCGCGCGTGGGTGTGGTGAAGCGGATCGTGGCGGCCGGAAAACTGCCTTCCCCGGCTGCGAAGCGGCTGGTCCCAGCCGTCACCGTCATGGACGACGCACACAGCCCGGCGTCTTGGAGCCGGGAGGCGCCGCGCTGGGCATACACGGCCATGACCTCCTCCATTCCGGCCACTGTGGTAACAGGTTCGGAAAAGCTGCGTGAGAACATGATCTGCTGTTTATCCGCGCGTTCCTCGCTGTGCGGAATGCACTCGGTTCCGTTGAGTTCAAGAACGGTGCGCTGCAGCACCACGGAGAATTTCTTCCGAATGAGGGCCGGGTCGGCAGCTTTGAGGTCCGCGATGTTCTCGATGCCCATTAGTTTCAGCCGCGCGGCCGTTTTGCCTCCCACACCCCACAGCCCCGAAGCAGGCACCCGCGCCTGGATGTACTCGACCTGCCCGTCCGGCATGGCGTCAAGGGTACACACCCCTCCGAGTGACGGGTTTTGCTTGGCAATCCGGTTGGCGAACTTCGCCAACGTCTTGGTCCCGGCCACACCCACGCACACAGGCACGCCCACGTGCCGCATCACAGCCGCCCGGATGCTGCGCCCCATGGCCTCCACCTGTTCCTCAGTCCCCAGCAGCCCCACGAATGACTCATCAATGGAGTACACCTCCTGCCACGTTCCAAAACGGCCCACAACCTCCATGACCCGGGCACTCAAGTCCCCGTACAATTCGTAGTTGCTCGAGCGCGCCACCAGGCCCCAAGCCTTGGCTTGGGCTTGAAGCTGGAACCAGGGCGCCCCCGTGGCAATGCCCAAGTCCTTTGCCTCCTGCGAGCGCGCCACCACACAGCCGTCGTTGTTGGAAAGCACGTTGTGGACGGGGTTTTTAGCGTGTCCAGTGTCTATCGCCGCGGACTTGTGCTTACCCTGTAGAAGTGGATGAGGATGCTGCAGAACCACTCGCAACGAAGCATGTATGGAGGCTTTATCAGGTCCGTACTGTCCTCCCTCACGCCTCTCTGCCAGGTGTCGTTGACGCAGACCTGACAAGTGACTGGGCGCAGTGGCGCACAGGCCAAGGGATTCCGGTTGGCACGCCGTACCTAATTGCACCAACTTGTGAATACGACGTGCAACTCAACGCATTCTTTTACTCGGTGGACATGCTCGGTGCCCGATTGACGACACGGGTCGGTTATGCACGTGATCTGAAGGGATTCCTCAACTTCCTCTATTTTGGCCGTGACGGTAGGACGTGGCGCGACGCGATGGAGGAGGACCACCGGGCTTACCTGATTTGGCGCCGTGAGGATCCGGTCGGACCACGTATTAGTGCGTCGACGTGGGACCGTGAAGTCGCGGCAGTCAACCGCTTCTATCGCTGGCAGGTGGCTCGTGGACATGTGCTTGTTAGCCCGATCCCACAACGAATGCGCCGTTCTGCCCCTGGGTTCAGACCACAGGGGCAACCTGGGGAAACGGCGGCGTCCTACTCCCATGGCGCGCGTAGAGAACGGATTCAGTGGCTTCCAGCCCGTTCTTATCGTCAGTGGCGTGATGTCGGTCTGCGAGGATATGGCCCGGACGGGTTGACTGACCCGCTTTTCCGCGGTCGGTGGGCGGACCGGAATGCTGTGTTCGCCGATCTGATGGTGCGAACCGGGATGAGACTTTCGGAGCAGGCTTCGCTGAGCGTGTTTGAGATTCCCACGATTCGTGAGCAGCGCGGGTATCACCGATTCTGGTTGCCTGGTGCCGTGGCGAAGTCCGGCTCAGCCAGATGGGTTTATGTTCCGTCGGCCATACTCCATGAGCTACACACCTATATTGATGTCGACCGCCGCGCTGTCATTTCCCACGCGCAGGCTCAGGGCCGGTACAAACGTGCCGGCGAGGACTATTTGGTCCTCGATGACCGCGGCGTGACGCCCTCAGTCCCAACGGCAGGGAATGTCAACGTATCGCAGCTGACGCCAAAGGAGCGCCGACGATTGTTGGTTGCTGGCCCGAATGGCCTAGAGCCAGCGGCATTGTGGTTGTCCGAGGACGGGTTGCCGATGTCTGTTTCGACTTGGAAGGACCTATTCCGGCAGGCCAACGAGCGATGCGCGAAGCATGCGGTCGATCTCCGCGCCCACGCGCACATGCTGCGGCACACCTTTGCTGTCATCACGCTTGAGCAATTGCAGCGGGGTCACATCGCCTCGCTCGCCCAGCTCACCCCAGCACAGCGCGGACAGTACACGCGGGTGTTCGGTGATCCGTTGGACTGGGTACGGCGCCGGCTCGAGCATAAAAGTGTGACGACAACTCAGATCTACCTGCACGCGCTGGAGGAGTTGGAGATGGAGACACGGATGGCACTAACCTCCGACCCGTGGGAGGACCCACGAGATCCGCGGATGATCGCAAATCTAACCCCGCCCAAAGCGGGCGAATAATGAGCCCCCGAGGAACCACCCGGATAGGGAAACCAACACCACTGCCGCTCGGCACGTATACGCCGCGACCACAATCCGCAGAATCAGTAGTCGACTTCTTTGGAGAGGATGGCCGCTCCCGACGTTTCGACATCAGCCTGCTGCCATTGCCTGGATGGCATGACGACCTCGCCACAAGCTGGGCGTCCCGCGTCGGACCTTCGGGAACACTCCGAACGCGCGCATCGGCGACTAGCGCGTGGGGATCGTTGACGCGTCTGATCCGATTCCTTGCGCAGACTTTGCACCCGCCTCAGCATCCCGGCGATCTTGAAGTTAGGCATATTGATGCGTACAGGCGGTTTCGGGAATCGAGCACCAATGAACGCTACGCGAAGCTGGAATTGCGCTCGATTGCGCTTATTTTCGACGTACCACCTTTGGCTGAACTGGTATCTGCCGAGGTTCGCGACAGGATGCGGCCGCATCTGAGATATCAGCCAAATCCCAAGTCGGGATACTCGGATGGAGAACTGGCGAGGATTGTCACTGCGGCTCGGGCAGACGTTGCGATCCTACGGGATCGTTTGCTTGTTGCTCCACTCGATTCCGACGAGGAGGAACGGCACCTCCTCGAAGTTGCCCGCACCACTGGATCCATCCAGTTACGAGGAGTCTCTGCGCCACGAATCGCCGGAGTGAAACGAAGGGTAGCGGAACATCTTTTCGTCACCCGCCGGGACCTAACCCCGCTCCTAGCTCTATTAGTAGCAACGACGGGCTGGAACCTCGAAGTCATCAAAGACCTCCCAGCAAAGCATCGCATCATCGAAGACCTTGCCGTGGAGGTAGAAGTAACTAAGCGACGACGTGGCCCCGGGCACTGGCATCAGACCGCGACGTGGGAGATTGGGCCGCCCGGAAAGGAACTGTCCACTCCCGGAGGGCTATATCTCCTACTACATCGAATGATGGCTCCAGCTCGTGAATTGATGGATGATCCGTCAACATTCTGGGCGCTCTGGCACCACCGGCAAGGGCAAAGAAGTGGTGGTGATGGCTGCCGAAACCCCTTCGCAGCGGCCCTCGATGCGAGTCTGCGACACCAGCATTGGATGCGCGAGCGGGGTGTCAAGGCAGACCCCTTGACGGACGACACCTCCCTTGAGGCACCCATCCTTCGCCTGGACTTTAACCGGCTCAAAACGAGCATCGATGTCCGCCGTACCCGACAGATGGGCGGCCACTTACCCTCAGCCGCGCGTACCAATACAACCGGGGTGCTGTTCAGAAATTACCTTGCTGGCGACAAAAGTACGATCGATTGGGCCAGAGAGCTGATGGCCGAAACTCTGGTCGAGGTCGAGCAGGCTGCATGGTCGGCACATCGGCGCGCGCTGGCTACTCACGGTGTGATGAACTTGGAGATTCGGATTAAGTCGGAAGACAGCGATCAGCAACCTCCTTCGAATGAGGTCGATACGGCGTGGACAAGTTGCTCGGACCATGAACATCATCCTTTGACCGGGAGGCGATGCGCAGCATCGTTTCTGGACTGTTTCCATTGCGGCAACTGCGTGGTCACTGACGATCACCTTCCGAGGTTACTCAGTCTTCTCGATGCCCTTGAGACCCGTCGTCAGCAGATGAGCGAGGACGCATGGTGGACGCGGTACGGATCCAGTTGGGCGGCAATCCGCTATGAAGTGCTGCCCAAATTCACCGAAGCGGAAGTAGACCGGGCCACACAAACGAAACCCAACGACAGTTTCCTAGATCTCGTCGAGCCCAGGTGGGAGCAGCCATGAGCAGACAAACTAACCTGGCATCTGGTTTCACACCACTGGACGACAGATTTGTTCTTCATAATCGCCAGCTGCGCCCGGCCACGATCTTGGCCAGAACGGCCCGGTTCAAGGACGATATCTGGCCGCTAGCACCGGCCTCTCTTCAAGGACAAGAACGCGGCCTAACGCTTCGATTCGAGGACATCCCAGTTCGACACCGTCATGCATTGAAACTGCTCGCCTACACGTCCTTATCCGACGAGATTCCGAGTGACGAGCCGCGGCCCGGAATCAGTAGTGTCGTCAGTATCTTTTACAACGTCGTAGTGTTCTTACGTTGGCTCGACGAGTATCACTCCAGCCGCAGCCTCGCGCAGGTCTCCGACGCGATGCTCCTGGAGTTTCAGAGATTCCTCCTCGGCCGGTACCGGTCGCCAGGGCGCCGTCGGGCTCTTCGTGCCGCTGTTGTCTTCTTCTGGCGATATCGGCGAAGTCTCGGGGAAGAATCTCTCTCGTTGGATCCGCGAACTGTCACCGGCTGGAACGAACCGCAGAGCACCACACGATTTAGCGACGAAAACACCACGGCGCGCATCCCCGAAGACGTCCACAGTCGTGTGCTGATCTGGGCATTGCGTTTCGTAAACGACTTCGCCGACGACATCCTCAATGCCACCGGCCGATGGGAAAACCTCCGTACCAAACAACCCAAAATTCCCGCGGCATACGGCTCAAGCTGGAGCAGAGTTGACCGATACTTGGATACCGCTCGCATTTCTGGACGACCGCTACCCGGAACCAACGGAGTAGTCAGCTATGCCGCCCTCGCCCGGTCGATCGGCTGCGATCGAAACGCTTTCCAAAGGCACACCGCCAATATCACAGCTACTGCCAACGCGGTCGGGGTCTCGAAATACATTGAACTCAACATCACCGTGAACGGTTCCATCGATGGCGTCCCCTGGATCGAAGGTGTCTCACTAGATCCGATTCGCGACGACTCCCTCACCGTACTCACCCAAATGCTGCAAGCCGCCTGCTATATCGTGATCGCGTTCCTCTCAGGCATGCGAGATAGCGAAATCAAACACTTACGCACCGGTTGTTGTGCAAGCGAAGCCGACAACCTTGGGAACGCTTATCGCTGGAAAGTGTCGAGCCTTGCGTTCAAGGGCGAAAGCACGAGTATCGGTGTACCCGCGACGTGGGTCGTTGGCGAGGCCGCAGCGCGGGCCATCAGTGTGCTCGAACGCATCCACCGCGAGAGAGCACGCAATCGCACTGATTGGCTGTTCGCTGCGATCAAAGCGGGCCCGAGTGCCCCAGGACGGGGTGAAAACAAGGCCATGACGCTTGCTGGCACCAATGTTCAGATCAACCGGTTCGTCTTATGGGTTAGGAATTACTGCGCTGCTCATGGCCGGATCGATGGCATTCCCGACGTCGATGGCAAGCCTTGGCGACTCAGCACCAGACAGTTCCGACGTACTCTCGCTTGGTACATCGCCCGACGCCCCGGAGGCTCCATCGCTGGCGCAATCGCCTACCGTCATCACAGCGTTCAGATGTTCGAGGGATATGCGGGCTCCAGCGCATCCGGATTTCGATCCGAAGTCGAGGCGGAAGAGGCACTGGCTAGAGGAGAACACCTTCTCGCGATGATAGACCGAAACGAGCACATCAATCTCACCGGACCAGCCGCAGATGAAGCCGAGCGCCGTCTCGCGGACATGGGCGCAGATCCGACCTTTGCCGGGACAGCGACCACCGACCGACGCCGACTCTTACGTCTGATTGATGTCCGCGCTCCCGCCATTTATCCCGGCCGGTATGTTACCTGCGTCTATAACCTGGACAAGGCTCTGTGCCGCACCCGCACTGGTGTGGACGCTGACACACCTGACCTGGGCAACTGTAAACCCCTGGCCTGCCACAATGTCGCCCTCACCGACGAGAATCTTGAGACGTGGCAGGTCGAGCTCGCTGCGATCGATCGAGATCTCGGCTCCAGACCACTCCTGCCACCACTGCTTATCGATCGTCTGGAAGCACGCCGTAAACAGATTTCCCAATTCATAGCTCGACACCAGGAGCCACAATGACACGCCGCGTTCTCCTCCCAAGCGAATCTGAGATCCACTCTGCCCTCGCGAAACTCCGAGCGGCACCCGGTCATGAAGCGGTAACTGCGAGGGACCTCGCGCGTCAGCTTGGCCTGGCGAACTCGACATTCTGGCGTCATTTCCCGAAAATCGCTCAAGAAGTTGCCGATGAAAATCGAGTCACGTCTCGCGCCGCCCAGGCAACTCCTGCGAACGCACCAAGAGCCAGCGATCCCAACGGTGCTCCCCGAAAAGAAAATGCGACACTGCGGGATCAGATTGACCTTGCCGTCGCTCATATCCAACGACTCACAATCGACAATCAAGCACTTCGAGATCAACTCGAGGTCCAAGCAAACATAGTGAAACTTCCCAGGGGTGACTCACAGAGATGAGAGCCCGCTCGTCCGGCAACGGAAAAGTCCGCCCGCTCCAGTGAATCAATCCCTCGTCGAAAGTGTGAGCCAATAAATTCGGACTATTGACAGGTCATGTGGCGCGTGTCACAATCATGAATAATTCGTACCTAGATTGGGGAATTACAATGGGTAGTCGAAATTTTCTCGGTGGTTCAATTTTTGCGAGCATCAGGACTCCTGATATGGCGATTTAATAGATCTAAAGCAATCTGCACGATCATGCTAGTTCTGGCCCAGAGGAACCGCGAGATGTAGAGGATTTTAGTAGATCGGGGAGTCAGCGGGCCTTGCATCTATTATCTCGCAAAACCAGTCACTCCACGGCAGCACCACCGCCCAAAAACGTCTGAAACTCAAGGAAGTCGATCATTGACCGGAGATCCGTGTCCGGAGGCCTGGAGCATAGCTCTGGTGTCAACCTTTTTTATTGCCGGACAGGCAGCGGCTAGCGTTCCGAATCAAGTTACCACACTCACTACCGACGATATTTCTGCCTACAACGACTGCGTTGAGCTCGGCAAATCAGGAAAGCAGGTCTGGTATGACACGCCTGGTTCAGACGTCACTCAACTAGGAGAAGCGCTCGACTCTGTCGCCAACGACAATCAAAATCAGATTGCAGGGGTCGCTTTATGTTCCCATTACGATGGTGCCGCGATATTTGTTAAGTCGCCGAGTGATGGAATTCTCAAGGAAGTAGCAGAAATTGCCAAGAAATTTCCAGACCAGAAAATCTTGACAAGATCTGTTGATTTTTCGCTTAATGATTTGTTAGCAACCCAAATAAAATTGATGCAAAATCAAGAATTAGTGGACAATATAACGGGCATTGCTCCAGATATTTATAACGGAGGATTTCTGATAGATATAAAACCCGAGCTTTGGGCGCAGGTGAGTGTCTATCAAAGTAAAATCGAAACGATTGTAGAACCCTTGGTCGAACCATCCATGAGTCTTAAATTTCAACAAGGGGGCGAAGGTGAGCTATCTTCACGAGACGTCGATTACGCTCCCCATTGGATGGGCGCGAAACTCAATGGTTCAGCCGGAGGCTATTGTTCGTCAGGGGTACCCCTCATAATTGGTGGTGTACGCAGGCTTCTGACGGCCGGGCATTGTACGAGTGGTACTTACTCGAACAACGGTCAAGTTGTGGGCAGCACTTATACAACGTCATATCCCGGAAACGCCAAAATATTTGGAGACTGGAAACTGCTGCAGGGCTCAAGCTACGCGCTTCGCGTCTACAGCGGCGACGTATACAGCAGTGCCAGTTTGCCAATCACTGGGGCTGAATGGGGAGTTAAAGCACTGGGGTCCGGTATGTGCTCGTCAGGTGCCACGACGGGCCAGATCTGCCGATACTACGTGGCAGATTTCTACAAAGCCCATTCGTGGAATGGGGTTCTTACCTATCCACTGACAATGTTGGGTCACACCAGTAGCGGACAGCCGGGGTTTTCAGACTCTAATGGATGGAAACCGGGCGATTCGGGCGGCCCATGTTACTTCAGCGACGGTGCCGGAGGAGTGAAGGTTGCTGGAATCGTCACCGGACGGTATGTAGCAGGTTCGACAGACTACTATTGCACTCAACTAAGTGGAGTACGGGCTTGGAATTCCAGTGCATACGTTGGTTAAGGGCCAGAGGCGGGCGGCTTGGCTAGTTCTCTTTATGTTGATTTTACCGCTGTCAGTGGTGGTTGGATGTAGCAATCAATCGAAAGGTTGTCTGGGAAATATACCTGTGGAGGGAGACCTGACCTTGAGCGTGGCTCAGTCGATTGTAGGAAAGACTGTCCCGGTATGTGCAACTTCTTCAGATGATCCCAATACACCGGGTCAGGTTCTTATAGAAAAGCCGTGGGAAAACCTGTACTCCGTTGACGGTATGAAGCTCCCGGCTAAAGTAAATCTTTCAGGCTCGGACAATGCGTCTTCCCCCTTAGCCGACTGCGATGTAAATCCATCAAACACCATCTACATTCAGTCGGATGGAAAATGGTTCAAGGCACGCTCCGTTGGTTGCAGCCAACTTGACTAGATAGACCAGGTCTTTCGTGCACGATACTCAAGTTGAACATGTGTCTGCAGAGACTGTGCGCTGGTCCTGACGAGTTGGACCGCCACAAGGGTAGCCGACACCGCACAACCACTATCATCATCGCCGTCAGAAATCCTGAACCCACGAGATGCAAGAGTGACCGCAGAAACCCTCGCTGTTGCGATGGCCATTTGGACCTGCTTGGCGGAACGTTCTGCCGAGTTTTCATGGTGTCCGACAATCTGCCCTTCGCCGGACAGACTTGCCTCTGACCTATGCCGCTGTTGCGCCAAGAAATCCGTCGTCCCACAAGAGCCGTCCGGTGTTTTTATTCGGGTGAGAAGGGGGCTTTTTACGGCATGTGCTTTGAAGCCGAGACGGTCGTCGCATCCGACAAAGGGCCCGTGCGGGTTTGGCCGGGAGCATTGCACCATGCCGAAACTCTCCATCTCCTCGGTTACATTTTCTCTACAAGGCTCGGCCAGGCGCCGTGGACGTCCTGGCGAACGCCGGAAAATGGGGTTCGTGATCATGCTGTCCGCGGGTTAACGTAAGCAGAGAATCCAACCGATGGGGTGGACCCCCATCGGTTACCAACGCTCCAAATTGCAGAACGCGATTGAAAATACTAGCGGTGAACAGCCCAGACACTGTCCAGTCGTACACAAAGCACGACGACGGGACGGCCTTCCAGCGCTGGGTTGAACACCCGCTCGCAGGAGACATAAAAGTTGTTCACATCCACCAGGGCGATGTGGGTGCTGCCCATGGCTTTTTCACGCAAGGCCTGGATCCGCATCAGGTTCGAAGCCGAAGCTGGCGATTGCCGTCCAGTTAGACATGGTGCAGGCACCGGGTGACTACGCCCCATACCGAAATCTCGCCTGCTTCCCCTGCCAGCACAGTCACCGCGGTTGCCGGGGACGGTGCATCGGCGGGTTCCGTTACCAAGGAGGGTGCGCCGTCGAGCATCACGAGGCGGCGGATGAGGAGCTCACCCTCCACCACGGCCACGACGACCGAACCATCGCGCGGAGTGAGGGAGCGGTCCACGATGATTTCGTCGCCGTCGGCTATGCCCGCCCCTGACATGGCGCCTCCGGAGACGCGCATGACGAAGGTGCAGGTACGGTCCCTTATCAGGTGTTTGTTGAGGTCGATCCCGCCATGGAAGTAGTCCTGAGCCGGGCTGGGGAAGCCGCTGGGAGCTGTATTGGGCGGCGTCGGTTCCACGAGGTCCATGCCAAACACCGCACCACCTCCTAGAACAAACATTCGACATTCAAGCGTACCACCGCAGCCGCAGCACCGGAGTTCCGCCTGCGTCAATCCGTGGTTAAGCCGAGGGCGGGACATGATCGCATGGACTAGGCAAGCGGTTGGACACTCGCTTAGGGTGGGAAACGGACGAAAGGAGCATTTCATGAAGAAAATCCTCATGGTACTGACCAGCGTTTCCGAGATTGCTGACACCGGCGAGAAGACCGGCTACAACGTGGCCGAGGCCGCACATCCCTGGAAGGTTTTCAAGGATTCCGGGCATTTCGTGGACTTCGCCTCCATCAAGGGCGGCCAGCCCCCACGCGACACGGTGGACTCCGAGGATCCCATTCAGGTTGCGTTCACGGAGGACGAGACCACGCGCGCAGGCCTCTACAACACGGCCCGCATCGACGTCGTTGACCCCGAACAGTACGACGCGCTCTACCTCGTGGGGGGCCATGGCACCATGTGGGACTTCCCGGACAGCGAAGGCCTGCAGAATCTTGTGGCCAGCGTCTACAACGCGGGCGGAGTGGTGGGCGCAGTCTGCCACGGACCAGCCGGCCTGGTGAATGTGAAATTGGAGAATGGGATCCACCTCGTCAATGGCAGAAAGGTGGCTGCCTTCACCAACGAGGAAGAGGTTGCCGCGGGCAAGGACAAAGTCATCCCCTTCTTCCTGGCAGACCGGCTCGAGGAACAGGGCGCAACCCACGTCGCCGCCGACGTCTTCGAGGAGAAGGTGGTGGTTGATGAGCGCTTGGTGACAGGCCAGAACCCAGCGTCCGCGGCTGGTGTGGCCAAGGAAATGGAGAAGCTTTTGGCCGAGGTCATCCACCAGGAAAAGGCTGAGGAACAGCACGAGGCAGAAGCCCTGCGTGCGGAGAAGGACGCCGAGAAGGAAGCCAAGAAGGCTGCCGCGGAAGCCGCGGAGCACTGACGCTACGAGCACAGTGGCCCCGACCGGGCACTGAAACTGACGGCCACCTTGAAACCCGAGGGGCCGTCAGTTTTCGTTTCCGCCACGACTGGCAGCCACGGGCGGCAATTGGCGGCAAACATGCTTGGGATGAACCGGTGCTGGCTCACCGTTAGGTGTTGGTGTCCGGGAGTTCTACGGTTGTGGTGTGGGAAGAAGAAAGAGCGCGGACAAGGTTCCAACTGCAGTGGGTGGCCCGTGGGAAGGCCACCTGCAGGGCAGCAACGGATACCGCAGGGTCCTGGCAGCACTTGCATGTTCGGGCGTGGCGACGTTTGCGCAGCTGTATTCGGTGCAGGGCCTACTGCCACTGATGTCACGCGATCTGGGCATCACCGCCGCGCAGGCAGCCCTGTCCGTTTCAGCCGCCACAGTGGGGCTGGCCATCGCCGTGTTGCCGTGGTCTTTTGCTGCCGACCGGCTTGGCAGGGTCCGCACCATGGGTTTGGCGGTGGTCATGGCAACGATTCTGGGCTTAATGGTCCCTGCTGCCCCTACTTTCGAAATTCTCCTCCTGCTGCGTGTTCTCGAAGGTGCTGCGCTGGGCGGGGTTCCCGCACTTGCCATCGCCTACCTGACCGAAGAGATCAGCCCCCGGCATGCAGGAGCGGCAGCCGGTGTCTACGTGGCCGGCACCACTATCGGCGGGCTTTCCGGCCGATTGATTGCCGGGCCCGTGGCAGAAATTGCAGGGTGGCGCATGGGCACCCTGGTTGTCTCCCTGTGCGCTGCGGCTGCCGCCGTCGGCTTTCTCATGCTGGCCCCCAAGCCCCGCGGCTTTGTGCCGGTGTCAACCTCCGGCGGCTTTGGCGGGGTCCTGCGCAAGCTGGTCCCGCAGTTGCGTAACAAGTCCCTGTTGGCCCTGTATGCCCAGGCTTTCTTGCTGATGGGCTCCTTTGTCAGCGTCTACAACTACCTGGGCTTCCGGCTGGAGGCGCCACCCTATCTTTTGCCGGCTTCCGCCATAGCGTTGCTGTTCCTGGCTTATCTGTCCGGGACGGTGTCTTCGCGTGCCGTTGCCGGACTGGCCACTCGGTTTGGCAAGCGCGCCATTCTCCTTGCATCCACCGGCGTGATGGTGGCTGGCTTGGCCCTGACGCTGGCCCATCCGCTTGCAGTTATTCTGGTGGGGCTGGTGCTGTTCACGGCTGGCTTTTTTGGCGCCCACAGCATCGCCTCCGGATGGACGGGAGCGCTGGCCGTCACTGGCCGGGCCCAGGCATCTTCGTTGTACAATCTCAGCTATTACGCCGGTTCGAGCCTGGTGGGCTGGAGTGCCGGTTTCGTCTTTCAACAGTTTGGCTGGACGGCCATGGCTGGTGCCCTGGCGGTGCTGGCGGCTCTGGCCGTTGCGGCTGCGTTGGGGCTGCTTCCCGGCCGGCAGCCCCGCAGACGGCCTACCCAATAACCGCTTTTGAGCACCGCACCCCCTCCTGCACTGGGCATACCCCATCAAATCCTGACGCCACAGTTACAGTGAAGTCAGAAACTAGAACCATCCAGGAAGCCAAAGTTAACGTTGCCCGAACCAGTGTCAGCAGGTGCAGGTCCTGATGGCTGGCGTGGATATTGTTGTCATTGTGCTGCTGAGTATTGCCGGAATGTTGTTTCTGACCCTTCAGTCAGGGCTTGCAGCAACAGTGGTGCGGCGCGTGGTTGCCGTACCGATCGGCTGGCTGAGCTCCATAGCCGTCGGCTTCGTCATGAGCGCCGCCATGGGGCCGAGCGTCCAGTAATTGCTTCGCGCGGGGACAGACCAAAATCCCAACGGTCTGAACGTGGCCCGCACCGTGGCAATGCTGTTCCTGATATTGGCCATCGGTTGGATTTTTGCCCTCGGCGTCGCCGCACTGGTGTACTTCGAGGCAGCTTTCCCCACAGGCACCCTGCGGAGTTTCAGCCAGATATTTACCGGATGGGAGGCTCGACGGCGGCGCGCCCGCCGCTATGCGTTCGTCCCCTCCATCGCGGTGCGCCACGGATTGGGCGCCCGGCTTCGTGGGGTCGGCCACGATGACGGGTTCGCCCAAGACGCGAAAATCGCCCAAGCTTTGCGCAACGCACTCAATAAAGCCGGCGTCGCCTTTATCAAAATGGGCCCGATGCTATCTACTGGGGTGGATCTGCTTCCGGGGGTTTACATCCGCGAACTGGAGTACTGCAAACCAAAGCTTCCCCTGCTCAACCGTCTTCCACGCCTCATCAACAAAATCAGCGAAGACTTGGAACAAGGCCGCTTCTCCATGAACGTACGGGTTTTGGGCCACTCCTTGGATCGCAGCTTCCTCACGGGGTTGTTCCAACAGCTCATTGTGATGCTGGTCTTCAGAAACGGTACCGACGACTAACTCCCACCTGCAGAAATTTCACCCCGGCAGCGACGCAAAGTGCTTGGATAGAAGCATGTCACTGCTCATTGTGCTGCGCGGCAATTCCGGCTCCGGCAAGAGCACGTTGGCCCAAGCGCTGCAACGCGAACTCGGTGCCGTCTGGATTGAGCAGGACTACTTTCGCCGGACTGTCCTGGGCGAAGTAGGCAACTACTCCCCGCTCACAATTGAGCTCATTGAACAGACGGTTGCACTGACGCTGAGCCACGACCGCACGGTTATTGCCGATGGCATGTTCAATGCCCGTAAATATAGTGCAAGCTTCAATACGCTGCGCGGGGCACATGCGGGGCACAGCTTGTTCTACGCCTACGACCTCACCTTGGCGGACACCCTTCGCCGCCATGCCACACGACCGCGCAAACAGGCGAGTTTTGGCGAGCAGGACATGCGCGGCTGGTACCACGGGTGGGACCCGTTGAACGGCATCGAAGAGCAGCGGATTTCAGCGCACGAATCTCTTGGCGAAGCAATGGCCCGCATACTGGACGATGTCCGGAACCTCTGAGCCGCCCGTGAGGCGGGCTAATCCGAGTTAGGCGGTCAGTCCCAAAAGGCTCATCCGTTTGGAGTGATTGCGCGTCAGCGTCCTGAGAATTTTTGTCACTTCGGCCGCAGCCTGCTCGTGGGTGGCGTCAGGGCGCAGCCCCACCAGGAAGCTGTGCTTGGCTCCGATGTGCTGCACCTGGCTCAGCGCCTCCCCCACGAGCCGGCGGCCCCATAGTGCAAGCCGGGAGGAAAGCCGCGGATCTTCGGCCAGCATCTTCTTCAACATGGACGTCAGCCGTTCCACTTGTTCATCGCTGGTGCGCACTTGGGCGATCGCTTCACGGGTGGGCGCATCCAGGTGCTCCGCAATGGCCGCATAGAACTCCTCGGTGATCGTTTCCACCACATAGGCCTTCATAAGCGACTCATGCCAGTCTGCCGGCCGGGTGCGCTCGTGGAACGCATCCACCATGCGCTGGTAGGGCGCCATGGCCAGTTCCGGATCCATGCCCATGGCTTCCAGGCGTGCACACATCGCTTCATAATGGCCAAATTCCGAGACCGCCATTTTCCCCAACACTGCCTTGTCGCTCAATGAAGGCGAGTGCCGCGCGTCAGCTGCCAGACGCTCAAACGCGGAGAGTTCCCCATACGCAATACTGCCGAGCAGATCCACCACAAAAGTGTCATAGCGGGCCCGTAGTTCCCCGGCAGTTACGTAATCATCGGCGTCGGATGCTGAAATACTCATAGGCCCCAGCGTAGTGCTTGCCGCGCCGCCCTTGTTCTTGGGATGGAATCGTTTACGCTGAAACCGTGCCGTACTCCCATATTGGCGTCAGACGTAGCGCCGCCCAGCAGTCACTCGCCCAAGCACTGGCCGCCCTGAGTGAGGAGTTCAAACTCCCTGACGGCTTCACCCCCGATGTCCTGGCCGAAGTTGATGCCGTCATCGCCGGCCATGCCCTCCCCGCCCCGGATCTGACAGCGCTGCCGTTCATCACCATCGACCCTGCAGACTCACAGGACCTCGATCAGGCAATGTACCTGGCGCGCAGCGACGACGGCTATGTGGTCCACTACGCCATTGCCGACGTTCCCGCTTTCGTGCCGCCCGGAGGCCCGCTGGACTCGGAGACGCGCCGCCGCGGCCAGACCATCTACACTCCCGGTCAGCGCATCCCACTGCATCCGCTGACCCTGAGTGAGGGCGCCGCGAGCCTATTCGCCGACGACACCCGCTCCGCGTTCGTCTGGGAAATCCACCTGGCCGCAGACGGCTCCCAGACCAGCTGCAGCGTTCGACGCGCCACGGTGCGCAGCATCGCCAAGCTCGGATATGAGCAGGCCCAGGAAATGTACGACGCCGGGAACGCACCTAGCGCCTATGCCGGCACCTTGGAGCTGCTGGCCGAGATCGGGACGAAGCGCATCGAGCTGGAACGCGCCCGCGGCGGTGCCAGCCTGAACGTGCCAGCACAGGAAGTGGAGTTCACGGACGGCCGCTACGTCCTGCAATTTCGGCCCAACCTGCCCATTGAGGACTGGAACGCCCAAATTTCCCTGCTCACGGGAATGGCCGCGGCCCAGGTCATGATCAAGGGCAAGGTGGGCATTTTGCGCACCATGCCGCCACCTGATGAGGAAGCCATTGCCGCCTACCGTGCGCGAACCGTGGCGCTGGGTAATCCGTGGGGCACGGACATGGCCTACGGCCAGTACCTGCGCACGCTGAACACCGAAGACCCCAAGGATCTGGCGCTCATGCATGCAGCCACCACCTTGTTCAGAGGTGCCGGCTACACGCCCTTCAACGGTGAAGTCCCGGAAAAGGTTCTCCAGGCTGCCGTGGCAGCGCCCTATGCGCACACCACCGCTCCACTGCGCCGCCTCGTGGATCGTTTTGTGCTGGCCATCTGCGCGTCCCTGTGTTCCAACGAGGACGTCCCGGCATGGGCCATTGACTCGCTGGATGAACTGCCGGACATCATGAATGCCTCCAATCAGCTGGCCGCGAAGGTGGACAGGGCAGCCATTGACACCGTCGAAGCAGCACTGTTGCGTCACTTCGTGGGAGACGAGTTTGACGCCGTCGTGCTTTCCGGGCCGAAGAACAACGGACGCAGCTCAAAGGCATCCGCCGCCCGCAGCACCATCCAGATTTCCGTCCCTGCTGTGACAGGTTATTGCGAAGGGGCGCTGGAGCCAGGCACCATGGTGCGCGTCAAGCTGGTCAAGGCGGACATCGCCACCCGCACCATCACCTTTGTACCTGCCGCATCCACCCCCATCCGGAGCTAGTGGCTGGGCCGACAGAGTGGCTGGGTGGCTGGCAATAATGGCTTTAACTTCGCGCCCGCGGGGGAATTAGGCTGCGTGCCGTTAGACTAAAAGGGTAGACATGGATGCCCGGTCGTTGATTGATAGTTTTTAGTTCAACAAACCCGCCCCTACGCGCGTCTTTTTAGTTCCTCCCCCACCCGCCTTTCCGGCGATGGGAGGGCAAGTTTTTGTTAGCCCGCGATCGGCTTCCCTAAGATTGTGCCGCCGTCCCCGGCTCCGTGAGGCCCATCATTGCGCCCGCGTTGAGCCCAGGCAGGAAGCACCTTGTATAGACGAATTGAACGGTAAGCATTTGAGCATTGAAGCAGATTCCCTCCTGCAGGCTGAAGACAGCAGCGAGAAAGTCGAAATTGACGGCACACTGAGCAGCAACGAGCCTCCCCGCCAGGAAGAGAAGGAAACGTTCGCCAGCTTCGGCGTGCACCATGAGATCGTTTCCTCACTGACCGAGGCCGGCATCATCCACCCCTTCCCCATCCAGGCCATGACGTTGCCCATCGCCTTGACCGGACACGACATCATTGGCCAAGCCAAGACCGGAACGGGCAAGACGCTCGGCTTCGGCATCCCGGCCCTGAACCGAATCGTGGCCCCGAAGGATGAGGGCTTTGAGAAGCTCGCAGCGCCGGGCGCACCCCAGGCCATGATCATCGTGCCCACACGCGAACTTGCCGTGCAGGTTGCCGGTGACCTGGTCACAGCGTCCAAGCACCGCGGCATCCGCATCGCCACCATTTACGGTGGCCGCGCCTACGAGCCGCAGATCGAGGCCCTGCAAAAGGGTGTTGAACTGGTTGTTGGCACCCCGGGCCGCTTGATCGACCTGCTCAAGCAGCGCCACTTGAACGTTAAGCACGTTCGCATCGTGATCCTTGACGAGGCCGACGAAATGCTCGATCTGGGCTTCCTGCCCGACGTTGAGACGCTGATTTCCGGAACCCCGGCCGTGCGCCAAACCATGCTTTTCTCGGCCACCATGCCCGGCCCGGTCGTGGCCATGGCACGCCGTTACATGACCCAGCCCACGCACATCCGTGCTGCTGATCCCGACGACGAGGGCCTGACAAAGCGCGACATCCGCCAGCTGATCTACCGCGCCCACAACCTTGACAAGATCGAGGTGCTGGCCCGCATCCTGCAGGCCAACGGCCGCGGCCGCAGCATTATTTTCACGAAGACCAAACGCACGGCAGCGAAGGTTGCAGAGGAATTGGTTGACCGCGGATTCGCCGCCGCTGCCATCCACGGCGACCTGGGCCAGGGCGCCCGCGAGCAGGCTCTGCGTGCTTTCCGCAACAACAAGGTTGATGTGCTTGTCGCCACCGACGTCGCAGCTCGCGGCATCGATGTGGATGACGTCACGCACGTGGTGAACTACCAGTGCGTCGAGGACGAAAAGATCTACCTGCACCGCGTGGGCCGTACTGGCCGTGCAGGCAACAAGGGCACGGCCGTGACATTCGTCGACTGGGATGATATGCCGCGCTGGGCCTTGATCAACAAGGCCTTGGGCCTCAGCGTTCCTGAACCCGTTGAGACGTACTCGTCCTCACCGCACCTGTACACCGACCTTGACATTCCTGCCGGAACCAAGGGCCGCCTGCCGCGCAACCAGCGCACGCACGCCGGCATTGACGCAGAGGTTCTTGAGGATCTCGGCGAGACCGGCAAGCGCAACTCCCCCAAGTCTGAGGCCCCCCGTGGTGGAAACCGCGGAGGCAACCGCTCGGGTGCCCGTCATGGTGAGAAGCGTCGCGAAGAGTCCGGCGCCGGTGATAAGCACGACGGCGGGCGTAACCGCCGTCGTACATCCACCGAAACTGCCGCACCAGCTGAGGGCGGCGCTCCCGCCGAGGCTCGCGCAGCACGCCCCAGGCGCAGCCGCACCCGTCGCCGCAACGGCGAAGTCGTGGCACAGCAGGACAGCGGCGAGTAACCAGCATGTTCTAGCAGCGAGCAAAAATGCCGCAGTTTGACGAAAATGCCACGGTACAAACCCCGGCATTTTCGCCAAACTGCGGCATTTTTCGTTGAGTCCGCGTGTGCCTACCGCGTGTGCCTACAACCACTACCGGTGCACCGGCTACTGCAAGAACGGCTTAGTGCCCGTTCCGTGCCCCAAAATACGCTCCAAGGCTGATGGATCAGTCAGGTTTTCACCCAGCAGATTCGGCTTCCCCGCCCCATGGTAGTCGGAGGAGCCTGTCATGATCATGCCGGTTTCCGCCGCCAGTTTGCGCAGCCATTCACGGCCCTCGGGTGGGTTGTCCCGGTGATCGACCTCCAAGCCCAGCAGTCCGGCGTCGATCATGTCATGGAAGACCTCAGGTGGCGCCACCCGTCCCCTCGCCGCAGCGACAGGGTGCGCAAACACGGGCACGCCGCCAGCAGCGCGCACCAGCTCCACTGCCTGGACGGGGTCCGGGGCATAGTGGCTGACAAAGTAGCGTGAACGCGAGGTCAAGATGCTGGCGAAGGCCTCACTTCGGTCTGCCACAACGCCAGCTGCAACCAGGGCGTCGGCAATGTGCGGGCGCCCAATCGTGGCACCTGGGGCCACGTGGTCGTTGACGTCCGCCCAGCTCAGCGGGTAGTCCTCGGAAAGGAGCTCCACCATGCGTTCGGCGCGGCTCAGGCGGGCAGTTCTGGCCTTGGTGATCTCCTCCAGCAGTCCCGGGTGAGCCGGATCCTGCAGGTAGCAGAGCAGGTGAACGCTGACGCCACGGTCCGTCTTGCAGGAAATTTCCATACCCGGCACCAGTCCCACCCCGTGCTCATGGGCCGCCTCCAGCGCCTCTGCCCAGCCAGCCGTGGAGTCGTGGTCAGTCAACGCCATGACGTCCAGGCGTGCCTGCGCGGCCGCGGCCACCAGCTCAGCCGGAGTCTGGGTGCCGTCGGAAATATTGGAATGGGTATGCAGATCGATCCTCACGCCCCAAGCGTACGTCGCCCGCCCTCTTATGAAGCAGTCGCCACCTTCTGGGCACGGCCCGGTACCGGCCTACCCCGGGTGGATTGCCCCGCCTTTGTCCCTTTTCGCAAGCGGTGGGAGACTTAAGGAGTGAACCACAATGAGAAAACCCCCGCGAACACCGACCATTCAAGCGAGCAGCCTCTCGAGGAGCGGGTGAACAACCGTTCACACCGTCCCGACTCGGACGCTTTCCGCACCTTCATGGCCTCCCAGTGGGCCCCCGGCTCCGCTGAGCTCCCCGCCCGGGCCGAGGTGGCAGATCACGCCGCGCGTCGCCGTCGTGCGATTTCCGGGCAGTTCAAGAACGAACGCCTCGTCATCCCGGCCGGGCCGTTAAAAGTCCGCTCCAATGACTGCGACTACCGTTTCCGCCCGCACTCCGCCTTTGCACACCTGACAGGCCTTGGCGTGGACCATGAGCCCGACGCCGTACTGGTGCTTGATCCCGTAGCTGACGGTGAAGGGGACGACGGCGGCAACCACCGCGCCACCTTGTACTTCCGTCCCATGGCTGGCCGGGACTCCAAGGCGTTTTACGCAGATTCGCGCAGCGGCGAGTTTTGGATTGGCCGCCGCCCTACCCTCGCAGAGTTCCAGGCCCTCCTCGGCCTGCCCACCGCGGACCTGAGCGAGCTTGAAGTGGCTGTCACCAAGAACGTTGGCGAGACCAGCGTTGGCGGCACGTCCATCCGCTTGGTGCGCAAGGTGGATGAAAATATCGATGCCCTGGTGGACACTGCCCGCTACAACACGGCGAAAAACCCGGACGCCATGGACTTCTCCATCCTGGACGACCTCGACGCACAGCTCGCCGAGGAACTGTCCGCCCTTCGCCTGGTCAAGGACGAGTGGGAAATCGAGCAGATGAAGGTCGCTGTGGCCGCCACGATCGCCGGCTTCGAAGAGATTGTGAAGGCCCTGCCCCGCGCGGTCGCCCACAAGCGCGGCGAGCGCGTTGTGGAAGGTGCGTTCTTTGCCCGCGCCCGCGAAGAAGGCAACGAGCTGGGCTACGACACCATTGCCGCCGCCGGCAACAACGCCACGGTCCTGCATTGGAACCGCAACACCGGCACCGTCGATTCCGGCAAGCTGCTGCTCGTCGACGCCGGGGTGGAAGCAGACACACTATACACGGCCGACGTCACTCGCACGCTGCCGGTCAACGGCAAGTACACCGAGGTCCAGCGGAAGATCTACCAGGCCGTACTGGATGCTGCCGACGCCGCCTTCGCCGTAGCCGTACCGGGACGGAAGTTCCGCGAAGTGCATGAGGCCGCCATGAAGGTCCTGGCCGAGCGCCTCTCCGACTGGGGCATGCTGCCTGTCACCGCGGAGGTGGCGCTCTCCCCCGCCGGCCAGCAGCACCGCCGCTGGATGCCGCACGGCACCAGCCACCACCTGGGCCTTGACGTGCACGACTGCGCCCAGGCCCGCGCCGACCTCTACATTGACGGCATCATCACCGAGGGAATGATCTTCACCATTGAGCCTGGCCTGTACTTCAAGGACGAGGACCTGGCCATTCCGGCCGAGTACCGCGGCCACGGCGTCCGCATCGAGGACGACATCCTCATCACCGCCAACGGCCCCGTCAACCTGAGCGCGGCACTGCCCCGCGAGGCCGACGCCGTCGAAGCATGGATGGCGAACCTGCTGGGCTGATGCACCAGCTTTAGACGCGCCTGCAACAGAACGCCTGCAACAAAGGGCGACGTCGGTACCCATGTTTGGGTGCCGACGTCGCCCTTTGTGTATGTTCCCCGTCAGGCCCAGGGTCACTCCTCGGCGTCACTGACCCGCAATTAGCGCCTTGAGCGCAGCGACGTGGGACGCATACGCCTTCCGACCCTCCCCCGTGAGCCCGGCCCATGTCTTGACGCGTCCCTTACCGGTCGGCTTGGTGAGCGTGAGGTAACCGGCGTCCTCGAGCACCTTCAGCTGCTTGCTCGTGACGGAGTCTGCCACCCCGAGCATGTCGCGGATAATACTGAATTCTGCCCGGTCCACGGTGCTCAGGAACGCGCAGATGCGCAGGCGGTTGGGTGCGTGGATGACCTCATTGAGCCCTACTTCAGTCGGCACGGTCACGGTTGTTCCCGCAGCTGGGTGCGCAGAGCCACGTCAAATCTGTGACCAAAAAAGTTCACGGCAACGAAAATGACTACACCCGCCACCCATGCAGGCCAGTCAAGTCCATGCACGGCGTGTAAATAGTACGCAACGCCCAGGCAGGCCACCATGATCACCACTAAGGGAAGCGTCCACCAGCTGGCCCTTCCTGCCCTGAGACCGTTGATCCACATCCCGGTCTTCTCCTTATACACCCCCATGAGGACGCCTAAACCACCAAAATATAGGACGGTGACGATGAGCACGGCCACAATGTCGCCGGTCGCGTAGACAACAACGAACACCGCGGCCAGCAGACCAAGAATTGGGTGGTACCACCAGGGAGTCACGAGGCGATCGGCTGCGTTGGACCTCGCACCGCCAATGGCAGCGAGGGTGGCATGCGCATCGTGGGTTGGAGCGGCTTCGGGGTTCTGTTCGTTTTCCATGGTGGAAAGTCAACCACTTTCCACCATGGAAAGTCAAGAGTATAACGAAGCAGTCAGCTGATCGAGGCAGAAATCGGCGGCAATAGCCATCCCGGCCATTCGTATGACAGCTCCTGCGGGTGTGCTGTCGTGACTACGATTCATACTGCAGCTCCGGCGGGTGACACGCGGACCAACCCACATCAGCCGCAGTACTGTCTACGGGCGGAACGTGGCACCCGCATCAGCTGCTGTATGAATCACTCAACCCGGCGGCATGGCGACTTAAACTCAACAACCCGCAGGCGACTGCGGGTTGTTGTCATTCGATTTCTACTTAATCAGGGAACTACCGGACGCACATTCAGGCGCCGGATCCGCCACCTTGGCCATCGGCAGGTGCGTTAGGGTCCTTGGATGCCGGAGCGGGCTCCACTCGAATGCCGTATTGCGGGCGCCCATCAGGCAAATCATGGAACTGTCCCCGCGGGGTTGGCGCCTGGGCCGGATGAGTATTCGCGTCTCCCTGAGCGTTTTCACCCTGTCCGGATGAATCGCCGGCTAAGTGGTCTGCCGGCGCGTAGGGATCATGCCAGCCTTCGGGCCGTGTTGGAGCCGGACCAGATGAAGCCGGCGGCTGTGCCGGAGGGCGGTATCCCTGATTTTGTCCTTGGCCGTGGAAGCCCTGTCCCTGGTACGCCTGTGTTGGTCGGGGAGCGTTGGAGTTCATCGGCAGCTGGGCCAGCAGGCGGCGTGCGTCCATGACCACATCAGCGGTGACAATCACGTCATAGCTGGTGGCCAACACCTGATTGGTGGAGGTGAAGTCGCGCTTGCCACGCTGGGCTGCGTAGCCAATGATCGCGAACAACATCCACAGCGCAGCCCCCAAAAGGACTGACGTGAAAACGTTGAGATACGGTGCACCACCATTGCTTCCGGAATTAAAGAAGGAGAGCATCACGCCAATGAACAAGCCAAACCATGCACCGGTCATAGCGCCAGTGAGGGCCACACGCGGGTAACTGAGCTTCCCTGTCACCCGCTCCACGATCTTCAGGTCGTTGCCCACAATAGAGACATGCTGGACGGGAAACTTTTCATCCGCCAAGTAGTCAACTGCCTTTTGCGCATCCAAGTAAGAAGTGTAGGAACCGATTGTTTCGCCGGTGGGAACAATGCGGGCCTCGTCCTGTGGTCGGGAGCGTCCAAAGAGGTTTGCCATGCTCCTATTGTCCATCATGATGCTGCACGTTGACTGGAGTATCGCTGGCAGTGAAATGAAAGGACCATGAGCGTCACCTGCGACGCTCTGCCAAGCCCACGTCCAGGGCTTGACCGCGACGTCAATGGCAGGAGTAAAGGTTGGGCCATTGTACGAGCGGGGAAGTAGCCTGTATCTGTGAGTACACAACCAACACGAATCTTTGTTGCCCGACTTTTGGGCCTTGACGTCTTTGACCCCATCGGGGACCGTCTTGGGAAGCTGCGCGACGTCGTCGTTCTGGGTCGTAAGCTGAACGCGGCACCCCATGCGGTGGGCATAGTAGTGGAAGTTCCCGGCAAGAAGCGGGTCTTTGTGCCCATGACCCGACTGACCTCCATGGACCAGTCCCAAATTATCTGTACCGGTTTGGTGAATTTGCGTCGCTTTGAACAGCGCGGCGCCGAGCAGCTGGTGGTGGGCGGGATTTTTGACCGCAAGGTGACACTCGTAGATGGCAGCGGCGTGGCCGTCATCGAAGATATCGCCATGGACCAGCAGAACAATGGCGATTGGCTTGTCACTAAACTTTTTGTTCGCCGCGGAGCCTCCACGTCCCGCCTTCGTGGCCTGCGCCGCGGACACACCGTGCTGATTGACTGGTCCGAAGCGCGAACCGAGGATGACACGCAGCCACAAAGCGCCACCTTCTTCGTCGCCAACCATGAGAGCCTCAAACCGGCGGACTTTGCCGACGCCATGCAGGACATGAGTAACAAACGCCGTGTGGAAGTGGCCAGCGAACTGCAGGATGAGCGCCTGGCAGACGTCATGTCCGAGCTCCCTGAAGATGATCAGGTCACGTTGCTCTCTGCCTTGGACAACGAGCGAGCAGCCGACGTGCTGGAAGAAATGGACCCTGACGACGCCGCCGACCTTCTGGCGGATCTGCCCAAGGCCAAGGCAGAGCAGCTTCTGCTGCTCATGGAACCGGATGAGGCGAAGGATGTTCGCCGCCTGCTCCAATATGCGGAAGGAACAGCCGGCGCTCTCATGACGCCCGTCCCCGTCATCCTCCCCCCTGAAGCGACCGTTGCAGAAGCGCTGGCCCACGTCCGCAGTGAAGACCTCTCCCCCGCACTGGCATCGGCCATCTTCATTTGCCGACCACCCCTGGAAACCCCCACCGGACGCTTCCTTGGCGTGGTCCACATCCAACAGTTGCTGCGCAGCGCGCCCCCCGAACAATTGGGCACCATTGTGGATAAGAACCTCAGCCCCGTCTCGGACCAGGATGATATTGCGGTGGTCAGCCACATCATGGCCTCCTACAACCTCAACTCCCTTCCAGTCCTCAATAAGGAAGGCCGCCTAGTTGGCGCCGTCACGGTTGACGACTTGTTGGACCATCTCTTGCCTGACGACTGGCGCACCCATGAAGACGGGGCACCGTTTAGGAAATTAGGAGGACGCATTGGCTGAGCGGCACCACGCAAAGGGTGGCGGCCTTGACACGCCCATGGAGCTGAAATCCCGGCTCCTGCCCAACCTGACCAGCGACCCGGACTTCTTCGGCCGCTTCGCCGAACGCTTTGCCCGCTACATGGGTACGGCCAATTTCCTGCTGTATATGACAGTGTTCGTCATTGTCTGGATCTCCATCAATGTCGTTGGTCTTTTCGGCCTGCACTGGGACCCCTACCCGTTCATTTTGCTTAACTTGTTCTTCTCCACCCAGGCTTCCTACGCTGCGCCGTTGATTCTCCTGGCACAGAACCGCCAGGACGACCGCGACAGGGTACAGATTGAGCAGGACCGCTCCCGCAATGAGCGCAATTTGGCCGACACCGAGTACCTGACCCGCGAGATTGCGGCCCTGCGTATTTCCTTGCGTGAAGTGGCCACACGAGACTTTGTCCGCTCGGAACTGCGCGGTCTGCTCGAAGAGTTACTGGCCGTGCAGGACGATCCCCATACATCAGGCCCGCAAACAGAGGGTCGGGATACCCTGAAAGAGACCCGTAACTCCAAGCGCTCCACCAATCCCTAAGGTCTGCTCCATGAATGCCCCGTCCCACTCCACTTTGCTTGCCGCTCTGGCCACGGTCATTGACCCTGAACTGCGCCGGCCCATCACGGAATTGGGCATGGTCGAGTCGGTGGAGGCGTTAGACGGCGGCCGGGTACGCGCCGTCGTCCGCCTCACGATAGCTGGCTGCCCCCTGCGCGGGACCATCACGGCGGATGTCACGGGCGCACTGGCCAAGCTCGACGGCGTCACTGACGTTGACGTGGAGCTGACCGTCATGACTGCCGAACAACGTGCGGAGCTCAGGGAACGATTGAAGGGCAGCGCACCCGAGCGTGGCATCCCCTTCAACGACGAAGGCTCACTGACCCGTATTTATGCCGTGGCCAGCGGCAAGGGAGGTGTGGGCAAGTCCTCGGTCACCGTCAACCTTGCCTGCGCCCTTGCGGCGAGGGGGCTGCGCGTGGGCATTGTGGACGCAGATGTTTACGGATTCTCGGTTCCCGGGCTCATGGGCATCACGCAGGCGCCCACGCGTGTGGATGAAATGATCCTGCCGCCGGTGTCCCACGGTGTGAAGGTCATTTCGATCGGCATGTTCGTGGCCGGCAACCAACCCGTTGCCTGGCGCGGGCCCATGCTGCACAGGGCACTGGAGCAGTTCCTGTCCGATGTCTACTTCGGGGACTTGGATATTCTGCTTCTGGACCTGCCGCCGGGCACGGGCGACGTGGCGATTTCCGTGGCGCAGCTGCTGCCCAAGGCTGAGCTGCTGGTGGTGACAACCCCGCAGGCGGCCGCTGCCGATGTGGCCGAGCGCGCCGGTGCCATTGCCGTCCAGACGGGGCAGAAAATTGCCGGCGCCATTGAAAACATGTCCTTTTTGACTCTGCCCGACGGCAGCACCATGGAGTTGTTCGGCTCCGGCGGCGGCGAGCTGCTTGCCAAGCGGCTATCACAAACCGTCAACTCACCCGTGGAGCTGCTGGGGCAGATCCCGCTCGACGTCGCCTTGCGTGAGGGCGGCGACGCGGGTTTGCCCATAGTTCTCTCGGATCCGGATTCGCCAGCGGCTGCGGCCCTGCTGGCCATTGCGGACAGGCTGGCCGTGCGTCCGCGCGGGCTTTCCGGGCTGAGCCTGGGCGTCACCCCCCGCTAACACCGACGCTCCTGCACTTTCGGGGCGTAAAACACCGACGCTCCTGCACTTTCGGGGCTGGCCGACGCCGCGAAAGCGCGATTTCGAGCGGCCGAAGCCTGCGAAGCAGACCCGCCGCAATATAAAGAAGGGGTTTCTACGTCGCTTCGACGTCGAACGGGGCGCGCTCACCCTCGGGGAGGCGGACAATCTCGGGCTCCGCGGCAACCGGGACGGCACTCTTGTCGCTGTCCTTGCCCATCATGGAGGCGATGGCCGCACCCGGGGCCATCTTCAGTGAGTTCAGCGCTTCCGCGTCGTCGTCATCAAGCAGCGCCTCGCGAATAATGCGGCGGGGGTCGTACTGGCGCGGGTCAAGTTTCTTCCAGTCAATGTCATCAATGTCCACGCCGGCCTCTTCGCGAATTGTTTCACGCGCACCGGAAGCCATCTTGCGCACCTCGCGAATGAGGTTCTTCAGCTTCTCCAAGTAGCCGGGAAGCCGGGAAGGGCCGATCACCAGGACTGCCACAATGATAATCAGGACCAGCTCGGGGGTATTGATACCAAACACGTTAGGAAGATTACCCTCTCAAGGCTCAAAGCAACGATTCCCAGCGTTAATGCTTGAACGTTTAGGGATTATTCTTTGTCTACGGACTGTTGGCAACTGCCAAGGAAAAGTCTAGCCTGCGGTCCCCATCCGCGGCAGCTTCAACAGCGGCTTGCGCGCAGGGCGGGCGTTGCTGCTGCCTCCGGGGGCCCTGTCTGCCAAAGATTCCCGCAGCATGGACCGGCCGCGGTGGATGCGCGAACGCACCGTGCCGAGCTTGATACCCAACGCATTCGCCACTTCGTCGTAGGAGAGGCCTTCCATGTCACAAAGTACGACGGCGGCACGAAAGTCTGGCGGCAAGGCCTCCAACGCTGCGGCAATGTCATTGTCGAGGTTGTTGAATTCAAAGATCCGCTCGGGGCCCGGATCGTTCCCGGGCAGGCGGGCGGCAGCATCCTCGGACAAGGTGTCGAAGCGAATTCGCTGCTTGCGGCGTGCCTGGTCGAGGAACAAGTTGGTGGTGATGCGGTGCAGCCAGCCGTCGAGGGTGCCTGGCTTGAAGTTTGCCAGGGACTTGAACACGCGGACAAACACTTCTTGGGTGAGATCTTCGGCGTCGTACTTGTTGCCTGTGAGCCGGTACGCAAGGCGGAAAACCTTGGCGGAGTGGTTTTCAACCACCTCAGTCCATGAGGGCATGACCCACTCAGCTGCAACTTCCTGTCCGGCTGTACTGGCGGGAAGAATCACGGGGTTTACGCTCGGACTCATCTCTGCACCTCGGTTCAATCTCGTCTGCTCTTCCCACGGCGGGAATGTCTAGCCTAGGGAACGATCCCTGTATGTCCCAATATTGTGCCAAACGTTGCTGACATTTAGCTGAGCGGTACCCGCCAGTACACCGGGCGCACAGGCAGTAGGCTAGAGGTAGCCACCGCAACAGCTACTGCCCATGTTAGGAAACACTGCCCTTGAGCGCCGACAAATCCACCAGCTGGTCCTATGCAGAGGGACTCCCTGTGGAAGACATTGTTCTGCGACGTGCCCGGGAACGCTCTCACGAGTTGGGCCTATTCGCCGTCAGCCCAGGAGTGGCGGCCACACTGACCGTCCTCGCTGCCAACTCGAAGGCGCAAACGGCCGTAGAAGTTGGCACCGGCGCCGGCGTCTCCGGCGTTTCGCTCCTGCGCGGGCTGGGTCCGCGGGCTGTGCTGACCACCATCGACCCCGACGTCGACCACCTCAAGGCGGCGCGCGAGGCCTTTGCCGAGTCCGGATCGCCAGCCAACCGCACGAGGACCATTTCCGGCCGTGGACAGGATGTGCTGCCACGGCTGACGGACTGCGCCTACGACTTGGTGTTCATTGATGCCGACAAGCCCAGTTTCCCCGAGTACGTGGAACAGGCCATCCGTCTGCTCAAACCGGGTGGATTGCTGATTGTCAATGACGCCCTGGACAAGGACCGGGTCTCGGATCCCGCTATCCGCGAAACCAGTACAGTGGTGCTGCGCCGCGTCGGCAAGCTCATCCGCGACAACGAAGCGCTGATCAGCACTATGCTGCCCACCGGCGACGGCCTGTTGCTGGCAGTCAAGCGGCAGCAACCCTAACCGCATCAGTTCTTCTATGAGAACAAAAAAGTGGAGGAACAGCAGTTGCTGTTCCTCCACTTTTTTCGAACTTTTCTGGAGGGTGCTACTTGGTTGCCCCTACCAGGCAATCCTTGAGGCTGACGGCCTCGTCGGCGTTCATCTCAACCACGAGCCGCCCGCCACCTTCCAGCGGCAGACGCAGAATCAAGCTTCGACCTTCTTTAGTCACTTCCATTGGACCGTCGCCGGTTCTAGGTTTCATGGCCGCCATCAGGAGTTCCCCTTTTCGTAGTGCACACCTGCCCTGCCTGGGCTTTCCCCAGCAGGGCTTTCTGTTGTATTGCTCACAACCTATTATTCCGTACTGGCTGCCCGGGCGCTAATCGGCGCGCCCACCCTGACACAGACGATGCCATTAGGGCGGCCAAGCCTGGCCGGTGCTGATGGCGGAAAATTGCCACAACCACACCACCCACACGATTTGCAGGACGCCAAACAGCACCAGCACGCTCCAGCGGTACGCACGGGAGCGGGAGATGAAGGCAGACGCCAAGGCCAGCGGAAACAATGGAAGCAGCATACGGAACGTGCTGGACTGTGGATGCAAAACGGCCAGCAGGTACAACAAGTACATGGTGCACCAGATGCGCAGTTCCAGCCCGATCCGTCGGACGGCCCTGGAATTCAAGTAAAGCGCTGCCAGCGCCACAAAAAGTATGGGCAGCACGGGCCCCCAGAATGGCCCCATCAGAGAAACACCGGCATCGAACCACGGTTTGAAAAGTACCAACGACGTACCGCGCCATGCAGTTTCAGTATCGGTGTAGGCGCTGCGCTCCCCCGTCACCCACCACGCTGCCAGCATCCATGCAAACGCCATGAGGGCGCTCAAAACCAGCAGCCCCGTGCCGGCAGCCCTGTCCCTGCGCGGAAACGGTTCATCGTTTCGGTGCCGCCAGCGCAACAGCAGATGCACAAGCACGACAGCGGCAAACGGCACCCCTGCCGGACGCGTCAGGCACAGCAGTACCACCATGGGCATCGCGGCCCAGTAGTTTCGCTTGATCAGCAGATCCAGCGCAGCAGCGATGAAGAAGATGCCCAACGATTCGGCATAGGGAACTTGCAGGATCGGGGAAGCCGGGAACACAGCAAAGAACGCCACGCCCCACAAGGCCGTCAATGTTGAAGCGACGTACTTGAACAGGCAGAAGATCATGAGCGCCGCGGCCAGCCCTGCCATGGTTGCCACGGTGGCCCCGGATGTTGCCCAACCCCATCCGGTCACGGCACTGAGTCCACGCGCCAACAGTGGGAAGAGTGGATAAAAGGCCCATTCGTTGGGTTGCGCAGTGCCGTCGTCGTTGCGCGGGATGCTGGTCGGGTAGCCGCCGTTGAAGATTCGCTCGTACCAGCCGGCATCCCAGCGGTCGATGAACGTCAAGTAGTCAGGCTGCTGGCCACCCCATGGGGATGCTTCGGCATGCCAGGCCGCACCCAGCAGGATGGCATAAGAAACAAACCGGGCTGCGCCATAGATCAACGTGACCTTCAGCCACCACGGAGCCTTCCGCAACGGGGCGAGAACACTGCGCAACATGGCGTAGAGCTCATCGTTGACGGTGTGCACCGGACCCGTTTCCAGAGCACGTTTATTCGGCCCGCTCACGGCAGGGTCAAAGCTTTTTCCGGTGCCAGCCAACACTCCGGCTGGTGGTCATTGACGACGCCGATGGCCTGCATCATGGCATAGGCGGTGGTTGGTCCGACAAACGAAAACCAGTACTTTTTGAGGCTTTTCGCCAGCTGCCGCGATTCGGGCGTCTGCGTTGGAATCGGTGCCCCTGCGGGCCGGGTGGAGGCAGGGGCCTCCGAGGCGATGAGCGAACCGAGTGTGGTTCCGGAAGGCAGTGCCAGAAGTGCTTTGGCATTGCCAATCGTGGCGTTGATTTTCAGGCGGTTGCGCACAATTGAAACATCCGCCATGAGACGTTCGACGTCGCTCGGGCCAAAGCTGGCAACGATTGCCGGATCGAAGTCGGCAAAGGCCGCTCTGAATGCCTCGCGCTTGCGCAAGATGGTGAGCCAGCTGAGACCGGACTGAAAGGCTTCAAGGCTCAGCCGTTCAAACAGCTCCGCTTCGCCTGCCACTGCCCTGCCCCACTCGAGGTCATGGTAGCGCTGGTATTGTTTGTCGCTCTCAATCCCAGCCCAGGCACAGCGGATCCGTCCGTCGTCTTCGGCCACCCCTGTCATATCCGATCAGCCGTTGTGGCTGGTGTCTGCGTCAGCATTGCCGCGTGCAGCATCGCGGTCGGGTGTGAGCAATGCACCTTCCAGCTCAGTGATGCGCTCATTCTTGGTTGCCAACTCATCTCGGAGTCGGTCAAGGACTTCGTCAACCTGATCCATACGGTAGCCCCGCAGCCCCAAGGAGAACCGCAACTTATCCACATCAGCGGGCTCGGGCGTGCCCGGCAGGAGAACCGGTGGCAGATTCGCCACGGGCGCGGCCAGCGCGTCAGCATATACGGGAGCATCGGGCTCCTGCCTGTTCAGGCCCACCACGTACAGCGCCGCTGCCGCAGCCACCGCCACCGCCAGAAAGATCAAGAAATAGGTCACTAGACCATGGTGCCAGACGCGCGGCCATACTGGCGTATGTCACGCCGCCAACAGCAAGCTACAGCGCCCCACAGCAATGATGTCAGCCCCGACGGGCAGCGACTTTTGCACCGGCCTTGCCAGCCATGACGAGTTCCACGGCTTCTTCGGCCGTATCCACGATCGAGATAATGTCCATGTCCCCCACCGAAACAAGGCCTCGTTCAATGACCACGTTGCGAATCCAGTCAAGCAGCGGACCCCAGAATTCCTTGTCCACAAGCACAATGGGGAATTGGCTGACCTTGCTGGTTTGCACAAGGACCATGGCTTCAAAGAGCTCGTCCAAGGTGCCCAGTCCTCCGGGCAGCACCACGAAGCCTTGGGCGTACTTCACGAACATGGTCTTCCGGGCGAAGAAGTAGCGGAAGTCGACGCCCAGGCCAACCCATTCGTTCATGCCTTCTTCAAAAGGAAGTTCAATACCCAGGCCAATGGACAGCCCGCCTGCCTCTGCAGCACCCCGGTTGGCTGCTTCCATGGACCCGGGCCCGCCCCCGGTGATGACCGCTACACCCGCTTCGACCAGACGCTTGCCCACTTCAACCCCGGTGGCGTAAAACGGTGAGTCCCGTTTGGTCCGAGCCGAACCGAACACGCTGATGGCCGGGCCAATTTCAGCCAACGCATCAAAGCCCTGCACGAACTCGCTTTGGATCCGCATGACCCGCCACGGGTCGGTGTGGGTGAAATCGCTGCTCGGCGGGGTCTCCAGCAGCCGGGCATCCGCGGTTTCGTGGCCCTTGCCGTTTTTGCGCCATATGCCGAATCGTCTAAGTTGCGGGCGAATGGGGCTGCTGGGTCCTGTGGGTGCGCTCATGCCCATAAGGCTACGTGAAAACCGCTAAAACGCTGGCTCAGAATATCTCGTTAGCGTTACGATCCTTGCCCATCTTCGTGATTTCTCTTCCACCTCGCGAGAAACTCGATAGATTCAATGCATGACAAATCCCGGACATGCTCCTGCACTAGTGGAGTTAAAGCTTGTTAACAAGCACTACAGCACTCTGCACGTGCTCAAGGACATCAACTTGCAAGTTGCCAAGGGTGAGGTCTTGGTTGTCATCGGACCTTCGGGCTCCGGCAAGTCGACCCTGTGCCGCGCCATCAACCGGCTGGAAACCATCGATTCGGGTTCCATCACCATTGAGGGCAAGGAACTTCCCAAGGAAGGCCGTCAGCTCGCGGCCTTGCGCGCAGATGTGGGCATGGTGTTCCAGTCGTTCAACTTGTTTGCACATAAAACAATTTTGGAAAACGTCACACTGGGGCCCATCAAGGTCAAGGGCATGAGCAAGTCCGACGCCGACAAGCTCGCCCTGAGCTTGTTGGACCGGGTAGGCGTAGGCCACCAGGCAGCGAAACTGCCGGCCCAGCTTTCCGGCGGGCAGCAGCAGCGCGTGGCGATCGCACGGGCTTTGGCGATGAAGCCAAAGGTCATGCTCTTCGACGAGCCCACCAGCGCACTTGACCCTGAAATGATCAATGAGGTCCTGGACGTCATGGTTGAACTGGCCAAAGAAGGCATGACCATGGTGGTGGTGACCCACGAGATGGGCTTTGCCCGCAAAGCAGCGGACAGGGTGATCTTCATGGCCGACGGACAGATTGTCGAAGAGGCCACGCCGAGTGAGTTCTTCACCAATCCGCAGACAGCCAGGGCCAAGGACTTTTTGTCCAAGATCCTCACCAACTGACACGCAACGTATTTTTAGCTTTCCCGGCTGCTGAAGCCGATCATTTCACCGGCCATGACGGCCGCTTATCAAAGGAATACACGTGAAGAAATTTTTTGGAAGGAAGAGCCTCGGAGTTGCGGCTGTTCTAGCAGCCACGGCGTTGGCTATGACAGGTTGCGGCGGCACAACTGCAGGAGGAGGCTCCACCGACGGCGGCTCCGCTGGCGACGCCCCAGCCTTTGATGTAGCCAAAGATGTTGCCCTCACAGGCAGCCCCACCTTCGATAAGATCAAGTCCTCCGGGGCAATCCGGATTGGTGTGAAGGAAGACCAGCCCGGACTGGGTTACTTGGACGCAGCTACCGGTCAGCGCAGCGGCTTCGACATTGAGATTGCCACCTGGATGGCAGCCTCGCTGGGCGTGGCCAAGGACAAGATTGATTTCAAGGCCATCCCGTCAGCCAACCGTGAAACGGCCCTCGCCAACGGCGACGTGGACCTCTACGTGGGCACCTACTCCATCACCGACAAGCGCAAGGCCATCGTAGACTTCGCCGGACCGTACTTCATCACGGGCCAGGGCTTGCTGGTGCAGAAGTCCAATGACACGATCAAGAGCGAAAAGGACCTGGATGGCAAGAAGGTTTGTTCCGCCACCGGCTCTACGCCCATCCAGAACATTCGCGAGAACTTCCCGAAGGCTGTCCCGGTTGAGTTCGACATCTACTCCAAGTGCGTGGACGCACTTAAGAGTGGCAGCGTTGACGCTGTCACCACCGACCAGGCCATCCTGTTGGGCTTTGCCTCACAGGACCCTGACAACCTGAAAGTTGTTGGCGAACCGTTCACCGTGGAGAAGTACGGAATCGGCCTGCCCAAGGGCGACACCGCACTGCGCACGTTCTTGAACAAGACCCTGACCGACGGCAACGCAACGTGGACCAAGATCTACGACTCCACGCTGGGCAAATCCGGCACGAAGGTCGAGCAGCCCGCGGTTGATCAGTACTAAGCGTCCCAAGGTAGTGGTGTTGCCCGGGCATCCCCCCCCCCCACCACCACCGCTTAGCCCTCTAGCCAATTCACTGAAAGCGACACAGCCCTGTGAATATAATTATTGACAACAGCGACTTGTTTCTCACTGGCTTCAAGAACACTGGAATTCTTTTCATCATTTCTGCGTTTTTCGCACTGATTCTGGGCACCCTCGTGGCCGGGATGCGCGTCTCCCCGGCTCCTGCCATGCGTGCCGCAGGAACCCTTTACGTCAATGCCGTTCGCAATACCCCCCTGGTGCTGATACTGGCCTTCTTCGCCTTGGGTTATCCCCGGTTGGGACTGCCTTCGATCAGTTTCATGAATGCCGCCATCGTCGGCCTTTCGCTGTACACGGCAACGTATGTCTGCGAAGCAATCCGCTCCGGTATCAACACCGTGTCCGTCGGACAGTCCGAGGCCGCCCGGGCGATAGGGCTTCCCTTCATCCAAACTCTGACGCTGATTGTGCTCCCACAGGCGTTCCGCTCAGTAGTTCCTCCGCTTTTCAGCGTATTCATTGCACTGCTGAAGAACACCACGGTTGCCGCGGGGTTCTCAGTTCTGGAAGCCGGTGCCATTCGTGCCTACCTGAGCGAACGCGGCGAGCCCCTCTTGCCAGGGCTGCTGTGGGTTGCCTTGATCTTTGTGGTTCTGGTGCTGGGGATCATGACGCCGCTGCAACGCTACCTTGAAAAGAAGTGGAGGGTGGCACGATGAGCTCAGTACTGTTTGACGTCCCCGGACCCAAAGCCCGCACACGCAACGTTTATCTGAACGTCGCGACGTTCGTTGTGGTGGTCGGCATCATTGGCTTCATCTTGTTCCGGTTCTACGAATCGGGGCAGTTCACGGCCAAGAAGTGGGAAATCTTCACGTTCCCACTCGTCCAGCAAACCTTCTTGGAGGTCATCGGCGCAACGCTGAAGGCCTTTGCGGTTGGAGCCGTAGGTAGCCTGCTGCTGGGCATCGTCCTCGCCTTCGGCCGTCTGTCCGATTCCAAGTGGCTGCACATCCCTTGCTACTGGTTCACCGAGTTGTTCCGTGCGGTGCCGCTGCTGGTCCTGATGATGATTGTCTATTACGGCCTGCCCTCCGCCGGTGTCAAGGGCATCACGCCCTTCATCGCCGTTGTGGTCGGCTTGATCCTCTACAACGGCTCTGTGCTGGCCGAGGTATTCCGTGCCGGCATCGAGTCCCTCCCCAAGGGACAGCGTGAGGCCGGACTTGCCATTGGGCTGTCCAAGAGCCAGGTGCTGCGCATGATCCTGCTCCCGCAGGCAGTTCGAGCCATGTTGCCGGTCATCATTTCCCAGCTCGTGGTCATTTTGAAGGACACCGCGCTGGGCTTCCTCATCACGTACCACGAAATCCTGTACTACGCCGACTTCCTTGGCTCGCAGGGCGGGTACGGCTCCCCCGTGGTCCCGGCGCTCATGGTCGCTGCCGTCATCTATGTGGGCCTGTGCCTGATCCTGTCCGGCATTGCCAAGTACGTGGAATTCAAGATGTCCTCCCGCGTGAAGATCGTCAAGACCAAGGTTGGCCTGACTGGCTGATCCGCCTGCGGCAACCCAAGCAGCAAAGCCAGGGGCCGGCGTCGTTCTTCAATGAACGACGCCGGCCCCTGACGTTTAAGCGGCAGTCGCCACGAGGGTGGGGCTAGGCAAGCCAACGGGTCAGTGCCGCCAGACATTCGCGAATGGCACCGCCATGCACATGCTCGTTGTCGCTGTGGGCCAGCAGTGCGTCGCCTGGGCCGAAATTCACGGCAGGGATACCCAACTCGCTCAGCCGGGCAACGTCTGTCCAGCCGTACTTGGGAAGTGGTTCACGCCCCACAGCCGCCACAAAGCTGGCCGCGGCTGGCGCTGTGAGTCCCGGACGTGCCCCGGAGGAGGAATCCGTGCACACCAAATCAAAGCCGGCCAACACGTCACGCACATGCGCCTCGGCCTGGGCCGGGGTTTTATCGGGCGCGAACCGGTAGTTGATCTCCACCACGCAGGCATCCGGAATCACGTTGCCAGCCGTGCCGCCGTGAATCTTCACAGCGTTCAATGATTCCCGGTAGTCCAGGCCGTCGACGGTGACGGTTGCAGGATCGTAGGCTGCCAGCCGGGCCAGGATCGGTGCGGCCGCGTGGATGGCGTTCTCCCCCATCCAAGCCCGTGCAGAGTGTGCCGCAATCCCCTTCGTTGTTGCTTCAAAGCGAATGGTGCCGTTGCAGCCACCTTCCACCGTCCCATTGGTTGGTTCAAGCAGGATGCCAAAATCCGCGTTGAGCAATTCCCGGTTTTCGCGCACCAGACGGCCCAGACCGCTTTTGGACGCGGCCACTTCTTCATGGTCGTAGAAGATAATGGTCAGGTCCTTGTTCGGCTCAAGCAGCGTGGCAGCAAGGGCCAGCTGCACTGCCACCCCGCCCTTCATGTCCGTTGCCCCGCGGCCGTACAGCACCTCACCGTCCCAAGTGCTGGGCACGGTTCCTCGCGCCCCCGATGCAGTGGGCAGGGGCACCGTGTCTAGGTGGCCGGCCAAAATCACTCTTTCGCCCCGGCCCAGCGATGTGCGCGCCACGATGGCATCGCCGTTGCGCACCACGTGAAGGTGTTCCAGCCCGGTCAGGGCCTGCTCCACGGCGTCTGCGAGTGCTCCCTCGTTTCCGGAGACGCTCTCAATGTCCATCAAGTCCGCAGCGAGCATGGCCACATCCTGGCGGATATCCAGCGGCAGGGAGCCCGTCGAAGGTGTCGATGCTCCCGGGGCAGTGGCTGGGGTTTGCGGGGTATTTTGGCTGGTCATTCCCACAGTTTAGCGGTGCGGAAAAGAGCGAAAAAACTTTCTTCAAGAAAATCCAATCCGTTTCCCGAGCTGCTCCGAAGTACTCTCTGACAGCCCGAACCGGAGCAGCGCAAGCCGCGACTGGTGGGGAAAAAACGGAATCCTTCCGCTTTCACATTTATGGAGACTCATCATGAACACCACCTTGAAGTCCGGAAACCGTAAGCGCATCAGCTTTGGCCTGGGAATCCTGGCCGTTGCAGCAATGGGAATCACTTCCTGCAGCGGAGCAACGACCACCACGCCGAGCGCAAGCTCGGAGGCGCCGATGTCTTCCGAAGCCCCCATGGCCACCACTGAGGCAATGGCAGGAGACCTTGTTGGATCAGGCTGTGCAGCCTACGCCGAAGCAGTTCCGTCGGGAGCAGGTTCAGTTGCCGGCATGGCTCAGGATCCGGTTGCCACCGCTGCCTCGAACAACCCCCTGTTGAAGACTCTCACGGCCGCCATCTCGGGCCAGTTGAACAAGGACGTCAATCTGGTTGACACGCTCAACGGCGGCCAGTTCACAGTCTTCGCACCAGTTGATGACGCCTTCGCCAAGATCCCGGCAGCAACCATCGACGGATTGAAGACCGACTCGGCAGCATTGACTTCCATCCTGACGTACCACGTGGTCCCCGGTCAGCTTTCCCCCAAGGACATTGATGGAACGCACGCAACCGCCGAGGGAAGCGACCTGAAGGTCACCGGCAGTGGCGACAACATCATGGTCAATGACGCCAAGGTGATCTGTGGTGGCGTCAAGACTGCCAACGCCACGGTCTACCTGATCGACACCGTACTGATGCCCCCGGCCAAGAAGTAACCGTAAGCATCAATATTTCGCAACACATATCGAAGGAAGTCCGCTTCAGAGGGAAGAACGTGGCACTGTAGACACTATGCGTGTACCGTGGTTGCGATCCGTGGAGGCCTTGGCCCCGCCGTCCCAGGAAGAACTTATCCGCCTCGTCGCCTCTGGCGACGAGGCGGCCTTTGAGATTTTGTATGACGAAGTAGCGCCCAGAGTATTTGGCTTAGTGCGCCGCGTTGTCAGGGACCCCGCCCAGAGTCAGGAAGTGACCCAAGAGGTTTTCCTTGACATCTGGGAACAGGCATCCCGCTTTGATCCGGACAAAGGCAAGGCAATGTCTTGGATTTTGGTCATTGCGCACCGAAAGGCAGTGGATAAAGTCAGAGCCAGCCAGGCCAGCACCGACAGGGACCTGCGCCAAGGTATCAAAGAGTTTCAAGAGAGCTACGAGGACGTTGCTGACACGGTGGAAGGCAAGTTTGAGGCCGAACGCGTCAAACAGGCCTTAAAGTCCTTGACACCTGCCCAGCAGGAAGCCATCAGCTTGGCCTACTACGGAGGCTACACCCATCAAGAGGTAGCGGAGCTTCTCAAGGTTCCAGTGGGTACAATTAAGACAAGAATCCGTGACGGAATGATAAGGATGCGAGACAGGTTAGGAGTGGCATGATGGACAAGCAATTGCACTTGAACACCGGCTCCTACGCTTTGGACGCCCTGGATAACCAGGAACGTATCGAGTTTGAAGAGTTCGCAATCACCGACGAGCAGACATCGCAAGAGGCACGCGAACTCACCGAGACAGCGACACTGCTGGCCTACGGAACAGATGAGCAAGCACCACCGGCACAGCTCAAGGCCGACGTGATGGCTGCCATTCGCAACAAACGTCAACTTTCGAACTCCTCAACAGTCCTCGATATTTCCTCCGGTAAAAGGCATGGAAGCCATTCCTCGGCTCCCAACACCGCCACCCGGAGTCGCTGGCTGCCAGCACTGAGCGCCGCTGCTGCGCTGGCGGTTTTCGCCGGTGCCGCCGGTTGGGTTGTCGGCCAAAATTCGACCGACACCGACTTGCAAAAAAGGCTTGTGGCCCTTGAATCCAATCAGGCCTCGGCTGCGGCACAACAGGAAGCCATGCTGGGGATAGTCAGTGCCTCCGACGCCAAGATTGCCACCACCGAAATGTCCGACGGCGCATCAGTAACCGTCGCCTCCTCCACCACGGCCAACAGGGCCGCCGTCATGGTCAAGGGCATGCCTGAGCTGCCGGCGGATAAAACCTATGAACTCTGGTTCATCTCCGCCGAAGGGGCGGTTCCCGCAGGGGTCATGCCGAATCCCGGCTCTCCCACCCCAGGCATGCAGGTGCTCGACGGGAAGCTGGACGGTGCCACGCATGTCGGGATCACCATTGAACCGGCTGGCGGTTCGACGGCGCCCACCACCAAGCCACTTATGGTCCAAGCGCTCTAAAGTAAAAGAGTTCTCGGAGCGGAGCCCCTGTCCAAGCAATCCGACAGGGGCTCCGCTCCGAAGTACTTTAAGAGCACCTCTACCGAACTGCCAACCCGGTAGCCAAGCAATAATTCTAAGGATCAACCAATGCGCAATCTGAACAAGGCACCACGTCAACATTCTTTGCATGGACTCTGGCCAGGGGCACTGGCCGGCGTCGTTGCGGCTGGAATCTTGTTTGCCTCAGCCCAATTGGTCTCGGTCTTTTTTGGCCCTGCATCAGCCCCGCTGACATCAGTTGGCTCCACGTTCATTGATTTCACCCCGGCGTGGCTGAAAGACTTCGCCATCGCCACTTTTGGCACGAATGACAAAATGGTGCTGCTGATCTCCATGGGAGTGGCAGCAGCCCTGCTATCCGCCGTGGCCGGCATTGTGGCCCGCAGGCACTTTCGGGTTGGCGCCGCACTGGTGGTTGTCTTTGCCCTTGTCATGGCCGCAGCCATCATCACCCGCTCCGGCGCCGGCATTGCAGACCTCTTTCCTTTGCTGGTCGGCACCATCGCCGGGCTTCTGAGCCTGCGGTTCTTGACCCCGGAACCGAAAATAGCACATGAACAAACGCAGGCACAGCCACTTCAGGCAGGGCAGCAGGCCGCCAATGTGGATTCCACCAGTCGTCGCAGTTTCCTGCTAAGAACCGTGGCCCTGGCTGGAGTGGCTGTTGTGGCCGGCGTGGCAGGTAGCGCCCTTTCCACCACCCGCAACGCCGTGCGGCAGGTGCGTGAGGCCCTCAAGCTCCCGTCCGCCAAGATCAAAGCTGTGGCATTGCCCGCTGGGGTGCAGGCGCCGGTGGAGGGAGTCACCCCGTTTGTGACCCCCAACAGCGACTTTTACCGCATTGACACTGCCCTGGTGGTCCCGGAGATCGACCCAGCCAAGTGGGAACTGCGCGTCCACGGAATGGTTGAGGAAGAAATTACGCTGAGTTTCGATGAACTTCTCGCGCAGGATCTCATCGAGTCGTATGTGACATTGACCTGCGTTTCGAATGTGGTCGGCGGAAACCTCGCCGGCAACGCCAAATGGCTTGGCTACCCCATTCGAGAACTGCTGGCCCGGGCAAAGCCCAAGGCGGGCGCCGACATGGTGCTGTCCACAAGCATCGACGGCTTCAGCGCATCAACGCCCCTTCCCATTCTTCAGGATGACCGTGACGCCATGTTGGCAGTGGGCATGAACGGCGAGCCACTGCCCCTGCAACACGGATTCCCCGTCCGCATGGTGGTGCCGGGTCTTTACGGCTTTGTCTCAGCCACCAAGTGGGTTGTTGACTTGGAAGTCACAACCTTCGCCGAGAATGCAGGGTATTGGACATCACGCGGCTGGTCCTCACACGGTCCCATCAAAACTGCATCACGTGTGGAGGTTCCCCGGGCGCTGGCACGCATCCCTGCTGGGAAAGTCTCCATCGGCGGCAGTGCGTGGGCGCAGACCAAGGGTATTTCAAAGGTTGAAATCCAGCTGGACGACGGCCCTTGGCTTGCTGCTACGCTGGCCGCCGAGGCGTCGGTGGACACTTGGCGCCAGTGGTCATACGTCTGGGAGAACGCCCCGGCCGGAAACCACAAAGTGCGCGTCCGCGCCTACGACGTCGGCAACGAACTGCAGACCGAGGACCAGGCACCTCCGGCACCTGACGGCTCCAGCGGCTGGCACTCCATCAGCTTCACAGTGGTCTGAGCAGTGCTGCTGACATTCCCGCTCCCCCGGTGCCGATAAACTTATCCAATGACCCAACCAGCTGCACCCACAGAGCGTTCCGCCCACGGCTTCGGCCTTGCCACCACCACCAGTTCAGGCATCGTCCTTGATGTGTGGTTCCCCAGCCCTGCTCTGGGCACCATCGCAGGCACATTGGGGAACGCTCCCGAAGCAGACGCGGCCCTCACCGAGCTGGCAGCAGCAGGCACCGACCCGGACAGGGACGTGAGCGTGCAGGTTGTTTTCGCCCAGATCGACTTGGATGCAGCCCCTGAGGATGCCGTGGACGCATACCTGCGCCTGCACCTGCTCTCCCATCGCCTTGCAGCCCCGAACACCCTCAACCTCGACGGCGTTTTTGGCAAGCTCAACAATGTCGTGTGGACCAACTTTGGCCCAGCCGCCGTCGACGGTTTTGAACTCACCCGCGCCAAGCTGCGCCACCGCGGCCCAGTCACGGTATACGGCGTCGACAAGTTCCCACGCATGGTGGACTACGTGGTCCCGTCGGGGGTCCGCATTGGCGACGCCGACCGTGTGCGTCTCGGTGCCCACTTGGCCGAAGGAACCACGATCATGCACGAAGGCTTCGTGAACTTCAATGCCGGCACGCTGGGCACCTCCATGGTTGAAGGCCGCATTTCCGCCGGCGTCGTGGTGGGCGACGGCAGCGACGTGGGCGGTGGCGCCTCCATCATGGGCACACTGTCCGGTGGCGGCCGTGAACGGGTGGCTGTGGGCGAGCGAGTACTGTTGGGTGCCAACTCAGGCGTGGGCATCAGCATCGGCGACGACTCCGTGGTGGAGGCTGGCCTGTATGTCACCGCCGGAACACGGGTGCGGCTCTACGGCTCCAAGAACGACGACGGCACGCTCACCAGCGCTGTGGTCAAGGCCAGCGAACTTTCAGGCCTTCCGAACCTGTTGTTCCGCCGCAACTCAAGCACCGGTGAAGTCGAGGCCCTGCCGCGCAAGGGTGTCACTGTGGCCCTCAATGAGATCCTGCATGCGAACTAGCAACGCAACTGCTGAACGTTCCGTGCCATGAGCCGGCGGAGCCGTCGCGTTGCCACGTTGCTGACTGTCACCATGGTCTGTCTCGGCCTGCTCATTGGCGGCGGCGCCTGGCTTGTTGGTACGCTCCGGAACACCTTGGCTCCAGGGCTGTCCACTGGCTGCACGGCAACGGTCGGAGACGCGAGCTACAAACTTGCCCTTGATCAAAGCCAAAATGCGTCCCTCATCACCACGCTCGCAGTGCAGCGCGGCATGCCTGCGCGCGCAGCTTCCATAGCCTTGGCCACGGCATTGCAGGAATCAAGGCTGCGCAACATTGACTACGGGGATTTGGATTCGATTGGCCTTTTCCAGCAGCGCCCGTCCCAAGGCTGGGGAAGTGTGGATGAAATCATGGACCCGGTATTTTCTGCCAACGCATTCTACGATGCCTTGGCTCAAGTACCAGGTTATGTTGACATGCCCGTCAATGACGCCGCCCAGATCGTCCAGCGCTCCGGGTACCCGCACGCCTACGGCAAGCACGAGGCGTTGTCCCGCGCCTTTGCCTCCGCCATGTCGGGGCAAAGTTCCGCAAGTCTCAATTGCACGTTGCCAACCGCAACATCCGGCAGCAACCCACAACTTGTGATTTCAGCGGCACAAGCAGCCGTGGGGCTTTTCGATGCCACTACGACGGTTAATGAAGCGGGCACACTGGTGCACGTTCCGGTTTCCCCATCCCATGGCTGGATCGTGGCCAACTGGGCACTGGCGAACGCACAACAATTCGGCATCGTCGAAGTTAGCCATGCCGGCCAAACATGGGATAGGAGCGCCAACACCGACGGCCGCAACGTGGGCTGGCAGACTGGTGGTTCGGCAGCTCCGGAACAAGTGGCAATCCAGCTAGCCCCGGCAACACAAAGCTAGACCAGCAGTTCCACCACGGGACGGACAAAACTGCAAAAGGATGCTTGGTCATCAAGCAGGTGGGAACTCATGATGAGGCGGTTCGGTTCAATGAACCACGCCCGTTGCTCTGCGAGTGGAACTTCTACGATGGTGAGGGTGAAATCCCTGGCGCAGCGGCCGAGTTCCATCTCCCTGTTTTGTACAAGATCCGCCAAAATTTTGTGCTCACCCAGGGTTTCACGCTGCTGTGCAAGCGCTGAATACAGGTTCGTCTGCTCTCTGGACCAAGTCAGTGCGGCCCCATAGTGGGCTTGGGCCACCCGCTGCAGGGCGGGCATCCCCGCCAGTTCGGGGAAGTTCGGGGGCGTGAGGGTTTCCTGCGTACCGGGCACCTGCTGCAGCAGCCTGCTCCACCAGAATTCCCACTGGTCCCGCAAAGCGTCGGTGCCACCGACACTGGAGATCAGCATGGTGTGGTCTGAGGCGTCGACCGTGGGTGCCACATCTGACAGGGCAGGGGTACCCGCGCCCACCAGACCAGCCACGTCGCGCAGATAAAGGGCTATCAGCATGGGTCCGCACGTATCCATGGTGATGCGCCATCCGGGGCCACCTGTGTGATGCATTCTCTTTCGCCTCCAGCCGCTGCATTATTGGTGCAGCAATCCCACCTTCAAGATTACTCTGAAGCGAGGAACTCGGCACTGACCAAATGTGAGGCTATTTTAATAGGAGCGTGTGCAGATGCCTGCGAAGGGTGGACCGACCCTGTTCGGGAGCCGACCAGGCTGGTTGCAGGACCATGCGCAGGCTCAAACCGTCCAGGAGGCCGATGAGCCTTTCAGCTTCATCCACCGGGACCAAATTGGCGGCAGCGAGAGGGCTTTCCAGCAATTGCATGACCACTCGGCCAACGACGGCACCCGTGGCCCGATAGTCGTCCCTGGCGGCAGCGGAAAGGTCGGTATTGGTGCGTGCCGCCAGCATGAACTCCATGTGCACCACGGCATCGACCCGCCGGTTTTCATCCAAGGGCAGCAATTCCTCCAGGACAGCGGCGCAATTCTCCACGATCTCCGCGGCCGCAACGGGCAAGGTGTTCTCTTCCAACTCAACAAGCTTGTCAAGGGCCCGGACATGGATGCGTTCAGAGTTTACCCTGCATGCAAACTCCATCAGTTCGCCCTGGTTATCGAAATAGTGCCGCACCGAACCCAAGGCCAGATTGGCGGCCTTGGCTACGTTGCGTAGCGATGCCTGTCCCATTCCACGTTCTGAAATAACGTGGAACACGGCGTCCGCAACGAGTTCACGGCGGTCATCGGCATCAATAATTTTAGGCACATATCTTTTTTAGCACACTTGTTTCAACGGTGCTCAATTACTCGCCTACTTGCTGATTGCTGCGTCCTTCTTCTTGTCCACGTACAAAAGCACCAAGAGGACCACCATGACAACAACGGCGGCGATGAAGTACGGCAGGAATACTATTTTGCCCACCAGCAGCAGGATGCCCAGCACCACAACGACAATGGGGAATGCCATGGAGAAGGTGTGCAGCAGCAATTTCAACATTTTAGCTTTCAACTTTCAAGAAGGGGATTTTCATGAGAAAAGCGGCGGGGGGGGGGGCGAGGGGGGCCCGCCCCCCCCCCCC
>NZ_JAFMPX010000027.1 GCF_017353415.1 Arthrobacter sp. E3
GGCACTACTACTTTCCTATCATAAACTATATCGTATTTCGGGTGAGATTAAAAGGGTTTCACCAAAGAAAACACCGAGAATACGGGAAAGTTTTTTCCTCAAGCAACAGCTACGTCAGGAGGCCTGAACACCTGTCAATAAATTGAGAAAGGACTTCATTCTGACGGGTGAGAAGGCATCATGCCTGACGTCCATTTCGGGTAGACCCCAACTTGGGGGTTCAGGATACGTTCAGGGGCACCGGGCCAGCATCAGTGGTCTCCGGCTTTGCTGTTGCCCGTTTCATGGAGGCGACGGCCTCCATAAGCGGACCCTGGACCCGGGTGATGTACTCCTGGCGGGTTTCTCGGGCAGTGGGGGTCGGTGCGCTAAGAGCGGCTAGTTGTCCCTGAGGAAGCCTGAAGGCTATGGACATGGTGCGGATTCCGAGGGTGTGTTCCTCCTCGACCAGGGCATAGCCTTGGTCGGCGGCAAGCTGGATCTGTCCCAGGATGTCCTCGAGGCGTGTGAGTGTGTGGATGGTATGCCGCACAAGGTGGGTTTCTTCCAGGATTGTCCGTACTTCCTTGGCAGACAGTAATGAAAGCATGGCGCGTCCCATGGCTGTGCAGTATCCGGGCAGCTTTCGTCCGGGGACAATCTGAATGGACAGTTCGTGCTTGGATGTGATGTCTAGTACATTGACGACCTCGCTGCCTTCGAGCTGAGTTAGGGACGTGGTTTCGTTGAGCTGCTGTGTGAGTTCCATCAGGGTGGCTTGCGCCCGTAACGTTGAATCGTTTGCGCCGAAATAGGGGTTGGAGAGCTCCAGCAGTTTGGCCTGTGCAGAGAATCTGCCGTTCCGGTGAGCGAAATAGCCAAGTTGAGTCAGTGTGCTCAGGTAGCGCCGCGCCGCAGCGGGGGGCATATTCACCCGTTGGGCGACCTCCGACAGCGTCAGCGGGGATCCGTCGAATGACGAAATGACCGCCAATCCACGCTCGAAGGACTGGACATACTCATTTCGCTGATCTTCTGCACCCATTGTGCACCCCTTGGTTGTTGTCGAGTTGGTAGATCACCCCCTTGACGGGAGACCTGCGTCACGTTCATACTATTTCGAGTAGCGAATATCATTTTCGCACAACGAAAACGAAAGGTGAAGAGATGCGCCGAACTTTTTTTGCGGCCGCCACCGCACTTTCCTTGGGGCTGGCCGCGGCCGTGGCACTCAGCGGCTGCGTCGTCCTGCGCCCCGGGGTATCCGCCAACGCAACCGGTGCCGAACAAAAAGCTGCTTATACCCGGCTCGTCGAACTTCCCGCCGCGATCAAGGACAAGGGTGTCTTAGTGATCGGTTCGCAGCTGGCTTCGCCGCCGCTCATCTTTCAGGTCAACGCCTCCAACACCATAGAGGGCATCAACAAAGATATTGCCGATGAAGTGGGCAAGAGGCTTGGCGTGAAGATCGAGTGGACGCAGCTTCCCTTTGCCGGGCTGATCCCCGCAGTCCAGTCGGGAAAGGTCGACGCCGGCATGGACTTGATCGGCGACACCGAGCAGCGCCGCGCAGCAGTGGACTTCGCCAACTACATGAATCAAGCGACATCCCCACTGGTCCGCCGCGGAAACCCGCAGGGGATCCATTCCGTTGATGACCTGTGCGGGCTTTCAGTAGCCATCGTTCGCGGTGGTGCACAGCTGGAACTGGCCGAAGACACCAGCAAAAAGTGCGTTGCCGAGGACAAGAAACCGATCCAGATTGACCAGTACAGCGCCCCCGGCGATGCGCGACTTTCGGTCCAGGCCGGCCGCGATGCCGCGTTCCTGGGGAACACCCCCGTGATGCGTTACATCACGGAGCAAAAAGCCACAAAGTCCATCTTTGAAATGGGCGGTGAGACAACCTACCAACTGCAGCCCATCGGCATCATCACTGCAAAAGGCGACCCTGCGCTCCACGACTCGATCCAATCGGCACTGGACATGATGCAGACCGATGGCACCATTGCCAAGATCCTGAAGAAGTGGAACACCGAAGACCTCGCCTTGGCTGCACCAGTTAAGGAAAGCAAATGACAAACGCCGTGGATACACGACACAACACCGCGCTGGCCGGTGCACCGGATCGGGTGGCCGCAAAGCGCCACCCCTGGCGCATCGTCTTTGGCATCACCGCCACAGCCGTGGTTGTCTGGGGCGGGCTGGGCCTGTGGTTGAACCCGGCCTTGGACCACCAGACGATCTATAAGTATCTCACCGCAGACGCGATCCTCACCGGGGTAAAGAACACCATTGTCCTGGCCCTGATTTCCATGGTCATCGGCACCGCCGGCGGATTCTTGGTCGCTGTCATGCGGTTGTCCGCCAACCCAGTCCTGCGGGCCATAGGTTTCGGCTACGTGGCATTGATCCGGAGCATCCCGCTGCTGGTGTTGATCCTGTTCATGGGCAACTTGGCACTGTTCTGGTCCAAGTTGGATATTGTGAACCCGTTTAACCAGAACGAAATTTGGGTCACGTGGGACATGAACAACCTCGTCACCCCGTTCATCGCATCGATCTTGGCATTGGCCATCAACGAGGCTGCCTACATGGGCGAGGTGATCCGCTCCGGCCTGCGCTCCGTGGACCAGGGTCAACGCGAAGCAGCAACCGCATTGGGCCTGGGGCCTGCACATTCAATGTTCAAAGTGATTCTTCCCCAGGCCATGCGGGTGATTCTCCCGCCGGCCGGCAGCCAGTTCGTGACCATGATCAAGATGACCTCACTGGTTTCGGTCATCGCCGGCGGTGACTTGTTGACCGAAGCTCAGAACATTGCAGCCACCAACCTGCGAACACTCGAACTGCTGGTCATCGCCTCGGCCTGGTACCTCTTGATCACCGGAATTGCGACAGTCGGCCAATCCATCTTGGAACACCGCCTTGAGCGCGGCCAGCGAAAGGTATCGGTTTAACCATGACGCACTCAGCATTGCTGGAAATTTCTGAAGTCAACAAGTTCTACTCAAACCTTCACGTACTCAAGGGTGTCAGCCTGAAAGTGCCCGAAGGCACGGCGGCCTGCCTGCTCGGCCCCTCAGGCTCGGGCAAATCAACTTTGCTGCGCTGCATCAATCACCTCGAATCCATTGACGCCGGACGCATCACGATGTCCGGACAAACCCTCGCCTACGAAGAACGCGACGGGCAGATGCATGAGCGGCCGCGCGCCAAGATCGACAGGTAGCGCCAAGACATCGGCATGGTGTTCCAGCACTTCAACCTCTTCCCGCACTACACGGTGCTTCAAAACATCACGCTGGCCCCGACTTTGCTGAAGAAGTCGGGCAAGGCCAACGTCACCAAGCAGGCCATGGAATTGCTGGACAAGGTCGGTTTGGCCAACAAGCGCAACGCCTACCCCTCTGCGCTCTCAGGCGGGCAACAACAACGCGTTGCCATCGCCCGGGCACTAGCCATGAACCCGAAGGTCATGCTTTTCGATGAGCCGACCTCCGCGCTGGACCCCGAACTGGTGGGTGAAGTCCTGAAAGTCATGAAGGACCTGGCCCAAGGTGGCATGACGATGATCGTGGTCACCCACGAAATGGCCTTTGCGAGGGAAGTCGCCGACTCCGTGGTCGTCATGGACGCAGGAGTCATCATCGAAACCGGCTCCCCAGAGGACGTCTTTGACAACCCACAGCACGAACGTACCCGCGAATTCCTACGCCATGTGCGCTGATCCAGACAAAAGATAAGGACCAAGCATGAAAAGCCAACTCGTCTTACTGGGCACCGGCGGCGGACCCACACCGAAAGCCGAACGCAATGCAGCTTGCAACGCCATTGTGGTGGGGGATGCAACCTACATCATCGATGCCGGCAACGGAGTCGCACGGCAAATGGCCTTTGCCAAACTGCCGTTCGACTCGATCCGAGCAGTTGGAATCACCCACCACCATAGTGACCATAATGCCGATGCCGGAACGCTGCTTCATCTGGCCTGGTGCGCGAACCTACAGGGACCGGTGTCCACGTTCGGCCCGGCACCCTGGTCCAAGATCTGGGAATCCTTTCTGGCCTATTCAACCACCGATGTTCAGACCAGGATCATTGACGAAGGCAGGCCCGCGTTCGACACCATGATCACCGCGAAGGACGTGACCGAACCCGGCGTGGTATTTGAAGACGACCGTGTGCGGATCACGGCAGCTTGGGTGAACCATCCTCCGATTCCGGCCCTTGCCTACCGCGTTGACACCGAGGACCGCTCCTACGTGATCTCGGGAGACACGACACCTTGCGATTCGCTCGTTGAACTGGCCAAGGGCGCGGATGTGCTGGTCCACGAGGTCATGCACATCCCCAGTATCAATCCACTTCTACAGCGTTCCAACGGTCAACGGTTGCGCGAACACCTGATCAACTCACACACCTCCTCCACCGACGTGGGGGAGATAGCAGCACGGGCGGGAGTCGAGCAGCTGGTGCTCTCACACTTCGTGCCCGGCAGCCCTGCTGTCCCGGAGGGGACGTGGCTGGCCGATGCAAGGAAGGGCTTTGATGGGAAGATTGTGGCCGGCCAGGATCTGATGATCATCTGATGCAATAAAAGTGCAGGAGGACAGCCTTGATTCCAATGGAGAACCAAGGCCGTCTTGGCTGGTCGAGCAGATCCCTCTCGACCGGCCACCTGCCCCGCAGAACTACGGTGCTCCATCGGGCGTATCCAAGACGTGTCATGAATCTTCTCCTGTTGTTTCCCGGTGAGGACTATTTTTCCTTGATGTTGAGACTTTGCAGGGCATACAAGTCTCATGGATTCGGCAATTCACGATATGGATTGTCGGTGTGGGATTGTTGGCCCCTGGTTGTCCTAGTGGGCGATCGAACGCCAGCCTCGTGACAACGGCATCCAAAGGGACCGTGGTGGGCGAAGGCAGCACTGGCGGTGCATTCTGACAAGATTTCCCAGTAACGCAGCCAGAGCGCCAGCCTTACATCCGAGGCTACAAATCTGTCCCGGCAAGGAATCTTTCTCGCGACCATCTCACTGGAATCGTAAGCCGGACGTCGATACCAAACGATCCCAGTGCAACGCCAACCCGATATCAGCTCCACGCTTCAAGCGGGAACGCTATTTCCTCGGGTCGCGCTCGCCGGCTTCTACAACAACGGGCAGGGTGTTTCCGGCGACGGGTGCAGGGCACGTGCCAAAGTCGCTGAACGCGCTCGGGTAGTTGATGGCCCTGTTGAAATCCACCACCACCGTGCCGTCCGGGCGGGGCCTGGTCAATTCAAGCTTGCGCCAATGGGCGGTGCTGACATTGTTGCTGGCATCGGAGAAGGTAATGGTCAGCGAACCAAGGGCGCCTTCCTCGGCAGCCAGCGAATAGCTGGTTCCGTCCAGTTCAAAGGACACCTCGCCCACCAGCGTTGCAAGGCCCGGGACCTCGGGGTTGGCCGTTTTGATGATCTCGATGCGAGGCTCGGCGTACGGCACAAAATGTCCCGTCAGAACAAGCTTCGGGTTGTAGTCAAAAACCGGTACTCCCTTGAAAGAGGCAAGCATGGGAGCCTGCGAATCCCGGGTGCGGATCATGTAGCGGTTGGCGCGCATCCCCAGCTCGACGACCACCGAACCGCTGGCAACCCACATCAGGGACTGCTCATCGGCCAGCTCCACCGAGATGGCGCCCACCACCGGTTTGCCAGTCTTCACCAGCGTCAGGTGGTCCTCGGCACTCGCCGCAAGAACCGCCGTCGTGCCCTCAACACTCCACAGTCCCGGGACGCCCGCCAAGGCGGAAGACGTTGCGGGGAGCCACTGGAAGGACGTCAGGGAAAGCCAGCCGTGAGGATCGTCCAGCGAGCTGTTGCGGCCGGTGCGAAAACGTTCCCAGCGGGCGGTGAGGCGCTCGAGTTCTCCGGTGCTGATGTTCGTGCTGGTGCTCATGGTGCTCCTAGGAAACGTGGGCGGTCTGTCCACTGTAGGCACAACGGCCGCCGGCGGGCGCCTATTCCGACAGGTGCGCGCCTCGGTGAGAGAATGGGGCCATGGCAACAAACGCTCAGTTGAACAAGGACATGACCCGATTCCCGCTTGGCACGGCCACCGTGCTGGACGAAGAGCGGACGGAACTTGCGTTCACCCGCCACTACCCGGTGGCGCCGGACAAGCTGTGGGACATGCTCACCAACCCGGAAAAGACGCCGATGTGGTGGGCGAAGGTTCGCGGGCACGCCAAGACGGGCTCCTCCTTTGACTTGAAGTGGCTCAACGTCAAGGACGAAGGCCACGGCATTGAAACGGACTGGTGGTACGGGCGCGTCGTTGAAGCCGAAGAGCCGCGGCTGCTTGAATTCACCAACACCATGCACGGGCGGATCCGTATGGAGCTGGCGCTGGCGGGGGGAGGTACGGAACTGATCTTTCGCAATGTGCTCTCCGTGCCGGAGGAAGTGGTGCTGATGTCGCTGGCCGGATGGCACGTGCACTTGGATCATTTGCATGAAGCGCTGGACGGAAAAAGCGTCGACTGGCAGCACTGGTGGGATGACTTTCACCCATGCTGGCAGCAGGCGCACGCGCTGTATGAGGATGCCTGAGCACGTCATTATTTGAGACGGATTGGCACCGGCCAACCAACCCCACGTAGGATCCGAAAGGCCCTGTCCCGGGGCGCACCCGTATTCAACGTCGCATACGAGAACTCCAGAATCACAGACCGTAAGGACGATGACTCATGAGCTTGGACATGCAACCGAACCCCCAGGGCGCTGCCCATGACGCGGAACCGGACACCGATCTGCGCCGCGATGTGCGCCGCGTCAGTACCCTGTTGGGTGAATCGTTGGTGCGCCAGCACGGCCCCGAATTGCTGGCCATGGTGGAGCAGGTGCGCCTGCTGACCAAGGAATCCAAGGAAGCCGCCCGCGGGGAAACCGGCACCGGCCCGTGGAGCGCGAACGACGTCGCAGAGCAGGTCCGCGAAGTTCTCGCCTCCCTGCCGCTGGACCAGGCAACTGATTTGGTCCGCGCCTTCGCGTTCTATTTCCACCTGGCCAATGCCGCCGAGCAGGTGCACCGTGTGCGCAGCCTGCGCAGCCGCAGCGAACAGGACGGCTGGCTGGCCAAGGCCGTCGCCGAGATTGCCGAAAAGGCCGGCAAGGACGCACTGCAGGACGTTGTCAACGACCTCGACGTCCGCCCCATCTTCACCGCCCACCCCACCGAAGCCTCACGGCGCTCCGTGCTGGACAAGGTCCGCAAGCTCTCCGACATCCTTTCCACCGAGTCGGCCGAGGGCAGCACCGCCCGCGCCCGCCAGGACCGCAAGCTGGCGGAAATCATCGACCAGATGTGGCAGACCGATGAGCTCCGCAAAGTCCGCCCCACTCCCATGGACGAGGCCCGCAACGCCATCTACTACCTGCGTAACATCCTCACCGACGCCATGCCGGAGGTCCTGACCGAACTCAGCGAGCTACTTGCAGGCCACGGCGTGACCCTGCCTTCGGACGCGGCACCGCTGCGTTTTGGTTCCTGGATCGGTGGCGACCGCGACGGCAACCCCAACGTCACCTCCGACGTCACCCGTGAAGTGCTGGTGCTGCAGAATCAGCACGCCATCAAGATCGCCACGGTGCTGATCGACGAGCTGCTGAGCGTCCTCTCCAACTCCAGTTCCCTGTACGGCGCCGATGCCGCACTGACCGATTCCATCGCCGCGGACATGGCCAAGCTGCCGGGCCTTGACGCCCGCCTCCTCGAGCTGAACGCCGACGAGCCCTACCGCCTGAAGCTTGCCTGCATCAAGGCCAAGCTGGCTAACACCCAGCAGAGGGTCGCCGCCGACTCCCACCACGAGCACGGCTACGATTACGGCACCACCGCTGAGCTGCTGGATGACCTGCAGCTACTGGAAGATTCGCTGCGCAACAACTCCGCCACTTTGGTGGCCGACGGCGCCCTGGCGTCGGTGCGCCGCGCCATCGCCTCCTTCGGGCTGCACCTTGCCACCCTTGACATCCGCGAACACGCCGACTACCACCACGACGCCGTCGGCCAGCTCATTGACCGGGTGGGCGAGCTGGGCAAGCCCTACGCTGGGCTGGACCGCGCAGAGCGCATGGGCGTGCTCAGTGCCGAACTGGCCAGCCAACGTCCCCTGTCCGGCCACCCGATCAAGCTCGACGGCGCCGCCAACGGTACGTACGACGTCTTCCGTGTGGTGCGCCGCGCCTTGCGCACGTACGGCCCGGATGTCATCGAAACGTACATCATCTCCATGACGCGCGGCGCCGACGACGTGCTGGCGCCGGCCGTGCTGGCCCGCGAAGCAGGCCTGGTCCAGCTCACGGGGGAGAACCGCTACGCCAAGATCGGCTTTGCGCCGCTGCTGGAAACGGTTGATGAACTGCGCGCTTCGGCGGAAATCGTGGACCAGCTGCTCTCCGACCCGGCCTACCGCGAGCTGGTCCGCCTGCGCGGCGACGTGCAGGAAATCATGCTCGGCTACTCGGACTCCAACAAGGAATCCGGCGTGCTGACTTCGCAGTGGGAGATCCACAAAACCCAGCGCAAGCTTCGCGATGTGGCCATCAAGCACGGCGTGAACGTGCGCATGTTCCACGGCCGCGGCGGATCCGTGGGCCGCGGCGGCGGACCCACCTACGACGCCATCCTCGCCCAGCCCAACGGCGTCCTGGAAGGCGCCATCAAGTTCACCGAACAGGGCGAGGTCATCTCCGACAAATACTCCCTGCCGGAACTGGCCCGCGAAAACCTTGAACTCTCACTGGCCGCAGTCATGCAGGGCTCGGCGCTGCACCAGGCCCCGCGCCACTCCGAAGACGATCTGGGCCGCTTCGGCGACATCATGGAAATCATGTCCGACGCAGCCTTCGGCACCTACCGGACCTTGATTGACCACGAGGACCTGCCTGCCTACTTCCTGGCCTCCACCCCGGTGGAACAGCTGGGCAGCTTGAACATTGGTTCACGCCCGTCCAAGCGCCCCGATTCCGGCTCGGGGCTGGGCGGCCTGCGCGCCATCCCGTGGGTGTTCGGCTGGACGCAGTCGCGGCAGATCGTGCCCGGCTGGTTCGGCGTGGGCTCCGGCTTGAAGGCGGCTCGCGAGGCAGGCCGCGAAGCAAAGCTGAAGGAAATGCTGGAAAACTGGCACTTCTTCTCCTCCACCATTTCCAACGTGGAAATGACGATGGCCAAGACGGATATGGACATCGCCGCCCACTACGTGCGCACCCTGGTGCCGGAACCGCTGCACCACCTCTTCGCCACCATTCGTGCCGAATACGACCTCACGGTGGCCGAGCTGCAGCTGCTCACGGGCGAAACCGAGCTGCTGGACAACCAGCCGCTACTCAAGCGCTCGCTGAATGTCCGCGACCAGTACCTTGACCCGATTTCCTACCTCCAGGTTGAGTTGCTGCGCCGAGTCCGCGAAGCGGACATCACCAAGGCAGACGTGGACGAGCGGCTGCAACGGGCCATGCTGATCACCATCAACGGCGTGGCCGCCGGCCTGCGCAACACGGGATAGGCAACGCGTGAAGGTTGCCGGATCCCAGTTCCGGCAACCTTCATTTAGGCTGGGGGAATGCCTTCCTTCCGTGCCACCATCCAAATCACCGGGCTGCGTCCCGGCCACGCCCCCGAAGAAGTCATGGACATGGCCGTTTTCACCGTGGGTGCCGCCCACGTCGTGGAGGCCAACCAGCTCGATGTTGTGGCAGGCGTACCGCGAATCACGGTGCGCTTCATGGTTGAAGCCAGCGAGTACGACGCCGAGAACCAGCAGGCGCGCAACGCTGCGGCTTCCATGGCCCATGGTGTGAACACCGTGGCCGTCTCTGGCATGCTCCGCCTCTTCCGCCGGTCCGCCGGGAAGTGGCTTGTGCTCTAATGCGCACACACTCCCGCTGATCGAATCTGGTGCGGAAGTAAGGATCCCGCCAGCGACATCACAATGGCTCACCACCAATTCTGCCTGCAGGTACCGGTTCTGACAGCAACCATCCAAGGGCCTCATTGGCGCTATGACTCTTAGCAACATCCGTGTCTATGATTCCCTATCAACTAAATCTACGCGCGTAGATATGAGGCAGGACACGTCCGGACTACCGGATTTGCTGCATCGACTGGCGCAATCCGACCCAAGGAATACAGTTTGAAGTCCACTGATGACGCGATGTTGCCGACCGGCAGCGCAATCGTCTTGGGTTCGATCAACGTGGACACGTTCATTCATGTGGATTCTTTTCCGGAGCCCGGGGAAACGATTTTGGCCCGCAGCAGCGCGGCGGGTCTTGGCGGCAAAGGTGCCAACCAGGCCATGGCGGCCGCCCTATTGGGTGCGGAGGTACAGTTTCTTGCACAGATCGGTGAGGATATGGCCGGGGATTTCGCCCGGGAACAGCTGGATAGCTTTGGCGTCTCGCGGCAACTGCTGATGACATCGGACGATGATCCCACGGGTGCGGCGCACGTCACGGTAAATTCCCAAGGGGAAAATACCATCGCGGTTGTGCCCGGAGCCAACGCAAGGATCTGCATAACGGAACTCAGCCAGAAATTTTTGCAGGCCCTGGACCTGTCGCTGGCACCAATCACAGTAGGGCTTGCTCAGGGGGAGACGTCGGTCGAAGCTGTGGAGGCGTTTGCCCGGCAATGCCAAGCTCTGGGCATTCGTTTTGTCTTGAACCTCGCCCCGTTCATCGAGCTGAACAAGGAGGTGCTCGCACTAGCTGACCCTCTGATCATGAACGAAGGGGAAGCCCAGACTCTGTTGCGTAGCTTCACCGGCTGCGAGGCTCCACTCGAGGACCTGCCGTCTGCCCTCGCCGCTGCACAACTGGTGGCCGAAAAACTGGCCAAATCCGCAATCATAACTTTGGGAACGGCCGGGGCTGTTGCATCTGACGGCGCCGGCTCTTGGCATCAACCATCCCCTCTGCCTGAGCAAGTGGTTGACACCACTGGTGCAGGAGATGCCTTTGCCGGTGCTGCGGTGGCGTTGTTGTCGGGGGGTGCGTCTTTGCGTGATGCTGTGTGCGCTGGCGTAGCAGCTGGGTCCATCGCAGTCAGGCGAACCGGTACGGCGAGTTCATACCCCTGCGCAAAGCAACTTGCACTCCTGATGGCAACCGGCAAAATTTGGGCTCCTTGATGAGTAGAAGAAATTCAAGAAGTGTTACACGAGAGGATGTTGCCCGGGAAGCGGGTACTTCAGCTGCGGTTGTCAGCTATGTGGTCAACGGCGGGCCACGACCCGTGGCCGAGAGCACAAGAGCACGCGTTTTGGCAGCCATCGATCTAGTTGGCTACACACCCAACAGTATCGCCCAGGCACTCGCCTCTGGTGTCAGCGGGACCTATGGGTTGATTGTTCCGGACATCTCCAACCCGTTCTTCGCCGCTCTGGCGCACGAGTTGGCGGACGAGGTGTCCGCACACGGTAAGGTTCTTTTGCTTGGAGATTCTGCCGAAAGCAAGGAGCGTGAACAACTGTTGCTGCGCATGTTCCTTCGCCAACAGATTGATGGGGCCCTGTTCATCGGAGTGGACTCCGCGCCTGAGGTAGAAGGTGCCATCAACGCCAAAGTTCCGGTGGTTATGCTTGACCGCGCGGACCAACGCGGTGAAGTGTCGTCCGTGGCAGTTGACAACGTGGCCGGGGCCGAGGCCGCCACCAAGCACCTCATTGAACACGGTTACCAAAAAATCGGCATCATTGCCGGGCCTTCACATCTTTTCACGGCTAGAGACCGCCGTCGAGGCTGGGAAGCAGCCTTGGAAACTGCCAAACTGCAGGTCGACTTGCGCTGGTGCTTGGAGGCACCGTTTTCCCGCAGTGGGGGACTAGATGCAGGGAACCGGCTCTTTGGGGATGACGAGCTGCCTGAAGCAATTTTTGCGTCCAACGAGCAGCAAGCCCTGGGACTTCTGCTCGCCGCTGCCAGACACGGCATCCGTGTCCCACAAGAATTGGCCGTCATATCCTTTGACGGCACCGATGATTCGGAATACTCCCACCCCAGCATCTCCACGGTGGTACAGCCACTGAAAGACATTGCCCGTGCCGCCGTGGGACTTCTCAACCGCAATGTTCACGACGGCGTACTTCACACCACATGTGACTACTCGCTGAGACTGAGATCATCCTGCGGTGCACACAGCCAACAATCCACGTCAGTTCCTTATGATTAATGGCAGGCATTCCCAAGGCCCTTCTTCACGAAACTACAAGAAGAGCCCAAGGAAAATACGTGATGACTCAACGACAATTCATTGTCTTGAAGCACATTGATGTCATCTCTGGGACTAAGATGCGGGACAAGACGCTTTTCCCATGGCGAATTTCTTGCCCCGGATTACCACAACTTCAGCATGTACCAAGCCCCCAGCCTCATCAAGTAGGACACAACCATGACAACTCCGCTCATTCTTGACTGTGACACCGGCATCGACGACGCCCTTGCCATCTTGTACGGCGCTTACCACGGTGCAGACTTCAGGCTGTGCACCGTCACCCACGGCAATGTCCCGGTGGAACGCGGAACCCGCAACACCCTGACCTTGCTCGACGCCGTGGGGTTGACCGACGTCCCGGTACATCAGGGTGCCGCCCGGCCCTTCGCACAGGAACTGCACACCGCCGAGTTCGTGCACGGTGACGATGGGCTAGGCAATTCACATCTCCCTGAGTCGACCCGGCAGATTTCTGGCACACTCGCTGCTGCAGAAATAGTGGCACAAGCACGGTTGCACCCGGGTGAGCTTGTGCTGCTCGCGATTGGTCCGATGACCAATATTGGTCTGGCCCTGCTATTGGAACCGCAGCTACCCCAGCTGATTAAGCGTGTTGTGGTGATGGGTGGTGCCGTTGGCGTGGAGGGCAATATCAGCCCCACCGCTGAGGCGAACGTCTGGCACGACCCCGAGGCAGCCCAACTGGTAGTTGACGCTGAATGGGATGTTGTTTTCGTGGGCCTGGAGATCACGTTGGCCACCGTTCTTTCGTCGGAAGCGTTGGCCCGTATTGAAAACAGCACTGACAAACGAGCCAAATTCGCCTGGAAGATCATGGCGCATTACCTCGACTTCCATGAAAAGACCATGGGGGTGCGCACCTGTGTCCTGCATGATCCGCTGGCCATGGCGTTGGCATTGGATCCTGAGTTGGGCGGCTACCGGCTAGTGAATGCTTATGTGGAACTGGGCCAGGGGCCCAGCCGGGGTGCCCTTGTGGGGGACCTGCGTAAGACGCGTCCGGCGCCAACGGATGCTCGTACGAAGGGTGTCATCCGAATCGTCGAAAGCATCGATTCGGAGACGTTTCACGAAAAGTTTCTCGAGGCACTCGGCGCATAAAACAGCAAAGTCAATCCTGGTGACGTGCATGCACGACACCGCATCAGGCAAAATAAGAACATCAGAGTCATTGCACCAAGCACGTTCCACAACAGCCCACAACACTCTGTCCGGGCATCATCGCTCGGGCGCGGGACAGGAAAATCATGAGCCAGCACACACCCATGCAGCGCCTGAACGGCGTCACACTTTGGGATGGACAAACCTTCCGGGGCACCTCAACTATTAGCTGGGAAAATGACAGTATCGTTGAAATCAGCGAAGCTGACGTCGGAGTCAGCGATGGCGCTGACTCCGACGTCAGCAGTTACAGTGTCATCCCCGGACTCGTCGACACACATGTCCACTTAGGTGGATACGCCGGCGACGGCAAAGTGGACTGGATGTCGTGGCCGCTGGTCACGCCTTCGGAAGAGCGTACGCTGCACATCGCCGCCAACGCCCAAAGGGCAGCCCGCGCCGGTGTCACCACCCTGCGTGACCTGGCAGGTGACCGCCACCAGCTCGCCGTCAGCCGTGCATTCGAAGCAGGCATCATTGAGGGCCCGCGCCTGCTCGTACATGGCCAAGTCGGGATGACTGCAGGCCACGGCGACTTGTTCACACCCCCCCACTTCCCGCATCGCGACCCAGTGGCCGACAGCCCCGACGAATGTCGCAAACTGGTTCGTCAATGGGCACGCGCTGGAGCGCACGGTGTGAAGATCTATACCAGTGGTGGTGTGCTCTCCATGGGAGACAAGGTTGGCTGGCGCAACCAGACCAACGAAGAAATCAGCACCACCGTTGACGAGGCCCACGCATTGAGCATGCCGGTGGCAGCGCATACGCACTCCAGCGAAGGGGTGGACATTGCGCTGGCCCATGGAGTGGATTCCCTCGAACACGGAACAGGCATCACAAGCGAGCACTGGCCCGTGCTAGTGGAACGCAACATTCCCGTGGCGCCCACTTTGCTGATCAATGACGCAATTGCGGACGGACGCATCTTCATTTCCTCCGAAGCGCAGGAAAAAGCACAGGCTGTTGTTAAGGAACGGGACTTGAACTTTGAGGGTGCTGGTGCTGCCGGTGTCCGCTTCGTGCTGGGAACGGATGCCAATGGATCCATGGTTAAGTTCGGCGACCAGATGGAAGAGGTCCGTTTGATGGCGGAAAAATTCGAATGGACCGCTGAACGGGCTCTGGTCTCTGCCACGTCCGATGCCGCTGATGTCGTGGGCCTGAGTGACACAGTGGGCCGTCTGGAACCAGGGTTCGGCGCTGACTTCATTATCATCAATGGGCGCCCCTGGGAAGACATCTCTGACCTGCGCACTGAAAACATTGTGGCCGTCGTTTCCCGAGGCCGTGTTGTCTTTGGCAAACTGCCCCAGTAGCCTCTGCCAATTTATTAATGACTCACTCTAGACAAGGACCTTTCGTGAAAACTGCATCACTGAACGTATTGCGCACCGGGGCACTTGCCCTGACGGTGTTGCTGGCAGGCAGCGCCCTTGCCTCCTGCTCATCCGGGGGTTCCAACGCCGCCGGCGACAAAGTAATTTTCGCCCTTAAAGAGGATCCGGGATGTATGGATCCTCAGCAGGTTACGTTGACCACCGCGCTGAACGTCAGCCGCCAGCTAACTGATTCATTGCTGGATCAGGATCCCGCAACTGGTGCGCTCAAGCCTTGGCTGGCCAAGACATGGGAAGCCAACAACGACCTAACCCAGTTCACCTTCACACTGCGTGACGGTGTGACCTTCAGTGACGAAACACCGCTGAATGCGGACGTTGTCAAGGCTAACTTTGACGCTCTTTTCAAATTGGGCGCCAAAGCATCACTGGCTTCACAGTTACTGGCCGGATACACAGGAACCGATGTTGTCGACCCCACCACCATCAAAGTGAATTTCTCCGCCCCCAACGCACAGTTTCTTCAGGGAACCTCCACCACCACCCTCAGTATGCTCGGTAATGCCAGCACTAAAGCCACTCCAGAAGAACGGTGCCAGAGCATTGTCGGCTCAGGTCCGTTCACTCTTGATTCATATACGCAAAACGACTCTGTAGAGCTCAGCCGGCGCGCTGGCTACAACTGGGGTTCGGAGTTGCGCAAGCACACAGGTGAGGCGCTGGTGCAAAACATCAGCTTTCCCATCATTGCCGAAAACAGCGTCCGCACTGGAGGGCTAGCGTCGGGGGAGTTTGACGTCATACAGGATGTTCCCTATGCCGATGAGGCACGCTTCAAAACAGACGAATTTCATCTCTACGCTGCAGCCAATCCGGGAATCCCGAACTCGTTGTTTGTCAACACCACTAAAGGTGTGCTCGGGGACGCAGTGGTGCGCCAGGCTATGCAGATCGGTGTAAACCGGGACGAGATCAATACCCTGACAGGATCCACTAGCGGCAAGCCGCCGACCAGTGCTCTGACGTCCACCACCAATGGCTATGTCAGTCAAGCGGATGCGATGAAGTACAACCCGGATGCAGCCAAAGCAATGCTGGAATCCGACGGCTGGGCCATGGGTGCTGACGGGATTTATGCCAAGGGAGGTGCGAAGCTCAGTGCGACTGTGACCGCGTTCTATGCCCAGGATGTTCTGGAAGCTGCCCAGATCCAACTGAAAAAAATTGGCATTGACTTGAAGTTGAAGATGGTCACAGCCGGTGACTTCTTTGGTGCCGTGGCCAGCCACGATTATGAACTTCTCGGTGCGGGCCTGACCCGCACCGACCCCGACGTCCTGCGGGTGGCGCTGTCCAAAGAGTCCAGCTCAGCCTGGGGCGTTATGGACAACCCAGAACTGGAATCGATGCTCGAAGAGCAGTCCAGGACGGGCGACGCCGCTGCGCGTCAGGTAATAGTGGCTAAGATTCAGGCGCTGGTGATCAAGGAAGCCTACATTATTCCTACACTGGAAACGGTTCAGCTGCACGGATCCACCAACAAAGTCTCTGGCATTGTTTTTGATTCGGCTTCCCGAGTCAACTTGTATGACATGGCAATCGCCAAGTAGACCTACCAGTAAACCGCGTTAGGAAAAAACATGGATTCAGCAGGAGCGTCGTCCGCGCAACGCGCCCGTACCGCTTTGATATTTGTGGCACCGAAACTGCTCCAGTTTGTCTTCGTCATATGGGCAACTTATACGGTGACGTTCCTGCTGATCCACTTCTTGCCCGGAGACCCTGTACTTGCGGCACTCTCGCTCAAGGGCGGCGATGCCACCACCACGGACCCAGCAGCGTTGGAACGACTGCGCGTGCAGTACGGACTGGATGGCACACTTTGGGAGCAGTATTTCCGTCATCTGACCGGTGTGGTTACCGGTAATTTTGGTACTTCGATCTCCACCGGACAGCCTGTGTCCACCATGATTTCGCGGGTGATGCCACATAGTGCCGCCATTGCGGGTCTGGCGCTGGTCATTGGGATTCTGCTGGCCGTGGTTGTTACTTATCTGGCATTTTTGACTCGTTCCAATTGGCTTCGCCAGACCTTGATGCAGATTCCCCCGTTGGGTGTAGCCATCCCGGCATTCCTGACAGGACTGGTTTTTATTAGCGTTTTCTCCTTCGGACTGGGGTGGTTCCCCTCTTCAGGCACACGTCAGCCACTGAGCGTGGTGCTACCGGCGGTTACCTTGGCCCTGCCCGTCGGTGCTATCTTCTTCCAAGTATTCTCTGCTGCAGTTTTCGAAGCCGCCAATGGTGCCTACGTCTTTACGGCCGTTGCCAAGGGTCTGTCCCCACGGCGCATCTTCACCCGGCACGTGCTGCGCAACTCTTTATTGGCGTCCATCACGATCTTGGGGCTACAGATCGGATACCTGGCGGGGGGAACGGCCGTCGTGGAGACCGTCTTTTCCCGCGACGGTATTGGTCGTATGACGGTAAACGCCGTCCTTGGCCGTGATATCAACGTGATCCAAGGGGTGGTGATCGTAGTTGCGATCGTCTATTCATCGGTGAACCTGCTCGTGGATATTAGTTACGGTCTCATCGATCCTCGTATCCGTCCGTCACTTGCAACCCCTAAAACAAAGGGGTCGCCCACGGCGCCCGATGCTCCCGAGAATTCCGCACCTGTTAGGACAACAACATGAGATTGCTCAAGAAGCCAGGGCTCCTCGTGTCGGCCATTTTTCTATTGCTTGTCCTGCTGGCAGTGGCAGTACCATCACTATTCGCGACTCACAGTCCTCTGGAAGGCGTCGCTGCCGAAAAAATGCTGCCGCCCAGTGCGGAGCACTGGTTTGGCACCGACCATCTGGGACGTGACGTGTACTCGCGTGTCGTGTACGGAGCGAGATTGTCCGTTGCTGCAGCTGCACTTGCCGTTCTGATCGGGGTAAGCGTCGGTGCTGTCGTGGGCTTGGTGGCGGGAGCGGTTGGTGGAAAGATTGACTTTGCCATCATGCGAGTAGTGGACGTTTTTATTGCAGTTCCTGGTATTCTGCTGGCATTGATCGTCGTGGCCTCCCTAGGGTTTGGCCCATGGTCTGTCGCCGTAGGTGTGGCCCTTGGCGCGGCCGGATCATTTGCCCGCGTCATGCGATCTCAAGTGTTGCGAGTGCGCAATGAAGAGTACGTGGAGGCAGCTGGTGCACTTGGAGTCCGCCGCGGCACAATTCTTCTCTCCCACGTGCTGCCCAATGCCTCAAGACCTGTAATCTCCATGGCGGCCTTGGAACTGGGCACAGCGATACTCTCCGTTTCCGCATTGAGCTTCTTGGGCTTCGGCCCGCAGCCCCCCACCCCCGAGTGGGGCTCGCTCGTTGCCTCGGGCCGTGAATTTGTGGCTACCGCCCCGTGGCTCAGTATTTTGCCCGGCGTGGTGATAGTCGCCGTCGTCCTTGCCGTGAACCGTGTGGCCCAGCAATTAGGAGCAAGCAAATGACGCAGCGACCCCTAGACGCGCCCGCCGCTGGTGAATCCGTCGATGACATTCTCCAAGTCAGCGGACTGCAGGTTGAATATCACAGCGCAGGAGAGACGTTCCCCGCTGTGCGCGGAGTAAGCTTCAGCATTCCACGCGGAAAAATAGTCGCGATCGTGGGTGAATCGGGCTCAGGAAAAAGCACCATCTCTCAATCGCTCATCCGCAGGCTGTCCACGGGCGGGAGCATTACCTCCGGTTCCATCGTGTTCGATGGGATCAACCTAACTCAACTAAGCGAAAAGAAGCTTCGACGGATTCGCGGTGCCCGCATCGGCTTCGTGCCCCAAGACCCCAGCAACTCTCTCAACCCGCTCATGAAGATCGGCGAGCAGATTGCCGAATCCCTTCGGTTGCACGAGAAAAGCAGCGCGTCCGCAGCTGCAGTGAGAGCCGTGGAGATCCTGCGCGAAGTAGGCATTCCTGATGCGTCTGCTCGTGCTGGCCAGTACCCGCATCAACTCTCCGGCGGTATGCGACAACGCGTCCTGATCGGCATGGCCTGGGCCTGCAATCCCGATCTAGTCATCGCGGATGAACCCACGAGCGCCTTGGATGTAACAGTCCAACGGCAGGTTTTGGACCGCATGGAAAGACTTGCATCCGAGCGGGGCACCGCGGTGTTGCTTGTCACACACGACCTCGCCGTTGCGGCAGATCGTGCTGATGAAATCCTCGTGATGCAACAAGGTCTCATTGTGGAGCAGGGCCATGCAAAGGAGGTGCTCGAGAACCCCACCCACTCCTACACGCAGCGACTCGTCGCCGCTGCGCCAGGCTTAAACAGCGCCCGACTTCAGGCGCAGCTTTTACCTTTCGGCAGCAGCGGTCCCTTGGGGAGTTCCCTGTTTGCAGGACGTCCAATCTCAGTCGAAACCAGCTTTGAGGGCATTGAGAAAATACCGGTTCCAGGTCTGGCTCCGGTTTTGGAAGTGCGGAAGCTGGTCAAGACCTTCGCGCTGCGCACTCCCGGTGCGCCCGCCAGTGTTCTGACCGCCGTTAACAATGTCTCCTTTGCGGTGCAGCGAGGCCAGACACTCTCGATCGTTGGGGAGTCAGGTTCGGGCAAGACCACCACGGCTCGTATTGCCGCCCGCATTGCCAGCGCAGATTCCGGCACTGTTCTTTTCGACGGCGAAGATGTCACGACACTACAAGGGGAAAAACTTCGCCAGCTCAGACGACGTATACAGGTGGTGTATCAAAATCCGTTTGGGTCTCTTGATCCGCGCATGACGTTGGAACGCATCATTACCGAGCCGCTGCGCGCGTTTAAACTGGGGGACCGGAAACGACAGGCGGAGGCGGCCAAAGAATTGTTGGAATGCGTCCAACTTTCACCGGACTTGATCAACCGCCGCCCCGGGCAGCTCTCAGGTGGCCAGCGCCAGCGCGTCGCCATTGCGCGGGCACTCGCGCTGGGCCCGGAAATGATGGTGTTGGATGAGCCCGTCTCCGCCCTGGATGTTTCAGTCCAGGAACAGATCCTCCAGTTGCTAGTTAACCTCCAAGCGCAGTTCAACCTCAGCTACTTGTTCATCTCCCATGACCTCGGCGTGATCCGCCAAGTGTCGGATGAGATTGTGGTCATGCGTTTTGGCGATGTTATTGAAGCGGGGCCCGCAGCCCAGATCTTGAAGTCTCCGACCCAGGCGTACACGAGAGAACTGCTGGAATCCATTCCCGGACAACTTCAGGGCCAGTCGTGAACAAAGCAGCGGAGTTCCACAATGTCACGGCGTTGGGCACTCCCTATGGCGCCTACAGCCATCTGGCGGAAGTGAACGGAGTAGTTTATTCATCTGGGATAGGTCCCTTCGATGCCGCCACCGGCAGTATTCCTGACGGGATCGAGGCGCAAGCCGAAGCGGTGGTTGACAATCTGGAGCGAGGTTTGGCAGATGTGGGCCTGACCCTACGGGAGGTAGTCAAGGTGACGGTAATCATCGAGAACTTCGCCATGAATTTTCCGGCGGTCAATGAGGTTTACGCACGCCGGTTCCCACAGCCTTATCCTGTTCGCACCGTGCTGGGTGGAGCCCTGCCCGGCCCACTGGTGGCCATGGATATCACTGCCGTGCGCACACGGCCGATTCTGGGCCGGAGCACGTAGTCACTAGCGGCTAGCTCTGTAGTAGTTTCCGCCAAGAGCCGGTTATTTGCCTTCCCGCATTCAAATGTGATGTAGATCACATGAAAATCATCGTGACGAAGTTGCTTCCCACTGCGCCTTACCTTTGTAGGCGCCAACCGGCACCGAGCGTGAAGAAATAGCTACACGAAGACTTTCGGGAGTGATTACTTTGACAACTCAGCCTCAGAATAAGAATCAAACGGCCGCTAGCAACGCAGCCGTCAAGTCGGGTTCCACGGGCCGCGGCACCACCACAGTGGCCGACGGTGTGGTTGCCAAGGTGGCCGGTATTGCCGCCCAGGACATCCCTGGCGTCTTTGCCCTTGGAGGCGGAGCCGCCCGTGCCTTGGGGAGCATCCGCGAAGCCGTGGGCCAGAAGGACCTCACCCAGGGTGTCAGTGTTGAAGTGGGCCAGACCCAGGTGGCCGTTGACGTGACACTTGTGGTGGAATACCCGCACCCGCTGCAGAAGGTTGCCGATGCGGTTCGCGACGCCATCTACGCAGCTGTGGAAGACGTGGTGGGCATGGAGGTCACAGAGGTCAACGTATCCATCACCGACATTCACATTGCCTCGGACGACGCCGATGAGAAGCCCGCGCAGCAGCACAAGCGGATCGACCAGGAACCACTGCCCGGCCAGCGTGAAGCCCGTGTCTCATGAACGCCACTCTCACCGGAACGGCTGTAGGGGCCGTCTTGGCGATCTCGGCCTTGGCTTTCGGTTTCTGGGCGATGCTGTTGGTGGCCTTGTTCATGGCTGTGGGGGCCGTGGTGGGCAGGAGTATTGACGGCAGGCTCGATGTGCGCGGCGTGTTGGCAGCTTTCAGCGGCAAGCGCACCTCGTCATGAGTGCCAGCACGCTGGGGTTTGTCGGGGGAGTCGGCACCGCCAACCGCCACCACCTGCGTGCCGGGTACACCAGGATTTCCTCCGGAGCCATGCACCAGCTGGTGGCGGCAATCGCTGCCGAGGCCTTCAACGTGCCTTTGCGGGAGGTAAATGCCAAGTTGCATGACGAGAAGGGTCAAGTCAGCGTCTCGCTCGCCGTTCCACTGGTCCTGCCGCTGGACAACGTCGGGGAACGGTTTGGGAAAGGCGGTGGCACGGTGTTTGAGCTGGCCGACGCCGCCAAGGACGTGATGGCTGCTCGGATTCAGACGCTGGCGGGAACCAACGTTGGCCGCGTGAACGTCCGGTTGACCGGCATTCACGACGGAAAAAATGTATCTTCCAGGAGGGTCCAATGAGCAGTTTGCAGGCTACTGAACCGCGGTTGATCATGAGGATGAACCGCCGGGAAATACGGTCCAGCCGCGCAGGCTGGTCCATCCTTGCCGCCGCCGTGCTGCTATTGGCAGTACTGTGGCTGGCCGTAGAACTTGTTCTCTCGTTAACCGGTAACAGCGCACTGCTGCTCTCCCCGACGGAGTTGGCCCTAGGCACCGCTTCGCTGGGAACGGCAACCATTCCGGCTGCTCTCATGGCTGCTGGCGGGATTCTGGTCCTGGCTGGAATAGCAGTCCTGACACTTGCCATTCTGCCTGGACGCAAACCCCGGCACATCGTGGACAACGACCGGTTCGCCGTCGTGGTTGACGGTGAGGTGTTGGCGGCAGCTGTGTCAAGGACTGCCCGCACGGCTGCACAGTTGGCGCCTGAACAAGTTACCAGCAGTGTTGGACGGAAACGCATTGACGTGGTGGTCCGTCCGAGCTCCGGGCGCACAGTGGACAAGGAGTCCGTGAAGGACGCCGTGGAACGCGAAGTGTCCAGCTACGGTCTTCGCCAGCCCATGCCCGTGAATGTTTCCACCACCATGCACCAGGCGGTGGGATCATGAACGGCACCCACCGCGGACTGAACCGCACCCTTCTGGCCCTGATGGGACTTGTGCTCATCGGCGCCGGAGCCACCGCCGTGCTGGCCGGCTCCAACACGGCATTTGCCCGGAACTGGACCGCCACCGGAACCCAAGCTTGGGCCCGCATCCAAGAAAATCTTGCTGCGGCCCGGATTCCGGGAATGGACACCAGCTGGTGGACGTTGGCAGCCCTGGTGCTGCTGCTGCTCATTGCCATAATGCTGGTGACGTGGATTGCCTCCCAAGGCACAGGCCGCACTAACCAGCTGGCAGAGCAGACGGATGCAAAGGGAAGCACCTCTGTGGACGCTGCTGTGGCGGCCCAGATCATCGAAGCGTCGCTGGCAAGGAACACGCAGGTCCTATCAACTTCGGTTCAATCCTGGAAAACCCGCGGATCTGCTGGCGGTACGGGGCTCAAGATCATTGTTCAGGCCCGCAAGGGCGCCTCACCCGCCGAGGTGGGAACCGCCGTCGGCCATGCGGTGGACGGAATGGATGAACTGCTGGGCACCCAGCTGCCCGTGCTGGTCCGCATCAAGGCAGGCACGCGCACCAGATTTGCCCGTTCCGAACGCGTGGCCTGAGAAATCAAGCACGCTGTGTCTGACGTGGACTGCACCACCAAGTAATTAATCACTCGCGTAAAAGGAGAACACCATGGGTTTCTCAGCTTTCATTATTCTTGGCCTCATTGTTGGGGCAATCGTCAAGGCCGTCATGCCGGGCAAGGTTGGCGGAGGTTGGGTTACCAGCATCATCCTGGGCGTGGTGGGTGCCATTGTGGGCGGGTGGCTGGGAACGCTGATCTTCAACGTTGACTTGGGCTCGTTCTTCAACATCAAAACCTGGCTGCTGTCCATTGGCGGCGGTCTGGTTGTCGCAGCCGTCTACGGTGCCATTCGAGGCCGGAAATAAAAGCAAACCGCCACCCGGTAAGCGCCTGCCGCCTGCCGGGTGGCGGTGCCTGTAGGATCGCGCCCAAGCATGTGGAGCCAAGAAATTGACGAAAGGACGCCAGCGGGTGAAACGATTGCAGGACCTGCCCCACAAATTGGCCGACGCCCCTGACACGGTTTTGGCTGAGCGGGCCGGTGACGGGGACGTCGCAGCGTTTGAAACACTGGCTAGGAGGCATGCGCCTCTGATGCGTGCCTACGCAAGGCGTCTGGTCAGGTCCCCTGAGGAGGCCGACGACGTGGTGCAGGATGCGCTGATCACGGCATGGAAGGACATCGGCAGCCTGAGAGACGTGGCTGCGGTGAAGGCCTGGCTCATGCGGATTGTGGGCAACCGGGCCATTGACACGGGCCGGCGCAGAAAATCGCATGAGAACTTTGCGGATCAGCCGGATCAAGCAGATCACCAGGCGAGCCCCGAGGATGTGGCTGTTGCTGGATCCACGCGCACGGCATTGAACAGTGCCTTGGCCCGGCTGCCGGAGCAACAGCGAAGATGCTGGGTCCTGAAAGAATTTGGTGGCCAATCCTACGAGGAGATCGCCGAGGCGCTGGGCATCAGCGTGACCAGTGTGCGCGGCCGACTGGCACGGGCACGGACCAGACTTGTGACGGAAATGGAGGAATGGCGATGAACCCCACGCATGACTGCGGCCGGAGCATCGAGGACCTCAGCGACTATTTGGACACCGGCGCCAGCCCTGACGCGGAGCATATTGACTACTGCCCTCAGTGCCAGGCACGTCTTGCCGGGCTGCGGAGCCTCAGCGCGGCAGCAAGGGACTTGCTTGACGAGGACGTGGCAGCAACAGCCGACGACTCCGGCTGGCTTGATGGCATTTTGGCCAACCTCCGCTTGGAAACTAGTGCTGGGCGCTTGATTCCCCTGCGCGGACAAGGAATGGATGAGCTGACCGAAACGGAAGGAGCCGTCATTGCGCTGGTTCGTTCGGTAGGGGATGCGTTGGGCGGGGTGCTGATTGGACGCTGCCGACTGGAAGGTGAAATCGGCACCGCCAGTGCGCCGGTCGAAGTGAGAATCAATGTTTCCGCTCGTTATGGCTACCCGTTGCCCACGCTGGCGGAGGAATTGCGGACGGCAGTCTTCTCCGAGCTCTTGGTGCAGACCGAACTCAATGTGACTGCCGTCCATGTGGCATTCACCGACATGCGCCCACCATTTGATGATGAGCCTGATTCGCTCGGGGAGGGACGGCAATGAGCCTCGAAGACGAACTCCACCAGCTGGTACTGACGATGGAAGGCGTGTCCACCGTATATTCGGCGGATCCGTTGTGGATGAATGTACTCAAACAAGTCGGTGCGCTTCTAGGCCCGGAGGACGACGACGTGCCTACGACGTTTGTGGTGTGCTCAGAAGAGGGACGCCCCGCAAGCGGTGGCCCCGCAAGCGTTGACACCGGGCGCACCCTCACAACGGTGCGATTGCGGATCGGCACGAGCGGGGCCCAACCGGCGCCGGTGGTAGCGAAGCTGGTTGCAGAGGGGATCCGTGCCCATGTTTGTGCCCAGCGCCCCGACGCTGAGGTCAAGGCCGTCGTGGAGATCGCCGCGATAGGCCTGTGAACTTCCCCACGCCCTCCCTCACCTCGTTCCTCGGCCAGGGAACCCTCGGGCGCGGGGGCCCAAGGCCTCCCTCACCTCGTTCCTCGGCCAGTTCTAATGGTGGTTGGGGAACGCTGCGAGCTCCAGCTCGGAGAAGTAGCTGCGTTGCTCACCCGTGAGGGGGTCCTTGAAGGATATGCTGTGGGCCAGCAACTGCAGCGGCTTCGTGTAGTCATCCGGGGCCTGCTCATGCAAAACAGGGTAAAACGGGTCATTGAGAATCCCCATACCCTGTGAGGCCAGATGTACACGCAGCTGGTGGGTCTTGCCGGTGTGCGGCTGCAAGTTGTAGAGGCCAAGGGTTTCCCCGGATGCCTCGTCGACGCGGGTGTCCATGAGCTCAATGCGGGTCTCGGCATTCGGCTCACCTTCGATCTCCTCGGCCAGCAAGTAGGTGCGCGACTTGGTCATGCGGCTGCGCACCACGAGGGGGAAGTCCAGATCTTCGCGGACAGGTGCCACGGCGCGGTAGGTCTTCTCGATGCGCCGCTTTTCAAAGAGCAGCTGGTATTTTCCGCGGGTCTCCGGGTTGGCTGAGAACAGCAGCACACCCGCCGTCATGCGGTCCAGCCTGTGGATGGGAATCAGATCCGGTAAGTCAAGAAGCACCCGCAAACGGACCAGCGCGGATTCCTGCACATACATGCCGCCAGGGGTGGTCGGCAGGAAGTGCGGCTTGTCCACCACCACGAGGTCGTTGTCCTGGTGCAGGATGGAAAGTTCCACCGGCAACCGCTTTTCCACCGGAAGTTCGCGGTAGTACCAAATGAACAGGTGCTCACACAAAGGAGTTGTAGGGGTGACGATTTCCCCGCCGAGGGCCTTCACCTCGCCGCGTTCAAACCTGTCCACAATACCTGCAGGGTCAACGTGGCCGAACTTGTCCAGCACGTACTCCATGGCTGTTGCCCACGGGCCTTCTCCAGGTATGCGCATGCGGGTGGCATTGACGCCATTGCGCACGGGAAGGGGAGATTTCATCACCTTTCAAGGGTACCGAGGCTTGAGTGCAGTGCCGAACACAGCTGGTACTGGCTTAGCCAATGCCCCCAGACGTGGTGGCTCCGAAATGCTCCAAGTCGCAGACCTGACGTCACACCGACTGACAGGGGTAACCTCGGAAGTAGGCGGCCAGCCCCTGTGAAACACGTTTGCAGGTCTGCCGTGGCGGCCATATTCCCGTGGAACGGGGTGAGGCGTGAATAAGCGCGGTGTTGCCATGATGTCCTCCGCCCACATGGTCGATGACCTGTACCAGGGTGTGCTGCCAGCCATGCTGCCGTTCTTCGTCTCCGAACGCCACTACAGCTATGCCGCTGTGGCCGGGCTGACCTTGGCTGCGACCATGCTCTCATCTATTGTGCAACCAGCTTTTGGCGTCTGGACAGACCACAAACCACGGCGTTGGCTGGTGCCTTCCGGCATGCTGGTAGCTGCGCTTGGCGTGGCCGCGGCCGGCCTGTTTTCCAGTTACGCCGCAACGTGGCTGATGGTGGCCGTCTCCGGGCTGGGCATTGCCGCGTTCCACCCCTCTGCAGCCAGTGCTGCCCGCCGTGCGGCGGGTGACAGCAACCGCGGCATGAGTATCTTCGCACTGGGCGGTAATGTGGGTTTTGCCCTCGGCTCCCTGCTGGCGACGCCGGTGCTTCTGGCCTTTGGACTTCGTGGTACTGCCCTGCTGGTACTACCTGCAGTGGTCATGGTGGTGATCCTCATCAAGAAGATGGGTCCGGTGCTGGATGGTCCGGCGGGTGCGCCCAGATTTTCCTCCATGCCCCAGGGCAAGGACAATTGGCCGGAGTTTTTGAAACTGACATCCGTGGTGCTGGTCCGCTCCATCGTGTTCTTTGGTTTGAGCTCCTTCCTGGCTCTCTACTTCATCCACAATTTGGGTGCCACGGAGGTGATAGGCGGTGCCGCGCTGACCATTTTCCTTGCCTCAGGAGCCTGTGGAACACTCCTTGGCGGCTGGCTGGCCGACCGCTTCGGCCCCTTGATTTCCATCCGCTACGGCTTTGCAGTCTGCATCCCTGCCATGGTTGGGCTGGTCCTGGCGCCGGAGTGGCACATTGCACTGGTTCTTGTGGCGGTGACGGGCATCAGCATCTTCGTACCGTTCAGCGTTTTTGTCATTCTCGGCCAAAATTACCTGCCCAATAGGATTGGCACGGCGAGCGGGGTGACCGTGGGCCTGGCCGTCACCGTGGGTGGGCTTTTCAACCCCGTGCTTGGTGCCATTGCAGACGCCACGAGCCTGCACACCATGTTGGTGATGCTGATTGCGCTGCCTGTACTGGCGTTGTTCTTGTCCTTGTTCCTGCGCGCGCCTGCTGCTTCTCCGCCGTCGATCGCCGTGCCGACGGCCCACTAATACGCCGCTGGCGCAGCGCCTAAGATGCGGCTTGGCAGCGAGGACAAAAGTAGATATCACGAGCGGCCCGAACGGGGAACGCAGGGTCGGCCATGGTGGAGTGCCGGACCAGCGAACCGCAGCGCTTGCACGGTTTCCCGGCAAGACCGTAAACCCACATGGCCGCATCCCGCCGTGCCGGACCTCCGGTAGTGGAACGAGCGGACCTGTCCTTGTTGGCCTCCAGCAGCCGCTTTGCCAATTCGAGAATCCGAGGCAGATTCGGCACCTCGCCCACTGGGACAGCAGGATGAACGCCGCCTAGAAAGCACAGTTCGTTGCGGTAGATGTTGCCGATTCCAGCAAGGTTCCGCTGGTCCAGAAGCGCCAATCCGATCGCGCGCCCAGGATCTGCGAGTAGCCGGCGCTCTGCTTCAGCAGCGTCCCAGTCCGCACCCAGCAAGTCCGGCCCCAGATGTCCGACGGCGTTGCCCACCAACGCGGAGGGCAGGACTTCCAGCGTTCCCAGGGAGAAGCCAACGGCCGAAACCAGCTGGGTTTGCAGAATGACGCGTGCAGTGAATGCCGGCCGGCGCCAGCGGGCCTGCTGCCCGGTTCCGGACGCAGGGTAAATGTCCCAGTGGCCTTCCATGGACAGGTGCGAATGAATGATGCCCTCACCCACGTGCATGAGCAGGTGCTTGCCGCGAGACTGGACGGCTGTGACGGTTTCTCCACTGAAATCCAGCGTTGCAAATGCAGGCACCCGGAAGTCGGAAGCAGTCAGTACCTGCCCTTCAAGAACAGCCCGCAAATCCCGGGCCTGCCGCCAGACGGTGTCTCCCTCAGGCACGGATCCGCACTCCCCGCGGGGAACTGTACGCGCCGGATTCCATTAGCGCCCGGGCCAGCGGTGTCCCCAGCACGTCGGTGCCGTTCACTTTTTCAATGGCCATCTTGTCAATGGCCCCGCGCTTCACCACACGCACCAGTGCGGCGGCGGCCAAGGCAATCGCTGATTCGTCGTCGCTGAAGCACAGCAGTGTGCGGCCGCCGCGCTCCACATACAGGACCAGTGCGCCGTCGACCATCACCACCAGCGCACCGGCCTTCCGCCCCGGCCGGTGCCCGGAATCCAACGGCGGCCACGACAGAGCCGCCCCATAGGGGTTGGCGGGGTCGGTCGCGGCCAGCGCCAGGGCCTGCGGGGAGCGTGGGTTCAACGTGGCGTCCTCGCTGAACGTGCGCAGCCTGTCCACGGTGGCAGACACGGCAAATTGAGCCGCACCCAAGTGCTCAATGAAGTAGCCGCGCCGGCACTTGCCGCCTTCTTCGAGCCGGGCCAGGACCTTGTACATGAGCCCAAAGCCGCCGGGGACCCCAGCATTCATGACGGACCCGCGCGTCACCACCCCGTACCTGTCCAGGAACAGTTCAGCGAGGGCGTGGCTGCGCAACGTGGCAGTGGCTACGGCGGCAGCCCCCGCCCTGGCGTCCGCAACAGGCAGCAGACTCCACCGGCCCGCTCCCATCGGCGGAGCCCCGCGCTGCACCCCGGCGACCCGGCCCGGCAGCCTGCCATACCGCCCGGCACGCGCAGGACGCAGCCGCGACGGGGCAGCTTTTTGCTTGTGCGCCGTGTGCCCACCCGCCAGCAGTGCGCGGACGGGAGAAAAAGTGTCATTGCTGATCCGCCCGGCCCACAACAAATCCCACAACGCAGCAGTCAGCTCACTGTCGGATGACGCCAGATCGGGGCCCTCGGCCGTCATCTCGCGCAGCTGATGAAAGAAGTACGCGCCACCATGTGACAAGGCATTCAAAATGCTCTGTTGGAGCTCCCCGGCGGTGAAATCCGCCGCCGGGTTCAGCGTCAGCTCCGCGGAGTCGGCCACATGCAGGCTCAGCCAGCCGTCGTTCGAACCCAGCGACCCGGCTCCTGAAAGCAGCACCTCACCGCTGGCCGTGAGCTCGTCAAGCATGGCCGGGGAATAGTCGGCCACGCGCGCGGCCAGCACCAGTTGCTCCCACGCCGACGCCGGAATGGGCACACCCGCCAACTGGTCCACCACGCTGAGCACACCGTCCAAACCACGCAGGGGAGAAGCATTCGACGCCGCCGTGACACGCTGCCACGCGGGCAAGAACCGCCCAAAAGTTCGTGCGTCGACAGGTTCAACCTCGGCCCGCAACGCCGCCAGTGACCTGCTGCGCAATTGGCGCAGGACCTGAACGTCGCACCATTCGGAACCGCCCGCGGCTGCAGAACTGTTGGGTAGAAACTCCCCTTCCGCCACACGCCTGTCAGCGGCCAGCCGTGCCAATGCTGAATGCACGACGGCGACCCCCAGCCCCAGCCGTACAGCAGCTTCCGCGGCGGTGAAAGGGCCGTGGGTGCGGGCATAGCGGCCCACCAGGTCGCCCAGCGGATCCGCCACGGGCTCAATGAAGGCCAGTGGCACGCCCATGGGCAGCGGGATGCCGAGGGCGTCGCGCAGGCGTGCGGCGTCTTCAACAGCTGCATACCGTGGTTCGCCCGCCATGTTGACGTGCAGCACGCGGCCTGTTGCCAGAAGCTCGGCCAGGTGTGCGGCCGTCTGCTCCAAGTGCCCGGCGTCGTTCGTGTCCACCACATCACTTGTTTCCAGCGCGGGAACCAACCTGGCAGCAACCTCGACCTCGGTGAGCGGACCCAAGAGGCGCAGCAGGTCCGCCACCCCCTCCACGCCGCGGGCGCGGCGGTCGGGAGCCAACCGCTGCAACTGGGCCTCGGTGGTGGCAATGACTTTCGGGTCGAGGAGTTCTCGCAGCTCGGCGCGGCCCAGCAGCTCGTCAAGCAGGGCTGGGTCCAAGGACAAGGCTGCGGCGCGGCGCTCTGCCAGCGGGGAGTCGCCCTCGTACATGAAACTGGCCACGTAGCCAAAGAGCAGCGAGCGGGCGAAAGGGGAAGGTTCGTTGGTGGTGGTTTCGACAATGCGCAGTTCGCGGCGGTCAATGCTCGCGGCAATGGACTTCAGAGCTGGGAGGTCATAGACGTCCTGCAGGCATTCACGCACCGTTTCGAGCACGATGGGAAACTTCGGGTACTTCCGTGCCACGTCCAGCAACTGGGCGGAGCGTTGGCGCTGCTGCCACAAGGGGGAACGCTTGCCCGGATTCTGCCGGGGCAGCAGCAAGGCCCGGGCCGCGCATTCGCGGAAGCGGCTGGCAAACAACGCCGAGCCGCCCACTTCACTGGTGACAATACCGTCAAGTTCATCAGCGTCGAAGAGGAACAGTTCGGCACCAGGAGGTTCGTCGTCCATAAGGGGCACCCGCAGCACAATGCCGTCGTCGGAGGCCATGGCAGAGCCGTCCAGCCCGTAGCGTTCGTGCAGACGGGCGGCGACGGCGAGCGCCCACGGTGCATGGACGGGCATGCCGAACGGGCTGTGCAGCACCACCCGCCAGTCACCGAGCTCGTCGTGGAAACGTTCCACCATGAGGGTTTTGTCATCCGGGACTTGGGTGGTGGCGGCTTTCTGCTCGTCCAGGTAGCTGAGGAGGTTGTTGGCGGCCCATTCGTCCAGGCCGGTGGCGGTGCAGCGGGCCAGGGCTTTCTTACGTGGTGCTGCACTGATTTCACGGATGAATGCACCCAATGCCTTGCCCAACTCCACCGGGCGGCCCAAGGAATCTCCCTTCCAGAATGGGAGTTTCCCGGGCTGGCCGAAGGCGGGGGAGACCAGCACCCTGTCAAAGGTGATGTCTTCAATTTTCCAGCTCGTGGCACCGAGTGCGAAGACGTCACCAACTCGGGATTCGTAGACCATCTCCTCGTCGAGTTCGCCCACGCGCCGCCCACCCTTGGCGGCCTTTCCGGCTCCTGACTCTTCGGAGCCAACGATGAAAACGCCAAAGAGCCCGCGGTCCGGAATGGTCCCGCCGGACGTGACGGCGAGCCGTTGCGCTCCGGGGCGTCCTGTGATGGTGCCGGCGGTTCTGTCCCAAATGATGCGGGGGCGCAGTTCGGCGAACTCGTCAGAGGGGTAGCGGCCGGCCAGCAAATCCAAGGTGGCCTCGAACGCGGAGCGTGGCAGCGCCAGAAACGGTGCGCTGCGCCGCACTGTTTCAAACCACACATCAACATCCAATGGCTCCAATGCCGTGGCAGCCACTGTCTGCTGGGCCAGGATGTCCAGCGGGTTGGCCGGGATGGACAGTGGTTCAATCTGACCTGCGAGCATCCGTTCCACCGTGACGGCCGAATGAAGCAAATCTGCACGGTGCTTGGGGAACAGGATTCCCTCTGAAATTTCCCCGACTTGGTGCCCGGCGCGACCCACCCGCTGCAGCCCGCTGGCCACCGACGGCGGGGACTCCACCTGGATCACCAAATCGACGGCCCCCATGTCGATGCCCAACTCCAAGCTGGACGTGGCCACCACAGCACGCAGCCGCCCGGACTTCAGATCGTCCTCAATCAGCGCGCGCTGTTCCTTGGACACGGAGCCGTGGTGCGCCTTCGCCAGCACATTTGCGGCCCCGGACACCGAACCAGCCTGCGCCATCATCTCCGCAGGCAGCCTGGCGGGGGTCGTGGGACGAGGGGGCGTCGTGGGAGTCGGGACGTTGAGGGACAGCTTGCTGGGGGACCGGGTATTGGTGCGCCACCCAGTGTCGGAGGTGGCGCCGTCGTGCGTGTCATCACGTTCCTGCGTGGCGGAAGCATCCTCGAGTGCAGCCAGCTCCAGGCGCTCCGCATAGATTTCATTGAGTCGTCCGGTGAGCCGCTCGGCCAGGCGGCGGGAGTTGGCGAAGATGATGGTGGATTTTTTGGCCAGCACCGCGTCAACGATCTTCTCTTCCACATGCGGCCAGATGGACGTGTTCGGCTGGAGCGCCGATGACGGGGCGGCGTTTGGGTCGGCATTGTGGGCGGAGGCCAGGGCGGGTAGCTCTGTCATGTCGGCAACGGGAACGGTGACGCTCAGGTTCCAGTTTTTGGCGCTGGGCGGGGCCACGATGGTCACTGGCGCATTGCCGCCAAGGAAGCGTGCCACCGTGGAATGCGGCTCCACCGTAGCTGAGAGACCGATCCGCTGGGCAGGGGTTTCCAACAGGACGTCCAGACGCTCAAGGGAAAGCGCCAAATGGGCACCGCGCTTGGACCCTGCAACCGCGTGCACCTCATCGATGATGATCGTGTGGACGTCCGTGAGGGTTTCGCGGGCTTTGGAAGTCAGCATCAAATACAGCGACTCCGGAGTGGTGATGAGAATATCCGGAGGGTGGCTGAGCATGCGCCGGCGTTCAGCGGCGGGGGTGTCGCCGGAGCGCACACCGACGCTGACCTGCGGGGCTTCCAGACCAAGCCGGCTGGCGGTCTGCGTGATCCCTATCAGCGGTGCGCGCAGATTGCGTTCCACGTCGACGCCGAGCGCCTTCAACGGCGAAATGTACAAGACACGGGTGCCTTGTTTCGTGGGGGAGGGTGGGTCGGCCCTGGCGATCAGCCCGTCCAAGGCCCAGAGAAACGCTGCGAGCGTCTTACCGGAACCTGTGGGTGCCACGACCAGCGAGTGTGCACCTCCGGCAATGGCGGCCCACGCGCCTGACTGGGCTGGGGTGGGGGAGCCAAAGGCGCCAAGAAACCATTCGCGCGTTGGAGCTGCGAACTCGTTCATGGCGGTGGTGGACGTGGTTTCCTGCACGGCTCCATCATGCCGTATGGCACCGACATTGTGGCACTGCCCACGGAAGAAATGTGGTGGACGGAGTCATAGACCGAAAGAATATGCAGGTGCGGTCCGCGAGTGTCGGTGACTGGCGGTAATCTTGCTGTAGGAGTGGCAATGGATGCCGTTGCTGGTCCGTTGCAATAGTCTTGCCCGGCGATGCCTCCAACACCTGGAATGGCAAGGACGGCAAGCGCAGTGCGGACTCGACATGTGGGAAACAATTGGTTTCCCTTGCTTTGCTTGTCGCTACTTTTTTTGTTCTCCGGAGCCATCAGCATGATGGCCGAACGCGGCAACGGCGTGGATGCGCCCTTCTTCGTGGCGGGCTCCCTGCTGGCCGGTGCGTTGAGCGCCCTCTGGCTGTGGCGGAACCCTTCATGGTTCTTGGCCCCGCGAAACCACTACTTGTACTTGGCTGGCGGGACCGTTGCCGGCATTATTCTCAGTGCGCTGATACCTTTCCTGCACGGGGCTGGGCCATGGCTTGTGCTGGGTGCTGGACTAGTTGTGTACGGCTGCTTTGAACGGCTGCGGCTGCTAATCACCGCGGGTGGCGCCGTGGCCTTCATGGGACTGCTGGCCATGCTCATCCATGCAGATGTGTGGGGTGGGGCGCTGCACCTGCTGACCACCGGAGTACTGGCCTTTGCCGCCAACAAGCTTCACGTGTTGCGCCACGGCAGGCGCCGGGAATCTTTGGATAGCGCGCCCGACTTCATCGGCTCCTTTGAAGAGTTCGACGAGGAAGAGCCAGTTCAGTTCCTCACCTTGCCCAGAGTCAGACGCTAGGGCTGGAACGCGCCAATGGTCAGTAACTTGACGTCTGGATTGCTGCACGCGATCAGCGGGTGGGGGATTTCCAAGCTGTCGTAGGCGCTGGGCGGATACACCAGAACTGAATTTGCCTGAACTCGCAGGCAGCCCGCCTGATAGTTGTCCGCTTGCGTGTAGCGCAGAACCGCGGTTGCACTCTGCCCAGGGGCCAAAGTGATGGGCCCGGAGGACGGTGCCAAGGGGTCGCGTTCCGCCGGAGCGCCGATGGGCGTGTTGGTGCCCGCCAGTACCATGGAGACTCCTGGGTAACCGTCCAAGATGCAGTTGGTGCTGGAGCTGTTGGAAAGAATCAGCTTCATGTAAATGTGGCCAGCCGTGCCGCCGCCCGTATCATCCAGGATGCCCGTCAACGACGCTGCCGTGCACAGTGCTACTGCTGGGTTTGCCGGGGCGCTGCTGGCAGAGGCGGGGGCGGTGCTTGCCGGGGACGACGCCGGTGCCTCAGCTGACGCCGATGCCGCCGTTGCGCTCGCAGTTGCACTCGCCATTGCGCTAGCAGCTGCACTCGCCGGTGCGCTCGCAGTTGCATCAGCGGTATCGCTTGCGCTGGTCTGTGGTGTGGTGGCCCCGTTGGAGGAGTTTCCCGGGCCGCAGGAAGCCAAGGAGGCACCAAGCCCAAGCACGGCTACCAGGGCAAACAGCCTCTTAGAAGAGCTTCGCTTGGCAAGGTCCAGCGGCGATGTAGTCATGGCACCACTTTTCCGCTCCTCGTTTCCAGAGTCAACTGGTCCTGCAGCCAAAAGTGAAACAGAAACCGGACGTGCACAACCGCACCTTCCCTGTACATGCGTGGATTCCCGGCTTGAACGCGGTTACTAAACCACGAACAAGCCGGAAAGCCACGTTTGTGCAACGATTCAGCGTTGTTACGCCTTGCGGCCGGTGCGCAGGAACGCCAAGCCACCCAAGATCAGCCCTGCCAGCCCGGCGCCCAGACCCACCCAGGCAGCCCAGGCAGTGCCGCCGTCGCCCGTGGTATGTGCGGCAGCCTCGGTGGAGGTAGTGGCATCATGACCGCCGTGCCCGTCGCCGGCCACCGCCGCGGTGACAACGAATGAAGGCGCGGGCGCGTCCACGGAGTCGTGGTCGGCGCCGGCTGCGGGGATTTCCTTCCAGTCGGTCTGCCCCACTTCACACTTCTGCAGCGTGGGGAAGTTCAGGGTGGTCCCGGCGGCCTCAGGCAGTTGCACCGACAAGGTGAAGGTGTCGCGCTCGTGGTCGATCAGCGGGGTTTTGGCCGTATACGTGATGGAGGAGACGCGTTCGCTGATCTTGCTGCCGTTGGCCAGGGTGCGTGGGGTGTCCAGCTTCTGCGTGGCCTTGCTGATGGTCCAGTTCGGGTTGACGGTGGGCGTGGCGTCGTTCAGCTCGTCGGGCAACGTGATGGTCACGGCCGTGGTGGGTGAGCCGTCGCAGCCGTGGCCTACGGAAAAGGTGACAAGCGAGTAGGCGCCGGCTCCGGTTTCAGTGGGGGTGGCGCTGACATGGGCGGATGCGGCACCGAGGCCAAGCATCATCAATCCGGCGGTGGCGCCGATGGCGGCGGTGGACTTGAGGGTACGGGAAAAACGCATGGGTGGAACCTTTCGAAAGGGCAAGAATGCAGGGAGGGGCACCCTGCGATGATTTCGAAGGGCGCTAAGCGGGGACGACTGCCGAGAGGGGAGGCCCGCGGCGGGTGTCGGGGCGTTGATTGCGCCACGGTATGCAGGGCAGGGGGTGCGAAATAATACCGGGCCGCGGACTGTGTGTTGCTGGGAGGAGAACCGCGGCGGCACGTTCGTATAGGGGCCGCAGCCAGCCGGCGAGAGACCAGAGGGCATTTTCACCATAGGCCAACAGACCGGCGGCAACCAGGGTGGCGGCAATGTGTGCAACCAGCATCCATCCGGACATGTGCGCTGCATGGCCGAGAACTGCCATGCCGGGAGCGCCCGCCATGCTGGCAGCGGACATCACGGCAGAGGCGTGGGCTTCAGCGGACATTACATGCTGGTCGAGGACCTCGGTGCCCGGAGCTGCAATGGGTGCGATGCCGTGTGAGAGCGTTTCAAATCCTTGGTGCAGAACAAGCTGGCTGCTGGCCAACAAGGCGACCATGACAGCCGGTGTCAGCCGAAACTTGGTGGCAATACTGGAGCACAGGATGTGCAGGGCAAGGATGGCCGCCATGATGGCCGGAGCAGGGAGGGCACCACCACCCAACAAGTGTGCGCCGGAAGCCAGGCCCAGAATCGTGGCGCCAACCAAAATAGTTCGGAGCAGCCTGAAAGGAGAGAACGGCACTCTGCTCCCTTCGACGTAGCCAACCTCGCTAGTTTATCCGGGAAGCTCCATGCTTTGCATCTTCTGCTGCGCTGGGTTGCGTGCCTGCGGCTAGCCCGGGTAGCCGCACAGAAAACATGGTGTTGCCCGGCGTGCTGGTGACGCCCACGGTTCCGCCGTGTGAGCGCACGATCGCCTGCACAATGCTCAACCCCAGCCCGGTGCTGCCCGTGGTTCCGGTGCGCGCCTGATCTGCCCGCGAGAACCTGTCAAAGATGATCTCCTGGAAGGAAGGGTCAATGCCGGGGCCGTTGTCGCTGACCTCCAGAACACAGCTGCCATCAGGATCGTGTGAAAGCCCGGCATGGACGGCAGTGCCAGCCGGAGTGTGCTTGGCAGCGTTCCCCAACAGGTTCAAAATGACCTGGTGTAGAGCCGTCTCTTCGCAGAAAGCTTCGACTGGTTCGTCCGGCACCGTGAAGCTCCAGCGGCGATCAGGGGTGGCCACCTGAATGTCACGCACGGCTTCCATAACCAGGGGGCTCATGTTGACGGGGTTGGGCAAAACCTTCATGATCGCGCTCGTGGAAGCAGCACCATTGGCGGCGCCACGGTCAGCTTGTTGGGCCTCATCCAACCGGGCCAGGGTCAGCAAATCCTCCACCAACCGGCTCATCCGCACCGACTGGTCCTGCACGCGCCGCAGCGCCACTTGGCCGTCGGCACTCAACGGCTCCGTCATGGACAGCAGTTCGGCGTAGCCGCGAATGGCCGTCAACGGGGTGCGGAGCTCGTGGCTGGCGTCGGCGACAAAGCGCCGCAGCTTCGTTTCGCTGTGCTGACGGGCTTCCAAGGCGTGCGAGACGTTCTCCAACATGGCGTTGAACGCGTTGCCCACATTCCCTACTTCGGTGCCTGGGTGCGACACCGCGTCCGGGACATGCGCGCTCAAGGCGACCTCTCCGGCGTCGAGCCTCAACGCGGCAACCTTCGTGGCGGTCTCTGAAAGCTGCTCCAACGGCCGCATGTTCCGGCGGATGATGATGGTCCCCAGCCACCCCAGCGCTGCGAGTCCGGCCAGTGAGACAAGGATGATCGAGAGCACTAGGGCGGAGAGGGTTTGATGCGTGGTGGCCAGCGGCAGGCCGGTGATGAGGGTGTCGCCGTCGGGCGTGGGGCGGGCCTGGAGCCGGTACTCGCCAATGGAGAGGTCCTTGCTACGAAGTTGGCCGTTGATGGGCAGCGAGGCGAGGGTTTCGGCATCGGCCGTGGTGAGCTGCTGGCGTGTGCCAGTGCTGGACAGCATCCCCGCATAATGCACGACGCCGTTGCTCAAGACCGCGCTGAGCTGGCCGGCGCTCGTGGCCCGGGCATTGAGGGGGTCGGGCTGGGTGCCGTTGGAGTTGGCGTTGGTATAGAACGCGATGGTACGCCCGGTGGCTTGTTGCACGGACGTGTCCAACTGGTTGTTCAACGTGACGCTCAAAGTGGTGTAGCTGACGAGGCCCACGAGCGCGCAAATCACCGTCAGCAGGGCCACCATGACGGCAACGAGGCGGGTGCTCAGGAGCCAGGTGCCCGGGTGCAGCGCTTTTCGCAGTCCGGTGCTGGTGGTGGGGGACGTGAGCATGGCGGGTTTTAGCGTGGCGGGCTTTAGAGGCATGGCTTGATCACGTAGCCGGAGCCCCTGACGGTGTGGATCATGGGTTCGTCAGTAGCGTCGATCTTCTTGCGGAGGTAGGAAATGTACAGTTCGACGATGTTGCTTTGGCCGCCGAAATCGTAGTTCCACACCCGTTCAAGGATGCGCGCCTTGCTCAGGACGTGGCGGGGGTTTTCCATCAGGAATTTCAACAACTCAAACTCCGTCGAGGTGAGGGGGATATCAACGCCGCCGCGTTGGACGTTCTTGGTGTCTTTGTTCAGCGTCAGATCTCCAACGGTGAGCAGGGCGAACTGCGGTGCGGTGACGCCTGAGCGTTGCACTATTCGGTGTAGGCGCAGCAGCACTTCCTTCATGCTGAAGGGCTTCGCGACGTAGTCGTCGCCCCCGGCTTGCAGACCCGCAACCTTGTCTGCAACGGCGTCCTTGGCTGTCAGGAACAGAGCCGGCACTTCGGGGTGGATGGCGCGGATGCGGCCCAGCAGTTCCACGCCGTCCATGCCTGGCATCATGACGTCCAGGACCAGCACGTCGGGGGTGAATTCCCGGGCAATCTTTAATGCAGCCAAGCCGTCATGGGCTACGGCCACGTCCCAGCCGCTGATCTCCAAGCCCCGGCGCATGAGGTCTGCCAGCTCCGGTTCGTCGTCCACCACAAGGGCACGGATGGGTTCGCCGTCGGCCCGGGTGAGCTTGGGGAGTGCTGCAGCGCGTGGTTCCATGACCTGATTATCTGACACTTGTCATGTGGGGCGCTGTGCAGTTCCTGAACGTTGTCTGTGACCTAGAATAAATTTGAAACAAACCAGCAAATTTTCGTGCAATATCCGTGTGTTGAGGAAAAAGCCTGCGTAAGTGTTTCGCGGCAGATGTTCTTCATGCGCGGGCGCGCGAGGACTGGCAGGGAACCCATCCCGGTGCAGCCAATTGACGACCTTGCAATGATGCCGATTGTGGACTCACCACCCCTCCCCGTCATTCGTACTGCAGCTAGTGCGGGTGACCATCATTGATACTGCAGCTGATGTGAGTGGTAGGTGGCGTCCTCAGTTCATATCGCAGCTGATGCGGGTGCCATCGCGGCTCACCGACATCTGCTGCAGTATGAACGGCCAAGGCCCTGGCCCCACTCACATGTGCTGCAGAATGACTCGAGACGACGCTTCGGCGCCCACCAGACCACTACGTGGTGTTCTCGGGCATAACGCCATTGACGACGCGAACTGAGCCTCCCAGCATCGATGAAATATTGGTCAGTGCCACAGCCTTCGCGGACTCACTGCTGTTTGCCGAAGCAAAGCCAACCCGGAAAGCCCAGTTTCGAAGCCTGGATCAAATAGAGCGCCGGAAGGCTGCCTTGAGCTGATCGAAGCAGAAGTCCTCAATTGGATCCCTACGCACCGTAAAACTCAAACTTGATGATCTACATAGAAATCTATATAGTTTTTGTATGAGCATCTTGACTATTACAGAAGCGTCGCGGGCAGGTATTTCTGCCTTGGTCGCGTCTGCAGAAGCAGGAAACGACATTCCTCTCTCTCGCCACGGCAAAGTCGTTGCCGAGGTTGTTTCTGCTGAGGAAATTTCCAGTCTGAGGCGAGACCGCGATACTCTTCGTGACGCTGCGCTCGTCATGGCCCGTTTCGCAACCGACACCTGCATTCGCACCGATTTGAATCAAGCCATGGAAAGTTTCGGCTTCACCCGTGCTGAGCTGGAAGCCGAGATTGTCGCCGACATCGCTGCAGGGCGAGCGTGACGACGCTTCCACAGCGCGTCTGCATAGTTCGGCTCACTGAGGATGCCATTGCCGACCTTCACCGGCTTGCCAAGAAGGATCCACACATCGTCCGCACGGTATTCAAGAAAATGTTGCTCCTTGAGCGTTCGACCAATGCCGGTGAACCCCTTATGGGAGCCTTGATTGGCTTTCGCAAACTCGTTGTCGGTGACCGCGACTGGCGAATCGTATGGCGAGTCACCGGAGACGCGGATGGCACCCCGATCTTGGATATTTTCGAAGTCTGGGCAGTGGGCGCCAGATCCGAAAGTGAGATCTACGAAGAGCTTAAAGCCCGTTTCTCCCAAATCGGCGACAACCCCAAGCTTCAACCGCTGAAGGACGTTATTACCCAGATGGGGCGCCTTTATGAATCCGTTGTGGCTGCGCCGGAACCCTTGAGGGAGTCCTCGATGCCAGAATGGCTCGAGACGGCGCTTCGAGTCCAGCTAAACCTTGGACTGGCGGAGATATCCACGCTTTCGGAGCAGCAGGGACAAGAGCTGTTGATGAAGCACTGGTCCAGCCGCGGCAAGCCATAGGCCGCTGGAAAAACTACTTCTGGGCAAAACAAAAACCCCTGCTTCCCTTCTACAAAAAGGGAAGCAGGGGCCTTGCCAAGTGGCGGTGACGGTGGGATTTGAACCCACGTTAGGCTCTCACCTAAACAACATTTCGAGTGTTGCACCTTCGGCCGCTCGGACACGTCACCAACGCGTCAACCTTACCGGCTCAAAGCCCCACAACAAAAATGAGTCCTGGGGGTGAGAAGCGATCATGGTGGAAGATGGGCCCATGGACAATGCAAGGGGGCGTGCCTGGAGCTGGCACAAACAGGGCTTGGACGGCTCGTTGGCGGGCAGCGATGCCGCGACCGTGCTGGGCGCGGCCGGATGGGCACGCTCCGTTGGTGGCGCCAACCCCTACCTGACCTTGTTTGCCCGGGCGGGGATTCGCCGGGCGGCAGCCGACGCAGCAGTGGCCACATTGAAAATTCATGAACTTCCGACGGCGCGCGGCTGCACCTATGTGCTAGGTGCGCAAGACTTCGCGTGGGCGCTCACGCTGGGCCAGGGAGCGGCGGAAGCAACGCTCAAGGTGCTTGACAAGCTCGGGGTGGCCCGCGCAGAAATTCAGAGCCTTGAAACGGAAATACTCCGTTTGCTGCATGACTCCGCAGCGAACGGCCTGGGAGCTCTGGATCCCCACCAGCTCAAGCACCAGTTGGGCGATGCCGTCCGCAGCTTGGGGGAGGAAGGCAAGAAGAAGGGCGCCTCAACGACGCTGCCCACAGTGCTGGGATTGTTGCAGGCTGACGGCCGCATCCGGCGCGTGCCCATCAATGGCCGGCTCGACCAGCAGCGCTACGCCTATACTGCTTGGGAATTGCCAGCTGCGGACGAGTCGCCGGAGCAGGCCAGGGCCAAGCTGATGGAAAATTACTTGGGCTGGACTGGCGGGGCGACGCTCAAGCAATCCCAATGGTTCACGGGATTTACGGTCGCCCAGACCAAGGCCGCGCTCGCAGCCATCAATGCCGTGGAAGCCCAGCCCAAGATAATCGAGCCTATGGAAACCCCAGCCGCAGATGCCCCGGACTTGTGGATGCTCCCTGCTGACATTGAGACGGTGGCGGATTTCGAGGCCCCGCAGGAGGAACAAATTCAGCTGCTTGCCGGCTCGGATTCGTTGTTTCTGTTGCGGCGCAATGCGGCCGATCATTTTGCCGAAGCAGACAGGGGCCGCCAATTGCTCAGTTCCACGCTGTCGCTGCAAGCCGACCTGCCAGACCATCCCATCGTGGACCGGGGGAGTATCATTGGCCTGTGGCAGTACGACCCCGGCCGGGAACGCATCGCCCACTGGCTTTTCAACGCCCCCACCGACGCCGTGAAGCAGCGCATCCTGGAGGTAGAAGCGTTCATTCGCGAAGACTTGGGTGACTTCCGCTCCTTCAGCCTCGATTCGCCGTCGAGCAGGCAAAAGCGGATTGACGCCCTCAATAACGCGGCGGACGGTGCCCAGCCATGCGAAAACTGACAGCATTCCTCGTGGCATCCGCCGTGGCCACGGTCGCGTTGCCGGTCGCAGCATGTTCACCGCAACCCGGCTCGCAGCCCTGCTTTCCGCCGCCGCTGTCGCTGAGCACCGCCACTGCCGCACCCGGCGATTCCGTCATGGTCTCCGCGAAGGACGCCACGTGCAACCCGCGGTACGGCCCCCACGCCCAGATCAAGGTTGAAGTATTCGACAGCGCAGGAACCATGGTTGTGGAGCGCACGGGCCCCATGAACGACGCCGGTGGGTTCAGTTTCAACTTTGAGCTGCCGGTCGCTGCCGTCCCCGGCACCTGGATGGTCTCCGCATTCCCGCATGATGTGGACTGGTGCGATGACACCGGACGGAACAACCGTGTGGGGCGCGGGCCGGGCGGTGAAGACATGCAGCGGGTTTCGTGCGTGCTGCCCTCACTGGAACTGCTCGTGGCTCCTTAGCGGTGGCCGCCAAAAAAATCCCTCAGCAGGGCCGCGCACTCGTTCTCCCGGACGCCGGGAAACACCTCAACCCAGTGATTTAGCCGACGTTCGCGCAGCACGTCAAAGACTGATCCCGCGGCCCCAGCCTTCTCATCCCACGCCCCGAAAACAACGCGCGGCACCCTCGCCAGCACAATCGCACCGGCGCACATGGCGCACGGTTCCAGTGTGACCACCAAGGTGCAATCCGCTAGGCGCCACGAGCCCAAGTTTGCCGCGGCTTCGCGGATAGCCACTATTTCCGCGTGCGCCGTGGGGTCCCCGTGCGCCTCACGTTCGTTGCGTCCTAAACCGAGGATCCCGCCGTCGGGCCCGAGGACAACTGCCCCAATGGGAACGTCGGCAGTCTGCAGCGCCAGTTGTGCCTGAGCCAGGGCAAGGCCCATCCACTCATGGTGGCGGGCTGATATTTCTGCGGCGGAACTTGCAGTGATGGGCACGGCTCAATGGTAGCTTTTATTCATGCGCGTACTGGTTGCGGATCATCCGCTGATTGCCCACAAATTGACTGTCCTACGGGACAAAAACACCCCGTCGCCGGTGTTTCGCCAACTCACCGAGGAATTGGTGACACTGCTGGCGTACGAGGCAACCCGGGAAGTGCGGGTGGAGCCGGTGAATATTGAAACGCCGGTGACCTCCACCATTGGCACCGGACTGGTCAAACCCACACCCCTGGTGGTGCCGATCCTGCGCGCCGGCCTGGGCATGCTCGAGGGCATGACCCGCTTGCTGCCCACGGCCGAAGTGGGCTTCCTGGGCATGGCCCGCAATGAGGAGACGCTCGAGGCGATTACGTACGCCGAAAGGCTTCCCGAGGATCTGACCGGACGCCAGGTGTATGTCCTGGACCCCATGCTGGCCACCGGTGGGACGCTGATCGAGGCGTTCAAGTTCCTCTTTGACCGTGGGGCCGCAGACATCACCTGCATCTGCCTGCTGGCAGCTCCGGAGGGACTGGCCAGGCTGGAAGCAGCCCACGGTGGGCGCGACAACGTGCACGTGGTACTGGCCTCCATTGATGAGGGCCTCAATGAGCAGGCGTACATTGTGCCGGGCCTCGGCGATGCAGGAGACCGCCTGTACGGCGTGGCCGGCTAAGTCGCTGCGACTGTGTTGGCGCCGATAACGGTGATAACTGGCGACGACGGCGTATCGTCTCGGCCAGCACGCAAGCTGACCCCGTCATGGCCGAGAACGGTGTGGAGATTTAGTACCAGTTGACGGCGTTTGAGTGGCCCCAAGCGGCGCACGGTGAGCCGTAGCGTTCTTGGATGTAGCCCAAACCCCAGGTGATCTGGGTCTTGTAGTTGGTCTTCCAATCGCTGCCGACGCTTGCCATTTTCTCGGCGGGCAGGGACTGGGCAATGCCGTAGGCGCCGCCGTCGGGGTTCTCGGCGGACGTGAGCCATTCGGATTCACGGTTCCACAGCTGCGTCAGGCAGCTCATCTGGTCAGCTCCCCAGCCTCGGGCAGCCAGTTCGCCGGCGGCATAGGCCTGGGCGCCAGCGGGGTCATCCACAACGACTGGTGCCGGTGCCGGTGCCGGAGCTGCTGCCGGTGTGGAAAGGGGAGTCACATCCGAGGACTGGGCCTTGGCGGCTGCAGCCTTTGCCGCTGCGGACGTGGAGGCAGCGGACGGCATGGAACCGATGTCCGCCCCCGCGAACGTGATGGGCGCATTCAGTGGTGCTGATACAGCCGGAGCCGATGCGTGCCCCGCTGCTGCCAGCAAGTTGGCGCCGCTCTGTGCGGTGGCTGTGTGTTCCACTGATTGAGTCACGGCACCGGCGGCAACGAGTGCTCCGACAACGGCAACGGCGGCCAAGTACTTGGCGGTGGTTGTGACCGTGGACTTGCCAGCCGCGCGGGTCCCTTTGCCTGCTGCTGCGAAGGCAAAAAGTGACGGGCGACTGGCGTTTTCGGCACGGCGACGGCCGCGCTGGGGTGATGCAGACATGGATGTAACCTCTCTACGCCTGCGAGGTGAGCTGTCGGGAATGGATTAGAGAATCCTGCTACGCGGCACAGGCAACCATGGCCTCATGCTCTGCGTTGGCTTAACCCCAAGGGCGTCCAAATGGAGGCCCACGAAGATTGGGTCCCCCGTCTCTGCCACGGGAATGGAGGGAAATGGGCGGCGGCAGAGCTCGGCGAACCGTCCATCTGTGCCATGAACCGTTGGTGGTTCAGCAGGCACTTTTGCCAGCGTAACGGAAATGAAACCATATGTCACATTATGGTAACGAGGTTTGTAGCAGCGTGAGCGAATCAACATTTACTTAGCAATGCTAAGGATATAAAGTGGAAAGCTGATGATACGAAACTTTTTTTCTTAGGCAGCAGAGCATTGATGACAGACACTTCCCTTGCATGTACGACGCCGGAACCCGGGTCCCGCGCAGCCGCTGCGGTTGTCGCTGCGGGCAGGCCCCTTGGTGCCGGGCCGCTGGCTGCTGAATTGCGGATTGCCGTTATGCGCACCTCGCGGCGGCTTAGGGCCGAGGCGGCATCGAGGGAAATCAGTCCCGGACAATATTCAGTGTTGGCCGCCATCCTTGACGGTCCACGGACAGTGGGGCAGCTCGCTGCCAGGGAGCAGATCCAGGCGCCGTCCATGACGCGAATCGTCAACGCACTGGCAGCGGCGGAACTGGTCAGCCGGGGTGAAAATCCACACGACAAGCGCCAAGTGTTGGTGAGCATTACAGAGACCGGCTCCACCACCTTATTGCGTGCACGGTCCAAACGGACGGCGTGGCTGGCCCGGCAGGTCGCTGCCCTCACCCCGCAAGAACGTGCCACCCTCCACGAGGCTGCCTTGATCCTGCAGGAGATGAGTGCCTAAGTGAATTCGATGTTCCGTGCACTGAAAGTGTTCAACTACAGACTCCGGGTGACCGGTGCACTGGTGTCCAACATTGGCACGTGGATGCAGCGTGTGGCCCAGGACTGGCTGGTGCTCACAGTCTTGACCCACAACTCAGGTACCGCAGCAGGCATCACCACCGGTCTGCAATTTTTGCCGATTGTCTTCCTTGGACCCTTCGCGGGGTTGTTGGGCGACAGGGTCAACAAGCGCAAGCTGCTGCTTGTCACCCAAACGTCCATGGGGTTTTGTGCGCTTTTGTTGGGCATTCTGGTCGTCACGGGGACTGTACAACTCTGGCATGTGTATGCATTGGCGTTCCTGCTGGGTGTGGCCAGCGCCTTCGACGCGCCCTCCCGGCAGGCGTTTGTCTCTGAAGTTGTTTCCAAGGAGGACGTGCCCAACGCCGTCGCCCTCAACAGCGCCTCCTTCAACCTGGCCCGGCTGGCCGGCCCCGGCGTGGCCGGCCTTGTCATTGCCGTGGTGGGAACCGGCCCGGCGTTTCTCATCAACGCCGCCAGCTTTGCCGCAGTGATTTTCTCGCTGTGGCGGATGCGCACCAACGAACTGTTCCCTGCTGTCAAAGTGCCGCGGTCCAAGGGCCAGATCCGCGAAGGGCTGGTGTATATCCGCCAGCGCCCGGACCTCATGATGATCATGGTCCTGGTCTTCCTCGTGGGCACCTTTGGGATGAACTTCCAGATCACGAACGCCCTCATGGCCACGACGGTGTTCCATCTCGGGCCGGGGGAGTACGGGCTGCTGGGCTCGGTCATGGCCATCGGCACGCTGGCCGCAGCGCTCATGGCGGCACGGCGGAAGAACATGCGCATGATGTACATCGTCGGTGGAGCGCTCGCGTTCGGCGTGACAGTATCAATCGCCGCCTTCATGCCCACCTATACGCTGTACGCGCTGGCGCTGGTGCCCGTGGGAGTCGCCTCACTGACCTTTATGAACGCGTGCAACACGACGGTGCAGCTGAACACCGACGCGGCCATGCGCGGGCGGGTGCTCGCTGTCTACATGGTGGTCCTGCAGGGCGGTACTCCCATCGGAGCACCCCTGGTGGGCTGGATCGCCACCGAATTTGGCGCTCGCTGGTCTTTGGGCATGGGGGCTGTGGTGGCCATACTGGCTGGCCTGGCTGCACTGATCCTTATGAATCGCCGCAACAACGTCAGGCTGCGCGACCAGTTCCGGGGCTTGCGCCCCTCCTGGAAGGTGCTGCCAACGCACCGCTCCGGGGCATAGCGCGGACTCTGCTCCATCCGCCAGGTCACGCTAGGTAAACGCCTGTTTACCTAGCGTGAAAAACTGGGATTTCCCTGAGTGCTGTCAAACAGTTGCGAGGTCATCATAGACGCGCCCAAATTAACTTTGAACTTATTTCTCGCATCTGCCTGATCCGAGAAATATCCAACAGGCTTATACGTCTTTTGATTCATTACGTTCGACACAAACCGTCATTTATACTAAAAATGAGAGCAATTCAACAATGTCGGATTGATCACAAAATAGAGCAGAATCTCACATAGTGGACACTTCGCCCCTTTGTTACTTGCAAGTTCGCTTTGTTACGTAGCAAACTGACTTACGTGAACAACCACTCAGTGAACTCTGCAGCCGCAGCAACGCTCTGTCTCGAATCGACCAGACCGTCTCTGAGTGGTTTTCGAATGCAGGCCTAACTCACAACCCTGGTAGCAACACTCCAGTCTTGGCCTCTGGGCCGGCCCATAAAAAAGGGCAGCAAAAGTTCTGTCAAGCAGGACTAATGGAAGCATTCGCGCCGTTGAGTACGGCCATACACTTAGGTAGTTCAATGTCAGTAGCATCTGGATACGTCCACATTTCAGTAAGAAACGCCGCCAAGGCCGTTGCCCGCAACACTGGGAGCGGACCCTTGGGTAGCTCCGTCCACGCCGAACATACTGGCTATTCAAGCCTTCGCCCGGATACCTCAAGCGCCGCCGAACGCCTGCGCTCCTACCCCGGCAGTGACAGCAACCCGATGACCGCACCCACGCCTGTCATCGCTGGTGGGGTGGACAAACTGCGCGGTGTCAGCCCGGATAACGTTGCCCGTGGCTTTGTGCTCTACGTCGGTGTCGATGAGGACACCGCAGCAGCAGCCGGCACCTCACTGGCCAAACTGGCCCAGGACATCCGCGCCTACGCACAAACCCTTGTACCTCAAGCCCAGAGCTACGCTGCCGTGGCCATTGCGCCGTCGGACGCCATTGGCACACCCCTTGACGTGGTCCGCTCAACGTTCGGCGATCCCACGGTGGCCTCCCGCCAGCGTCAGGAAACAGTCCGGATTCCGGCAGCAGAGCAGCGCCCTTCCGGCGTGTTGATCGATCTGGCCCGACGCGAAGTGCACCTGGACGGGGACACGCTGAACCTGACGTTCAAGGAGTTTGAACTGCTCAACTACCTGGTGGAAAACGGCACCCGCACCGTAGGCCGCGACGAACTCCTCGAGGGTCTGTGGTCCAACGCCGACGAGGTCCCCAACGAGCGCACCATCGACGTCCACATTCGCCGTCTGCGCTCCAAGCTGGGCCGCCTGGCCAACACCGTCCGCACCGTCCGCGGCGAAGGCTACCGCTTCTACGAGCACCCCGAAGTGGTTGTCTGGGCAGCTCCCGAATACTCGATTTAGCGTAACTGTTCAGGGGGTGGCGGGGAGCCATGGGTCCCCGGCAAAGAGGTCGTCGAAGGCGTCCAGGGCATTCTTGCCCTGCTTCCGTGCTGTTCCGATGTAGGAGCGCATGGCCAGGAACGCTTGTGCGCCTTGTGGTGAGCGCCAGCAGCCGGAGACTTTCTGTTGCAGCTTGACCATCCGCACCCCGCGTTCGGCTTCATTGTTGTCCCACGGAACTCGGAAGTCGGTCGCGAATCGCAGGACGTCGTCTTGGTTGGTCTCGAGCCGTTTGAGCAGGGACCGGACTGGTCCCATGGCCGGGCGCCCTCGTTTCCCGGTCGGTGGCGGCAATGGGTTGCCTTCGATCCCGTCGTGGATGATGCGCCGGTATCGTCGCCGGTAACCGCGCAGGGTTCGTTTGTTCAGGGACATTTTTCCGGCGGCCTTTGCCTCGTTGACGGCCACCAGCATTTCCACCAGGAGCCCGGCCATCCTCTCCGCCCATTCCTGCCCGCCGGCCTCGGCGATTCCGGTAAGTTCCCTAACATGGTGGGCATTGCATAATCCATGTTGCACCGGGAAGCGGCGGTAAGCGGGAAGTCCGTCATGGACCGCGACACCGTTGAATCCGTGACCCAGAATTCCCCCGGCCTCGATAGATTCCCTGCCCCGTCCAGGTGCCAGATGCAGCACCGTCAGCTCGGGCGTGCAGGCCACGTGCACCCACGCCAGATGCCCGTCAATCCGGGCACCGGTCTCATCAAAATGCGCCACCGGGGCCCGGTGCACCCGTTCCCGGACAGCATCCAGGAACGGGCCCAGCAGCTTCGCCGCCCGTAGTTGCAGGGACGCCAACCAGCCGGTGGACACCGGTGCCCCGAACGCATCGGCCAGCAGCTCGGCGGTCCGCGCGACCGGCAGGTGATGGCGATCCATCAAATAAGCGCCCAGCCCCTGGATGCGCGGTCCGTAGCAGGTGCTCGCGGTCGCCTCGGGCGGGAAGGAGGCATCAGTGAGATGCCCGCAGGAACACCGGCGGGTGCGCACCCGATGCTCGATGACTTCCACAGTGATCGGGGGCACATCGAAGACCTGACGGGAACGTTCCCCGGCCAGTGGTGCATCGGAGAGAGCCAACCCGCAGTTCCCGCACCGTCCCGGCTCGTGGACCAACACCACATCAGCAGTCTTGACCGGTTCCAAGCGCATGCCCGGCTCCCCGGCCTGTTTGCCCGGGGATTTACCCGAAGGGCGACGCAGGGACTTCGGCGCCGGCTTCACGAACGCGTCGGTGCTTGGCGGCTTCGAGGAATTCTGTGAGTTCTTCTTCAGGCGACCCTCCAACGTGGCCACCTTCGCCTTGAGGGCATCGATCTCAGCCTTCAAGTCCCTGATCAACCCGTCGCGTTCGGCCAGCCCGGCCAGCAACAACTCGATCCGCACATCCCGTTCCTCCAGCCCGGCCAGCAACGACTGGACCGTGGGAACCTCGGATGCGTCGGACATCTGAATCAACCAACCTGAAGATGGCGCCTAACTACCTGTGAACACCTTCAGGATCCACCCGACAAAGACGAAAACCCGGCAACACGCCGCACCGCACCCCTGAACAGTTACCATATTTCTACATATTCTTGGCGCAGCCGCGATCGTGGGCGGCTGGCTCGCCGCCTTCAAAACGCCCACCGTCACCCAGTGGCAGTGGATTGGCGCGCTGGTGCAGCTGATCACCGGCTTGTTACTGGTCGGTTTGGCTGAAATGGGCGATGGCGGCATCAACAACTTCAAGATCGGCGTCAAGCTTCTCATCGCCTTGGTTGTTCTCGTGGCAGCTTTCATTGGCCGTCGCAAGGTCAAGAATGGCCAGGATGTACCGAAGGGATTGGCTCACGCTGTTGGCGGCATGGCGTTCATCAACATTGCTGTGGCTGTCTTCTGGGTCTAACGGCTCTCCGGCTGCCTCAGTGAGGTTGAGCCACCAAAAAGGCACTTTCATTTTCCAGCAGGTGGATTATTTCCCTGGCCTCCGGACGTGAAAGTGTCTTTTTGCGTTTAAGGCATAGGCTTGAAGAGATGGTGCTGAGCTAACGCACAGCAGATCAACATTGCCCCTCATCACGATTCATAGGAGTGAACATGGCTACAACTCGTAACGCCCACGCAGGCTGGGTAGGCGACCTTCCCACAGGTGCCGGACAGGTCACCCTGGACAGCTCGGAAATTGGCAGCTTTGACATCACCTGGAAGGCACGCGCCGAAGCAGCCGAAGGCAAGACCAGCCCGGAAGAGCTCATCGCCGCCGCCCATGCATCATGCTTCGCCATGGCATTCAGCCTCTTCCTTGGCGAAGAAGGCAAGGCCGCAGACTACGTGAACACCTCCGCAGCAGTGACCTTCGTCCCGGGTACCGGTATCACCACAAGCCACCTGACGCTCGCCACCAAGATTCCCGGCATCAGCCAGGAAGACTTTGACCGCATCGCAGATGCGGCAAAGGCCGGTTGCCCCGTCTCTGCAGCGCTGGCCGGTGTGGAGATCACCCTCGAGGCAACCTTGGAGGCATAGTCCTGCAAAGTTGAGACCAGCAAAGTCGTTGGTCTGGGTGGTGGCTGCTCATGCAGCCACCACCCACATCTTTAATCCGCAGACTTCTTTGCCCCGAGATGTTCGT
>NZ_JAFMPX010000028.1 GCF_017353415.1 Arthrobacter sp. E3
CGAACCCCACGACCACTGCCAATCGACGGAAACCATTAATAACGGGCAGAAGCGTCACCACCAAAACCGGCAGAACTGTCACCGATGTGTTGATACAGAAGTGTCACCGATGTCCTGCGACATAACAAACAAAATTAACAGATCCCACACAAAATTAAAAGGCCCCCGCACAAGACCTAACAAAGTACTACTAGCCCCTTGTATCCGGGCCAGCAGCATGAGCAGTTTCCCCGCCGTCGGAGCCACCTCGATGCGTGGCATGCCGGCGTCGTCGATGCTGCGCAGCACCCTGTCCATGCTGGAACCACCCCGTACAAGCGTGGCGGACAAATAGTCCTCAACATCGGCCCAGCCAAGCCGCCTCTGATGCTCAACCATAGGCCCAGCCTAGCGCCGTTCCGGCTTTAGGCAGGCACCAATTCCCGCGGCACTTCAGGCTGGGCCACAAGGCTGGCGACAGACCCGGTTGAAGTGTCGCCGTGCGGCGGCACTTCTTTCCTGCCGTTCACCGGCTTGAACCTGTCAATGACTGCCACAACTGCCAGTGACACGGCCCCCCAAATGGCGAAGTTCAGCAGCGCACCACCCACCACGTCGCCACCGAAGTACAGGATTGAACGCGTCGCTTCCACGGCCGCAGGCATTGGGAGGATGTCGTGCAGCACCCGGAAGATCTCCGGTTCCATGTAGACCGACAGTGCCCCGCCAGAAGAAGGCACACCCAGGAACATCAAGATGGCTACCACCGGGATGATCGACAGCATGCCGATGAGCCGTTCAAACACTGTGGCGAACATGGCCATGGCGAAGATCGCCACGGCACCAGTGCCAAACAGTGCCCAGAAGTGCCCGTCAATGGCCCCCACCATGGGCCCGGCAATCATGTAGAGGACAGCGGACATGAATACGGACCAGGCGGCAACGATTGGCAGGAGCTTGCGCAGCGGCCGCGAAGCCGGCGCCGCATTGGCACCCACCACGATGATCATGAACCCTGCCATCATCCAGCCCATGGCCATGTACATAGCCACCGTTCCGGCGCTGTCGCTGTCCGGCAGCGGCGCCACGTTTTCGGTGTCCAAGCCCATCTGCTGCCCTGCGGCCACTTGGCCGAAGATGGTGGTGACGAGTTGTTGTGCGCTGGAGCTGGCCGCCTCATTGGTCAGCAACAGGGCGGCGCCGTTCGGTGCGGTGGGCAGCACCAGAGCGGCGCTGACCGTGCGGTCGCCAACCAGAGTGCGGGCTTCCTGTTCCGAATCCACGGCGCGCAGCTCAAACAGCCCCTGCATGCCGGCATCCAGCGTATCCACCGCTTCCTGCCCAACTTCCATGGTGGCACCGACGACGGCGACCGGCATGTCACGCGGCGTCGGCTCGAACATGGCGCCGAGCATGAAGGAAATCATCATGGCTACCATGGCAAAAGGGAAGAACAACAGTGCGGCATAGCGCCAGAACCGCGTCTTGGGGCGGGGCCCGCCGTGAAGCGATTGGACAGCGACCATGGGAAGGGCCGCGTTCGGGTTCTTGCGCTGCTTGTTCGCGTCAAAGCCGAGCGTGAAGAGTAGTGCCAGCACGGCACCCACCGCGAGAACGAGCACATAGGGTCCCGTTCCGGCACCGTCAAAGTACATGACGGAGCTCAGCGCCTCACCCAGTGCGGGGGTGGGAAGGAACGTATGCAGGAACGCATAGAGGTCAGGCATGGTGTAGACGGACATGCCCATGTTGGACGCCGGGACACCGAGCACCATCAGCAGGAACATGGCCGCGATGATAGCCATGGGTCCCATGAGCCGGGTCAGCAGCAATTGCACGGCGCCGACAGCAAACACACCGAGCCAACAGACTCCCAGCACTGCCCATGCATGCCCCTGAACCACCCCCAGGAGTGGACCCGTCACGGCCCACACAAGACCGGCGGCGAGCGCCGCCCATCCGGCCAGCAGTGGCACGGCCCGGCGCAAGCGCAGCAATTCCGGCGAATTTGAAAGCGTCAGGCTGAACGGCAGGTACCCGGCCATGATCAAGGCCGTCGTCATGAACATGGCACCAAGCCCGGACTTGTCGTTATCCGGGAGCCGAGCCAGATCCTCGGCGTGCAGTTCCAGCCCTTGGGACATGATCTGCGGTGCCAGCAGCCCTGTGACGGCTCCGGCTTGGGAGGCACCGGCGGCTCCGGCGGTGTACAGCGAGGCATTGCCTTCACCGAGTACCACCGCTGCTGCAACGTCGCGGTCCACAACCAGTTTGCGCGCTTCTTCAGCAGTGGCAACGGTGCGGACATCCACTGCGTCCGGGTCAGCCAATTCCAGTGATTGGGCGAACTCCGCAACGGCGGCAGGGGCACCCGCCACTACGACGGGCATGTTGTTCGGCGTCGGCGAGTGCATTGCGGCCAGGTATCCGCCCACCATCATGCCGACCATGATCAGCGGCATCATGAACATGGCGGTGTAGCGCCCGATTGTCTCAGCCTTGGCTCGCTTGCGTGCTGCAGCTTCCGCCGCGGCTGGGCCATCGGCTGATGATTTTGCCGATGGTTCGTTGCCGTGTGCTGGGACCTTGCCAGACGCCTCCAGTGTGCGGAGTTCCCCTCCCGGAGGGTGGGTGCTGGGATTTTCTTCGGTGCTGCTCAAATTCGTACTCCTGTTGCTGCGCTCTAAGGTTGCATGGCTTCCCACATGGTCGGAAAGCGCCATTCACACACCACAAATTCGTGGGGCAAGATGCAATTAGATCACTTTACGCCACGTGGCGTAAAAATGTACAACAGGTGGCCAGTGCAAACCTCATTGCCGTCCGCGATACGGTGGGGAATTGAAGGGAAGGTGGGATACATGGGACATCATGGAGACATGGCGCGTGAGGCTCTACTCGATGCGGCAGAGGAGCTATTTGCCCTGCATGGTGTGGATGCAGTTTCCAACCGCAAGATTGCTGAACATGTGGGCACGCACAACCACTCGGCCGTTGCCTACCACTTTGGCAACCGCGACAAACTCATCCACGCCCTGCTCGAACGGCACTTGCAAAGCATGGAAGGACGCCGGGCGGAGCTCATCGCAGATCTTCCCGCGGACGCAGATCTACGCTCCGTGATCGCGTGCCGGATACTGCCGTGGGTGGAGCAGCTTGCGGAAATGCCCCAGCCAAGTTGGCGCGCGCGGTTCCTTTACCAAGTGCGCACCGTCCCCTCCGTGTCCGAGGTACTGGCGTCTTCCTTCGAATCAAGCAACAATTTCGATGACTTGCTCCTGCGCATGCGCGAGGGTCTGCGCGAAATTCCACCGACCATTCTGCGGGCGCGAGCCGGTGTCCTGGGACATATGGCGCTGGGTATCTGTGCTGACTTTGAGGCGCAGCTGCAGGCTGGCACCCAGCAGGGCAGCTGGACGTCCGTGGGCTACTTCCTCATCGACGCCGGGGCGGGCATGCTGGCCGCACCTGTCACCCACAGTGGGGACTTCCTGTCACCACAGAGCATGCCCAGCCTGATTTAGGTGCCCGTCCGGTGACGGACAGGCACCTGCAGCCAGCTACTAGCCAAGTTCACCCAGCGCGCTTTGGAGCCTCTCGATCTTTCCGGTGATTTCACCGGTGTGGCCCGGGCGGATGTCCGCCTTGAGGACAAGCGAAACACGTGAGCCGTACTGCCCAATGGCCTCGGTGGCGCGTTTTACAACGTCCATGACCTCATCCCACTCGCCTTCAATTTCGGTGAACATTGAACTCGTGCGGTTGGGCAGCCCAGAATCACGGACTACCTTGACGGCGGCAGCTACTGCCGTGTGCACGGAAGCGTCGTCGCCCCTGCCCGCTGGTCCATCGAGCGGGGTGCCGCTGGGTGCAACTGAAAACGCAACAATCATGAAGATCTCCTAGAGTTGAGGGCCGATGTTTGCATTCGGCCTGGTGTCCACTTCCATTATGGGCAGTTCACCCCATGGGAGGGTGCCTCCAGAGCGGATACGATGAAACCCATGCTTGCCTCATTGCTTTCGCTTCCGCTGGCCCCTGCCCCGGATCCTTATGACTACCAATACGACGGCGCCTCAACGGCGGCCTCCATGGGTCTCGTCCTGATGATCATGGGCATCTATTTTATGATCTTCGTGGTCTTCTGGTTGGCAAACGGCTTTGCCTGGGCCGGTCTCTTCCACAAGGCGGGCCACCCGAAGTGGGCTGCCTTTGTGCCGTTCTACAATTCATGGGTCATGGTGAAGATTGCTGGTCGCCCCGAATCAAGTTTTTGGTTGCAGTTCATTCCCTATGCCGGAATTTACTGGATGATCGTCACCCTCAATGATCTTGCCAAGTCCTTCGGCAAGGACGTCGCCTATACGGTTGGCCTGGTATTTGTCCCGGTGGTGTTCGCTGCCATCCTCTCCTATGGAGACGCCCGCTACTTGGGCCCGGCCTACGTCTCACCTGCCCAGAAGCAGTACTGGCAAAACTATCCGCAGCAGCAGTACGCCGGCCAGCAGTACCCCGCCCAGCAGTACCCTGGCCAAGGGCAGCCCCAGTACGATCAGTCGCACTACGGACCGCAGGACCCACAGGGCCAGTACCAGCAATATCAAGGCCAACAGTTTCAGGGCCAGCAGCCGGAATACCCCAGCCAGCAGGCCCCTCAGGCGCAGCCGCCGTACGGTTCAGGGCCAACCCAGCAGCCGTAGCCCGGCAGCGGCCGCAGCGCCGGCAAGAACCACCACGAGGAACGGTGCCTTGAGCCAAAGGGCGATCCCGGCCGCCACCAAAGCACCGATTCTGGCATCAAGCACCAGCGAGGCACCACTCGCTGCGGCGTTGACAACCGTCAGCGAGGCCAGCAGCCCGATGGTCAACGTTCCTGCCACCCGCGACATCCGCGGGTTGGCCAGGACCTTTGCCGGCACAAGGTAGCCCAGCAGCTTGGTCAGATACGCCAACGCGGCGGCAACAAGCAGCCAAAACCACATGCTCACGGCTGTTCCCCTTCATTCCCGGCCACCAAGTGCCCCGTTCCTGCCGCTGCATGCCTGGGGCGTGCAACGACGTCGTGCTTGTATGGTTCAAGGTCAGGTTCCAACCCGTCACCAACATGCCCCGGCGCATGGCCGGGCGTGCGGTCACTGCGGAACCAGCCGATCAGCCCGGCCACGACGGCAGCCACCAGGATTGGCACACCCGGGGGTACCCACGGAACAGCCAGCAGCGTTGCAACGGCGCACACCACGGCGATCGCGGCAGGCTGGAATGCCTTGATGCGCGGCCACAACAAGCCGAGGAACGCCGCCACTGCGGCGCCGTCAAGACCCCACTGTTTGGGGTCACCCAAGGCGTCACCAAGAACGGCGCCGGCGGCTGTCATGACATTCCACAACACAAAAATTCCCAGCCCGGCCACCCAGAAGCCGCGCTTTTGTTCCCCAGGATCGCTTTGGCCGGTTGCCGTGGCAGTCGACTCATCGATGGTCACGTGGGCGGCCGCAAATCGGCGCCAGCCCGTGGGCCGCAGCAACGCGTTGAGTTGCATGCCGTAGACCCCGTTGCGGATGCCCAGCAGGGCAGAGGCGCTCATGGCCGCAACTCCCGTGCCACCGGCGGCCACCACGCCAATAAACGCAAATTGCGAGCCACCGCTGAACAGCAACAGGCTCAGCACCATGGTTTGCCAAAAGCTCAGACCCGAAGCTACCGAGAGCGCACCAAACGAAACCCCATACAAGCCGGTGGCGACGGCGATCGAGGCGCCAATCTTGGCGGCCGGGGAGTCCTTGAGCTTCATCCCCACCATGGTGTCATGTCTGCCTCCCTGACGGTGCACCGCAGGGGCGCAAGGCCGGGAAGGCCCGTTCGGGTTGCCAGCCTATTGCCGCACGATGGCAATGGGCCTGGTGTGCGTGTCGATGGGTTCCGTGGACAGGCTCAGGCTTTCAGTGCCGTGGAGGGCATCCGCGGCCCGGACAAGCGCCAGGTGGGAGAAGGCCTGCGGGAAGTTCCCGGCCATCCGGCCCTGGGCCATGTCATATTCTTCACTGAGCAGACCCTCCTCATTGGCCAGCCCCACCAGCTTGTCCATCAACGTGACGGCCTCGGCGCGGCGGCCCGTGTGGGCGTACTGCTCCACCAACCAGAAGGAGCAGGCAAGGAACGGGTGCTCCCCTGGCGCCAGTCCGTCCAACCCTGACGCCGTTTGGTAACGCAAAATCAGTCCGTGTTCGTCGACAAGCTCTTCCTCGAGGGCCGCCACCGTGCCCAGCATCTCCGGGGACGTGTACTTCACGAAACCCACCTGCGGAATGACAAGCAACGAGGCATCCGTAGAGGTTCCGCCGTATGTTTGGGTGAACGTGTTCAGCTCCTTGTTGAAGCCATGTTCAAGAATTTCTTCCCGCAACTGCTCGCGTACGCTCTCCCAGTGCTCAACCGGCCCCGGCAGGCCGTGGTTGCGTACGGCCCGCACGGCACAGTCAAAGGCGGCCCACATCATGACGCGCGAATGGGTGAAATACAGCAGGTCCCCACGCATCTCCCAAATGCCGTGGTCCTTGTCCGTCAGGTGCTTGTCAATGAAACCCAGCATGGCTTGTTGCAGCGGCCAGGAGAAATGGTCTTCATGTCCACCGGCGAGCCGCAGCTTTTCCAAGGCCACCATGACTTCACCGACGACGTCGGCCTGATATTGGCCCACAGCTTCGTTGCCGATGCGCACCGGCAGAGCGCCCTCGTATCCAGTCAGGTGGTCAAGGTCGCGTTCAGGCAGATTCCGCTCACCTGAAAGCCCGTACATGATTTGCATGTCCTCGGGGTCCCCGGCCACGGCCCGCAGCAACCAGTCGCGCCATTTCAAGGCCTCATCGGCGTAGCCGTGCGTGAGCATGGCCTCGAGCGTCAGGGCCGCGTCCCGCAGCCAGCAAAAGCGGTAGTCCCAGTTTCGCGCTCCGCCAAAGTCCTCCGGCAGCGAGGTGGTGGGCGCCGCGACAATGCCACCTGTGTCTGCATGCGTCAGAGCCCGCAACACCAGCAGGGACCTCTCCACCAGGCGTGCGTACTTTCCGTCCTGGTTGTACCTCTTGGCCCAGTCTTCCCAGTATTTGCAGGTTTGCTCCAACGCCGGTTGCGTGTCGACTGCCTTGGGAACTGGGCGGTGCGAGGGGTACCACGTCAGCTCCTGCACCACTTTCTCACCGGCCTGCACTGTGAACGTGCCACCGTGCAAACGGCCGACGGCGTGCGGCAGGTGGTCTCCGCGCAGCACCACCGCGTCCGGTCCGGCGACACCAACGATTGCTTCCGTGCCGTCTTCCTCCTCCACCCGACGGATCCAGGGCACGATCTTGCCGTAACCGGGGCGGAAGGTAATTTCCTGGTTGAATTCTACGCTTCCACTCACCCCGTCGATGCGACGCACAATGGACGCCCGGCGATCCCCGATCGGCATGAAGTCAGTGACACGTGCAGTGCCTTCGGGAGTTGTCCAGAGCGTTTCCAGTACAAACGTCCGCCCGAGATAGTTGCGCTTTTCAACGGCTGCTTCAGGGTGTGACGGTGCCATGAGCCAGCGTCCGTTGTCAGTGGTGCCCAGCAGTGCCGAAAACACTGCGTGGGAGTCAAAACGCGGAAAACACAGCCAGTCGATGCTCCCATCACGGCCCACAAGGGCGCCGGTGTGCAGATCGGAAAGCAGTGCATAGTCTTCAATTCTCGATGCCATGGTTCCATGCAACCACATGGAACCGGGCGCTGCTACATGAACGGCAAAGCTGTCAGAGTTGAACGGATCACTGCGGGCACGTTGCTTGTCACCTGTGTCACCCCGTGGCTCAGGCACAGTTGCAGATCATCAGCGGTGTCAACGGTCCAAACTCGCAGGACACGGCCAGCTGCCACCCACCGTGCGACGTTGCCAGGGTACGCCCGCACGTAGCCGACGCCCGGCCCGGCAAGGTGGGCAACGCCGTCGTCCAATAACTTTTCCCCCGCAGCCACGGCCTCAACAGCAGGGGCCGTGGCTACCTCCAGCAGCTGACACAACTGTTCCGCCGGGACGTGTTGGGCTAAATATGCCACGGCTTCCGGATGGAAGCTCATGAATGACACCTCCACATTGCCGGCCTGTCCGCCGTCGTCGCTCCATCCGTGGCCGCGCAACGCCTCAAGTGCGGTCTCTACAAGAGTGGGCTCAAAGAGTGCACCGTATTTGAACTCGATCGCCAGCCCCACGGGCCTGCCAGCGTTGGCCAGGATGTGCAACAATTCCAACAGCGTCAGCAGCTGGGTGGCGGTGGTGCCGAACTCGGGAGGGAGCGGTGTAATGTGCCAGCTGCTGAAATCGAGCTCCCGAAGCTGCGCGAGCGTCAGTTCGGAGACGGGTCCGGTGCCGTTCGAGGTCCGGTCCACGGTGTCGTCGTGCAGCAGGATCAGTTCCCCGTCGGCGCTGAGGTGAACGTCGCACTCAACCCCGTCGGCGCCGTCGGCCAAGGCCTGGAGGTAGGCGGCGCGGGTGTGCTCGGCAAATGCAGCGCTGGCTCCGCGGTGGGCGTAGATCTGAACCGTCATGGCTCCACGCTACGCTTGCTTCATGGCGCAAACACAACAACTTGGCTCAGCGGGTTTGGCAAAGGTTTCGAAAACCGACGCGGAAAAGGCTGCGGCCCTGCGATGGATGAAGCGCTTCGCCCTGTCCCTGCTGCTCTTCATGGCGGTAGTGTTTTGCGTGGCCTTTGCCCTGGAGCCCCAGTACCCGTGGCTTGCCTACGTCCGGGCTGCAGCCGAGGGCGGCATGGTGGGCGCGCTTGCCGACTGGTTTGCCGTCACAGCACTGTTCAAGCACCCCATGGGCATCAAAATCCCGCACACGGCCATCATCCCGAACCGCAAGGATGAGATCGGGGTTTCACTGGCCGACTTTGTGGAAAACAACTTTCTGTCAGAGGCCGTCGTTGCCGAGAAGCTCGCCACCACCGAAATCGCGCAAAAAATAGGTGCATGGCTGGCCAAGCCTGCAAGCGCCCAGCGGGTGGCAAAGGAGGGTGCAGCAGCCCTGCGCGGGGCCATGGCAGTGTTGAAGGATGAGGACGTCAAGGACGTCATCGAGGCCATGGTGCGCAAGCATTTGCTTGAGCCGCCATGGGGCCCGCCCATTGGCAAGGTTGCCGAGCGTATTTTCGCCGACGGCCACCACCATGCCCTGGTCGACTTGCTCGTTGACCGCTCAACCACGTGGATTCGCAGCAACCACACCACCATCAGTGGACTAGTGACAGACCGCTCCCCCAGCTGGGTGCCACAGTTTGTGGACGGGATGGTGGGAGACAAGATTTACACCGAGATTTACAAATTTGCCCGCGCCGTCCAGGATGACCCGCAGCATGAAGTCCGGTTGAAACTCGATGAGTACCTCAAGGATCTGGCCCAGGAACTCCAGCATGACCCGGCCATGATCGCCAAGGCTGAATCCATCAAAAAGCAGGTCCTGGGTGACCCGGAAGTGCGTGACTTGGCGGCACGTACCTGGAGCACGATCAAGACGGCCATTACCGACGCCGCGGAAGACCCCAATTCCGAGCTGCGCCTGAAGTTCACGTCAGTGGTGCAGGAGTTTGGCAACAGATTGATCGAAGACTCTGAGCTGGCGGATAAGGCCAACAAGTGGATTTCCGACGCGGCCGCGTACCTTGTTGGCACGTATAAGCATGAGATTACCTCTCTCATCTCCGATACCGTGGGGCGTTGGGACGCTGTGGAAACCAGTCAAAAGATCGAGCTACAGGTGGGACGGGACCTGCAGTTCATCCGCATCAACGGCACCGTCGTTGGCTCATTGGCCGGCCTGGCCATCTTCGCCGTCGCAACCCTGGTCTTCGGCTAGTCTTGCACAGCTGAGCTTCCCCGGCTCCCGGTGTAGGCCACCCCAAGCCTGAACACGGCCCACAGAACACCGGTCACCGCGGTTGCGATGAGCAGCAAACCAATATCGGGCTGGAACAGAAGTGTGGTGGCGAGCGGCGGGCCACCCAGCTTTGGCAGCAGAGTGAAAACGATCCACGCTGCAATAAGCATGGCCAGCAGAGGGCACCACAAACTGAACAGGCCAACAATGCCAGAGTTCAACTTGGCGCGGACCTTGGTGCGACGAAACCACGCCCAAATCATGCTGACCCCAAAGACCATCGGCAGGAGCACCATCGCGATGAACAACACCTTCCGGGACCATCGCAGCCCATCACCGTCGTAGTCGATGCCCATCGCCCTGGCGGTGATGCCGTTACGGAGTTGGGTAGTTTCACCGAATCCCAGCCCGCTGCCGCCGTTGACCAACAGCGCCGTTGCTGGAATCCACAAACCAGCCAAAGCCGTAGCCGGGCGATGCGTCGCTGGCTGGGCGCATCATTCGCGCTTTGCCTTCGGCGCTCAGCACATCGTTCCGACCATTCATCATCATCTGCATATAGCTCGCCAGATCGGTGGCGCTCGCGACGATCCCACCTTGCGGAGCCGTCCCGCGATCGGTCGTTTTTTTGGGCAGCGGTCGTGTGGTGCCGAACCATGGCGTGTGCCCGGCCGCCATGGATTCGTGGATCTCACCGTCAGCGACGAAGCTGTGCTCCATTCCAACCGATTCGAGGATGTTGAGTGCAATATAGGCTTGGTATTCCTGCCCGCTGACTACTTCGATCAGGCGACCAAGAATCTGGTAATTCGTATTGGAGTATTCCCACCTCTGATCGGGCTTGTGAGCTGGATTCATCTGCGCAAGCTGGTCAACCCGGCTCGCAAGCTCATTCTTTCCGCCGGTTATGTCCGTATGCGAGGTGTTCCCTTGAAGAGTCGAAAAGCCGCTCGTGTGGCTGAGTAGCTGCCTGATCGTGATTGCGCCGACGGGCTGGTCCGAGAAACGCTCAAGATAGTGCGAAACCTCGGTGTCCAAGCCGATCGCGCCTGCCTCGATAAGTTGCATCACGGCCAGCGCCGTAAAACTCTTTGAGATCGAGCCGGTCAGGAAAGCCGTGTCCGAGGTGACTTTCCTGCCGCTTCCGATCTTGGTAGCACCGCGCGCGCCAACCGATGTGACGCCGTCGGCCACGACGGCGTAGGCCAGGCCGGGCACGCCCACAGCAGGCATCTCGGCATCGATGAAGGCCTCGATCGATCCCTCAGATCCACCAGTCTGGAAGGCTGCACTGAGGCCAAGAGCCAGGATCACCAGTAATCGCCACACGGTATCGTCCTCCCCGGGGCATCTGCGTGTGGTCTGATTATAGGTCCAGTAGTCGCATCACCGTTGGGGGTGGGGGCAGCTGCGGCGCGTCAGTTGAGGTTTTTAAGCGCTTGGACGGGGCGGTTCCCGCTGCGCCGCAGACCATGGGCGCTGGTCGTTGCAAGGCCTCGCATGGTCAACGAACTCGAGTGGCCGCTGGGGGTTAACCATGCCAAGGCTGAAGCTCAGCCTTGGGCTAAAGCTCAGTCCACGGCACGAGCACTAGCTGCGTTTGTGGGTCCTTGGTTGTTTCGCCTGCTTCGCTACTTTGGCCGGCTTCGGGGGCTTAAGCGCCTTGGGCTCCTTGGGTGGCTTGGCTGCTTTACCGTTGGTCTCCAGCTCGGCCAGCAGCTGCTCCGGAATCATGAGGGGCGCCGGACCGAAGGCGCGGTTAGCCGAGGCCACCACCGCCCGGCCCATCATGTAGTTGCCTGCTCCACCTACGGCAGCACCGATGCCAAACGGCAATGCCCGTCCCACGATGGAGACGCTGCCCTTGACGGCCATCTTCCGCAGAAACTTTTTCTGCATGGGTGCAATCAGCGTCTTGACTGTTGCCAGCGGAATGCTCTTGGTGACCGTCCGCCCCCACGCCTGCATCGGCGTTTTGCCGGTGCCCAGGGCGTGCCCGGTCAGTCCCTGCAGCATGGACAGGCCCTCATCACCCAAAATAATGGTCATGACAGTGAGTTGGGCGAGTTCGGGATCTTTGAGCCGCAAGCCGTGGAGTTCTGCAATGGACTGGGCGTAAAGTGCCGTTGCTTCAAGAAAAACTCCGGCAGCGGCAGCTGAAATGGTCAGTGCCGCGACCGTGCCAACCCCCGGAATGATTGCCGTGGCGCCAATAGCGGCACCGCCGGTTCCAACACCGGACAAAAAGTCACGTTCCAGCCGCTGACTGAGCTCAAACGCGGTTGCGTTCGGATGGCGTTTGCGAAGGCGCCGCAAATTGGCCAGCACCAGCGGGCGTTGTACCTCAACGGCTTTGAGCAGCAGCCCATGAACGGCAGGCGTGGGCCTGCCGTCGCTGCCGAACGCCGCCCCTGCGGCAACTCCCACGGCCGGGTTGACCTTCCCTGCCGACTTCGCGAAGCCAGGTCCGGGCTCCATTCCAACGTGCTTGAGTTCCTTGCGTGCCATAACTCCCCTACCCTGTCTGTTCCTCAAGGCTAACGGCACATCTGTGCAATGGCCCAGACGTTCACTCCTAGGAAAAATCTGCCAGCCAGCCCGGGAGGTCAGCCTGCGAGCGCAACCGACGTGGCGCCGTCGTGCTTCACTGCGGAGGTAAAGAGGCGGGTGCGCAGGGAAAGCAACAGCAGCACCATGCCGACGCTGAGCAGTATGTGCCCCAATCCGGCAATGCCGGGGATGGCCGCAGAAACCTCGGTGGCGCCGTTGACCTGGAGCATTCCGTGGACCACCATCATGGCCGCCGTCAGCACCAGCCCGGCGTTGTACGTCCAGAAGAACCAGCTGAACAGACGCGAACAGGACAACACGAACACCTTTCAAGCACCAGCACGATCAGCAGCACCATGAAGCCAAGGGTCAGCAGGTGCGTGTGGATCACGGAAAGCTGGGTGAAGCCGGTGAAGTTCTTTCCCTTTGTGAACTCTCGGTAAAAGAAGCCCGAAAGCACTCCGATGACCATGTAGGCAAACGCTGAATAAAAGAGCTTCTTCATGAGGGGTCCTTAGCTGCGGGCCCCCGGTGCGGGCCTTTGCTTCCAGCCTAGGAACGCGCACTACGACGGGCATCAACCTTTTGGTTGAACCGGCCGCGACACTTGGCTTATGTTTGCGCTTGCTTTTGTCCGAGTCCCGTTCAGCGGCACTGCCCGAAGTTACGCGGGTGGTTTTTCGCTGTGCGCTCGTTTCCGCGCTTGTAGTTACCGGTCAGGCGGGCCATCAACTCCTGGGGGTCTGCCGCTTCCAGATCGTCGCGAAACTTCCGGGCCGAGCTGCCACGCAAGGTTGCTGCGCTGCGACCGTGGTGGCTGATGGTGACGTCGCCGTTCTCCGCGATCGTGTACTTAAAGCCGTTGGGTTGGTTGAGCATTTTGCGAGGCCTATCCGCGGGGGACGAACGAACCCGATACGTGTCCGGTCAGGAAAGATGACACATCGGCCAGTTCGGTGGCGCCGATGTGGTGGCCCATCCCGGCATAGTGGGCGTTGCTCAGTTCAGTGTTGTCCACCAGCCAATCGGCAGTGAACGCCGTGGCGTCCGGATTGATGACGACGTCGGCGGGGTCGCGCGCCCAGAGGAACGGGATCTGGACGGCCAAGGGTTCCATGGCGGCAAGGAGTTCATTGTGGAGGACAAAGCCCGAGAGCCCCACGCCAGCAGTGAACTGCTCCGGGCGCAACCGGATGAGTGTTGTGGCCATGGCCATGCCTTGTGAAAACCCCAGCACCGACACTGAACTGAAAGCGTATTTCTCCATGACGGAGTCCAGCCAGGCCAGCACTGCGCTGGCAGCACCAACCACCTCGGCGAAATCGTTGACCAGGAAATAGTCCAACAAGAACCAGCCCCTGCCCCCTGCAATGTCCCGTGGTGCCCGCGGTGCCGCGCAGGTGAAACCCTTGGGCAGGTCCTTGAACATGGCGGCCATGCGTGCTTCATCCGAGCCGTAGCCGTGCAGCATCAGCAGCAGGGGCGTGCCGGCGCGCTCGCCCTCGGGGCGGGACCACAAAATGTTGTCCATGGGGCAACACTACCCATCCGGTGGGACCTGGTCGGCTTTGAGCGGCGGTTTCCCGCTTGACCGCACCTTTTCCGCATATTCGCAGGGTACAGACACCGCTTTAGCGGTCAAGGTGCGTTTATGCACGAAACAGCCGTCTGTGTCCCCGATCCTGCCCTCAAAAACAGGCGTCCATTCCACAAAATCCGGCCCAGCCTCACGCCGAATCCCCGCTTTTCTGTGTTTGCGTGGATAAATCCTTGACAAGTGAAGATGAACACAGATAAAGTCACTTTAAACAACATCGTGACACACGTCACGCAGACCGTTTCAAGCCCCACACCGCCTGAAACGGTCCCAGCGAAAGGAATCCCATGTTTGCGGAGGAACGGCACCAGAAAATAGCCGAACTCGTCGGCACCCAGGGCCGGGCTGGCGTGAATGAACTGGCCGAACTCTTTGCCATCACCCAGGAAACGGTCCGCCGCGATCTGGCTGTACTCGAGGAGGCTGGCCAGCTGCGCCGGGTCCACGGAGGCGCCGTGGCACCGGACCAGCTCACTCGCTCCGAATTGAGCCTGGGCGAACGGCAGGGCCGTCACATGGATGAAAAGCAGCGCATCGCCACTGCCGCCATGGCACTCATCCCCCACACGCCGACGGCATCGATCCTGCTCGACTCCGGCACCACCACCGCTGCGCTGGCCGACCGTCTCGCCGGATGGTCGCCCACCAAGGTCGGCGATGAACTGCTCATCATCACCAACTCCCTCCCCTTGGCAGTTTCGCTGGGCACCAACCCCAGGCTGCTCCTGGACATTGTGGGTGGCCGGGTCCGTGGGCTGACAAGCGCCGTCGTGGGTGCCAGGGCCACCGAACAACTCAGCGGGCTGCGCCCCGACATTGCCTTCATCGGCACCAACGGCATCCATGCCGACTTTGGTCTGAGCACACCGGACCCCGTCGAGGCGGCCACCAAGACCGCCATGGTGAAGGCAGCCCGCCAGGTGGTGGTCCTTGCCGACTCCTCCAAGCTTGGCACCGAGACGCTTGTCCGCTTCGCCACGCTCGAGGAGATCGACACGCTCGTCACCACCGCAGCACCCTCCCCGGAGCTCGAGGCAGCGCTGGCCGCGGCCGGCGTCGAGGTGGTGCTGGCATGATCATCACCCTGACCCCCAACCCCAGCCTTGACCACACCATCGAGCTCTCGGCAGCATTGGAACGCGGCGAAGTCCAGCGCGCAACCGCTGCCACCTTGCACCCCGGAGGCAAGGGGGTGAACATAGTCCGCGCCCTGTCAGCCTCTGAAACCCCCGCCCTGGCACTGCTCCCCGGGGACGCAGGCGACGCCGTCGTCCGCGCCCTGGTGACCGAAGGCATCCCCCACAAGGCACTGGCCATCGGTGCACCGCTGCGCAGCAACGTCGCCATCACCGAGCCCGACGGGACCACCACCAAGGTCAACGAACCGGGCCCCGTGCTGACCACCGCCCAGGTTGCGGCACTGCTGGAGCTGACGGTGGAAAAGTCCGAAGGCGCATCCTGGCTCGTGCTCGCCGGCTCGCTCCCACCGGGGGTGCCGAACGACTTCTATGCCCGTGTCATCGACGCTGTGCGTGCCGCCCATGGGACGCACGCCCCCAAAATTGCGGTTGATTCCTCCGGTGCACCGCTGCGCGAATGCCTGCAGCACGCGCCGGACCTGCTCAAGCCCAACGGCGAGGAATTGGCTGAGTTGACGGGCTTTTCCGACGGGCCGGCACTTGAAGCGGACCCGTCGCTGGCTGCCAGTGCGGCAGATCTGCTGGTGCGCCAAGGCGTCGGTGCAGTCCTTGCAACGCTGGGGTCCAAGGGTGCCGTGCTCGTGTCCCAACACGGCACCTGGCACGGCTCCGGCCCTGCCATTGAAGCAAAAAGTACCGTCGGGGCGGGCGATTCCGCCCTCTCCGGATATCTGCTGGCGACGCTTCGCGGGGACTCCCCCGAAGCATGCCTGCAGCAAGCAGTGGCCCATGGGGCGGCCGCCGCTTCCCTTCCAGGAACCCTGGTTCCGTCCCTTGCACAAACCACCCCCTCCGCCGTTGTCGTGACGGCCCTGTCCGGAAGTCAAAGAGATCTGACATGACAACCCTCATCAATACCGACCTGGTGCTCCTTGATGCCGACCTCGGCACGGACACCACATCCGTCATCCGCCACCTTGCCGAGCTCGTGGCAAAGACCGGCCGGGCCGCCGAAGTTGAAGGCCTGTTTGCCGACGCCCTGGCCCGTGAACAAAAGACAGCCACCGGCGTCCCGGGCGGCATCGCCATCCCGCACTGCCGCTCCGCAGCCGTCCTCGAACCCACCCTGGCCATGGCCCGGCTTTCCCCCACAGTTGACTTCGGCGCCAAGGACGGCCCCGCGGATATCGTCTTCTTCATCGCAGCTCCGGCCGGAGCGGACAACGCCCACCTGAAACTGCTCTCCAAACTGGCGCGCTCCCTCATCAAAAAGGACTTCACGGCCGCCCTTCGAGCAGCGAAGACCCCGGCAGAGATCGTGGCCCTGGTCGACGGCGCCCTCGCCGACAATCCACAGCCAGCCGCAACAGCCACCGCTGCTGCGCCGGTTAGGTCCGGCGAGTCCAGCGTTGGGGGCCCGGGTGTGGTCGGGCACCGCGGAGCGGGCGGGGTCCCCAACGCTGGCGAGGTCGGCCAAACCTCCGCACCGAAGCGGCTGGTTGCTGTGACGGCGTGCCCCACGGGCATCGCCCACACCTACATGGCCGCCGATTCCCTCGTGCTGGCAGCGCAGGAGGCCGGCGTGGACCTGCAGGTCGAAACGCAGGGCTCCGGAGCCGTGACCCCGCTTGACCCGGCCGTCATTGCCGCTGCGGATGCCGTGATTTTCGCCGTCGACGTGGATGTGCGTGGCAAGGAGCGTTTCGCTGGCAAGCCCGTGGTCAACTCCCCCGTCAAGCGGGGCATTGACGAGCCGGCCAAGATGATCCAAGAAGCCCTCGCAGCCGCCGACGACCCGCACGCCCATAGGGTTCCGCACTTTGGCGCCGAGGAGACCGCGGAGCACAACGCAGAAGCCTCAAGCGAGCACCTTGGCACGAAAATCAAGAAAGTTCTGCTCACCGGCGTCAGCTACATGATCCCGTTCGTGGCAGGTGGCGGTTTGCTCATTGCACTTGGCTTCCTGCTGGCCGGTTACAGCATCGCGCTGGGTACCACGGCCGATGACATTCTCGGCAACAACACCTTGTTGAATCTGCCCGACGGCAACCTTGCCCTGTATCTGGGCGCTGTGGCGTTCAAGATCGGCGGGCTGTCGATGGGCTTCCTGGTCCCGGCACTGGCAGGCTACATCGCCTTCGGCATTGCAGACCGCCCCGGCATCGCACCGGGATTCACGGCCGGTGCTGTGGCCGTCTTCATGGACGCCGGATTCCTCGGCGGACTGGTGGGCGGCATCCTCGCCGGCCTCGCCGCCTACTGGATCGGCAGCTGGAAGGTGCCGCGCTGGCTGCGCGGCCTCATGCCGGTGGTCATCATCCCACTGCTGGGCTCCATCATTGCCTCCGGTGCCATGTTGCTGTTCCTGGGCGGCCCCATCGCCGCCCTGACTAACGGCCTCAACCACTGGCTGACGGGCATGTCCGGCGCCTCCGCAGTAGTGCTGGGCATCATTCTGGGCCTCATGATGTGCTTCGACCTCGGCGGCCCAGTCAACAAGGTGGCCTACGCATTCGCCGTCGCCGGCCTGGGTGCCGGCACTGCAGTGGACCAGGCTCCTTGGCAGATCATGGCCACCGTCATGGCCACAGGCATGGTTCCCCCGCTCGCCATGGCCCTTGCCACAGTGATCGACAAAAAGCGCTTCTCCCTGGCCGAGCGTGAGAACGGCAAGGCAGCATGGCTGCTGGGCGCATCCTTCATCTCCGAAGGCGCCATCCCGTTCGCCGCTGCGGACCCGCTGCGCGTTATCCCCTCCATGATGCTCGGCGGCGCGGTGACAGGTGCCATGACCATGGCCTTCCACGTGACGTCCCAGGCACCGCACGGCGGAATCTTCGTTTTCTTCGCCATCGGCAACGTGGGCATGTTCATCCTCTCGATTCTGGTGGGAACCGTAATTGGCGGATTCTCGGTGGTTGCCCTCAAGCGCTGGGCCGTCCGCAAGCCCGTTGATACTGTTGCCCCACAGCAGCTCGTTGCACAGAACAGCTAAAAGTGACTTTCAAAGGAACGGTTATGCAAAACTTTGTTGGAGTTGGCGTTTCCCGGGGCCGCGTCATTGGCCCGGTCCGGCACATGCCCGCCGCCTTGGCCGAGCCGCCCCCGGGTGAGAAGTTGGCAAGTTCGAAGGCGCCCGAGACTGCCGCGGCCGCGCTCAAGGAAGCAGCGGCTGCCGTCAAGGCGCAGTTGCTGGCCCGTGCCGGCAGAGTGGAGGGCACTGGCAGGGAAGTCCTCGAGGCCACCGCACTGATGGCCACCGACCCCATGCTGATCAAAGCCGCCGTGAAGCTCATCAATGCCGGTACTTCGGCTGAACGGGCCATATGGGAGGCCGGGGAGTCGGGGGCAGCCATGTTGATGGGCCTGGGCGGCTACATGGCCGAGCGTGCCCACGACGTGCAGGACGTCAAGTCCCGCATCGTGGCGCAGCTGCGCGGCGTTCCCGCCCCCGAGATCCCCGATGCCGACGCACCGTTCATCCTGGTGGCGGAGGACCTCGCCCCCGCCGACACGGCCACCCTTGACCCGAACAAGGTGGTTGCCCTGGTCACGGCAGGAGGCGGGCCGCAGTCGCATACGGCCATCATCGCCAGGGCACTGGGCCTGCCGGCCGTGGTTGCTGCCGACGGGGTCGGCGCGCTCGACGACGGCGCCTTGGTGTTCGTCGATGGCGCAACGGGCGTGGTCAGCACCGAACCAGACGACGCCGAACGTGCGGCCGTGGCCGTCTGGCAGGAGCAGGCTTCGCTGCTGAGCGTCTTTGACGGTGACGGCCGCTTGGCCGACGGCACAGTGATGCCCTTGTTGGCCAACGTGGGCGGCGCCGCTGACGCCCAGGAAGCAGCTGCAGCGAATGCACAGGGCGTTGGTTTGCTGCGCACCGAATTCTGCTTCCTAGGCAATGACACTGAGCCCTCCCACGCCGACCAGGTGGCCGCCTACAAGGGTGTTTTCGATGCGTTTCCCGGCCAGAAGGTGGTGGTTAGGACACTCGACGCCGGCGCCGATAAGCCACTGCCCTTCCTGACCGACACCAGCGAGGCAAATCCGGCGCTGGGCGTCCGCGGCTACCGCACCGACACCAGCACCCCCGGTGTTTTGGCCCGGCAGCTTGCCGCCATTGCCGACGCCGCCGCGCAGTCGGACGCCGCAGTGTGGGTCATGGCCCCCATGATCTCCACCGCCGCCGAGGCCTCCGACTTTGCCGCACTGTGCACCGAAGCAGGGCTGAGAATCCCCGGTGTCATGGTGGAGGTCCCGTCTGCGGCACTCACCTCCCGGCATTTGTTCGACCATGTGGAATTCGCCAGCCTGGGCACCAACGACCTCACGCAGTACGCCATGGCCGCTGACAGGCAGCTGGGGGCACTCGCCGCCTTGAACGACCCATGGCAGCCTGCCGTGCTGGCGCTCATCCAGGCAACCGTTGCCGGCGCCGCATCCCAAGCCAGGCACTCGTCCGCCCAAGCCCTCGAGGACACCGCGCCCAAGCCGGTGGGAGTGTGCGGGGAGTCGGCAGCGGACCCCGTTCTCGCCGTCGTGCTGGCAGGGTTGGGTGTCACATCGCTGTCCATGACGCCGCGTGCACTGCCGGCCGTCAGCGCAGTCCTGCGCACTGTGACACTTCCGCAAGCCCGCGCGTTGGCCCTGCGCGCCGTGGATGCGCCATCCGCGGCAGAGGCCCGCGAGCTTGTCCGTGCCGGGCTGCCCGCCTTGGCCGAGCTGGGCCTTTAGTTTCACCCGTCCCCAAACACCACACACAACACCCATCACCCCCGGAAAACGAGTTGGAGAACACCATGATTGAACGAACAGCCACCATTGCCAGCAGCGTCGGCCTGCACGCCCGCCCCGCCTCGATCTTTGCCGAAGCGGCGGGCGAGCTGGGCATTGAGGTGACCATTGCCCGCGCTACCGATCCCGTGGATGAGGCCGTGGATGCGGATAGCATGCTTGCCCTCATGAGCCTCGGCGTGGAGCACGGCGAACTGGTGGTGCTGCGCACCGAGGACGACACTGCCGCGGAGGCTCTGGAGACGCTCGCGCGCATTCTGGAAACGGACCACGACGCCTGACTTTCACTGCGTGTTTTCACTGCGTGTGGGGCCTTCCCCACACGCAGAAGTGGTCGTTGTGAGGAGTATCTCCACGGGTCAAAAATGGTGCACCTGCTAGAATTGACGGTCTGTCCGAAAGAAACAACCGCAAGTCGCAAGCAACCAGCCTCCTTAAGGGGATGAGCAAATGCCCATAGACCCGAGCACGATTCAACCGGAACCAGGTGTTAAGGACACCGCAGGCCGTCAGCAGGCGCGAGTGAAGAAGCCTCGTCTGCCCACGCTGAAAAAACGCAGATTGGGCGTTGACGATGTGAACATTGTCAACGCACCCATGCTCAAGAAAGCCCTCGGCGGAACCGTCGTCGGAAACACCATGGAATGGTACGACGTCGGCGTGTTCGGCTACCTGATCGGCACCATGGGGCCGGTCTTTCTCCCCGACGCCGACCGCGATGTCCAGACACTTTTCCTGTTGGGTACCTTTGCCGCAACATTCCTGGCCCGCCCGCTCGGCGGAGTGGTCTTTGGCTGGCTCGGAGACAAGGTGGGGCGCCAGAAGGTCCTCGCCACCACTCTGATCGTCATGGCTGCGTCCACTTTCGCCGTCGGACTCCTCCCTGGTTATGCGCAGATCGGCGTCTGGGCCGCAGTGCTGCTGGTGGTGGTCAAACTCATTCAAGGATTTTCCACTGGTGGCGAATACGCTGGCGCCACCACCTTCGTCAGTGAATACGCCCCTGACAAGCGCCGGGGCTACTTCGCCAGCATCCTGGACCTAGGCAGCTACCTGGGCTTTGCCATCGGTGCCGCACTCGTGTCCGTGCTGCAATTGACGCTAGGCCAGGACGCCATGGAGCAGTGGGGCTGGCGAGTGCCATTTTTGGTTGCCGGGCCACTGGGCCTCATCGCCGTGTACTTCCGGATGAAAATCGAGGAATCCCCTCAGTTCCAGGCGACCCTGGACGCCAACGAGCAGAATTCCAAGTCCGCCGCAGCCGACGATGAAGACACCTCGGGCGGCCTCGTCCGCCTTGTCAAGGTCTACTGGCGGCAGATTGTGCTGGCCATGGTGCTGGTGGCCGCAGCCAACACTGTCGGTTATGCACTGACCTCATACATGCCCACATATCTGACCGAGTCAAAGGGCTATGACCCTGTGCATGGAACGTTGCTGACCATCCCCATCCTGGTCGCCATGGCCGTGTGCATCCCGCTGACCGGCCGTCTCTCCGACAGGATCGGACGCCGTCCGGTGCTGTGGGTCGGCGCGCTGAGCACGGTGGTGCTGGCCGTCCCGGCCTTTGCGCTCATCGGCATGGGGCCCGTGTGGTCCACGCTGCTTGGGCTGGCCTTGATCGCCTTCCCCGTGACGTTCTACGTCTCGAACCTGGCATCGTCGCTGCCCGCCCTGTTCCCGACGTCGAGCCGCTACGGCGGCATGGGCATCTCCTACAACTTTGCCGTGGCGATCTTTGGCGGCACCGCACCCTTCATCATGAAGGGCTTGATCACCCTCACCGGCAATGACATGATGCCGGCGTTCTACCTGATGTTCACCTCGGCCATCGGCGCCGTGGCAATTTACTTCCTGCGGGAGTCTGCCCGGAAGCCGCTGCCGGGGTCCATGCCCAGCGTGGCAACGATGGAGGAAGCGGAGGAGCTGGTGGCAACTCAGGATGAGAATCCGATGCTTGACATGGATCATCTGCCGTTCGATTCCAGCTATGAGCCGCCAACCCCGGGCACCGGCATTCCGGTTACGGTGGGCAGGCCGATGGCTGACGTCTAGAGCGTCCTGCCGCGACGTTCAGCGGCCGCGGTTCCCCACCGCGGCCGCCACCTTGTCCGGGACGAAGCGACTCAGCGCCACGATGGTTGCATAGCGCTTGGATGGGATGGAGACGGCCTTGCCTGCAGCATTGTCCGCCAGACCTTCACGCACCACCGGTTCGACGTTGAGCCACATCCACGGTTTTACCCCGCCCATGTCCGCGCCCATGCGCTGGTGGAATTCGGTGTGCACGAATCCAGGGCACACTGCAGTCACCTTCACGCCGTGGGGACCATACCGCAAGTTCGCCGACCGGCTAAAGTTTGTCACCCACGCCTTGGCAGCACCGTAGCTTCCCCGCGGAATGAAGGATGCCACGCTTGAAACATTGATGACCCGGCCATGGCTGCGCGCCAGCATCCCGGGCAGCACGGCATGCATGAGTTCCAAGGGGGTGCGCACGAGGATGCGCAACTGCGCAGCTTCCTCTTCCACAGTGTTCTTTTCGAACGGCTTGACTAGGCTGAACCCGGCATTGTTCACCAGTACCGAGACGGGCCGGGCAGGGTCCGTCAGCCGGGCACTGACGGAAGCAACGCCGTCGTCCGTGGTGAGGTCCGCGGACAGCACCTCCACTTCCACCCCAAAGTCACTGCGCAACCGCACGGCCTTGGCCTCAAGCCGTTGGGCGTCCCTAGCCACCAGCACGAGGTTGTGCTGGGATCGGCCCAGCTGCTGGGCGAACTCGGCCCCCAGCCCGGAGGTGGCCCCTGTAATCAATGCAACGTGTCGCTTCAACTAAGCCTCCTGCGGAAAGTCGGTGTACTGGGTGTACAAGTCCTGGTGGTCTGCAATGAAGCGGCGCACATAATTGCAGTGCGGGATGATGCGCTTACCGGCAGCCACCACATCATCCAGCGCGTACCTGGCCAGCACCATCGGCAGGCCTCCGTCCTCAAAACCAGGCTGGGCTTGTGACCCGACAATATCGGTGTGCCCCGGCAGATCCTGGAACGTCATGACCACCGCCAATTCATCAGCTGCAAAAAGTTCGTACCGGTGCCGGGCATCGTTGCGAACCATCCGAACGTTGGCGTCAAAGCAGTCTGATTCCTGGCTTGTGTTCACTCTCATAAATCGAGCTTGGCACAACGGACAGGTGCTGGCAACAGCGTTCTTCTACTGCGGTTAAGCGCCTGCCCCACCCTGCCACAGAGCAGTGAACGGGGCACCGGAAACCACCTGGTTTTTAATGCCCTCCGTGACAAAGGCCTTCGCTGTCCGTGCGGCTTCCAGCGCGGTGGCGCCCTTGGCCAGTTCAGCGGTTACGGCGGCAGCGAGCGAACATCCGGCTCCGGAGACGGCCACCTCCCCCACCTTCGGCGCGGACAGGACCTCCAGGGTTTCCCCGTCAAAGAAAACGTCGACGGCGTCCGTGCCAGCCAGCCGCACCCCGCCCTTGGCCAGCACTGCCGCACCACTGATTTCATGGATTTTGCGGGCCGCCGCCTTCAAGTCCTCGACATTGTTGATTTTCATGCCGGAAAGGGACTCGGCTTCAAAGTGGTTCGGCGTGACAAAGGTGGCCAGCGGCAGGATCTGTGCTTTCAGTGCCTTATCGGTGTCAAGGGCGTGGCCAGGCTCCTGTCCTTTGCAGATCAGCACCGGGTCCAGGACCACATTCTTGAAGGCTGCTGCTTTGAGTGCAGTCTCTACCGTGCTGATAGTGGCGGGGCTGCCCAACATCCCGATCTTGACAGTCTCCAGCAGTGTCGGTGCGCCAGAAGCTGCACCGTAGGCCGCCAACGTGGCTTCCAATTGGTCGGCGATGACCTGCTGGTCCACCGGCACGAAGCGGTGGTTCCAGTTGTCCTTGGGGTCAAAGGACACGATGCAGGTCAGATTCACGATCCCGAAGACGCCAAGTTCCTGAAACGTCTTCAAATCTGCCTGAGCGCCGGCACCGCCGGTTGCTTCGGATCCGGCAATGGTCAGGGCGAGTGCAGGGGCTTTTGTTGTCATGGAGACTATCTTGCCACTTTGGCGGCCCTACCAATGTTGCTCCGCCGCCGGTAGATTCTTAATTTGTGCGAGAAATTCCACTACGAAACTAAGGACAACGCCATGGACATCGATTCCACCGCTGTGGTTTTCATTGAATTCCAGAATGACTTCACCTCTGAAGGCGGAGTGCTCCATGACGCCGTCAAGGACTCCATGTCAGCCAACGGCACCTTGGACAACGCCGAAAAGGTCTTGGCAGCAGCCCGCCAAGCAGGTGCCACGGTGATCCATTCGCCCATCAGTTTCGCCCCCGGGTACAACGAAATCTCCAAACACCCCTACGGCATCCTCAAGGGCGTGGTGGACGCGACGGCATTCGTGAAGGGCGCTTGGGGAGCGGAAATCATGGACCGTTTCGCCCCGGCAGAGTCCGACATCATCATTGAAGGCAAACGCGGCCTTGACGCCTTCGGCAGCACGAACTTGGACTTTATCCTGCGCTCAAAGGGCATCAAGACGGTTGCCCTGGCGGGCTTCCTGACCAACTGCTGTGTGGAGTCCACCATGCGGACCGCCTACGAGCGTGGCTACAACGTGGTCACGCTGACGGACGCCGTGGCAGCCACCAGCGTTGCAGAGGGGGAATCCGCCGTGAAGTTCGACTACCCCATGTTCTCCACACCTACTACGTCGGCGGAGTTCATTGCAGCCTTGGCTTCGTCAGCAGACGTGGATGATGCCTCCAGGGGGTACGAGGGCGTCTCCTAGGCATACAGAAAAAGATCCCCTGCACCGGATACGGTGCAGGGGATCTCTTTGCGACTGGTGGGCCCTGCGGGGCTCGAACCCGCGACCCACGGATTAAAAGTCCGATGCTCTACCAACTGAGCTAAAGGCCCGACCTAATGCCATCTCCGCAACAGTGAATCCACTGTGTAAAAGTTGACGCATATTAGACTACCGCACGCCGTGCACCAGAATGCAATTCCACCCCGGGAAAACCCACAGACCACCCTTCCAGTACCTGCCTGCGCGACGGCTCACTCGACCCCGAACCACAGCCGGAGTAGTGTCGTGTCATGAACGATCAACCAGCCAGCAGCGCTCCCCGCCCGCACAAGCCAGTGCCTTTTTCGCCGGCCGACTTTGAATCGTTTGCCGGCGGCACCGATCCGGCGCGCGTGTCCGAGGCCGCACACTTGGCCGCCCGTGCGCTGGTGCACAGCGGAAGGGCCAGCAACGACCCTGAAATCACCAAAAGGCTGGTGAAACTTGCGGACCGGCAGGGGCTTGAGGCCATTGCAGAAATGTGGGCAGCCAGCCCGGCGCGCTCGCTTCCCGGGGCACTATGGCGCCTCTACGCACTGCGAGCCGCCACATTGCAGGACCCCGAGGGTATTAGCGTCTTCTTCCGCGCAGGGCAGCAAAAAGCCCAGGTGGCCAACGCCGTCGCCGGGGTTGCCGAGCCGCCGGGAGCCGAGGAAATCACGGCCATGTCCAACGCCATTCTTTCCGGCGCCTTCGACGGTGAGTTCGATGTCGCACTGGAGCGTTCGGCCGCTTTTTGCCGGGTCGTTGCCTTGGGACAGGCCACACTTGCCGAGGAACGCGTGGCCGCACACCCCGAACATTCAGCAGCCCTGACGAAAAAAGCCCGCCAACTGGTGCGCACGGCCGAGGATCTTGAAGGCGCCGCAAAGTCGTGGCGAATGGGCGAACTGGACTAATGGAAACCGGCTCCAGTTGACAGTCGGGGCTGGACGTACAAGACTAAAGGCGGTGTCGAACCGTGGAACCCCCGGGCTCCATTTTATAGCCGCTACGAGCGGCCTAGTGCCGAGAGGCGCTCCCGGTTCGGCACCACTTTTTTGCCCAGATCCAACCCGCATTTTTGCGCAGCAGTCCACCACAACAAAGGCCTCACTGTGAAGCTTCGACTTTTCCCCCAGGAGACTGCCGGGCTTCAGGCGCTGGCTCGCATGGCGGAGCAGATTTTGGCGGGTACGCACACCCTGGCGGAACTGCTTGGGGCGGGCCGGGGCGACTTTGCTGCCCTCACCGAAACGTTGCGACGACAGGATGCGGCCTCAACTGCCGACTTTGCAGCCCTGCTGACGCGCATGCGCACAAGCTTCATCAATCCGCTGCCGCGCGAGGATCTGTACGCCCTGGGCAGGTTGTTGAATGAAACCAGTGAGATTCTCACCGGGGCCGGGGAAATCATCGAGCTGTACACCCTCGACCGGACGCCGGCCCGCATCAGCGACCAGCTTGAAATCCTCTCCCGCCAGGCAGAACTCACCACCGCCGCCATGAGAAACCTCAACGACCTGGACAGTCTTGAGGACTATTGGTTGGAGGTCCTGCGTCTGGGCAAGCGCGCCGACCACACCCACCGGGTGCTGGTTGCCGAGCTGCTTGAAGCCCACAGCCCCGCCACGTTCACTAAATACAGTACGCTGGCCGGCCAGTTCGCGGCCGCCAGCAGGCAGATGCGCGCCGTTGCCACGCAAGTAGGCAGCATCATCGTCAAGGAATCCTGAGCTTGCTGGCTTTCCTGCTCGGCGCCGTGATCGTCGCGGCGGCAATTTTTGCCTTCCTGAACGGTTTTCGCGACGCCTCGGCCGCCGTCGCACTCTCAGTCCGAAACCGCGCCCTGACGCCTACCATCGCCGTCATTCTCGCCGCCGTATTCAACGCCTTGGGAGCCCTTGCCAGCGTGGTACTGGCGGCGAGCTATGCCGACAAACTGTTCACGGTTCCCACTGGCCGCAGCGGTCTGGTACTCCTCCTCGCCGCACTGATCGGTGCCAGCCTGTGGGGCATTTACCTGTGGTGGCGCGGCTTCCCGTCCTCCTCCACCCATGCACTCATCAGCGCCGTGGTGGGCGCGTCCCTGGGCTCGACCGCGTTGGGGCATCCCCCGCTGGAAGGCATCAACATCACGCTGCTGACGCTCGTGCTCCTGCCGCTGCTGGTCTCCCCCGTGCTCGCGTTCGTCCTGGGTTTCGCCGCCGTCTACCCCACCTCGTGGGCAGCGAGGAACACGGCCCCCAACATGGTCAACCGGCGCAGTCGGCAGTTGCAGTCCGTGGCGGGTGCCGCCGTCGCCTTTGGACACGGACTCCAAGACGGCCAACGCACGACGGCGGTTGTCCTGTTCGCCCTTGTTGCCGCCGGTGCCGCCGGGGTCGGGGAAGTGCCTTTGTGGGTGCCGGTGTTCACGGCCGGGATGCTCGCCGTGGGCACGCTGTTCGGTGGGTGGCGCATCTCCTACACCTTGGGGCACCGTTTGGTCAGAATGGACCCCATGCGCGGCTTTGTGGCGCAGATGGTGGCTGCGTGCCTGCTGTTTTTCGGCGCTATAGGCCTGCACATGCCACTGTCCACCACGCACACCGTCACAGCTGCCATTGTCGGCGCCGGAGCAAACCAGCGCTTCTCCGCCACAAATGGCCGGATGCTGCTGCGGATCGCTGGCGCATGGGTGGCCACCCCGCTTGTCTGTGCAGGACTCGGTGCGGTGTTCTTCCTGGCCCTGTCTCCGCTGGCGTGACGCCTGAGTCCATACTGCAGCTGATGCGGGTTGGACCCGCTGCTCGCAATCCATACTGCAGCCGATGCGGGTGTCCGCGCTCGTCACCCGCTCGTCACCCGCATCAGCTGCAGTAACAACCAAGGCCGGCAGGATCAGACGCTTGCTGCCTTGATGATCTCCGCGTGTAGGCGCAGAAGCGGCGCCATCCGATCTTCAGGGCCACGGCCAAGTCCACATTCGGTGGCCACCCCAAATTCCTCCACTCCGGCGGCAGCCAGCGCCGGGCGGGCTGCCGCTATACGGCGCAGGCCGCCTTCGGTGCCATCCTCGTGGTGCACAAGGCCAAGATACAGCGCTGTTTCGGGATGCAGTGCTAAAGTTGCCATGGGCGCGAAGTAGGCTTCGTCGTCGCGCTCGATCGGCACGGGCAGCTGCAGAAAACCGATGGGGCGTGCCACGCGCGCTGACAGGGCGTTGGCGACTGCTGTCAGGTTTCCAGCGTCGGCAGGTTCCACGAAGTGCTTCTCGGCAACATCCCCGTAGCAAAGGTGGAAACCAAGCTCCACGTGCTCAGGGACGGTTGCGGCGACCTCGGCGGCCATCGTGGTGACAGCCTCGATGATGGTCTCGGCGGGCACATCGGCATCCTCTGCCAAGCCCTCAATGAACCAGGGGAACGGCTTGCGAGCACCCATGGCCACCTGCTCGATGTAGGAGAACTCGGTGGCCAGGTCGATCTGGATGGCCAGTTCCTCGGCCGGGATGGCCGCTGCGATGGCGGCGATCTCCTTGCAGATCGCGGCGGCATACAACGGGTAGACGGCCGGGCGATCGGCCGGAGCCACGTAGACCGAGAGTGGGGCCAGTGGGGTGGGCAGGCAGACCTGGAAACGGGCGCCTGTGGGTATGGTTCCGGCTTCGCGGAGGGCCTTGAAGTCCCGGTAGCCTGCGAGCGCAGCCTCTGCATAGCCCAGCGGCCCGAACACAAGTTCGCCGGCGGGGACGGTGCCATCCAGCACCAGTGGCCGCACGTCGAAGCCGGCGAGCATGATCGGATCTCGCGGGACGCGCTCCAGCCCGGCAACGGCGTCGAACTTTGAGCCTTGGAACAGGATCCAGTGGAAGCGTTCGCCCACTTCACCGTCGGGGTAGCGCGCCACGTGGCCGGCGAGGTTTTCGGCAACTATGCGCAGCGAATCGGCTGCCGTGGGCTGGTTGATCGATCCAACGAGGTGGGCGCCGCGCACGGCTGGGAGTGAAGTCATGTGTCAAGCGTATCGCCGGGCGCTCCAGCAGCGATTTCCTGCCAGCGCCAGCCGTTGTCAGCCGAAGCGGCCGGAGACGTAGTCTTCCGTGGACTTTTCCCGTGGGTTATTGAAGATGGTGGCTGTTTCGGCGAATTCAATCAGCTTCCCGGGCTTGCCGGTGCCTGCGATGTTGAAGAAGGCCGTCTTGTCGGAGACACGGGCGGCCTGCTGCATGTTGTGGGTGACGATGACCACCGTGTATTCGTCCTTGAGCTCATTGATGAGGTCTTCGATGGCAAGCGTGGAGATGGGGTCCAGTGCGGAGCAGGGCTCGTCCATCAGGATCACGTCCGGGGAGACGGCGATGGCGCGGGCAATGCACAGACGCTGCTGCTGACCGCCGGAGAGTCCGGAGCCGGGCTTCTCGAGCCGATCCTTGACCTCATTCCATAGGTTTGCCCCGCGCAGCGAGCCCTCCACCAGCTCATCGGCGTCGCTGCGTGAAATGCGGCGGTTGTTCAGCTTTACGCCGGCCAGCACGTTGTCGCGGATGCTCATGGTGGGGAACGGGTTGGGCCGCTGGAACACCATGCCGATCTGACTGCGCACCGTCACGGGGTCCACACCGTCGCCGTACAGGTTGTCGCCGTCGAGCAGCACCTTGCCTTCAACCCGGGCACCAGGGATGACCTCGTGCATGCGGTTCAGGGTGCGCAGGAACGTGGACTTGCCGCAACCGGAAGGCCCGATGAAGGCGGTGACACTTTTGGCGTCGAGGGTGATATTTACGTCCTCCACAGCGCGAAAATCGCCGTAGTAAACATTCAAATCACTGACATCAATACGTTTGGACATAGCTGGAGTTCCATTTCAAAGTAATTTAGCGGCCGGTTTTCGGCGCGAAGAGGCGTGCCACCAGGCGGGCACCGAGGTTCAGGAGCATGACGAGGATGATCAAAAGCAGCGCCGCGGCCCACGCACGCTGGGTGGAAGGATCGGCGTTCGACGGCGACGTGGGCGTCATGATCTGCGTGTAAATGAACGTGGGCAGCGATGACATCCAGCCGGCAAAGACGTTCATGTTGATCGTCGTGGCGAACCCTGCCGTGACCAGCAGGGGCGCCGTCTCGCCGATAACCCGGGCAATGGCCAAGGTGACGCCGGAAGCGATGCCCGAGATCGCCGTCGGAATTACCACCTTGAGGATGGTGCGCCACTTGCGTACACCCAAGGCATAGGCGGCCTCACGCAGCTCGTTCGGCACGATTTTGAGCATTTCCTCGCTGGAGCGCACCACCACGGGGATCATGAGGACTGAAAGCGCGACGGCGGCCACGAACCCGGTCTTGGTGCCCGGGCCCAGGATCATGGCGAAGAAGGCTGCGGCGAACAGGCCGGCCACAATCGAGGGGATGCCGGTCATGACGTCAACGAGAAAGGTGATGACCTTGGAGAATCGGTTGCCGGCACTGTATTCCACGAGGTAAATGGCGGTCAGCAAACCGACCGGCACGGAGATGAGTGTGGCCCACAGGGTGATCAGGATCGAGCCCACAAGTGCATGGTAGACGCCGCCTAGCACCGGGGTGCCATCCTTCACCGAGGCATTGTCCACAGCCCCTGTCACGCCGTTCATGGACGTGCTGAGGAAGCCGGGGGTCAGCAGCCCGGGCACGCCGTTGACCCACACCGTCCAGATCACTGAGACCAGCGGCAGCAGGGCTACGAGGAAGGCGCCGACAACAAGCGAGGTAGCCAGCTTGTCCGTAGCCTTGCGCCGGCCTTCAACGAGCGCCGAACTGACGACGTTGGCGGTGGCGAAAAGCACTGCGGAGAGCACCGCCCAGCCAAAGACGTGGAATCCGATAAGGGCCATGAGTGCCGCAGCCACAACAACCGAGCTGGCAGCAATCACATAAGGGGTGTATTTTGGCAGGCGGCCGCGGGTCAGTGCAGAGCGCTTGCGTTCAGTCATGAGCGTCGCCATCAGTTGGCTCCCGAGAATTCTTTGTGGCGGTTGATGATCCAACGAGCCACCATGTTGACGACGAGTGTGATGAGGAACAACACCAGGCCCGCAGCGATGAGTTCATGCATGCGCAGCCCGAAGGCTTCGGGGAAGTCCAACGCGATTTCGGCGGCAATGGTTTGGTTGCCCGAACGGATCAGCGAGGCGATCAAGGGTCCTGATGAGAGGACCAAGGCCACCGCCATGGTCTCACCGAGGGCACGGCCCAAGCCCAGCATGACGGCGCTGATGATGCCGCCGCGGGCAAAGGGAAGAACGGCCATGCGGATCATTTCCCACCGGGTGGCACCCAACGCCAACGCCGCTTCTTGGTGCAGCATGGGTGCCTGCAGGAAAATCTCCCGGGTCAATGAGGCGATGATGGGCAGCACCATGACCGCCAGCACAATGCCGGCTGTCAGGATGGTCTTACCCGTTCCGGAGGCAGGTCCGGCGAAGAGGGGTATCCAACCAAAGTTCTCGGCCAGCCATGCGTATGGGACCTTGAGCTGGGAGGCGAGGTAGCTGGCCCCCCAGGCACCGTAGACAACCGAGGGGATGGCGGCCAGCAAGTCCACCACATAGCCCAGGCCGCGGGCCAGCCTGCGCGGGGCGTAGTGCGAGGTGAACAAAGCGACAGCCACGCCGATGGGTGTGGCGATCAGCAGCGCGATGGTGGCTGCAATCAACGTGCCAACGACGATCGGGAAAATGTAGTCGAAGAACCCTCTGCCGCCGGTGATGTCGGCCGGGTTCGCACTGAATGTAGGCAGTGCTTGGACTACCAGAAACAGGGCCACGGCAAACAGCACGGCCACAATCAGTGCGCCGGCGCCCAGCGCCGCACCGGAGAACACTTTGTCTCCGGTGCGTCCTGTCTTCGCCTGCCCCGGGCTGGACTGCCCCGGACTTGACTTCCCCGGGCTGGACTTCCCCGTTCCCGGTTTGGGTGCGAGCTTTGTGGTGGACAATTTAGTACCTTCTACCGATGCTTACTTTGAGCCGGAGCTGATGGAGTCAATCGCCGCCTTGGCCTTGCCGGCCAGCTCGGTTGAAAGAGGCGCACTCTTGGCTGCTTCCGCCGCCTGCTTCTGGCCTTCATCGCTGAGAACGAAGGCGCCAAAGGACTTGACCAGGCTCGCTGTGGCTGCATCCGGGTAGGACGCGCAGAACACGCCGTAGGACACGAGCACTGCGGGGTAGGCGCCGGCCACCGTGGTGGTGCGGTCCAGCTTCAGCGACAGGTCATTCGCCGAGCGCCCTGCAACGACTGTTGCGGCGTCCACCGCCTTGGCTGCGGCTTCGGCTGTGACGGGGACATAGGAATCGCCGACCTTCAACTCAACCTTGCCAAGGCTTCCGGTGACGGCGGAGTCGTCGGCGTACGTGATGGCACCGGCCGTTTCGGTCACCGTCTTGACCACTCCGGATGTACCCTTGGCGTTTTCACCGGGGAGCGAGGCGGGCCAGTCCCCTGACTTCTCATCCGTCCACACACTTGTTGCGGCCGCAGCCAGGTAGTCGGTGAAGTTTTCCGTAGTTCCGGAGTTGTCTGAACGGTGCACGGGCGTGATGGCCAAGTCCGGAAGTGCGGCATCCGGGTTGGCGGCCTTGATGGCGGGGTCGTTCCAGTTTTTGATGTCACCGCGGAAGATCTTGGCGACGGTCCCGGCGTCGAGCTTGAGGTCCTTGACCCCCTCAACGTTGAAGGCCACGGCGATGGGTGAGATGTACCAGGGGATGTTGATGGCGCCAGCGGGCCCGCACTTGGCCTGGGCGGCGGTAAGTTCGGCGTCCTTCAAGAACGCGTCGGAGCCAGCGAATTGCACGGCGCCTGCGATCAGCCCCTTGCGGCCGGCACCGGAGCCCTCCGGGGAGTACTGGATCTTGGCGCCGGGGTTGGCGGATTCGAACCCGGCCTTCCACGCGTCCATCGCGGCTGAGATTGAGCTGGCGCCAGTGCCGGTCAAGATGCCGGTAGCGCCCGTGCCCGACGTCGTGGTGCCGCCACTGCCCGGGCTCACCACGTTGTCAGTGCCGCAGGCCGTAACTGCGAGCGCGCCGACGGTGAGAACTGCTGCCATGCGGCCCATGCGAAGTACCTTCACGCTTTTACCTCTTCCACGTCTTCGTTGCGTCGATTTAGATTCATTACTCCTTGACGGTATGAGTTCGAAGTGAAGCGAGTGCCCCACCCAAGTGAACGGAAGGTTAACGCTGCGCGGACTCTTGGCATCCATGCACGACGCCGGATACCCCCTCCCGCTGCCGGCCCACCTTGCGCGTGCACTGCGGCCAGTGTCAGTGCCCGGCGATAAGGTTGGGGCATGGCAGCAAAGAGCACAAAGACCAACACGGGGCAAAATTTCCGTTGCACGGAATGTGGATGGACGGCAGTGAAGTGGGTGGGGCGGTGCGGTGAGTGCCAGGCCTGGGGAACGCTGGAGGAGATCGGCACCGTCGTCGTCAGGACCACGGCTGCCACCTCGGTGGTGCGCCCGGCCCAGCTGATCAGCGAAGTTGACGCGTCCAAGGCAGCCCACAACCTCACCGGCGTGCCCGAGCTCGACCGTGTATTAGGTGGCGGCATGGTGCCCGGTGCGGTGATCCTGCTCGCTGGGGAACCCGGCGTCGGAAAATCCACGCTGCTTCTGGATGTGGCTGCGAAGTTTGCCCGCAACGGCCACGGCAGGGCGCCCCAAAAGGTTCTGTACCTCACCGGCGAGGAGTCAGCCGCCCAAGTGAAGCTGCGCGCAGAGAGGATTGGCGCCGTCGCCGAGACGTTGTATTTGGGTGCTGAAACGGATCTCGGCACGGCGCTGGGGCAAGTTGAAGCCGTGCAGCCCGCTTTGTTGATTGTGGATTCCGTGCAGACGTTCAGCAGCGCCATGGTGGACGGCAGCGCTGGCGGTGTTTCACAGGTGCGCGAGGTGGCGGCGTCGCTCATTGCTGCGGCTAAGCGCTTGAACATGACCACACTGCTGGTGGGCCACGTGACAAAGGACGGCTCCATTGCCGGCCCGCGCCTGCTCGAGCACCTGGTCGACGTTGTTTGCCAGTTCGACGGCGAGCGCCACTCCAGGTTGCGTCTGCTGCGGGCCGTGAAAAACAGGTATGGGCAGACGGACGAGGTTGGCTGCTTCGATCTGACCGATGACGGCATTGAGGGTCTTGCAGATCCGAGCGGGCTGTTCACCTCCCGCACCTCCCATCCGGTGTCCGGGACCTGCATCACCGTCACCATGGAAGGACGCCGGCCCCTGCTGGCGGAAGTGCAGGCTCTGTTGACTCCCTCGATGGGTTCCCAGCCGCGCCGGACAGTCAGCGGATTGGATTCCACCCGGATTGGCATGTTGCTGGCTGTCTTGCAGCAACGGGCCGGGCTGCGTCTGGACGCCGACGACAGCTACGTGGCAACAGTGGGCGGTGCCCGGCTGAGCGAGCCGGCCATGGATCTGGCCGTTGCCATGTCGATTGTTTCAGCCAAGACAAACAAGCCGGTCCACGGCAAGTTGGTGGCGTTTGGCGAAGTGGGTTTGGCCGGGGAAGTCCGGCCCGTGCCCGGCATCAACCAGCGCATTCAAGAAGCCAGCCGGTTGGGCTACACACACGCACTTGTTCCGTTGAGCGCCACGGGACCAGGCCCCATTCCGCCTGATTTCACGGTCAAGCAGATCGAGCACATCGCTGAAGCCACCGAACTCATCCTACATGGAACGCCGGGGCCGCCGCGCGCCTGACAACCACTACGGCCGCAGCCGCTGGCCACTTCAGGCATGGAAAACCGTGCAAAGGACACGGTTGCATCAAGATGGCCTGCCCTTATGGCCAGCCACTGCGTCAAGGCCGGTGTTTCCCACTATTATGGGCAGTGTGACTAGTGCGGATTTCCGTGCCTGAAAAGAAGGAACCGTCCCATGCAGCGCAGTCCCGAAGAGGCCTTGAAGGCCACTCTTGCCCGTGTCGCACCTGGAACTCCCCTGCGTGACGGGCTGGAACGCATTCTTCGCGGACGCACGGGCGCGCTCATCGTGCTGGGTTCGGACAAAACCATCGAAAGCCTGTGTTCCGGCGGTTTCGAAATCGGCATTGACTTCGCCCCGACGAGCTTGCGCGAACTGGCCAAAATGGACGGCGCCATAGTGTGCGACAAAGACGTTACGAAAATTGTGCGTGCGGCTGTCCAGCTGGTGCCGGACCCCAGCATCGAAACCCAAGAGTCCGGAACCCGTCACCGCACGGCAGAGCGTGTTGCCATCCAAACCGGTGTGCCGGTGGTTTCCGTCAGCCAGTCCATGCAAATCATCGCGTTGTACGTCGACGGCCTGCGGTACGTTTTGGAGGGTTCGGAAAAGGTTCTGGCGCGCGCCAACCAAGCACTGGCTACTCTTGAGCGCTACCGTGCGCGCCTCGACCAGGTCACAAGCTCCCTGTCCGCTCTGGAGATTGAGGCGATGGTCACCATCCGGGATGTGGCCGTGACGTTACAGCGCCATGAGATGGTGCGCAGGATCTCAGAGGAGATCGCCCAGTACGTTCTTGAACTCGGTGTTGACGGACGGTTGTTGTCCCTGCAGCTGGAGGAACTTTCCACCACCCGCGGCTCAGGCGCGGACATGGTCATTCGCGACTACGCAGACCCTGAAACCATCCAGGTTGATGCGGCAGTGGCGGCCTTGCAGGACATCGACCAAGCCAACTTGATTGACTTGAATCTCATTGCCGGGGTTGTCGGCCTGGTCAGTGGCAATGACTCCCTTGAAGCCATGATCCAGCCCCGTGGCTACCGGCTGGTGTCCGGACTGAAGGCGGTTCCCGGCGCAGTTGCCGGCCGTTTGGTGGACCACTTCGGCGGCTTGCAGAACTTGATGGCAGCCACCATCGACGAACTGATGGTGGTCGATGGAATCGGTGAACTCCGTGCACGCAACGTGCGTGAAGGTCTTTCCCGCATTGCCGAAGCCAGCCTGCTTGACCGCTTCTTGTAGTACTGGCTAGTTCAGCGTGAAGGTTACTTTTTCGCTTGACCATTTGCCCATGGTCGCCACCAGAACATAGGTTGCCCCGCCACGCCCCGGCGCGGCTTCGACCTTCGCACATTCTGGGGAACTGCGCTTGACCTGCCACACAAAGTTGGCAGTTTCCGAGGCGCCCGGCTTCAAGTTCTTCACCAGGTCCGTTGAATCCAACTGGCAGTCCCTTGAGTTGAAGATGACATCTGCACCGCTGGTGATCTGATATTGCATCTGACTGGTGCCCACATTGATGTCACAAGGTGCCTGACCCGTGTTGGTCACCCGCAGCGTCAGGATGGGGGATTCATCGGGTCCATACGACGGCTTGTCCGTGGCAGCGCTCACCTTGATCCCCGCCTCATCACACACGGCCGACGGCGGCGTGCCCGGTTTTGCGGGAGGATTGGGCTTGGCCGTACTGCCATTTGCCGCCGGCTCGCTGCCTGGCCCGGCATCAGGGCCGGAGCACACCAGGCCAGCGATGAAGAATCCACCGGCTACCAAACCGCCAATGACAAGCAGCACAAGGACGAGCACCACAAGCCTGCGCCGGCGGTACACTTTCGCTGATACTTTGGGCCGGTGGGCAGCCGCGTCTGCAGCGGCCCCGCTGTGCCCGGAATTCCCTGTTTTACCCACGTAACCAGTTTATCGATGGCAAGTGTTGCCGAAGACCAACCACGCCGCCGCGCATAGGAGCATCTGCTGCGTGAGGCTTACGGCTCGTCCCAAGCACGGGGTGCCATAGAGTTGTACTGCCCTTCCGGCATATTTTTACCGGGCGAGCCCCGGTCAGCTGGCCAATCATTCAGCCAACCAGTCAGACCAGCAGTCAGTCGGACAGTCAGTCAGTCACCACAGTGCTAGGAGTTCGTATGTACCAGCAGATCCAAGCCTGGTTCCTGCGTGAGGCCAGGGACTTGCCTTGGCGTGGCAATTGCTCAGCCTGGGGCATTCTGGTCAGCGAGATCATGCTCCAGCAAACGCCTGTGGTGCGTGTGCAACCTGTCTGGGAGCAATGGCTGCAACGCTGGCCCACCCCGGCCGATTTTGCAACAGCTCCTGCTGCGCAAGTGCTGCGGGCGTGGGGGAGCCTGGGTTATCCGCGTCGGGCGCTGCGTCTGCATGCTGCAGCGCAACGAATCGTCGAACAGCATGGCGGTGCCGTCCCTGACACCACTGAGGAGCTTCTGGCTCTGCCGGGTGTTGGCAGCTACACGGCTGCGGCGGTTGCCGCATTTGCGTTTGGTCGCCGAACAACAGTGGTGGATACGAACATCCGCCGCGTGCACGCCCGCCTTGTCATCGGCCAGGCCCTGCCAGCTCCGGCACTCACTGCTGCGGAAATGGCACTGGCAACGGAACTTCTTCCCCAGGACACGGAAGAATCAGTGTTGTGGAATGCCGCAGTCATGGAACTGGGCGCGCTCGTTTGCACAGCCCGCAGCCCCAAGTGCGACGTTTGCCCAGTTCTGGACAAGTGCGCCTGGATCGCCGCCGGTCAGCCCGAACCCACCTACATCCCCAAGGGACAGCCGTGGGCAGGCACTGACAGGCAGGTCCGCGGCGCCGTCATGGCCGTCCTGCGGGCAGCAAGCACGCCCGTACATGCCGATCTTCTATGGAACACGGCAGCCGTGCAAGCCCAGGCCGGGCTGATAGCCGAGCTGGCGCCCCAACTGGGCAAGCTGCACGAGTTGAACACGCACGCACCCCAGCTTGAACGCGCACTGGCCGGGCTGGTTGCCGACGGACTGGCACAACTTTCCGAAGCCGGCTACCACCTCCCAGCCTGACCCCACCCCCGACGCTCCTGCACTTTCGGGGCATAAAAGGGCGTCGCTCCCGCACTGGGTGCAGGAGCGACGCCCAAAAACGGCCGGAAAGTGCAGGAGCGTCGGTTGGGGTGGGGCGGTGAGTCAGAGTTCGCCGAAGCCTGCCTCGACCTCGGCGCGGACAAGGTCCACGGCCTGCTGGGCGTCCGGGCCGGTGGCTGACACTACCAGTTCCGTGCCCTGTGCCGCACCCAATGTCATGAGCATCATCACCGACTGCCCATCCACCCCATTGATCTCAATGTCCACATCCATGGCGCCAAGCTGGCCCGCCAAGGCCGCAGCAGGGCGGGCATGAAGGCCCATCGGGTTGATCAGCGTGAGCACCGCAGCAACTTTTCCGTCGCTCTCCTCACTACCTGCCACTGGCGCCCCGTCGGCAGCGCCCCTGACCGGGTTCAACGCCGTCTCAGCCGCCTTGCACACCACGTCCAGGCATGCGCCAGACTGTGCAGCCACGGCTGCGGCGACGGCTCCTTCCACCAAGGGCGCGTCGGCCAGCCGCATATTTTCCGGATTGCCCAGAAATTCAAGCGCCGATTCGGCCGTCATGACAGCGGAGCCCAGGTCGGTCAGGACAACGGCGCCGTTTCCAGTATCTGCCAACCCCAGCGCCGTCATGACCTTTTCAAGGGAGGTGCCCAATCCGCCGTCGTCCATGCCGCCAGCGGGAAAGAGTGACACGTCCGGGGCCATCTGCGCGGCCAGCTCAACAACACCGGCGGCCAGTTGGGCGCTGTGGGAGACCACCACCAGGCCGACGCTCACGAGCTTGCCTCCGCTGCCTGGGCGGCAGCCCGCAGAATCATCGCCGAGGACACGGCCCCCGGGTCCCGGTGCCCGATGGCCCGCTCCCCCAAATAACTGGCCCTGCCCTTGTGGGCCACCAGCGGATCCGTGGAAACGGCACCGGCCTCGGCAGCCGTCGCGGCTGCGTCCAGCACAACGGCAGGCCCTGCACCGTCGGCGGCCGCGCTGGCGGCAGCGTCCACGGCGGGGGTCCACGCATCGATCATGGTTTTATCTCCCACTGCGGCTTTCCCGCGGGCCACCACGCCGTCCCGGGCGGCCGCCAGCGCTGTGGCAAGCGTGGCCGAGTCGAGAGAGGCGGCATCACCCACGGCTGTGGCCGCACGCAAATAGGCCGTGCCATAGAGCGGACCCGCAGCCCCGCCAACCTTTGACATCAAGGTCATGGCGGCCAGCTTGAAGGCAGCACCCGGCGTGGCTGGAAGCTCCGCGTCCAGTTTTTCCAAGATGGCGCTAAAGCCGCGGTCAAGGTTTTCCCCATGGTCCGCGTCCCCAATGGCCCGGTCAAGTTCAATCAAGTGCACCCGGTTTTCAGCAACGACGGCGGCGCTCCTGCGCAGCCAGTCGATGGCCCAGGCAGCATCCAATGCGGCATTGTTCGCCATTTACATCCCCCATCGCAGTGCCGGCGTGTTCACTGGCGCATCCCACAGCTCGGTCATTTCATCATCAAGTCGCAGCACGGATATGGAGCAGCCCTGCATTTCAAGGGCCGTGATGTAGTTGCCCACCAGGGAGCGCTCAACCACCAGGCCGGCCGCTTCGAGCGCCTTCGCCGCATGCCGGTACACAATGTACAGTTCACTGGCCGGGGTGCCGCCCATCCCGTTGACGAACAGCAGCACCTTGTCCCCGGAAGCCGGTTTGAGGTCTGCCAGGATGGGCTCCAGGAGCCTGTCCGTGATGCCGTCGGCGTTCTCCATGGGGATCTTGTGCCGGCCCGGCTCCCCGTGGATGCCAATGCCAATCTCAATCTCGTCCTCGGCCAGCTCAAAGCTGGGCACCCCTGCGTGCGGGACGGTGCAGGCGGACAGGGCCACGCCCATGCTGCGCACGTTCGCGTTGACCCGGTTGCCGATGGCAGCAACTGCATCGAGGTTGTCACCGCGTTCTGCGGCAGCCCCGGCGATCTTTTCCACCAGTACGGTGCCGGCCACGCCGCGGCGCCCTGCCGTGTACAGCGAATCTTCCACGGCGACGTCGTCGTTCACCAGGACTGTACGCACCTCCACGCCTTCGGCCTCGGCCATTTCGGCAGCGGTTTCAAAGTTGAGCACGTCCCCGGTGTAGTTCTTCACGATATGCACGACGCCGGCACCTGAGTTCGCTGCGATGGTCGCCGGAATGATCGCGTCGGGGGTTGGCGAGGTAAACACCGGGCCGGGGACTGCGGCGTCGAGCATTCCGTACCCAACGTATCCGGCGTGGAGGGGTTCGTGCCCGCTGCCTCCACCTGACACGAGACCGACTTTCCCCGCGCGAGGGGCGTCTTTACGGATGACAAACAAGGGGTCGGGGTTGACCTTCACATGCGCTGCGTGCGCCAGGCCAAACCCCTCCACCGATTCATCGACAACTTTTTTGGGATCATTGATGAGCTTTTTCATGACGAAACCCTCCGATACACTCAGTGAAATTTCAGGCGTGCGAAAACTCCGCGCCTGTCCTGAACATTACCCGGCAGCCGAGGCCGTTGGTAGGTTTCCGGCTACAGGTTGCAGATCATCCGGGTGTTGCCGAGCGTATTTGGCTTGACCCTGGCCAAGTCAAGGAACTCCGCGATGCCTTCATCAGAGGAACGCAGCAGCTCCGAATAGACGGCTGGATCCACCACGCTTTGATCCGCCATGACGGTGAAGCCATTTCCCAGGAAGAAGTCCACCTCGAACGTCAGGCAGAACACTCGGCTGATCCCCAACATCTGGGCATTTTCCGTCAGCTTTTCCACGAGCGCACGGCCCACCCCTTTGCCGCGCCAGGCTCCGTCCGTGGCCAGCGTCCGGATTTCTGCAAGGTCTTCCCACATGACGTGCAGTGCCCCGCAGCCAACCACCCTCCCGTCCACCTCGGCAATGAGGAACTCCTGGATGGACTCAAAGTAGGTGACGGACTCCTTGGAAATCAAGATTCGCTGTTCGGCCAGCGGGGCAACCAGGTCCTTGATGGCGTGGACGTCTGAGGTGCGGGCAGGGCGGAGGACAACGGACGGGGCAGAAGTATGAACAGTCACCGTTTCAGTCTATGACGCTTGCTACGTCATTTCCGTCATTCATCGCACGCACAAACCGCCTCATCTTCCAGCCGCCGTGCACCATCGAAACGGGCCGAGGCGCCGGGGCCTCATGGAAGTGCTGGCCAGCTGGCCAAGAAGATGCGCCGTTTTCGGTGATGACGGTGACACCCTGCGCGCTGGCCGAAAAGATACGCCAGTGTCGCCAGTTGGCCCCTTCACTGATGAAATCATGCCGCATTGCCACTTCCGCGACACGGCTAAGGGCGCACAACCCGCAGGTTGTGCGCCCTTAGCCGTACTGTGCGCCCGAGTTTCGCTGCTGCACCGCTGTGGCGCAGCCCCGCCTTATGCGGAAGCGGTGATGGCCTCAGGTACCTTTGGCTTGGCCTCGCCCACGAACGTGAACGTGGCTTCGTCGCCTTCGCCTTCAACATCGACCGTGATCATGTCCCCGTCCTTGAGTTCACCAAAAAGGATCTTCTCGGAGAGGTGGTCCTCGATCTCGCGCTGGATGGTGCGGCGCAACGGCCTGGCACCCATCGCGGGATCGTAGCCCTTGGTGGCGAGGAGAACCTTCGCTGCGGGTGAGAGCTCAATGCCCATGCCCTTGTCAGCGAGGCGGGTCTCCAAGCGCGCAACCATCAGGTCAACGATCTCGATGATCTCATCCTGGGTGAGCTGCGGGAACACCACCACGTCATCAACACGGTTCAAGAATTCGGGGCGGAAGTGCTGCTTGAGCTCTTCGGTGACCCGTGCCCGCATCCGGTTGTAGCCGGTTTGGGTGTCCGCACCGGACTGGAAGCCGGTGGCGATCGCCTTGGAGATGTCCCGCGTGCCCAGGTTGGTGGTCATGATGATGATGGTGTTCTTGAAGTCCACCACACGGCCCTGGCTGTCGGTCAGACGGCCGTCTTCCAAGATCTGCAACAAGGAGTTGAACAGGTCTGCGTGCGCCTTTTCAACCTCATCGAACAAAACCACGGAGAACGGGCGACGGCGGACCTTCTCGGTCAGCTGCCCGCCCTCTTCGTAGCCAACATAGCCGGGAGGCGCACCAAACAGACGTGAAACGGTGTGCTTCTCCGAGTACTCGGACATGTCAAGGGTGATCAGCGCATCTTCATCGCCGAACAAGAACTCGGCAAGTGCCTTGGCCAGCTCGGTCTTGCCAACGCCTGTGGGGCCGGCAAAAATGAACGAGCCACCGGGACGCTTGGGATCTTTCAGCCCTGAACGGGTGCGGCGGATGGCCTTCGAGATCGACTTGATGGCCTCATTCTGGCCAATCACGCGTCGGTGGATCTCATCTTCCATCTTCAGCAGTCGCGTGGACTCGGCCTCGGTCAGCTTGAAGACAGGGATGCCGGTGGAGTTCGCCAGTACCTCGGCGATGAGCTCCTCATCCACCTCGGAGATTTCATCCAGGCCGCCAGTCTTCCACTGGCGCTCCTTCTCGGCCCGCGAAGCAATGAGCTTTTGCTCGTCGTCACGCAGGGACGCGGCACCCTCGAAGTCCTGGGCGTCAATGGCGTCTTCCTTGCGCTTTTTCACTGCCGCAATTTCACCGTCCATGGCCTTGAGCTCCGGCGGGGCCGTCATGCGGCGGATGCGCAGGCGCGCACCGGCCTCATCGATCAAGTCAATCGCCTTGTCCGGCAGGAACCGGTCAGAGATATACCGATCCGCCAGCGTTGCCGCAGCAGCCAGCGCACCATCGGTGATGGAAACACGGTGGTGCGCCTCGTAACGGTCACGCAGACCCTTGAGGATCTGAACCGTCTCCGCCACGGAGGGCTCCGGAACCTGGATGGGCTGGAAACGGCGTTCCAGTGCAGCATCCTTCTCAATGTGCTTGCGGTACTCGTCCAGTGTGGTGGCACCGATGGTCTGCAGCTCACCGCGGGCCAACATCGGCTTCAGGATGGACGCAGCATCAATGGCACCTTCGGCGGCACCCGCACCAACGAGGGTGTGGATCTCGTCGATGAACAAAATAATGTCACCACGGGTACGGATTTCCTTCAGCACCTTTTTCAAGCGCTCTTCGAAGTCACCTCGGTACCGTGAACCGGCCACAAGCGATCCCAGGTCAAGAGTGTAGAGCTGCTTGTCCTTGATGGTTTCGGGCACGTCACCGCGCACAATTGCCTGCGCCAACCCTTCAACGACAGCGGTCTTGCCGACACCGGGCTCACCAATAAGAACAGGGTTATTCTTGGTGCGGCGGGAGAGGATCTGCATGACGCGTTCCATCTCATGCTCGCGCCCAATGACGGGGTCAAGCTTGTTCTCACGCGCAGCTTGGGTCAGGTTCCGACCAAACTGGTCCAGCACCACAGACCCGGCAGGGGTGCCTTCCTGCTGCTGTCCTCCGCTGGCAACCGGCTCCTTGCCCTGGTAGCCGGAGAGCAGCTGGATGACCTGCTGGCGCACACGGCCCAGGTCAGCTCCGAGCTTCACCAGCACCTGCGCGGCAACACCTTCGCCTTCACGGATCAGCCCGAGCAGGATGTGCTCAGTGCCAATGTAGTTGTGGCCCAGTTGCAGCGCCTCACGCAGGGAAAGTTCCAGAACTTTCTTGGCGCGCGGGGTGAACGGGATGTGCCCGCTGGGTGCCTGCTGCCCCTGCCCAATGATCTCCTGGACCTGTTCACGGACACCGTCCAGCGAAATGTTCAAGGACTCCAGTGCCTTGGCGGCAACGCCTTCACCCTCGTGGATGAGGCCGAGCAGGATGTGCTCTGTGCCAATGTAATTGTGGTTGAGCATGCGGGCCTCTTCTTGGGCCAGCACAACAACACGTCGGGCTCGGTCGGTAAATCGCTCAAACATTTCGCCACACTCCTTTTACTGCGTACTTTGATGCTACGCAGTGCCGGCCAGTCGTGGGGGCTTGTTCGCCACAGGGGAAATAGCAATACCTCGCCACCTTGTGCTTCCACGGCATTAAAGTACGACGGCGGGACCTCCGTTGCGTGGAAGTCCCGCCGTAGCGCCGGGCTGCTCAGGCCCTAGGAATTACTGGGTTTTACCCCTGTGCTGCGTAGTAAGCGTCGCGGATCTCGGCCTGAATACGGCCCCGTTCGTGCACTTCGTAGCCATTTTCACGGGCCCAGGCACGGATTTGCGCAACATCGCTACCGCCCTTCGGTGTGGCTGGCCCGCGGCCGCGAACAGCCCTGCCACCAGCACGGCGGCCCGCACCAACATATTTACTTAAGGACTCACGCAGTGCGTGCGCATTCTCTGCGGAGAGATCAATCTCGTAATTGATGCCATCAAGCCCAAAGATGACGTTCTCATCCGCCGGGCTCTGATCAATATCGTCAACGAGCGTGACGTGAATTTTCTGTGCCATGGGTGCTAATCGCCTCACATTCATTTGATGAATACAACACATCAAATTATGGTTCGAAAATGCATTCACGTCAAAGAAAGATTCATTTTCTCCTAATTAAGCCCCGTGCTCGCCATTCGATTCAGCATCATGTTCGGCCTGCGCCAACGCGTCACGCTCTGACCTGTCAGCATTAAATATTGCTTTCATAGCGAAGTAGAAAAGGGCTCCAACACCTATGGAAGGCAATATAACCGCAATATATTCCATAACCTTGCCGCTCCTACTCGGGTTTCATCAAGGGAAAGAGAATGGCTTCACGGATACCCACACCCGTGAAAAGCATGACGAGGCGGTCAACACCCAGCCCCAGTCCGCCCATGGGTGGGGCGCCGTATTCCAGGGCTCGCAGGAAGTCCTCATCCAATTGCATGGCTTCAGGATCCCCGGCCGCTGCCGCCATGGACTGTTGGGTGAGACGATCACGCTGGATGACCGGGTCGATCAGCTCAGAAAATGCCGTGCCGGTTTCCCGGCCGTCAATAACCAGGTCCCAGGCTTCGATCAAATTCGGCTTGTCCCGGTGTGGGCGTGCCAGCGGCTGGGCCGATGGCGGATAATCACAAACAAACGTGGGTTGGATAAGTGTTGGTTCCACTATTTCACCGAATAGTTCGGTGACGAGCTTTTCTGCATCCCATGCCGGGTCAATTCCAACCTCATGCTTGAGCGCAATGTCACGCAATTGGTGAGCCGTGGTGTCAGGAGTAATTTCAACGCCCACGGCATCGGAAAGGCCCTTGTACACAGGCAGCCAAGGCCATTCCCCGTCGAGGTTGATTTCACCTCGGGCAGTTTCAATGACGCGTGAACCGGTGGCATCAGCTGCGGCAAGAATAATACGCTGCATGGTCTTTGCCATCGTGAACTGGTCGCCGTATGCCTCATAGGCTTCCAACATGGTGAATTCCGGGCTGTGTGTTGAATCAACGCCCTCATTACGGAAAATACGGCCCAGTTCAAAGACTTTGTCCAGCCCGCCGACCACAGCGCGCTTGAGGTAGAGCTCAATGGCGATGCGCAGCGTCATCGGCTGGTCGAACGCGTTCAGGTGTGTGTGGAACGGGCGTGCCGAGGCGCCGCCGTGAACCAGCTGCAGGATGGGTGTTTCCAGCTCAATGTAATCTTCGCCGTGCAAGGTGTCCCTGATGGCTTTCACGATCGCGGACCGGGTCTTGACCTGTTCACGGGCTCCTTCGCGGACAATCAAGTCCACGTAGCGTTGGCGCACGCGTGTTTCCTCGGAGAGTTCCGCGTGCAGCACAGGCAGCGGGCGCAGCGCCTTGGCGGCCATGGACCACTGCGTTGCCATGATGGAGAGCTCGCCAGTGCGGGAGCTGATCACCTCACCCTTGATAAAAACATGGTCGCCCAAGTCAACGAGGGCTTTCCAGTCAGCCAAGGGCTCTTCGCCAACATTGGCCAGTGAGAGCATGATCTGCAGGCGCGTGCCAGCCCCGGATTGCATCGTGGCAAAGCACAGCTTGCCCTTGTTGCGTACAAACACCACACGGCCGCTGACGCCAACAATATCGCCTGTGGCGGTGTCGGCTTCCAGCTCCGGGTACTTGGCCCTGATTTCTTCCAGCGTGTGTGTCCGCGCCACACCCACCGGGTAGGCCTGTTCGCCTCGTTCAAGCAATTTGGCACGCTTGTCCAAGCGGACGAGCATTTGCTCCGAGGCGTCACTGGTTTCAGGGGTCAGGGTATTTTCTGCGCTCACGAGATACTAGCTTAGAGGGTGAATCTGAGTGAACCCTCCGTGCCGTGAACCACGCGTACAAAAATGCCATACGCGGCCTTCGTGACGATTACGAATACTCGAGCCCTAGACGTAAGTCTGTTCCCGGTGCCACACTGGCTGTCACGACAGCCCCGGCACCCTGTCCGGGAGCGGCCCTCGAAGACGTGGAGAAAAATTGAACCCGTTCCCAGCCTCACAACCCGACGGCCCAGGTCCCCACCATGGCGCTGAAGCTCGCAAGATCATCCTGGACTGCGACCCTGGCCATGACGACGCCGTCGCACTTCTGTTGGCGCACGGCAATCCGAACATCGAGCTGCTGGCCGTAACCACCGTGGTGGGCAACCAGACACTTGAAAAGGTCACCCGGAACGCCTTGGTTGTGGCAACGATCGCTGGTATCACCGGGGTCCCGTTTGCCGCGGGCTGCGACCGTCCGCTCGTGCGGAGCATCGAAAATGCGCCGGACATCCACGGAGAATCCGGCATGGACGGCCCGGAACAGCCCGAGCCGACCACCACGCTGGACCCACGCCACGCCGTCGACCTCATCATTGACACCATCATGGCGCACGAACCCGGCTCCGTGACCTTGGTGCCGACAGCAGGGCTGACCAACATTGCCATGGCCGCCCGCAAGGAGCCGCGCATCGTGGAGCGAGTGCGCGAAGTTGTCCTCATGGGTGGCGGCTACCACGTGGGCAACTGGAGCCCGGTGGCGGAATTCAACATCAAAATTGATCCCGAGGCAGCGCACATCGTGTTCAACGCCGGCTGGGAGGTTGTCATGGTCGGTCTTGATTTGACCCATCAGGCACTGGCCACCCCGGAGGTCGTCGCCGCCATCGAAGCCGTGGGGACGAAGCCGGCCAAGTTTGTCATGGAGCTCATGGAGTTCTTCACCAAGACGTACAAGGACGCCCAGGGCTTTGACTACCCGCCGGTCCACGACCCCTGCGCCGTCGCATATGTGATTGACCCAACCGTCATGACCACCCAAAAGGTCCCGGTGGACATCGAACTCACCGGCACCCTGACCCTTGGCATGACGGTGGCAGACTTCCGTGCCGCCCCACCGGCGGACTGCCACACGTCGGTGGCCGTGAAGCTCGACCACGAGAAGTTCTGGAACCTCGTCACCGACGCGCTGGTGCGGATCGGCGAGGTGGACCCGTGAGCAAGATCGGGACAAACACGACGTCGAAGGCGGCGAGCGTCACAGCGCTGATGACGGCCCTGCTGACCGCCTGCATCGCTTTCCAGCTCAATGCTTCCATGCTCAGCCCCGCCCTTGTCATCATGGGCGAGGAACTCAAAACCGATCAGGCCATGATCGGCTTGTCGCAGACATGGTTCTTCACGGCTGCGGCCCTGTTCTCGCTGTTCCTGCCCCGGCTCAGCGATATTATCGGACGCAAAAAAGTGCTCGTGGGCATGATGCTCCTGATGGCTGCAGGCTCCGTCATCTCCGCCATCGCCCCCGATGTTTCCTGGCTGTTCGTGGGACGCATCATCCAGGGTGTCAGCGGACCCACCGTACCGCTGGCCTTGATCATGCTGCGCTCTGAAGTCAGCGACGCAAAGAAATACGGCGTGCTGATGGGCCTGCTCACGGCGGTCAATGGCGGCATCGCCGGAATCGACTCATTTGTGGGCGGCTTCATGGCCCAAAATTACGGTTTCCGGAGCATCTTCTGGCTCATGGTGGTCCTTGGTGTCATCGCCGCACTTCTCGTTGTCTTCCTGGCTCGTGAATCCAAGCCCAGTGCCGGAACGCAAATGGACTGGTGGGGCGTGCTGTTCATCGTTGTGGCCGTCGGTGCGCTGCTGACGGCGCTCAACGAGGCCACCGCACTGCTAGGGGCATTCTCCGCCGACACGCTGATGATCACTATCGCGCTGGCCGTGCTCGCCGCCGTCGCGTTCGTCTTGTTCTGGAAGACACAGCAGCGCTCCAAGCATCCCATGGTGGAAATCAGGCACCTGCGCCAGCGCGCCACCTGGGCCACGCTGCTGACCACAACCTTGGCCATGACCGGCATCTTCGCCGTCATCAACGGGATCGTGCCGGCATTTGTGCAGGCCGCGGACCCCGGGTTCGGCCTGGGCGCCACGCAAATGGCGCTGCTGATTTTGACACCATATGCGCTGCTCGGCTGGCTGTTCGGACCCTTCAGCGGGCGGCTGGCACCCGTGTTCGGCTACACACGCGTGCTGCGGATCGGCCTGGCCGGATCCATTGTGGCTTTGGCGGTAATAGGATTCTTCGGCCTGCACAGCCTGCCGCTGATGATCACCGGTGCCGTACTGTTGGGCATCATGTACGCCGGAACTGTTAACATCATGCTCAATGGCCTGGGCGTGGTCCACTCCCCCGAAGGCAACCCGGGCTTCCTGCCGGGCATGAACGCCGGAGCCTTCAACCTCGGCGCCGGGTTGAGCTTCCTGGTGCTGCCTGCCATTCTGGTGGCCACCACGTCCTCGGGTGTGGTCGCGTCCTACACCACGGTGGTGGTCGTGGCATTGGTAGTGACCGCACTGGCCCTGCTGGCCTCAACTCTTATCCCCAAGCCGGTCAGCGCAGAGGTGACAGCATGAGCAGCCAAAAAACACCGGGGACACCACGGCGGATTGTGGTGGCGGGCTCACTCAACGCCGATCTGACCATCTACTGCGAGCGTCTGCCTCTGCCTGGGGAGACGCTCCACGGCAGCGGATTTGCCGTCAACCCGGGTGGTAAGAGCGCAAACCAAGCCGTAGCAGCTGGCAGGTTGGACGGGAACGTCACGCTGATCGGTGCAGTAGGCAATGACCCCAACGGCGACATGCTGCTTGCCTCCACCGCCGGTGCCGGCGTGGACGTCAGCCATGTCCGCCGCGTCGAGGAGCCAACGGGCGTAGCGGTCATTTCGGTGGAGGACAGCGGCGAGAACAGCATCATCATCTCCGCCGGCGCCAACGGCACCCTGACCGCCAACGCCATTGACCCTGCCTTGTTTGAAGGTGCCGGCGTCGTCTGCCTGTGCTTGGAAGTGCCTGCGGAGACTGTCCTTGCTGCAGCGCAGGCCGGGCACGACGCCGGTGCAACAGTTCTGCTGAACCTCTCCCCTTACGCCCCGATCACGGACAAACTGGCACGCCTGACAGGCGTGCTGCTCGTCAACTCCCACGAAGCCTCACAGTTTCTTGGCGGGCTGGCCATGCCACCCTCCGACGCACCTGCCTCCGATTGGTTGGCTGCGGTGGAACAATTTGCTGGCCGCGGCCTGGCCAAGGTACTGGTAACGCTGGGTCCTGCCGGCTCAATGGTGCTGGATTCGACCAACGCTGATGAGCCGGCGGTGTGGATCGCTCCCACAAAGGTGAACGCCGTGGACACAACAGGTGCCGGGGACGCGTTCACCGGTTCGATCGCAGCACGCCTGGCCGCTGGCGACTCCTTGGTGGAGGCTGCCCGCTATGCGTCCGTGGCGGCAGCACTGGCCACTACCAAAAAGGGAACCCAAGCCGCCTACCCTTCGGCTGTAGACGTGGCCGCGCTCCTGTAATTCCGGCACCAAGCCTGCCAAGGCCCCAACCACATCTTGGCCGAGGCCTATAGTGTCTGCCGTGGCGCACCATTAGGAGCCGTTGGTGCGCGGCCCTCTACGTCAGGCTGGTTGTGAGTCATTCGTGTCTTTTGATTAAAGGAGCCAGCCATGTCATCAATTACGAAGGGTTATACAAGGGATGAGATTCGTGGGTTGGTCCATGAATATTATTTGCA
>NZ_JAFMPX010000029.1 GCF_017353415.1 Arthrobacter sp. E3
CGTGGGGGAAACGCCCGGTCCCATTCCGAACCCGGAAGCTAAGACCCACAGCGCCGATGGTACTGCATTCGAGAGGATGTGGGAGAGTAGGACACCGCCGGACAACACCAAAAACAGGTCGAGGCCCCACACCACACGGTGCGGGGCCTCCCTGCATTTAAACGTCGAGGCACAAACCACAATCACACCGATCCCCAAAACGCGACGCGTAACAGCAGTGCGGGCTAGCGAAGAACGATGTCCGTGGCCGTAGCAGGTGATTGACCGGTGGAGATGAATCCTGAGACATTGGCCTGCGGGTGTTTGATGATGTCAGTGACTGAACCCAGATGCCGCGAGAGATCCACCTTGTCTTCCGGTGCAGCGAGTAGGAGTTGGAAACCGAACTCTTGCAGTGCATTGATGCCAGCGCCAGCGTATTCGGAGTTCGCTTGGATGAACGCCTCATCGATCATTACGGTGCCATAGGTGCTGTAACCCTGGGTGTCGATGCCCAATTGGTAGGCCAAGGCGGCTCCCATAATGAACGAGGTAAAGCGTTGGCCTTCGCCACCAGACAGCGTCCCAGGCTCTAGGCCAATTTCAACCTCTCCGTTGGGTCTGTGCTCATTGCAGCTGATAGTGACGTGCTGGCGGACGTCTAGGACAGTGTCTGTCCAGTGCGCCATGCCAGGGTCGCGAAGAGCGGTCACGAGCCGTTCAAGCTGTTGGTAGCTTGAGGCCATCTTTTCCTCAGTAGATTTCGTGTACGCGTTTCCAAGAGCTTCCTTGAGTTCCTTCCTGAACGCACGGGCTTCATCGGGAATGCTTGTCTGAACTTCCAGCCGCAGCCGGCTGCCCTTTTCAAATGGGACATCGGAGAGTATCTGGTTGAGCGGAAGTATACGTTCCTCAATCACCCTGCGTTCTTCTTCCAATAATTGCAGGAGATCCGAGAAGCGTTCGTATGAACGGTTGTTGAAGTACTCGCGGAATTCATCCTGGCGCTGGGGCAGACCGTCGGAGATTATACGTTCATAAAGCTCTTCGTAGTGCGGTGTCGCGTCGGCCCCGGTGCCGTGGCTGGCACTCATGGTAGGTCCGAACTGGCGGCCAAAGGACTTGAAGATCTCGCTCAGGGCCCCCTCTGTCCTAAACTGTTGTTCATTCAGGACTGCACTGCGTTCGCCCAAGTCGACGGCCACACCGCTCAACAACACCTCCATCTCGTCCAAAGTGGTTGGTTCGCCTCCGCTGAGGTACGGTGCGAACGCGGCAACCGCCCAGTCCGGTGCAGTGGCCTTGAGGTCAGCCGTTTTCTTGAGTGCTGTTCGGATGGAAGCCAGGTCTTTGTCAATAGCGGCGGCATCATGGTGCAGCACTGCTACACGACCCACGGCGGCTTCAAGGTCTGCCTTGGCTGTTGCCAGTAATTCACGCAGCTGCGCCAACGTGGCGCTTCCTGCGATTGTTCTTTCCAGCGCAGCGTGAAGGGCCTCCAGCTGGCCAGCCAACTCTGCGGAAGCGAGTTCGGCAAAGTCCCTGTCATCAACGGCTATCCGTTGCAGAGCGGCCAGCCTGCGTGCCGACTGTTCCTTGGCAAGGCTGCGTTGTGTTGCTGTAGCTGCAGATGCTTCATGCTTGGTCGCCAGGGCTTGTGCTTGTTCCTGCAGCTGGGCAATTTTGGCGGCGTTGTTGAATCCGAGCAGGTAGTCACCGGGGTTGATGGTGCGGGTGTCGCGTTCATAAACGGCGGAACTCAGCTTTACGGTTCCCGCCTGTGAGATGGCCTTTGCGTGTTGGTGCAGCTCGGAATCATTGGTCACGCAATGAAAGGCAAAGTCAGCCGCAATTTTCGACTGGAGCCAAGCTCCGGCGTCGGAATCGTGGAAATCTAGTTTGCCAACAAGATCGTCATCGCCGGCCGTTGCATCACGAGGGCGCACGGAGATGTTGATCCAACGCAGTTTCCCGTGCCCATCAAGGGAGTTGATGGCCTGAGTAACCGCGGGAATGTTCTCCCCGGTAATTAGCAAAGTTGTAGCGAGGGATCGCAAAGCCTTTTCCACCGCGGAACGCCATGAGCCCTGCCCACCGGCAATGTCCACCAGTTCCCCGGCAAACGGCATGTCATCCAGGGACAAGCCCGAGGCAGCAGAAATGGCCCGGCGTGCGGCTGCACTGCGTGAGTCGATATTGCTGCCGCGGCGCTCAAACGACTCAATCTCCGCACGAAGCTGTTTCTCCTGGTCGCGGATGTTTACGCTGACGGCAACGGCTTGGTACTCAAGCGCCCGCGCATTCTCCGTCTCTGCCTGTTGAAGCTCGACGCCGGTCGCCGCGTTAGCGCGGGCAGCGGCCAGCCCCGTCTTGCTCCAGTCACACTCGAGCCCTGCTGCTTCCAGTTCACCCTGGACCGAGGCTTCCACGCGCAGGCGCTCAGCAAGCTCCCGCTTCCCGGAACGGATGTCCTTCTCGAGGCCTTCGATGGCCCGTCCGCCATGGTTTGCATGCTGGTCGGAGAGGGCTGAAACGGACTCGGCCAGGGCATCCTTGGACGCGACGGCAGTTTCGATGTGGTGCTGCTTCTCCCGTGCTGCGTCGGCCAGGGCCACGGCCTTTGCCGCAAGTAGGTCAGCTTGGAATTTTTGCCGCAACAACGGCAGTTGAATATTTTTTAGTTCAGCTGTGCGGGACTGGTTTGCCTTGATGTCCTGCAGTTTCTTGTGCAGTTCAGGCACGGGCGCCAACGCGTCGCGCTGGCCGCGGGCATCCTCGAGCTGGCGGTAAATGCCGCTTAGGTGGTTGAAGTCCTCCACGGCTGCTGCCGCAGCAGACAGCGTCGCCGGCTTGTCCAGCACCTCGTAGCGGAAGAAGCGGTTGACGCCCTTGTCCAAGCCCTTGCCGTTTTGCAGGGTCCGCAGGAGGGAGAAGGCTTTGTCATTGTGGATTCCCAGCTTGCGGCGGAATCGTTCGGCAAAGGTCTTGTGGACGTCGAAAGTTTCGGCCCCGGGCAGGGCTGCGTGCAGTGAAGACGAGGAAAAGCGCCGGCTGCCGTGGTTTTCGAGTGCCTGGATGTCCAGTTCGGCATTGTGAATGACATAGTGCTTGCCAACCTGGCCTTCAAGCCCGTTGGCGGGCAGGTCAAAGAGCGCGGCGATGGTAACAACCCGTCCCAGGCCGTCCTCGAACACGAGGGAGGCCGCTGACCAGGTGGCGCTGGGACGTTGGTACACCACGCCGTCGGCCGTCTTGATCTTGCGTCCGCGCATGTAGCTGAAGGTGGTTCGCCGGTCTCTGCGGTTCGAGGCCTCGTTGGCTGATTCGTTCAGGCGCGGGGCAGCATAGAAGATGTGCTGGATGCCGTCGAAAAGTGTTGACTTGCCCACGCCGGGGTGGCCTGTCAGCAGTGTGCCTGCCCTGTCCACGTACATGGAGTGGCGGCCGTGAAAGGTACCCCAGTTGATGATGTGGATCCGGCTCAGGCGGAACTGTCCGGGATTGATTTCTTCACCAAAGGGCAGGGTCGTGGCAATGCTCATCTAGAACGTCTCCTGCATCAGTGTGTCCTCGAACGGTTCGGCGACGGCACTCTTGTCCAAGGCGGCAAGATAGGCCGGAATTTGATCGATTGAGTCAAAGGGAAGGGCCAGGGCCAGGGCGTTACTGACCCTGTACTCGTCGGCTAGCTCCGTGGGCACAATCAGTTTTAACCCTGCCAGCCGGGCTAGGGCGGCATCCGTCTGCTCGTCGAGGCGCTTGTCATCAACGGCGCCGGGCTGCCGGTGCTCGGCTAGGATCTCCCGAGCGCCTGCACGGGAAATCCCCACGTCGGTGCCAGTGCCGGCGTGCCTGTCGAGGAGCACGCGTAGACGCAACGCCAGTAGTGTCTCTTCGCGGCGCAGCGGCTTGCGGGCCACAATCGGCTGCGTGTGCACGGCGTCAATTGAGGCGGGGGTCAAAAGTGCGATCTTGCGCTCCAAATCGACAGTCAACAGCAGGAATATTTCGCTCAGGTACTGCTGGAGCGAGGCGGTGTTGTTGAGGATGGTCGTCCACAGGGCCGGATCCGTGGTGCCGTCAATGTACGGCCCGCGTAGCAAACGCACCAACGCCTGACGCAACGCAAGGGGGAAGGACCCGGTGTCTCCGGCAAAAGGGTCCGTTCACGTCCACCCTGGGAACTCTCGCTGGAGAAACTGATGCCAGCAGGGGTCGGGCTGGTTTCGTTCGGGCTGCTCATGGGGCGGGGTCCTTCGTGAAGGTGAACAACGGGACTTCGGCGGTGCGGGTGGTGCCGTCGATCTGCGTGAAATTCACGGTCTGGGTGCGCAGTGGATCAAAGGAGCTTCCTGAGCTGCGCGCAGCCATGATCAGGCCGCGGATCGAATTCAGGTGCTGCAGTTCGCCCGGCAGGGAGGTGTAGACGTCAGCCAGCGTGGCGCTGCCGTTGCGGCTCTGCCGGGCAAGTTCGACGGCGGCGTGCAGCGTTTCCATGTCGGGTGCCGGTGTAGAGGGGGTGCGGTGGATGTCGGCATCGCTCAGTGCCGGAGGTGCCGCCAGCTTCGGCGGCGGCACATGGTCCTCGGGGTTGAAAATGCCCAGCCCTGCCAGAGTTTCAAAGTTGGGTGAATACAACAGCGGCGGGACCACTGCTGTGCGGGAGCCCAGTGATGCCTTGGCCACTGCCTGTTCGGCCGCGTGGATGGCTTTGCGGAGCAGCACCGATTCCCTGAACTCGGCCGATTGCACATACGCGTGAAGACTCTCCGACAGGCGCCCGTAAATAGTGTGGACATCGGCGGCCTGGCGGCGCATCTCGCGCACCAGTGATGCGAGGTTGCCACGCTCCTCGGAACTGAGCTGATCCGTGAAGTCGCGTTCAAGCACCTCATTGACGGACTGCCGGAATCTGGCCTGCTGCACGGGGTCGTTGAGGAATTCGGTGAATCCCTGGAATGTTTCGCCTTCGACCGTACCGCGCAAGGCTTTGTCCCCGGCCAACACCTGTCCCATGGCCACACCCTTTGTCACGGAGGATTCCATGATCTCCTGGCGAATGGTGTGCAACATGCGCTCCACGCCGTCGCGCATGCGCTTGAAATCTGCAGGCAGGCTTGCGGCCAGGTCCAAAATGCTGCGGGTGGCTGCCAGTGCGGAGTCATCGGACAGCACGGTGGGGGTGCCGCCGTTGCGCAAGGCGGTAATTTCATTTTCCCGTTCGGCAATTTCTGCTTCCAGGGCGGCGATGCGCGTGTCGGGGTCGGGGTCGCTTTGAAACGAGAGGGTCTCAATGCTCGTCAGCAAAGTGCTCAGCCGTGAGCTGTTCAAGTTGGTGCGTTGTCCCGTCAAGGTGTCCAGCAACGCCAGAACGCGTGCCGTGCCGGCCGTGGGCTCATACAAGAATTTGCCGTCCACCATGGGGCGGGCCAAAAACTGGCTGCGCACCCAGGAATCGGCATAGTGCGAGGCTTGCCATGCCTCGTTTAGGCTCAGGTTTTCCCCGCGCAGCTCCTTCATGAAGTCGGCCAGGTCGGCGTGGAAGATTTCCAGCGGCACCCGCTGCCTGGTGGCGGTGAATTCAGCCCGCAGGAACGCCACCGCCCACGATGCTCCCTGGAGTAATTTCCACGCTGGGCTGTGCCGCAACTGCTTTTGCGCGTGCCACTGCGCAACGGCGTTGTCGGTGGAGCGCATGAAGTGGAGCCTTTCGGCGAAAACGGGAACGGGGGTAATTCCATTTTAAGGCATGAGGGAGACCTCGACTGTCGACGCTGCATTTTGCCCATTCCCAGCCAAGGCATGTGGTGAGGGTTACCCACAGGGGTGACTATCCGGCGTCGTGCTTACGGTAAGATAGACAAGTCTGTGCTGGAACCGGGGCCACTCAATGAGTGGACTCAGGCGCCAGACAGGCACCGCAAATGAACCTCCTGTTACGGAAATGCCGTAACCGCCTAGACCAAAGGAGGTGGGTTCACATATGCGTCCTTACGAACTGATGGTAATCATCGACCCCGATGTTGATGAGCGTACCGTTGAGCCGTCGCTGCAGAAGTTCCTGAATGTCATCACCAACGATGGTGGAACCATCGAAAAGGTTGACATCTGGGGCCGTCGCCGCCTGGCTTACGACATCCAGAAGAAGTCTGAAGGTATCTACGCCGTGGTGAACTTCACTGCTGCTCCCGCTACCGCTCAGGAACTTGACCGCGTGCTTGGCCTCAATGAGACCATCCTGCGCACCAAGATCACCCGTCCGGAAGAGCAGAAAGTAGAAGCCGAGTAATTTCGGCCCTAACTTTTTAGTTTTTTCTATGTAGGAAAACACCAAGCAGGAAGCAGGAGCAGATGGCAGGCGAAACCACTATCACGGTCATTGGTAATCTCACCAGTGACCCCGAACTTCGGTTTACACCGAGCGGTTCAGCAGTAGCGAACTTCACCGTTGCGTCGACTCCGCGGACCTTTGACCGCCAGTCCAACGAGTGGAAGGACGGCGAAACGCTGTTCCTTCGCGCGTCGATCTGGCGTGAAGCGGCCGAAAACGTTGCCGAGTCCCTCACAAAGGGAACCCGCGTCATTGTTTCAGGCCGGCTGAAGTCACGGACCTACGACACCAAAGAAGGCGAAAAGCGCACCGTCATGGAGCTTGAGGTCGACGAGATCGGCCCCTCGCTGCGCTATGCCAACGCCAAGGTCAACCGCACCCAACGCTCCGGCGGCCAGGGTGGGAATAACTTTGGCGGTGGCCAAGGCGGCCAGGGCGGAAACTTCGGCGGCGGCAACGCCGGCGGGGGACAAGGCGGCTTCGGCGGCAATCCCGGTGGGGGAAATCCCCAGTGGGGCGGCGGCCAGCAGCAGCAGTCCGCACCGGCAGCCGACCCCTGGGCCACGCCCGGTGGCGGCTCCTCCGGTTGGGGTGCAGGCCCGGATAACTCCGAGCCTCCCTTCTAACGTGTGGTGCAGGCCCTTTCGCGTCGGCTCCGCCGCCACGCAGGGAACCCGCGCACCACACTTGTTTATCAATGTGCGGCAACCGCCGTACGCACACCATCCCGCGGATTAATATCCACGGGCTCCACTAACACTAAGGAGCTCCACGATGGCTAAGGCTGAACTCCGTAAGCCCAAACCAAAGTCCAATCCCTTGAAGGCTGCTGACATCACTGTCATCGACTACAAGGACGTAGCATTGCTGCGCAAATTCATTTCTGACCGTGGAAAGATCCGTGCGCGCCGCGTCACGGGTGTCACCGTTCAGGAGCAGCGCAAAATCGCTCAGGCAATCAAAAATGCCCGCGAAGTTGCATTGCTTCCCTACTCCGGCGCTGGCCGCGGTTAAGGGAGATAAATACACATGGCAAAGCTCATTTTGACCCACGAAGTAAGCGGCCTCGGTGCCGCTGGCGACATCGTTGAGGTGAAGAACGGTTACGCACGTAACTTCCTTCTGCCCCGCGGCTTCGCCCTCACCTGGTCCAAGGGTGGCGAGAAGCAGGTTGAAGCCATCAAGGCTGCACGCCTGGCACACGCCCACGCTTCCATTGAAGCAGCCCAGGAGCAGGCCGCTGCCCTTCAGGGACACACCGTTGTTCTGAAGGTCAAGGCCGGCGCCTCAGGCCGCCTGTTCGGTACCGTCAAGGCCGACGACGTTGCAAAGGCTGTTGCCGCTGCGGGTCTGGGCACTATTGACAAGCGCAAGGTTGAACTGCCCGCCCACATTAAGTTGGTTGGCAAGCACACGGCAAACGTTCGTCTCCACGACGACGTTTCCGCTGTCATCACCTTGAACGTTGTAGCAAGCTAGTCGCCTGCACATAGCGTTTCTTGAAGCCCGGCTCCTTTAATGGGGCCGGGCTTCTTGCTTTAATTCGGGGTAGTGGTGGTCAGGTGCTGGTAGCTCGACGCTATGAGTTGCGCCAGCACATCCATGTCTATATCAGCGAGCGTGTTGACGTATATGCAGGATTCCCCGGATTTGAAGCGACCCAACGTCGCCAACAGTTCCGCAGCGCCGGGTGGGTACATGAGCCCGTATATGGCCAAGTTGGCCTTTCGCGGAGAAAATCCTGCAGCAGGAGCGTCACCTTCACGCCCCGATGTGTACTTGTAATGGTATTCGCCGTAGCCGATGAGGCTCGGTCCCCATATTTGTGGCGGCTGCCCCGTGATGTCTTGCATGAGGGCTACCAGCGCGTGGGCGTCTACTCGTTGGGTCGCTGGGCACGGGATATCCACATGTGCGTATATATCTGTGGATATTGTGAGCTTCTTCCAGCGGGCTGGTGTGGGCAAGGCTGTGCGTAAGCCTTGAACTTTGTTTAAAAAAAGTATTCCTCCACAGGGGGTGGATAGTGTTCATGCAGGTCAGAGCCATGTTTTGCGAACAATCGTCATTTTATCCACATACTTATCCCCATCCTGTGCACAAGCTAGGGCAGTTAATGCACTAGTTATCCACAGTGGGGGTGGACAACGGGGTTGGTGGATGCCCTTTCAGCGTCTAACGTTGCAACTAGGCTCTCCGCAAAGACGACTTTGTCCGTACCAGCTGGCAGGAGCAGTCGCACTAAAAAACACACCGCCACAAGTGGTGAAAGACCCGGTCAGCAGGGCGGAAAGAGGGCACCACACATGTCGGCTACAGTCAGGGAAATCGGGACAACACCCCGTGAACCAGATTTCGCAAGGACACCCCCGCAGGACCTAGTGGCCGAGCAAAGTGTCCTGGGTGGCATGATGCTCTCCAAAGATGCCATTGCGGACGTGGTCGAAGTACTGCGCGGAAGTGATTTCTACCGCCCGTCCCACGAAAGCATCTATGAGGCCATCCTGGACCTCTACGGCCGGGGCGAGCCTGCCGATGCCGTGACAGTTGCAGATGAGCTGACCAAGCGTGGAGAGATCGCCAAGATTGGTGGCGCTGCGTATCTTCACCAACTTATTCAATCTGTGCCCACGGCAGCCAATGCCGGCTTCTACGCTGAAATCGTGGCCGAACGTGCCGTGCTGCGCCGGTTGGTGACGGCTGGAACAAAGATCGTCCAGATGGGCTACTCCCAGGACGGCGAAGTTGAAGAGGTTGTCAACGCGGCCCAGGCGGAAATTTTTGCTGTTGCTGAGCGCCGCACCACAGAGGACTATGTACTCCTGAAGGACGTCATGGAATCCACTGTGGATGAAATCGAGGCTTCCGGGCACAAGGGCGAAGGCATGACGGGCGTGCCTACGGGTTTTTACGAATTTGATGAATTGACCAACGGGCTCCACCCGGGTCAGATGATCGTCATCGCGGCCCGGCCGGCCGTGGGAAAGAGCACCTTTGCCCTTGACTGGGCCCGCTCGGCAGCTATCGACCACAATATGGCCACTGTGGTGTTCTCCTTGGAAATGGGCCGCAACGAACTGGCCATGCGTCTGCTGTCTGCCGAGGCCACGATCAACCTGCAGGACCTGCGCAAGGGAACCGTCAAGGATGACCAGTGGTCAAAGATTGCCACCACCATGGGCAAAATGAACGAAGCGCCGCTCTTCATTGACGATTCCCCCAATATGTCACTCATGGAGATCCGGGCCAAGTGCCGTCGGTTGAAGCAGCAGCACGACCTCAAGCTGGTTATTTTGGACTATCTCCAGCTCATGTCATCCGGCAAGCGCGTTGAATCGCGTCAGCAGGAAGTTTCTGAGTTCTCCCGTGCCTTGAAGCTGCTGGCCAAGGAGCTTCAAGTCCCCGTTGTTGCCCTTTCGCAGCTGAACCGTGGCTCCGAACAACGTACCGACAAAAAGCCCATGATCTCCGACCTTCGCGAGTCCGGCTCCATCGAGCAGGACGCCGACATGGTGATCCTGCTGCATCGCGACGACATATATGACAAGGAATCAGCCCGCGCCGGTGAAGCCGACGTGATCGTGGCCAAGCACCGAAATGGGCCCACTAAAACGATGGTTGTGGCCTTCCAGGGCCACTACTCGCGCTTTGCCAACATGGCCAGCGACGGTGGGGGCAGCTACTAACCCGGCCGCACTGTGGTGATGTTTGACCGGGGTGCGCTGCTGGCCCATTACGCCCCGGTCCCCGGGCCGGAGCGAGGCCATGAATTGCCGCAGTGGCCGATACTGTTAAACCATGCCCAAACCAACAACGCTGACCGACGCCTCCAACGAGAGCCGCCGCGCAACGGCCAGGGCCATCCGAAGTTTGGCGATCCCCGCCTTTGGTGCGCTCATCGCCGAGCCACTTTTCCTCCTGGCTGACTCGGCCATTGTTGGACACTTGGGGGTTTCACAACTGGCCGGAGTGGGGCTGGCTGCCACTGTACTGCAGACCGTGGTGGGACTTATGGTGTTCCTGGCCTACTCCACGACTCCCGCCGTGGCGCGGCTTTTGGGAGCCGGCCGGCACGCTGATGCCCTTGCTGTTGGCAGGGACGGGCTGTGGCTGGCAGCGATGCTGGGCGTGGCGCTCGCCGTTGTCGGAATATTTGTTGGTGGCGGACTTTTCGGGGTCATGGGTGCCAGCGGAGATGTACTGGGGTACGCACAGACGTACTTCATGATCAGCTTGGCCGGCATTCCCGCCATGCTGCTGGTGATGGCAGCCATGGGCGTGTTGCGTGGCCTGCAAGACACGAGGACACCTCTGGTAGTGGCGATAGTCGGGTTTGCAGTCAACATCGTACTGAACCTGGTGTTGGTCTACGGCCTGGGCTTATCCGTGGCTGGAGCCGCACTGGGCACAGTGATTGCCCAGTGGGGAATGGCTGTGGTGTACCTGGTCATTGTGGTGCGGGCAGCCCGACGCTATGACGTTGGTCTGCGCCCCGATTGGGCGGGTGTTCGAACAGTGTCCCGTGTCGGCAGTTGGCTCATGCTGCGGACACTCTCACTCCGCGGCGCGATCCTGGCCACCGTGCTTGTGGTGACCGCACAGGGCGCAACCAATCTGGCAGCCCACCAGCTCGCCATGACCATCTTCACGTTCCTCGCCTTCGCCCTTGATGCCCTCGCCATCGCCGCCCAAGCACTGATTGGTAAAGAACTGGGTGCCGGCAACGTCATGGAAGTGAGGGTCTTGACACGCACCATGACGAGGTGGGGCCTGGTCTTTGGTGTGTTGACGGGACTCGCGCTGTGGGCGGGGTCCGGCGTCGTCGGCTGGATCTTCACCTCGGACACGAGTGTCCACGCGGCGCTGAGCGCGGCATTGCTTGTCCTGGCTGTTGCCCAGCCGCTTGCCGGGTACGTTTTTGTGCTCGACGGCGTCCTCATCGGAGCTGGGGATGCCCGGTATCTCGCATTGGTAGGGATGGCGAATCTGTTGGTCTACCTGCCCCTGCTCTTCTGGATTTCCCAAGTGGACTTCGGTGACACTGTTCCGGGGCTGTTCTGGGTCTGGGCCGCGTTCAGCATCGGGTACATGGGGGCCCGCGGATTGACTTTGGGGCTGCGCGCCCGAACGGGACGATGGATGCAAATCGGCGTTCCGGCCGCCCGCGGCTAGACTTGAAGGGTGAGTGAAACAGCACTGCCTCAGTCAAGCAACACCCGTACGGCCGCGCCCGGCATCCCTGCGCTGTGGCAGCGCGTGTTGTTGCGGGCTGTTGTGACGATGGCTTTTGGCCTCGTGACAGTCTTTTGGGCAGATCCTGGCGTGCTGGGATTGTGCCTTGGCTTTGCGCTCTACTTCCTTGCCTTGGCGGCCACCCAGTACTGGGTGGTGAGTACTCTTGAATTACCGCGTGGACACCGTGGCAGGCTGGTGTTGCTTGGAGCCGCAGGATTCCTGGCCATGAACGGGGTTGTGGTGGCTATTTCCGCCAGCACCGTGATAACGGCCTGGCTTGGCGGCGCAGCCCTTGCTGTGGTGGGTGCCGCCGAACTATTTGCCGCCTTGGACAAACCAGCCGGAAACAGGAAAGCGAAGATCGCTTTGCGAAGTGACTGGATGATCTCCGGCGTTCTTGGACTGGGCACAGGAATCCTCCTTCCGTTCTTCGCCACCGTGGGCCCCCACGCACTCATGGGCGTTGCCGGTGGAGGGGCACTGATGATCGGCGCACTATGGGCGTTGTCCGCACTCACGCTTCGCCATGATGGCAGCAAGACAAAAGCCCAGTAAACTGGCACCGTATGTTCTACTTCGCGTAGAAAGCCAGGGTGTGTGAACACCCAACAAGCAAAGGATCAATTGTGGGCCGTGTAGAGCCGCAGAACCCGGATTCGGGCAATTCCATCAAGTTCCCGCTGAGCTTTTCCGCCGCCCTTGCAGCGGTTGCGGGCCTTGTCACCCTTGTGGTGTCCGCTGGGGGCACGATTCATGGGCTGCGCTGGGACCTTGGAGCCATTGCGTTTGGCATTGCTTTTGTTGTCACCTTGCTGTTGTCATCCCTGATGGTCATGGGCCACAAGGAAAATGAGGACTACCTCAGTGAAGGTTCCGGTGTGAACCGGCGGTCCGCCGACCGCTTGAAGCAGATCAAAACGGACAATGCGGCCCAAGGCGGCCCGGCAGACACCACGCACGACGGCGAAACCCCCTCCCGCTAGATCGGCCGCACCGCGTCGGTCAGCTGCGCAACGCTGCCAAACTGTCCTGGATCCGCGAAAAGACACCGGCATCAACATCAATTCCGTGGCGTTTGAGCACCAGTACGGCTGAACCTGCCACGCCGTCGTCCACGAGAATCGGCGCAATGGCTGTGCTGAGCCCCGCGCCGGGCCCGCTCTTGTTCGTCCTGAGTGCGTCCACCACTGCCTGGGCAACAGTGGGTCCTTTTGTTAGAACGCTGCCGCCAAAAACTAGTGGCCCTGCCGCAAGTTGCGCGGCCCCATCACTTTCCACGCCCTGGCTGACGGCAAGAAGCGTCTGGGCCAGTGCATTGGCCGCACGCTCAATGATGTCCCTGGCAACTACGTCCTCTTGCGCCGCCCCCTCCTGTACCTTGAAAACGAGGGGAGCGAACCGGGAGAGCTCAATGGGACTCTGCTCGTAAACCCTCGAGATCAGCTGCTGTTGAGCACGTAGGCGCCCTTGGGTGCGGGCGTTCGGCTCCCAAGCTATCCCCAGCTCAGCCAGAACCAACTCGGTCAATGCCGTCGCCTGGCCCCGGCCGTCGAGAGCTGCCCCCACAGCCTGAACAACCTCCCTGCCAAGCCAGAACCCAGATCCCTCGTCGCCGAGCAACCAACCAGTCCCGTCAGCGACGGCGGCCAATTGACTGCCGGCGATACGTGCGCCCACAGCTCCCGTTCCGGCTATCAACGCCAAGCCTTCGTCATGACAACTTCCAGAGTAAAACGTCGCCAATAAATCAGATTCAATCATGATGTCACCTGTGAGGCCCAGTGGCTCGAAGCCATCCTGGAACAAATGCAAGGGCAGTTCAAGCGACGCTCCGGCCATCGCCACGAGAACACCTTCGATGGCCGCGGGGCGGCCACCCAAGGCCAGGGTAGAAGCTTGCACCAGTGCGTCCAATGCGGGTCCAAACCCGCGAGAAGCCGGGTTTCCCCCGCCCGCCGTGCCATAGCCGTGGCAGTTGCCCGCGGAGTCAACGAGAACAGCCCTGGTGGACGTTCCGCCGGCGTCAAGAGCAAGAAAATTCCGCATCGTTACCAATCTGTGTCTGAGTGTGACTTGACTTACATCCATCGTGATAATAGTTTTCATTGTGTAGCTATCAAAAAGAAACGGATTTTCACATGTCAGCTTTCACGACTCCTGCATCAGCGGCAACGTCCGCCGGTGTCGTGAACCGTATTCAGGCCAAACTACCTGATATGCCTGCTGCCATGGCCAAAATCGGTGCTTATCTTCTTGAGCACCCACAGGCACCCCTTGAACTCTCCATCATGGAACTGGCGGAGCAAACTAAAACATCCCCGGCCACTGTCACTCGCTTTTGTCGGCTGCTTGGCTATGCCGGCTACGTGCCCTTCCGGGTCAGCATTGCCTCTGACCTTGGGCGCAGCGACGCCCGCGAGTCGTGGAAGGCCGATATTGGACGTGCTTTTGGCCCCGATGACTCGCCACGTGACGTGCTGAGCACACTTGTGAACGCCCATACGCGTTCCCTGGAGGAAACCGCGGCCGTCATGGATTTGGCCTTGATGAACAAAATTGCCCGCCGCATTGCCATGAGTTCACATGTGGACATCTATGGGATTGGTGGGAGTGCTGTCATGGCCAAGGAACTCCAGTCACGTCTTTACCGGATCGGCATCAACGCCCACCACTGGTCAGAGGTCCACGCGGGACTGACGAGTGCTGCCATTCAGGACTCCGGCACGGTGGCCATCGGTATATCCAACACCGGCCGAACTGAAGAAACTTTGCAAATGCTGCGTGAAGCCGGCGAGGCTGGGGCGTTGACGGTGGCACTGAGCAACAACCCAGGCTCCCCTTTGGCTGAAAGTGCCGATGCTTCCATCATCACGTCCGTTCATGAGCAGTTCCTGCAGCCGGACGATCTCTCAGCCAAGCACGTACAGCTACTGGTACTGGACTTGATCTATTTACTGGTTGCTCAGGTAAATTTTGCCAAGACCACCTCGAAACTTGCGGCTTCAGCAATGGCTGTCTCCCCGCACCGGCGCCCCACCAGGGCCGCGCGGCTTGAAGTGAGCAGCCACAGAACACCCCGCAAAACTGGAAAGGGTGAGGATCATTTCTAATTACACGACAGATTTCAGCCTTGAAGTTTCCACCCGATTGGAAGCCATCACGGAGTGGGCCGTTGCGGGCGGCGTTGACGCGGCTGCTTCCGCAATGGCAGATGCCCTGGCTAACGGCGGCGTCATCCAAGCCTTTGGCACCGGCCACTCCGAGGCCTTTGCCATGGAGATTGCAGGCCGTGCCGGAGGGCTGATCCCCACGAGCAAGATCGCCCTGCGTGACTTGGTGCTCCACGGGGAACGAAGTGTTGCTGAATTGGACTCCTTGGAAGGTTCCGTCCTGGAACGCGAAACGGGTGTTGCCGAGGAGCTCTTCAATCTTTCCCTCATTGATCCGCGGGACATCTTCATCATTGCCTCGAATTCAGGGGTCAATGGTTCGATTGTTGGACTGGCATTGGCCGCTAAGGAACATGGACACAAGGTCATTGCCGTGACGAGTCTGCAACACACGAACGCGGTGGAACCCAAACACCCAAGTGGGCTGCGACTTAGCGAGATTGCAGATTTTATTATCGATCACAGGGCGCCCTACGGCGATACGACCCTGGAAGTTTCCGGCGGGGGAGGTGTTGGTGCTGTTTCATCGATCACAGGTGCATATATCGCACAGTTGCTCACTATCGAAACGGTCCAGTGCCTAATCCGTGCGGGGAAGAAGCCGCCCATCTATATTTCGGCAAATATCCCGGGCGGGGACGAACACAACACCGCGCTGGTTGGCCACTACGTCGGCCGACTCAGGCGTGAGGCATGATCTCAGCTACACCCATGCTGGAGTCAGCCCAGTGAAATGCAGTACCCGTACCAAGTTCGTTCAAGGCAGTACCGATTTAGCGCTCGTACCATCAATGGAAGGCAGTAAATAGAATGAGTATTCAGAACCAGCCGCTGCAGCGTCGTGGATTCCTCCGCGGGGCCCTGGCAACCGCCGTACTTTTGCCCTTGGGCGGAGCGCTTGCTTCCTGTGCAGGGGGCGGATCCTCCACCACCTCGGCTGCTGCGGGTGGCGAGGTTGACCCCACGAAGAACCCGTTTGGAGTTGCCAAGACCGGTGCACTTGACGCAGTGATCTTCAAGGGTGGCTACGGAATCGACTATGTTGACTTCGCCGGAGCCATCTTCACCAAGAACTTCCCCGACGTTACGGTGAAGATCAGCCCCTCCACTGACATCTCCCAGGAAATGCAGCCCCGCTTCGTCGGTGGCACGCCTCCGGATCTGATTGACAACTCCGGTGCCAAGTCCATGGGCTTTAGCGGCATTCTCGATCAGCTTGAAGACCTCAAGTCCGTTACAGAGGCCAACAACCTCGAGGGGACCAAGATCGCGGATACGCTGTATGACGGTGTCCTGACCCCGGGCACGTTCGGCGGCAAGGTTGCAGCCATCAACTACGTGCTGACCGTTTACGCAATGTGGTACTCGGCCAGCCTGTTCAAGGACAACGGCTGGACGGTGCCCACCACATGGGACGAAGCACTTGAGCTTGGCGCCAAGGCGAAGGAAAAGGGCAAGTACCTGTTCGTTTGGGGCAAGGAAGCTGCCACGTATTACCAGGAAATGGCCATCGCCTCGGCCATCAAGGAAGGCGGCGACGACGTCCGCCTGGCACTTGAAAACCTGAAGCCCGACGCCTGGTCCAACCCGGCACTTCAGAGCGTCTTCACCGCCATGGAGAAGGTTGTCCAGGCTGGTTACTTCAAGCCCGGTGGATCCGGCACTGTCTTCACTGCAGCGCAGGCACAGTGGAGCAACAACCAGGACGCACTGCTGTACCCGTCAGGTTCTTGGATTGAGAACGAGATGAAGGACCAGACCAAGGCTGGCTTCGAGATGACGGGTGCCGCTGTTCCGGTGGTGTCAGCCAGCCCGAAAATGTCCCAGACGGGCCTGCACTCCGCAGCAGGCGAGCCCTTCATTGTCCCCTCCAAGGGAGTCAATGTGGCAGCAGGCAAGGAATTGCTGCGCACCATGCTCTCCAAGGAAGCAGCCACCAACTTCGCCAAGACGAAGTTGGCTCCGACAGTTGTCAAGGGCACCGTCCCGGCCGACGGCTTCGGTTCCACCGCGCTGGTCTCCCAGACGGCGTTGCTGGAAGGTGCCGGCAAGGAGATCTTCACCTGGAACTTCATTGACCTGTACGGCATGAACGCCGACATGCTTGTCCCGTGGAACTCCTTCCTTGACGGCAAGCTCGACGTCCCCGGCCTCACCAAGGCCCTGCAGGAGATCACCGACAAGGTGGCCAAGGACAGTTCAGTCACGAAGATTGAAGTGAAGTGACACAAGCAACAAACGAAGTGCAGCCGGGCGGTGGCGTTGTCGCCACCGTCCGGCGGCGCCGGAAAAAACTGACATTTGATAAGGTCAGCTTCATGGCAGTCTTCCTGGGACTGCCGTTGGTGATCTATCTGGTCTTCGTGATCTCGCCTTTCGCCCAGGCGGTGTACTACTCGATGACCAGCTGGAGCGGCTTCGACAACAACATGCCGTTCGTAGGTTTTGGAAACTATGTCAAGTTGTTCAATGACGACATCTTCATGATTTCCGTCCGAAACAGTGTCATTTTGGTAGTCTTCCTGCCGGTGATCACCATTGTTTTGAGTCTTGTCCTGGCCACACTCGTGACCATTGGCGGCAGCAGCCGAGGCCAGATCAAGGGACTGAAAGGCGCAGGATTCTACCGGATCGTCTCGTTCTTCCCCTATGTGATCCCGGCAGTCGTCATCGGCATCATTTGGGCCCAGATCTACACTCCCAGCAACGGCTTGCTTAACGGCATCCTGACCGGCATTGGGCTTGACGGGTTTAAGGACTACCCGTGGCTTGGTGACGCGCGCACGGCCATGGTTGCCTCGATGGTGGTGATGGTGTGGGGCTTTGTGGGCTTCTACATGATCCTGTTCATCGCAGCGATCAAGGGCATTCCCGCTGAAACGTTTGAAGCAGCCCGCATTGACGGCGCTGGCCGTTTCCGCACAGCCTTGAGCATTACCATCCCGCTGATTCGTGACAACATCCAGACGGCTTACGTGTACATGGGCATTCTGGCTTTGGACGCATTCGTGTATATGTCCGTCTTGAACTCCACGGGTGGCCCGGAGAACTCGACCTTGGTTATGTCGCAAAAGCTGTTCACCACGGCGTTCTCCAAGAGCCAGTTTGGTCTGGCTTGTGCCATGGGCGTCGTTTTGGCAGTAATTACATTGGGCTTTTCGGCGCTGGTATTCCTGGTGAACCGGATTACCGGCGGCAGTCAGGATGTGGGTGAATAATGTCACTCGATATTTCAAAGAAATCGGCCGCAGAAGGCCACGTTGAACGTAAAGGCGAGGACACCAAGAGCGACAAGGTTGTAGCTGGCGTTTCACACGTCATGCTCACCTTGTGGGCGCTGATGGTGCTCATCCCTCTTGGCTGGACCTTGCTGTCGTCCTTCAAAACGACCACGGAAATCTTTGCGTCCCCGTTCTCACTTCCAGCCGTGTGGAAGTTTGACAACTACATCAGCGCCTGGAATACCGCAGGCATTGGCACGTACTTCTTCAACACGGTCATTGTGGTGGGCTTCGCGCTCGTCATCGTGATGGTGCTGGGAGCCATGTGTGCCTATGTCCTGGCCCGCTACGTGTTCCCGGGCTCGCGCGCCATCTACTATCTGATGCTCGCCGGGCTGACGTTTCCGATCTTCCTGGCAATTGTGCCCTTGTTCTTCATCTTGAAAAACATCGGCCTGCTGAACACGCTGCCGGGCCTGATCCTCGTGTATGTGTCGTTCGCTCTTCCCTTCACCGTGTTCTTCCTGTTCTCCTTCTTCAAAGCACTCCCCAAAGAGATTGCCGAAGCTGCACAGATCGACGGGGCCGGTGAATGGCGCACGTTCTTCCAGGTTATGCTGCCCATGGCCAAGCCGGGGATGGCGTCCGTTGCCATCTTCAACTTCCTTGGCTTGTGGAACCAGTACTTGATTCCCGTGGCCATCAACACCAACCCGAAGAACTACGTGCTGTCGCAGGGCATCGCCGCCTTTGCCGGCCAGCAGGGCTACGCAGTGGACTTCGGTTCACTGTTCGCTGCAGCCATCATTGTGGTTTTGCCTGTTTTGGTCATGTATATCCTGTTCCAACGCCAGCTCCAGGGCTCGGTGTCGGCAGGAACCATGAAGTAGAAACTACATTCCCAGTGCGAATGGGGAGTAGTTGCCAATATTTTACAAAAACATTGGCAACTACTCCCCTTTCGAATTTCCTAGGGGTGGCCCGCGTTACCCAGGGCTGATTGACGACGGCGGTATGCAGCCACGTGGGCACGGTTGCCGCAGTTGCCGGTATCGCAATACCGCCGCGAGCGGTTTTTAGACAGGTCTATGACCATGGCGCTGCAGTCAGGGGCTTCGCAGACTTTCAGGCGGCTCAGTTCCTTGGCTCGGATCACGTCCACTAGTGCCATTGCGGCTTCCACCCCCATGCGCTGCGCGAGAGGCGCAGCGGGGGCCGTGGCATGAAGGTGCCAGTCCCATTGGTCATGCTTGACGAGCTGCGGCAGTGCCTGTGCGCGGGACAGGAGCTTGTTGACCATGGCCGCAGCCGTGTCCTCATCTGCGGTGAAGATGGTGCGCAGTTCTGCACGCATGTCCCGCACGGCTGCAACTTCAGTGGGTGAGTGCTCACGTGAACCGGTAAATTGTTCGCGCACCACAAAGTCGTCAAGCTCCGCCACGGTGGCCATCGAGTCTGGCCCAGAAGTGCTCCCGTCGGCGTCCACTGTGCTCGGTGCGGTATTGATGAGGTTGACGGCAGAAAGCAGGGCCACCTCGGTGTCATGACTAAAGACCATATTGACTCCTGACATTCCTAGGGCGTAATGTCATTAGTCTAACGCTGATCACTGCTGACATACGGAACATCCATGACCACTGCAAAAAACCCGTCCCTCGAATCCGCTGCTGCAACGCGGACGGCGATGGCCTCTCCGGCCCTGCTGCTGGCGTTTGTCTCAGCAGCCGCCTTTGCCCTGTCGGGCCCTTTTGCCAAGTCACTGTTCGACATTGGCTGGTCACCCGGCGCTGCCGTGGCAGTCCGCATTGGCGGCGCCGCCGTCGTGCTGTTGATACCCGTGATCATCACCCTTGTGCGGCGCTGGTCAGACGTCAAGGGGTCGCTGGGTAGAATAGCCATTTACGGGATTGTGCCCATCGCCCTGTGTCAGCTGTTCTATTTCAATGCCGTCCAACACGTCTCCGTGGGTGTGGCGCTGCTGCTGGAATACCTCTCACCGGTGCTGCTGGTGGGCTGGGTGTGGCTGAGCACCCGCCAACGTCCGCGGATACTGACAGTCATCGGGGCCATGAGCGCCATGTCCGGACTGGTGCTGGTGCTGGACCTGGCCGGAAGCCAGAAAGTCAGTGTCGAGGGGATCCTGTGGGGGCTGGCGGCGGCTGTGTGCTCGGCAGTGTACTTTGTGATGTCCGCGCGCTCCGGCGACAACGTCCCACCCATCCTCATGGCGGGTGGCGGCATGGTGGCTGGTGCCGCGATGATCATCGGGCTGGGCGTGACGGGACTGCTGCCGATGGCCTTTGCCTTCGGCAGTCCCGTCTTTGCTGGAGTGCAGGTCCATTGGCTGGTCCCCGTGTTGGGGCTGGTGCTGGTCACCACAGTGCTTGCCTACCTTGTTGGCATCGTTTCCACGCGCGGGCTCGGCTCGAAGGTGGCTTCCTTTGTGGCCTTGTTTGAGGTTCTCTTTGCCGTGATCTGGGCGTGGCTCCTGCTGGGCGAGCTGCCGCGTGCCATCCAGCTGATGGGTGGCGTTGCCATCATGTTCGGTGTGGTCCTTGTTCGGCTGGATGAATTGCGTGGATGGCCTCGACGCGGTCCGTCCTACGCGGTTGAACTTGACGCCGTTGATTTTGACGCGGTGGACCTTGAGCCGGTGGAACCACTACCGGCCGAAACGCCGCAGCCTTAGCGAGTTGGCCACCACTAGCACCGAGCTGGCGGCCATGGCGCCACCTGCGATCATGGGGTTGAGCAGGCCAAGGGCGGCCACGGGAATGCCTATGGCGTTGTAGAAGAAGGCCCAGAACAAGTTCGTCTTGATGGTTCCGAGCGTCTTGCGAGAAAGCGCAATGGCCGTGGCCACCTGACCCAGATCGTTGCCCATGACCGTCAGGTCGGCAGCCTCGATGGCCACGTCCGTGCCTGAACCCATGGCAATTCCGAGGTCGGCCTGAGCCAGTGCCGCTGCGTCATTGACGCCGTCGCCGGCCATGGCTACGGTGGCTCCGTCAGCCTGCAACTGTGCAACAGCAGCAACCTTGCCCTCGGGCAGCACCTCCGCATGGACGTCCTCGGCTGCAATCCCGACGGCTGCAGCCACTTGGAGTGCCACGGCCATGTTGTCGCCCGTGAGCAGGATGGGACGCAGGCCAAGTTCCTTCAGCCTGCTGATGGCAGCCTCGGAGCCCGCCTTGATGGTGTCCTTGAGCGCGATCAGCCCCACAGCCTCACCGTCAACAGCTACCCAGATGGCCGTTGTCCCGCGCTGTTGCTGATCGATGAGGGCGGATTTGGCTTCGGCGGTCAGGACGACATGGTTTTCTTCCAGCCAGCCAGCTCGGCCTGCCAAGACCGCGCGGCCTTCGATGCCAGCGCGTACACCACCACCGGGTGAGGACGTGAAGTCAGTGACTTCGGGCAACGTCCCCGCGTCGGCTGCATGGGCGGCGATGGCATGGGCGATGGGGTGCTCGCTATGGGATTCCACGGCTCCTGCAAGGCGCAGGACGTCCGCGGCTGGCACCTGGGTGAGGGGAACGACGTCGACCACGCTCAGCTTGCCCTCGGTGACGGTGCCTGTCTTGTCCAGCACGATCGTGTCAACGGTGCGGGTGTCCTCCAGGACCTGCGGCCCCTTGATGAGGATGCCAAGCTGGGCGGCCCGGCCGGTGCCTGTCAGCAGGCCGACGGGTGTGGCCAGGCCCAGAGCGCAGGGGCAGGCGATGATCAAAACGGCGACGGCGGCCGTGAACGCCGATTGGAGCTCGGCCGAGCTGATCACTGGCAGGCTAAACAGCAGCCAGAGGCCGAACGTCACGACGGCAATGATGAGCACGACCGGCACAAAGACTGCACTGATCCGATCTGCTAAGCGGGCGATCGGAGCCTTGCCGGCTTGGGCCGTGCTGACGAGTTTGCCCATCTGGGCAAGCGTGGTTTCGCTGCCCACACGGGTGGCACGGATAAGGAGGCGGCCCGAGGTGTTGATTGTGGCGCCGGTGACGGGCTCGCCCACCGAAACGTCCACCGGCACGGATTCGCCCGTGATGAGTGAGGTGTCCACAGCGGAACTGCCGTCGGTGACGACGCCGTCCGTAGGAATCTTTTCGCCAGGGCGGACCACAAAGATCTCATCCACGGCAAGCTCGGCCGCGGGAATCTTGACCTCGATGCCGTTGCGCAGCACCGTGGCCTCCTTGGCGCCCAGTTCCAGCAGTGCCTTGAGGGCATCGCCAGCCTTGGCCTTGGCCTTCGCTTCCAGATAGCGCCCCAGCAGCAGGAATGTCACCACCACTGCTGAAACTTCAAAGTACAGCGGCGCGTGGCCCTCCATGGCGCTACCGTGGGCTGTCAACATCGGATCCATGGCCAGGGTGACGGCTGAGAACAAGAACGCAGCGCTGACGCCGATGGAGACAAGCGTGTCCATCGTGGAGGAAAAGTGGCGGGCGTTGATGGCGGCCGCACGGTGGAACGGCCAAGCTGCCCACGTGACAACGGGCAGGGTCAAGATGCCCACAACCCAGCCCCAATGTGGGAACTGTAGGGCGGTGAACATGGAGAACAGGAAGACCGGGATGGTCAGGATGGCGGCTGTGACGAGCAGGGGAAGCAGCGTGGCAGCAGTGCCGCCGTGTGCCTTGTGCTCCTGCGCTGCGCTTTCGGGGTTGGCATCCGCACCGGAGCCTTCCCGGGTGGCACCCGGGTGGGGGTTGGTTGCGGGCCGGCTACCGGCGTCGTGCTTCAACGTGGCGCTGTAGCCGGTGGCCTTGACGGTGTCGAGGATCTGCTGGTTGCTGATGCCGGCCGGGACTGTGACCACGGCTGATTCCAGCGGGAGGTTCACGGATGCGCTGACGCCGTCGAGCTTGCCCAATTTGCGTTCCACCCGGGCCACGCAGGAGGCGCAGGTCATGCCCTCAATGTCGATTTCGACTGTGCGCGGGCCCGGTGTGGCGGTTTGGGACAGAATATCTGCGGCACTCACGGCGATCCTTAGTGTGGGTTAGGCGTTGTTGGCGACGACGAGGTAGCCGGCTTCAGCGACGGCTTCGCTGATTTCGGCCGGATCAAGCGTCAGGGTGGACGTGATGGTGACCTCGGAAATGCCGCCGGAGTTCAGGTCCACGGAGACGTTTTCCACGCCCTTGAGCTCGGTTAGTTCTTCAGTGACGGAGCTGACGCAATGTCCGCAGGTCATGCCGGAAACGTTGACGGTGGTGGTTTTGCTCATGGTGCTAACTCCTTAGTAGGCGGGAAATGGCGGCGGTGGCTTCTGTGACCTTGTCCGAGACGATTTGCGGATTGCCGGTCTCCAGGGATTCGTTGGCGGCCCCAACCACGCAATGGGAAATGTGATCCTTGAGCAGACCGATGCTGACAGCGTGCAGGGCCTTGTTGACGGCTGCCATCTGGGTGAGGATGTCAATGCAGTACTTGTCTTCCTCGATCATTCGGGCAATGCCGCGCACCTGACCTTCGGCGCGCTTGAGGCGGCGCAGGTATCCCTGCTTTTCTTCCGAGTAACCCCGGGACTGTTCGTCGCTGTCCATGACTTAACCATATACCCCCATGGGGTATCCGCAAAGTGTGGTTGGGTCACAGTGGAGGTGGGCCAGTGAATGAATGTTACCGACGGGTTGCCCCTTGCTGCCCCGAGCCTGCCGTGTTCGAATTCATAGCATGACAAACACTGAAGCGAAGCCAAAAGGAAGCCAAGTGACCCTGCTTGCAGTGGGCACCAAAAAGGGATTGTGGTTGGGGACCAGCACCGACCGCAGCAATTTCACGTTTACCGGACCGCACTTCCTCATGCATGAGATTCCCAGCATTGGCCTGGACACCAGGGGTGGCCGCACCCGTATTCTGGTAGGCCTGCGCAGTGAACACTGGGGTCCCACGGTGGCGCACTCCGACGACCTTGGTGCCACGTGGAAGGAGCCTGAAAAAGGTGCCATCACGTTCCCGGAGGACACCGGCGCAGCCCTGGAGAGGGTGTGGCAGATACAACCGGATAGTGAGGGGTGCCCGGGCGTTGTTTGGGCGGGCTGTGAGCCCATTTCGCTGTGGAAGTCCACCGACGGAGGCGAACACTTTGAACTTAACCGTGGCCTGTGGAATCATCCGCACCGCACTGAATGGGGTGCCGGATTCGGCGGTGCCGCGGCTCACACGGTGCTGCCCAACCCTACGGATCCCAGCACCATCCACGTCGCCATAAGCACCGGCGGGGTCTATCGCAGCACCGATGCAGGGAGTCCTGGGAGGCACGGAATAAAGGGATCAGCGCCTATTTCATGCCGGATCCACTGCCGGAATTTGGCCAGTGCGTGCACAAAGTTGCTCGGGATCCCAATAGCCCCGATGTCCTGTACGCACAAAATCACCACGGTGTTTATCGCACGGACGACGCCGGCGCCAACTGGATATCCATCGCCGAGGGCCTACCTACGGACTTTGGATTCACCGTACTGACCCATCCGAGCCGCTCCGGTACAGCCTGGGTTGTGCCGATCATGGCTGACGGTGAGAGGATTCCCCCGCAGGGGCAGCTGGCCGTTCACCGCACGGACGACGCCGGGAAGTCCTGGACACGGTTGGCCGACGGTTTGGCGGAACCTGACTACAACGTGGTGCTCAGGGACGCCGCAGCCGTGGACACGGCAGAACCGGCAGGGCTGTACTTCGGCACCCGAGGCGGCTCCGTCTATGCCAGCGCCGATGAGGGCGGGCATTTTGCCGAAGTCCTCAGCCACCTGCCGGACGTACTTTGCGTCCGGGCTGCCGCCGTCGAACTTTAAGCCGTTGAACATGGGGGAGGGTGGCGTGGTTGGTGAAGTGACTGTGCTGGTGCCGCGCCTGCTGCAGCCTTTGGTGGATGGAAGGGAAGAATTGCGCCTCGACGTGGGAGTCGGTGCATCGGTAGAGGAACTGTTGGACGCCATTGGCTCCGAGTTTCCCGTTTTTGAGCGCAGGCTGCGTGATGAAACCGGAAATCTGCGCAGGTACGTGAACATCTACCTCGACGGAGAGGACGTTCGTCGGCTGGCCGGGCTGCAAACGAACGCAGCCGCTGGCCAGGAACTGATGGTCGTCCAATCCGTGGCAGGGGGTTGAGCGTGTCAAAACGCTGCCGTCCCGCAGTAGGAGAAAATGTGACCTTAACATCCTTAGGGGGACACTCACAGCATTCTGGTGGAGAATGGAAAGGATGACTCCCCCCAAAAACACTCCCAGCACCGCGCCAGCAGCATCCGTCGAGACCACCACGAGGACCCGGCCCGCCCGCCGTGTGTCACAGGTCATGCCCGCCACCGAGGGCTGGGATCAGGCGAAGAACCCAGCAGGCCGCCCGCTACTGCAGTTCAAGTCGCCGCGTGTCTCCCAGCCGCCGGTGCACCTGGCCGACTTGACGCTGCCCGAGCGGGAGGCGAAGTTTAAGGAGATGGGTCTGCCCGCATTCCGTGCGAAGCAGCTCTCAGTGCACTACTTCCAGCACTACACCACCGATCCCGAGCAGATGAGCGACCTCCCCAAGGACCGCCGCGCCGAGATCACCGAGACGATGTTTCCGAAGCTGTTGACGGAGATCAAGCGCCTCACCACCGACAATGGCGATACCGTGAAGTTCCTGTGGCGCCTGTTCGACGGCTCGCTCGTCGAATCCGTCCTCATGCGTTACCCCGGCCGCATCACCCTGTGCGTGTCCAGCCAGTGCGGCTGTGGCATGAACTGCCCGTTCTGTGCCACTGGACAGGCCGGTTTGACCCGCAATATGTCCACCGCGGAGATCCTTGACCAGATTGTCCAGGCCAACCGCGTCATCGCCGAGGGCGGGCTGGGGAATCTGCGTCGCGACGGCGGGCATGACGCAGAGCGTGTCACCAACATTGTGTTCATGGGGATGGGCGAGCCGCTGGCGAACTACAAGCGTGTCATGAATGCCGTGCACCGCATGGTTGCCGACGGGCCAGAAGGTCTGGGCATGTCCGCCCGCGGCATCACTGTCTCCACCGTGGGCCTGGCCCCGGCCATTAACAAACTGGCGCAGGAAGGCCTGGCCATTACGTTCGCGCTGTCGCTGCACGCTCCGGACGATGAACTGCGCGACGAGCTCATCCCCGTCAACGACAAATGGAAGGTGGATGAGGTTCTGGACGCCGCCTACAACTATTACAAGGTCACCGGCCGGCGAGTATCCATCGAGTACGCGCTGATCAAGGACATGAACGACCACCCGTGGCGTGCCGAACTCCTCGCAAAGAAGCTCAACCAGCGCGGCCGCGGCTGGGTCCACGTAAACCCGATTCCGTTGAACCCTACCCCCGGCTCGATCTGGACATGCTCGGAGCCGCACGTCATGCAGGAATTCATCGACACGCTGATTGAAAACGGCGTGCCCACCACTCTCCGCGACACCCGCGGCAAGGAAATTGATGGCGCGTGCGGCCAGCTCGCCGCTGCTGAGTAGCGCACCCCAGCCGACGGGGTCCCATCCCCGAGGAAGGGGCCAAGTGGCGAGAAAGGCGTTTCGTTGCTGTCATGTGGCAAGTTGTCCCCGTCCGCAGTGAGGAAGGGGTGAATTTGCCCCGGTCTCACTTCACCTTGCGCGCAGTGACATAGGCGGTGGTGGAACCGGGCTCGATCTCGGTGCGTCCCGCGTCCTGGATGACGGGGCCAGCAGACTTCCGTAAACCTTTGCGGAACTCCTTCGCCGGCAGTTCCAGAATGCCCACGGGGAAACCGTCCGCCGCCCACGCCTCCACTACCGCAGGCTTGGACTCCAGCACCCAGGCGAAAAGCGCGTGCGCGGCCTGTGCGGCGGCCTTACCCGTAGACATGTCCAGGGAGGCGTTGAGCGCAATGTTCAACGGCTGTGGGGGCAGTGGATCACCGGTGGGCAGCGTGGTGCCTGAAACCTGCAGCTTGGCCAGCAGCTTCGGCAATTCCGCGGCGGGCATGGGAGGCAGGCCGATGGCGCTCGCCTGGCCAACGGTGGACAGCACATGTTCCGGAAACGCAGCCAGGACCCTGGCGAACATCTTCGCGTCGGCACGCCGGACCGACTTGGCAAAAGCGCCTGTCGCCCACTGCTGCCAATCAGGGTTGTCGGGGTCGCGCATGAACGCCTGGACGGATGCCAGCGCGGCGGCCGCAATGCCGTGTTGTTCGCTGGCCGGTTCCTCTCTGTCGACAAGCAAAATGATGGGCTGGACCAATTCGTGCAAACTGCGTTCGGTGTATTCACTCACCCATACAGCGTAGGGGCATTGGCGTGTGGGAAGCTGGAGTTTGGCCCTTGCCGGCCGCACACGATGTACAAAAAGTTGTCACCAAGGAGCGCCCATGCCCAAACCACTCACCGTTGCCGCCCGTGCGAATGTGCAGCCGTTTGCCGTCATGGACATCTTGGCGCGCGTGGCCGAGCTTCGCGCGGATGGCCGTGACGTTGTTTCGCTGTGTGCGGGGGAGCCTGGTGGAGGGGCGCCCAGCGGTGTTTCAGCCCGGGCCGCAGAGCTTCACGCCTCAGGCACGGCGCTGACCTACACCCCGGCACTGGGCCTGGCTGATCTGCGCCAAGCCATCGCAGGGCACTACAAACGCTGGTACGGAATTGACGTGCCTGCGCGCAATGTTGCCGTCACCACCGGTTCGTCCGGCGCCTTCATGCTTGTTTTCCTGGCAGCGTTCAACCCTGGCGACAAAGTGGCCCTGGCCCGTCCAGGCTATCCGGCCTATAAAAACATCCTGAAGGCTTTGGGTATTGACGTCATTGAGCTCGACGCCGGGGCAGACTCCCGATTCCAGCCCACCCCCGAGATGCTGGCGGCCGCAGTTGCCAAACACGGTCCGTTGGCGGGCCTCGTGCTGGCCTCGCCTGCCAACCCCACCGGCACCATGGTCTCCCGGGACGAATTGGCCGTGCTAACAGATTGGTGCACAGAGCAGGGGGTGCGCCTGGTGAGCGATGAAATTTACCACGGCGTCACGTACCCGGACACCGGTGCGGCCGATCCCCGCGGTGTGTGCGCCTGGGAGCTTGACCGCTCTGGCGTGGTCATCTCCAGCTTCTCCAAATACTGGGGCATGACCGGTTGGCGGCTCGGCTGGGCGATCGTGCCCGACGACCTGATCCAAGCAGTCGACGCCCTGGCCGGAAATGTGGCCCTGTGCCCGCCCGCACCGGCACAAATTGCGGCGGTGGCGGCCTTCAGCGAGGAGTCCTACGCTCAGGCCGACGCGGCCGTAGCCGAGTTTTCCCGCACCCGCGACTACGTCTTGGACAAAGTGGCCGATCTGGGCTGGGTGGATGCCGCCCCGGCCGACGGCGCGTTCTACTTCTACGCCGACCTGGGCCCTGCGCTCGCAGGTTACAAGGACTCGGTGGAGTATTGCTCCGACCTGCTTGAAACTGAGGGCGTGGCGCTGGTGCCAGGCACTGATTTTGACGGCGTGGGTGGGGGCGCGGCAGTTCGGCTGAGCTTCGCCGCCGGGTACGACGCCGTCCACGAGGCACTGGAGCGGATCGAAAGGTTCCAGCGGGCTTAGGCGGGTAACGGCTGGTTTAGGTGGGTTCAACCACCGGCGGCACCCCAGCTGCGCTTGAAGCGCAGTTGGGGTGCCGCCGTCGTACTTTGTTTGGAGACTACTTCTTCAGGTGGTCTACCAGAGACTCGGCGATGCCAATGTACTTGCCCGGTGTGAGTGCCAGCAGGCGAGCCTCGGCGTCGTCGGACAAACCAAGGCCGGAGACGAACTCCTGCATGCGGGCGGCGTCCACGCGGTGTCCGCGGGTCAGGTCCTTCAGTCGCTCATACGGGTCTGCCATGCCCGGAACCCCGGCAATGGCTTCGGCACGCATGACCATTTGGATGGCTTCGGCGAGGACTTCCCAGTTGTGGTCGAGGTCATCGGCAAGCACGGCCTCGGCCGTGTCCAAACGGTCTAGGCCGCCCAGTACGTTGTTGATGGCCAGCAGGGAGTGGCCAAAGGCGACCCCGATGTTGCGCTGGCTGGAGGAGTCGGTGAGGTCGCGCTGCCAACGGCTGGTGACCAACGTGGCGCCGAGGGTGTCCAGCAGGGCGTTGGAAATCTCCAGGTTTGCCTCTGCGTTTTCAAAGCGGATCGGGTTGACCTTGTGCGGCATGGTGGAGGACCCGGTGGCGCCCGGAACTGGGACTTGGGCGAAGTAGCCGATGGAAATGTAGCTCCACACATCCGTGCACAGGTTGTGCAGAATGCGGTTGAAACGGGCCATGTCAGCGTAGAGCTCGGCCTGCCAGTCGTGGGACTCAATCTGCGTTGTCAGCGGGTTCCAGCTCAGGCCGAGGGACTCCACGAAGCCCTTGGCAACGGCCTGCCAATCTGCGGCGGGGACGGAGGCGTAGTGTGCCGCGTAGGTGCCGGTGGCGCCGTTGATCTTGCCCAGGAATTCAGTCTTGGCCACGCGGTCCAACTGACGGTTAAGGCGGTGGGCCGTGACGGCCAGCTCCTTGCCCAGTGTGGTGGGGGTGGCAGGCTGGCCGTGGGTGCGGGAGAGCATCGGGACAGCGCGGTTTTCTTCGGCCATGGCCGCAATCTTTTCCACGAGCATGCGGGCCGCCGGCAGCCACACATCCTCCACTGCGCCCTTGATGCCGACAGCGTAGGAGAGGTTGTTGATGTCTTCACTGGTGCAGCCAAAGTGGACCAGCGGCTTCAAGCGGTCCAAGCCAAGCGCGGCAAGGCGGTTGCCGATGAAGTATTCCACAGCCTTCACATCGTGCACCGTGACTTTTTCAATGTCCGCCAGTTCCTGCACGGAAGCGGCATCAAATTCGCTCACAATGGCGCGCAGCCCGGCCTGCTGGTCGGCCGTCAACGGCTCGGTGCCGGGCAGGGTGTTGTTGCTTGTCAGGTGGATGAACCACTCAACTTCCACGCCAACGCGGTCACGGTTCAATGCAGCCTCGGAGAGGTAGTCCACCAACGGTGCAACGGCACCGGAATAGCGGCCGTCGAGGGGTCCCAAGGCAATGCGCTCGGAGGAAGCGGCCAACGACAGGCGGCCGGAAGGGATGCGGGATGCGGGGTGTGTGGATTCAGACATGGGCCAATTCTTTCATGAACCGCCAATTCCTCCACAGCGGAGGTGTGCAGGCTGTGCTTCCACAAAATGATGGCTGGCTGTGGCAGTGAACAGCAGGGATTCCTAGGCTTGTATCGAGAACTCAAAAAGGAGGCTTCGATGAGGAACCCATGGTGGCCGGAACCGGGGCTGGGTGGGGTTGGAGAGTTCGGAGGGGTTGCGGGGCTGGGTAGGGATGCGGTGCGGAGCATCCCATCTGCCGAAGCGGTGGCCGTCGTGGCGCAGCGGATGTCAGGCATTGCACAGGAGATGGAGGTCCTTCGAAGACAGATGGCGGGGCTTGAGGCAACGGACTGGCATTCCGCTGCCGCCACGGCGTTTCGCCAGTCCCTGTCCGCCTGCAGCATGGCACTGGCGGGTGCTGTTCGGAAGGTTGAATCCGCGGCTGCGTCAGTCGGAAGTTACGGCACCTTCTTGCAGTCCTCACCGGCGTCGTCCGTTCAAGGTGAACCATGTGCGGCGCCGAACGCTCAGTGGCCGCAGGGAGCCGGGTCCGGGACGCAATTCGGGCCACGATTTAGCCAAGGGTTCGGACCGGACTGGGGCGCAGGGTTTTAGTCGGGTGCGGTGGTGAGGAACAGGGTTGAGGAACCGGGTTGTGGAACAGGGTTGGGAACTGCTTTGAAAAGCGGGGATGGGGTGCAGAGCACATGGGGCACGATGCAGGTACTGAAACCTCCTTTTCCATTGAAGGAGGTGTAGGATCCATCAGCTACACCTTGGCAGAGATAACGGATGCGGGGGCTCGGCTGGCCCGGTTAGCCCAGCAGATGGATCCGCTGGTTGACCGGCTGCAATCGGAGTGGCTGTGGTTGACTGATGCAGCCCAAGGCGCGCCGGTCTTTCCGTACGGGCCATTGGAAGACATTCAAAATGCGCTGTGGTCCTGCAAAGCTGCGCTGGCAGACACCGCCGGACTGGCAGGGAGAGCCCGACAGGCCAGCGCGAATTATGCTCTCGCGGAAGCGCAGGCCATCAACATGGCAGCATTGGCAAGCAAGTTGGCGGCCTTGGCGGAGGGGCGCAATACCAGAAACCTGGCTCTCTTCGCTCCCTGGACTCTGGCGGTGAAGGCCGGCCGGATGGTGGAGGGTACCAAGCAGCAAGGGTTGCGTGACACCGAGGAGCAACTGCTCAACAATGGTGGAGCCACTGTTGCTGGTGCTCTGGGGACCGTAGCAAGCCTTGCGTACCTGATGTCCCAACTGAGTCGAGCTGATGCAACAACGTCAGGAACGCAGCCCGCCTACGTCCTGCGAAAATTCTTTGATGCAGCAGGTTTGACGCGAGCCGGACAGGTGTCTGTTCGTCGGGTTCCTGCCCAGGAATGGGATGTCAATGCAAAGCAATGGCCTCCTGGCCATGCGATGGCGGATCCGCGGGCCGGGGAGCCGTGGGAAGTTGAAGCCAGTATTCATGGCATGCTTGCTGGCAGCCACGACGCCTACGGGTATCCACCCGGCTCCATTGGGGTGGTCCGGGTGGTGCGTGCGGACGGGCAGATCGCATGGGTGGTGCATTTACCGGGAACAGAAGACTGGTCCACAGTGGACAGTACGGTTCCGTTCGACATGGAAGGCAATATGGAGGCCCTGACTGCCAAGTGGAAGGAACACTTCACGCAGAAGCAGGTGCTGGTGCAGGAACTCATCAAGTCAGCTCTTGAATCCGCGGGCGCACTGCCGGGTGAAGAGGTCGTCTTAACGGGGCACAGCGGAGGGGGGATTCATGCTGCCGCCGCGTCGGCAGACCCGGCCTTTCTGGAGCAGGTCAATGTCAAAATGATTGTCATTGCGGGTTCTCCGGCGAAGAATACAGGTGTTTCCGGCACAATTTCCGTAGTCAATTTAGAAAATGACAATGACATTGTCACTGCGGTGGACTACGGGCCTCCACCCGCCTCCCCGAACTGGGTGAGCGTTACTTCACACCGTCCACCGACTGTCAGTGGGGGAAGTTTGGGCACCGTCGTTGAGCAGGCACACTCCTTGGAGAACTACATGAAGGACGCAGCCAGCCTTGACTCAAGCGATGCCTCTGCCGTGCAGGTGCCTTTGGAGACTTTGCGAAACATTCTTGGAGCCGGCGTAGGAGTTGGCGCAGTGGTGAAGGGAACCAAGTTTGTCTATCAAGGCAAGGACTCCCCGGACCGGCCCAAGAAGACCAAACCAGCGGCCCCGCGCCCCGCGCCAGCAACGGGAGAGGACTACGCGCCGGGTTGGCGCTGACCGGTGCCTACCGGCGAGACTTCGACTTGCCCAGATTGCTGGTAAACATGGAGACAACGCTGATGATGAGAGCAGCGAAGATGGCCGTCCAGAAGAAATCGTCAATCGTGAACTGGATGGGGGTGAAGGTGCTTACCCATGCCGTCAACCACAACATAGCCGCATTCACAACGATCGTAAAAAGACCCAGAGTCAGGATGGTCACAGGCAGCGACAAAAACTTCACGATGGGTTTGACGAAAGCATTGACCACACCAAAAATAAGACCAATGAACAGATACGCCAGCATCGTGTTGATGATGTTCGCAGTCCCTTCTGGACCGGCCCCGTTATTGCTCACAATCGACGAAGAGGCAATGTGCATGCCGGGAAGAATCCAGGTGGCCAGCCAAAGGGCCAAGGCGTTTATTATTACTCGAACTACGAATCGGCGCATATGCTCATCGTTCCACAGTCTGGCGATAAAGAGCCTTCCCGGCTGGCGTAGGCTTAAGCTTGAGATATGACCGAGACAAACAGCACGGCACAATCCAGTGTGCACCCGCGGCCCGTGGTGGGCCTGCTGCCCAAATATGCGGCAGGTAAACCTCCAGAGGCCGTGCCTGGGCTGGAAAGCTTCAAACTATCGTCCAATGAAAACCCGTTGGGACCGGTGCCGGCCGTTCTGGAAGTGCTGCACTCGGCAAGCGGAGTCAACCGCTATCCAGATACGAGCTGCACACTGCTGCGCAACGCCTTGGCCGCGTTCTTCGACGTGCCCGCGGAAGACGTCGTCACGGGTGCCGGCAGCCTGGGCGCGCTGAACCAGATCCTGGCTGCGTTTGCTGGTCAAAACACTGACGGCGCCCAAGACGAGGTCGTTTACGCTTGGCGCTCCTTTGAGGCTTACCCCATCTGTGTGGGGCTGGCCGGGGCAAAAAGCATTCAGGTCCCCGTGCGAGCCGATGGCAGCCATGACTTGGATGCGATGGCGGAAGCCGTTACGAAGAACACCAAGGTTGTGCTGCTGTGCACGCCAAACAATCCCACCGGCCCGGCACTGTCTGCCCAGGATACTGAGGACTTCATTCGCAGAATCCCAACAAATGTGGTTGTCGTAGTTGATGAGGCGTACGCGGAGTTTGTTCGGGACGAGCGCGCAGTTGACGGCCTTGCCCTCTACCGCAAATACCCCAATGTCTTGGTGCTCCGAACATTCTCCAAGGCTCATGGCATGGCCGGACTTCGGGTGGGCTATTCCATTTCCCAGCCGGGCATCACCCAATACCTCCGAGCCGCGGCAACACCTTTTGCGGTCTCGAGCATTGCGGAGCAGGCTGCCGTAGCGTCGGTGGAGAACTACGCACAAGTTGTTCAGAGAGTGCAGAGCCTGGTGGATGAGCGCGACCGTGTCACTGCGGGACTCGCGGCTCTTGGCTGGTCCGTCCCTGACGCGCAGGGAAACTTCGTCTGGCTGGAACTCGGTGTCAACACCCAAGAGTTTGCGGCATTGGCCCAGAGCCATGCCCTGTCAGTACGGGCCTTTGGCGACGAGGGGGTCCGGGTGAGCATCGGCGAAACCGAAGCGAACACCCGGTTCCTTGAAATCTGTGCCACTTATACAAAAGCGCCACGACGTTCCTAGCGGTTAACAAGGCATGTTTTGCCTGTCTGTACCGATACAGTTGTAAATCGAAAACGAATATATATACACCATCAGGAATGCATTCCAGAGAAGGTATATATCGACACCAACGAGTCGGGACAGGGCTATTTGCCTCTGGAATTCGGCAGACGAGGAGACAGTATGGGCTCCGCCCAAGAAGCTGCTGCAGGGATAGTCCGCACGGACCCCGACGCCACAGATCCGTATGCATCTACGCGCCCTCATGCAGGGGAGTCTGCTGGTGTTTTGCGCAGCAGGGCTGTGGGGCCGCTGGAGGCCGTGCAGCTGCTTGATGAGCATGGAAATACCCACCACGACGCAACCTTCAGCCCCTATGTTGAGGCTTTGGACGCGGATGCCCTGCGCGGTTTTTACCGGGACATGGCCACCGTGCGCCGCTTTGACACCGAAGCAACTGCCCTCCAACGACAGGGTGAGCTGGCCCTGTGGGTCCCGGTTGTTGGTCAAGAAGCAGCCCAGATCGGTTCGGGGCGGGCCATGAACAAGGCCGATTATGCGTTCCCCACTTACCGTGAGCACGGTGTGGCACTAACACGTGGCTTGGACTTGGCTGACTTGTTGAAGCTCTTCCGCGGTGAATCCAATGGCGGATGGGACCCTCGAGAGTGCAATTTCCACCTTTACACGCTCGTGTTGGCAGCTCAAGTACCGCACGCCGTCGGCTATGCAATGGGAATCTCCCGCGATCTTGCGGCAGATCCCACCACCGAGCCAGCCGCTGTCACGGCATATTTTGGTGATGGTTCCAGCAGTGAGGGCGACGTCCACGAATCGATGGTCTTCGCCGCCTCCTACGACGCTCCCGTCGTGTTCTTCTGCCAAAACAACAACTGGGCCATCTCGGTTCCCTTTGAAGTTCAATCCAAGATCCCGTTGGTGAACCGTGCCGGTGGGTACGGCATCCCAGGGATCCGTGTTGACGGAAACGACGTTCTGGCCGTCTACGCAGTGTCCAAGTGGGCGCTTGAACATGCCCGCAACGGTCAAGGCCCTGTCTTCATTGAGGCCTCCACGTATCGTCTCGGTGCCCACACCACGGCGGATGATCCCACCAAGTACAGGATGAGCGCCGAAGAGGAATCCTGGAAGGCGAAGGAACCGCTGCTGCGCCTGGAGGCATACCTGCGCTCCGAGGGCCTCGCCGATGACGCCTTTTTTGAGCAAGTGAAGAACGACGGCGACGAGCTGGCTGCGCATGTCCGCAAAGCAACGCTGGCGTTGGGTGGGGCTGACATTCGACAAAAATTCGCCACCGTCTACGCCCAAGCACATCCCCTGGTCGCTGAAGAGTTGGCCTGGTTTGAAAACTATGAGGCTTCCTTTGGTGATGCCCAATCCCAGCCTTCCACCACGCAGGGCGGTGCAGCATGAGCACAATGACCATTGCCAAGGCCATCAACGAAGGCCTGAGAGCCACCTTGCGGAACGACCCCAAGAGTTTTTTGATGGGCGAGGACATAGGCTCACTTGGTGGCGTGTACCGCGTCACTGAGGGACTTAAGGCGGAATTCGGCGCTCACCGTGTCATGGATACGCCGCTGGCCGAGTCCGGCATCATCGGAACCGCCATCGGCATGGCCCTGCGCGGGCACCGTCCCATCTGTGAGATCCAGTTCGACGGCTTCGTGTTCCCAGCCTTCAACCAAATTACGACGCAGCTGGCAAAGATCCACACGCGCTCAGACGGCCAGCTTAGCGCGCCTGTGGTCATTCGCATTCCGTACGGTGGCGGTATCGGCTCCATTGAGCATCATTCCGAGTCGCCCGAAGCGCTGTTTGCGCACACGCCCGGCCTGCGCATCATCACCCCTTCCAACGCAAACGATGCCTACTGGATGATCCAGCAGGCCGTCGAGTGCAAGGATCCGGTAATCTTCTTTGAGCCCAAGCGCCGCTACTGGCTCAAGGGCGAGGTTGACACCGAAAATGCCCCGGGTGATCCTTTTAAGGCCCATGTGGTTCGCGAAGGCACGGACGCCACTTTAGTGGTCTATGGCCCGCTTGTGCCGGTAGCCCTGGCCGCAGCCAATGCGGCCGCCGAGGACGGGCACAGTGTTGAAGTCATTGACTTGCGCTCCATCTCCCCGATCGACTTCGATGCGCTAGAGACGTCCGTGAACAAGACTGGCCGGCTCGTTGTGGCCCATGAAGCCCCCACCTTTGGTGGCATCGGTGGCGAAATTGCTTCCCGTATCAGTGAACGCTGCTTTTATTCGCTCGAAGCCCCGGCAATCCGTGTGGGCGGGTTCCACATGCCCTACCCGGTGGCACGCGTTGAAGAACACTACCTGCCGGACATCGACCGCATGTTGGAGGCGTTGGATCGCGCCTTCGCATACTAGGAAGGCCGCACCATGTCGAACCTTTTCCTGTTCAAATTGCCTGATGTTGGCGAAGGCCTGACAGAGGCTGAAATCGTCTCCTGGAAGGTCAAGCTCGGAGACATCGTCGCCATCAACGACGTGATCGTGGAGATCGAAACAGCCAAGTCGATCGTCGAATTGCCTTCTCCGCACGCTGGGATGGTGGCCCAGTTGATGGTGGCCGAGGGTGAAACGGTGGAAGTTGGCACGGCCATCATCGCCATCGGCTCCGAAGTTGCGGCGGTGGACGCCCCCGTGACTCCTGCTGCTGCTCCAGTCGCCGCGGCTGATTCTGCCGACACTGACGTCATGAAGCCGCTGGTGGGCTCCGGTCCCAAGGCCGACGCCGTCAAACGCCGCCCGCGTCTTGGTGCGTCGTCCGCCGTGCACGTCCAAGCAGCACCTGCGGCAGCCCAGAGCGCAGTTTTGGTCGCTGCGCCGGCCAAGCCAAACCACGTGCTGGCCAAGCCTCCGGTGCGGAAGGCTGCCAAAAACCTGGGCATCGACTTGAATGATGTTTCGGCGACTGGTTTGCGCGGTGAAGTGACCAAGAAGGACCTGCTCAGCTACCAGGACCAACGGACAGCCGAGCAAGACGGGGCCGGTACATTTTGGGCACCAGCCAAGGGAAGCGGCCTAGCAGATGACCCGCGTGTGGAGCGCATCAAAGTCAAGGGCGTGCGCAAGGCAACTGCCAAGGCCATGGTGGAAAGTGCGTTCTCTGCCCCTCATGTGAGCATCTTCGTGGACGTTGACGCGTCCCGCACCATGGAATTCGTCAAACGCCTGAAAGTTTCCCGAGATTTCGAGAGCATCAAGGTCTCACCCCTGCTGATTCTGGCCAAGGCCGTGATTTGGGCGGCGGCACGCAACCCATCCGTCAATGCGACGTGGACAGGGGACGAGATCATCATCAAGCACTTCATGAACTTGGGCATTGCAGCAGCAACCCCGAGGGGGCTCATGGTGCCGAACATCAAGGATGCACAAAACCTGTCCTTGAAGGAGTTGGCCATTGCGCTGAATTCCTTGGCCGCCACAGCCCGCGCCGGTAAGACACAGCCTTCTGACATGCAGGGCGGCTCATTGACAGTGACCAATATCGGAGCCCTTGGCATCGACACCGGCACACCCATCATCAACCCCGGTGAGGTTGCGATCGTGGCCTTCGGCACGATCAAGCAAAAGCCGTGGGTCCTTGATGGTGAAGTCATCCCGCGCTGGATCACCACCCTGGGCGGTTCTTTTGACCACCGTGTGGTGGACGGTGACCTGTCTGCACGGTTCATGGCTGATGTGGCGGCGATCATGGAAGAGCCTGCGCTCCTACTCGACTGAACGGATTAACTGAGCCGATGGATCGATCTGAGTGTGGGACCTCCCAGCCCACTCATAAAAAACAGCCAGCTTGCGTCCCGGGGCATCCCAGTTCCAGGACACATGCTGGAACCATGAGGGAAGCCGAGTTCATGGCGGGCGGGCGCAGCCGCTCATCTGTTGGTACGTGGTTTCACTGGCAAGGCCGGGCCGCGGTGGCGCTGTTGATGGTGGCAGTGCTGCTGGTGGTTGCCTTCTCCGCCGTCGCCTATGCGGCCGTGCCGCCCAAGGGTGCTGTGACCGACGTTCACGTCGATATGATCGGCGATTCCCTCAGTACGGGGTTCAAAACTCCAGGGGTCACTTGGCCGGACCAGGAGCAGACGCTCATCGCCGACACGGGGTTGAAAGCGGATATTACCAACGCCTCGGAGAACGGTGCCGGCTATGTCCAGTCAGGGGAGGCTGGCGACGTGTTCTTGGATCTGGCTAACCGGGTCGTCAACTCGCAGTCGCAGGTGGTGGTCCTCTTTGGCTCCGACAACGACACCGGACAATCGGGACTTGCCGAGGCCGTACAAACGGTCTTGGATCGGGTCAAGGTGCTGGCTCCGCAGGCCAGAGTGATCATGGTGGGCCCCACGTCCGAATCAAATGACGCTGATGGGCAGCTGACTTCGATCATTTCGGCTCTTTCACAGTCAGCGGCCACCTACAGGGTGCACTTCGTGGACCCTGTAGCCCTTGGCTGGTTCCAGGGCGCGGATAACCAGTATCTGAGCAGCGACATGGAGCATCCCAATGCCGCAGGTGAAGCATACTTGGCTCAACACATGGAACCTGTTCTGGCGCCAGCAATAGCGAATGCCATGCATCACGACGGGTTGTGGGACGGTGCGTTCAGCAAGGCACGCCCTTAGCGGCACCTAAAGTTCACCCAAGGCACTTGCCAGCACGGGTGCCAGCCGCTTAACTCCTTCGCGCAGAGCCTCCGGCGGCACCGCACTGAAAGCCAAGCGCAGTTTGTTGCTGGGACCGTCGTCTGCAGAGAAAGCGGCACCCGGGACGAACACCACACCAGCATCGATCCCTTTGTACAGCAGTGGGTAGGTGTCGATTCCCTCAGGCAAGGTGAGCCAGACAAAGAACCCACCTTCGGGACGGGTCCAGCTGACTCCTTCAGGCATGAATTCATCAAGTGCGCCAAGCAGGGCGGCACACCGCTGGGCGTACAGTTCCCGGTAGGTGGCGATTTGTCCCTGCCAATCATATTTGTTCAGGTATTCGCTGACGAGAAGCTGATTGAATGTGGGTGGGCAAAGTGTGACCGCCTCACTGGCCAGGTAGTAACGCTGCTTGAGATGGGCTGGCACCAGCGCCCAGCCAATGCGCAGTCCGGGAGCAAAGATCTTCGAAAACGAGCCCAAATACAGCACGTCCTCGGGGTTTGCGGCGCGCAATGGCTGCGGCAGGACGCCGTCGAACTTCAACAGGCCGTAGGGGTTGTCCTCCAGCACCAAGATATTCGCTTCACGACATATGTCGACAATTTCCTGCCGACGTTCAGGAGCCAGCATCACCCCGGATGGATTGTTGAAATTGGGAATCGTGTACAGCAACTTGATGGTTTTGCCTTCGCCTTGCACGCGGGCGATGGTGCTGCGGAGCTCGTCCGGAATCAGACCGTGTTCATCTCCGGCAACAGGCTGGATGTCCACCTCATAAGCTTCAAAGGTGTTGAGGGCACCGACGTAGGTGGGGTTTTCCAGCAGGATCACATCGCCAGGATTGCAAAAGACCTTGGCGGCGACGTCCTGCGCGGACTGCGAGCCGGCTGTAATCACCACGTTGTCCGGGTCCGCGCCAACGATGCCCTCGGCTGCCATCACCTGGCAAATTTGGGTGCGCAGTTCCAAGGTGCCCTGACCTCCGCCATACTGCAGTGCTTCCAAACCATGCTCGGAAATGATGGCGGACGCTGTGGCTGCCAGCCGGTCCAACGGCAGCGATTGCAAGTAAGGATTGCCACCAGCCAGTGACACGAGACCCGGCTGCATGGAAATTTCAAACACATCACGCACAGCCGACTGCTTGATGTTGGCTGCACGGGAGGACAGCAGGGACTCGTGCCGGTGAGCAGATTGAACCGGCGCAGCTCCTTGCTGTGCCCTGACCAAGGCGTCGACGGTTTCTTCGGACAATGATTCGGCGGCTGCATTGGCGCCAGAGCTTGGAGTGTTCACGTGCTCAGGATATAACCATTGTTGCTAAATAGGCATCAAAAGTTTTTCCAAGGTGACTGCTATTTCAGACTCAGTGCCTCACTCAACGTTTTTCCATTGATGGTGATGGCCACGGGTGCGCCCGCTGCTTGCTGGGCCGTGAGGGAAAGCTGCTGTTCAACGCGTGGGATGTCGCATTCCCCGCCCATGGTGAGGGTGCCGGTCAGATGTGCGGTGACGGTGCCCCCGGAGCGGTCAATTGAATCCACCGTGAGCCGGGATTGCCACAGTGTGTTGACAAGCCCGGACTGGCCGATTTCTTCGGAGTGGTTCTCCAACAGGGTCCGCAACGCCCCCTCCACGGGGTCCGTAAAGCTGACTGCCGGGCTGGTCACGGCAACGGCGCTGTCACCGCAGCCCACCGTGGGACCCGAGGTCCCGCCGTCGGCCATGGCAATGTAAAACAACGTGACCGACGCGTTTTTGGGAAGCACGGTCGGTTCCATTGAATCCGTTGGAACGTTCGACGCCGGAGCCAGGGTTCCGCTGGTTGCCGAGGCCGGCGTCGTGGTTGCCGAGGCCGCGGTGGTGGCGGGGGCAGGCGCCGTGGCCGATGGCGTCGGATTGCCCGTGCAGCCAGCCAAAATCAAGGCCCCAGTTGCCAGCACTGCGGTGATTGACCACTTTCCCATGCTGCGCATGGCGACCTCCCGGTGAACTTCGGGGGACAAGCAATGTCCCATGGAACCAAGTTAGGCGCGGCGGGCCGACAGAACCAGAGGTTGAGGAAAAAAGGGGACTCAACCGCAATGTTGTCGCGGTCAGGTCACAGTGCTCGTGCGCACACAGACGCTAGCTTCCGGACAAAGGTAGGCCGAGTGCGGTGGAAACCGAGTGATGTGTCACGTGTCCGCTGGCAACGTTCAGGCCCGCTGCCAAGGCAGGATCGGAGGCCAATGCCTTGGCCACCCCGAGATTCGCCAGCGCCAAGGTGTAGCGCAGGGTCACGTTGGTCAGTGCGTAGGTGGAGGTGTTGGGGACCGCCCCGGGCATGTTAGCCACACAGTAGAAGATTGAATTGTGGACTTTGAAGGTGGGGTCTTCGTGGGTGGTCGGGTGGGTGTCTTCAAAGCAGCCGCCCTGGTCCACGGCAATATCCACCAAGACCGAGCCATGCTTCATGCGGGAGACCAGGTCATTGCTGATCAGTTTCGGAGCCTTCGCGCCGGGAATAAGCACAGAGCCGATGACAAGGTCTGCCTGCAGCACTGCTTTTTCGATTTCCAAGGTATTAGAAGCGAGGGTCTTCAGGCGGCCCTGATATTGGGCATCCAATTCCTGCAGGCGTGGGATGTCGATGTCAAGGATGGTCACGTCTGCGCCGGAACCGATGGCCATGGCGGCAGCGTTGGAGCCTGAAACGCCGGCTCCGAGGATCACCACGTTCGCTGGCCGAACTCCTGGCACCCCGCCCAAAAGGATGCCGCGGCCACCGGCTGGAGCGGTCAGGCATTGGGCGCCGACCTGCACGGAAAGGCGGCCGGCAACCTCGGACATGGGCGCAAGCAATGGGAGTGAGTGTCCAATTTGGACAGTTTCGTAGGCGATGGCTGTGACCCCGCTGTCCATGAGGGCGTGCGTGAGTTGGGGGTCGGCAGCCAAGTGCAGAAAGGTGAACAGCACCAAGCCGCGGTGGAAGTAGGAGTACTCGCTGGGAATCGGCTCCTTGACCTTGACTACCAGAGCGGAGCGGGCCCACAGGTCGCTGGCGTCCGACACCAGCTCAGCTCCTGCGGCGGCGTATTCGGCGTCGCTGATGCCGGAGCCGACGCCGGCATTGTTTTGCACCAGCACGGTGTGGCCGTGCTTGACGAGCTCATGAACGCCGGAGGTGGTCAGGGCCACGCGAAATTCGTTGTTCTTGATTTCCTGCGGAACACCAATGATCATGTTCTTCGTCCTTAATCCCCCGGAAATCCCCGGAATTGAGCCAAGCGCCATCCATGGGCTGAGACTAGCAGAAAGGCGCGTGACGCACCCGGCTACGTGCCGGGGGACCTCTCTTCGGCGGTTTGAGTCGCGGTGTTGTGAGTTGCGTCCTTCTGTGCCAAGAGCCAAGCTGTGACGTCTTGACGGCGAATACGTCGGTGGGAACCGCGGTACTGGACGGCAATCTCGCCACGATCGGTGAGGTTGCGCAGGAAGGTGTGGGAGATCCCCGCCATTTCGGCCGCTTGTGAGGTCGTGAGGAGTTCCGCCACACTTGCCACGCTGACAGCATCCCCGTTGGAAAGGCGGCGCAACAAGTCGAGCACCGCAGCCCGTGCGCCGTCGTCGAGGCGGTGCGCAGTCCCGTCGACAAACACTGTCACGTCGTCGCTGCTGGCTAGAGTGCGAGCCAGTGCTGCCTGCTCGGTGGTGTTCAGAGGGGAACTGAGTCTGGGGGAATCAATCGTCATGGAACACATGGTAGCCCGGCTGTAGGGTATGACCCATGGCACAAAGAATCCGTACCGCACTATTGGGGTTTGGTCTGGCGGGAAGTGTGTTTCATGCCCCCTCCCTGGCGTCGCTGAAAGAGTTCAGCCTTGATGTGATTGTGACGTCGGATCCACGGCGGCAGGCGGCGGCTCAGGCTGCACATCCGCAGGCAATGATCGTGGGACGTGAGGAATGGGACCGGGGTGCACACGGTGAGGATATTGATTTGGTAATAGTCGCGACCCCACCAGCCACGCATGTCCCCTTGGCGACCGCAGCGCTCGAGGCGGCTTGTGCAGTGGTCGTGGACAAGCCGTTTGCGCTCACAAGTGCCGATGGGGAGGCGCTAATCGCCTTGGCTAAGGAGCATGGCCAACTTCTCACCACCTACCAGAACCGGCGCTGGGATGGGGAGTATCTGACGTTGCAAAAGCTGCTCGCACAGGGTGAGCTGGGGGAGGTGCGGCGTTTTGAGTCCCGGCTTGAGCGCTGGCAGCCTGACATCACGAAGGAGTGGAAGGCGCAGGCTACGGCGGCCGACGGCGGTGGCATCCTTTTCGATCTGGGCACCCACCTGATCGACCAGGCGCTGCAACTCTTTGGCCCAGTAGTGAGGGTCTATGGTGAGCTTGCCGCCCGGCGGTTGGCAGAGTTGGCCGACGACGACGTTTTCGTGGCGCTTGAGCACGCCAACGGTGTCATCTCGCATCTGTGGATGAATCTCAATGTTGCCCAGATGGGTCCACGAATGCGTGTTCTTGGCGTGAAGGCCGCCTATGTGAAGGAAAGCGCAGACGTTCAGGAGAGCCAAATTAAGTCCGGTATCTGCCCTGGGAACCCTGCCTATGGAGTTGAGCCGGAAGCGGACTGGGGCACTGTGGGCCGGACCGGAGAACTAGTGTCCGTGCCTACGGAACCGGGTAATTTTGCGCTGTTCTACGAGTTGTTGGCGGCGGCGATGATTGAGGGAGGCCCAGTGCCGGTGGATCCGGAGGACTCCGTGGCAGGGCTTCGCATCATCGAGCAAGTCCGGGCCAGCGAACAGCTTCGTAACGCGCAGACTCAGTGAACAGCCGTGCGTAAACTGGGGCGAACGCATGGTGCAGCTGGGATTAATCGGGGAGACTGAAGCTACAGTGAACGACAAAGAATCGGGCCTCCAAGGCCAACAGCCAGCCAGTTTGGCGTTGGCAGAACCCGAAGTGAATGTACGCCACCGGTGGACAGCCTCCATTGTGTTGGTCAATGTAGGCATCAACGCCGCATTTTTTGGTCCCATCCAGGTTTTATTGGGCCAGCAGGCTGCCGATTTTAGCCAAGCCGACAAAGAGGGCATTCTGGCGCTCGTCACGGGTGCCGGTGCCGCAGTCTCCTTGGTCGCCAACCCGCTGTTTGGCACCTTCAGCGACAGGACGACCTCACGTTTTGGACGCAGGGTGCCTTGGGTCTTCATTGGGGCGTTGCTTGGAACCATCGGGCTGGTGGGCCTGGCTGGCGCGCCGTCCGTTGCTGCCATGACGTTGTTGTGGTGCTTGGTGCAGCTTGGTTGCAACGGTGCGCTCTCCGCTACCACCGCTGCCATTCCCGACCAGGTGCCCGTGCGGCAGCGCGGTACCATCGGCGGTTTGTCCTCAATGGGCACTGTGGCCGGAATCCTTGTGGGTGCCGCGATTGCCGCCGTCGTCGCCGGTAATTTCAGGCTGGGTTTCATCATTTGTGCAGCCAGCCTCATAGTCGGCATGGTGCCGTATTTGTTTTTCGCCAATGACCACGTGCTTGATGCCAAATACAAGCCAGCATTTACCTGGCCGAATTTCGTCAAAGGCTTTTGGATTTCGCCACGGAAGTATCCTGACTTTGCCTGGGCTTGGGTAACAAGGTTCTTGGTCAATGTGGGAAACCACCTGGTGACCTTGTACCTGCTGTTCTTCCTCACGGACGCGGTGGGCTTCAAGAACCCCGAATTCGGTGTTTTGATCCTGACGGGGATCTATGCCGTCTTGACTCTGATCACCGCTGTGATTGGCGGGAAATGGACGGACAAGGTTGGCAAGCGAAAACCGTTTGTCATTGCGTCATCGGCCATCATTGCCCTTGCCGCGTTGATTCTGGCGTTCTTCCCCACTTGGACTGGGGCGCTTGTGGGGGCTGCAGTCCTGGGTGTTGGCTATGGCGTGTATCTGGCCGTTGATTTTGCCTTGCTCACACAGGTGCTGCCGTCATCGGCGAGTCGAGGCAAGGACATGGGCGTCATTAACGTGGCGAACTCGCTACCGCAGGTCATCGCGCCGATCATTGCCTGGCCGCTCGTCACCATCCTCGGGGGCTACGTCACGCTCTACGTGGTTGCGGCAATTATTGGCCTGCTTGGCGCGGTATTCGTGGTAAAGATCAAGAGTGTGGACTAGGTCTCTATGGATTTCGGAAGTTCAGTGACCAGGTTTCACAGACCTCTGGGACAGGTTCGGCATCCCCAAAACCCGTAAGGCTGCCGCCGACGCAAACTGACGATGATCTTATGGGCGACTATTGCCTTTTTGCTACTTGGTAGTGACCGTCGGCGAAGACGGTGATGAAACGTGTGCCCGGGAAGCGCTGCTCCGCCTCGGCTGCGGTGGTAGTAGAGACAACGCCCGCACGGCTGGAAACGTCCATTAACACGTACTCGGGGGCAGGGTTCTTGTTCCCAACCCAGTACACTTCAGTGCGGTCGACCAGGTAGCTCATCAAGGAGATATCAGTTTCCACCGTCACACCGTCCGGCACTGCTGCCAAGGCGTTTTGAGAGGAAGCTGCGGTGGTGAGTGGGAAATTCTTGGATGGGTCGGAAAGCTTGCCAAAGGCATACTGGCTAGTCAAAACTAGTGCAATCAACAATACCGCTGTGCCTGCGAGGCGTCTTAAGCGGACGGAATTGAGTACCTTCCGACGTGAAAGAGCATCGATGGCTGCGCAAAAAATCACTGGCATGAGTACCGCGCTGTACTGCCATTCCTGTCCCCAGTAAACGGGCAGATCGGACAAGAAGCGCCACGCAAGAGTTGGAAGCACAATCAAGGTTAGCGGGGAGAAGAGACATAGCCCAGCAGTGATGGCTACCAAGAGCAAGACCGTTGCGACCTTGTCCTGTTGGAGCAGGGAACCAGGGTCGCTGAGCAATCCACGGATGTTGAGCTGACTTTGGTAGGCCCAGTGATCGCCAGGATTCATCGAGGGCAGAATGACTTTCGTGGTGAGGACAAACCAGCCGACACCCCACACGGAGAGCCAGAGTCCTGCCGAACTACGTGCCCGCCAGGCCATGACAAGTCCGATGACAAATACAGTCAGCCCCAGATCTTCCTTGACGAAAACCAGCAACGCGGCCCATAACCAGACAGAACGCCAGCGCTCCTCCAGCAACGCAACCAAGGCAAGCGCCAGCAGAGGTACGGCAAAAGCAACTTCGTGAAACTGGGAATCTACGGCTGACTGCAAGCCCCAGCTGAGGGCATAGCCGAGGCCCAGGCACACGCCAGTGATTGTTCCCAATCGCTTTATTGCGAAGTTGCAGACGGCGACGACAGAAAGCGCCAACAAGATGTTTTGAACAACCAATAGCGTGTAGGCGCTGGGAAATAGCCGATAAAACGGTGCGAGTATGACCAGAAGCGGGTGAAAGTGGTCACCGAGGAGATTATAACCATCCCCCTTGAGGCTCACTATGGGCGGGCGGAAGTTCGCATAGTCCTTGGCAAGCTGAGTGAAGATGCCCAGGTCCCAGGAGCGAATGGTGTAACTGTGCCATTGCAGCCATGAGAACACTGAATACGTAATGAAGGCCAGCCCACCCATAAACCCGGATAGTGCCAGGGGGGTGGTGATCGCGTGCCTGAAATTGTTCCATCCACTGGAAGCGGCCCGAGTGGGGGCAGCTGGGGGCCTAGTGCTTTGAACTGTGGTCACAGGGAAAGTCTAGGGCGCGAACAGGTCGTTTCCGGCATTGTTAAATGTGCTGCCATCGCTGGCTGTCTCGTTGCGGATATGTCATGGAGCCCATAGCGGTCGATGATGCTGAGCGACTTTGCCCGTGGTTATTTTTTGTGGTGTTTGGTGTAGTTGATGAGGATGTGTTCTAGTGGGCTGGTGATGGTGGGTTGCGGTCCCAGGTTGGTGGTTGGGATGGTGGTTTGGAGGGTGTTGAGGGCCGTGTTGAGTGCGTTGTTGAGGCGTTTTTTGAGCCATTTGGGGTAGGCCGGTGGTCGGGGTTCGTGGTGTTGGGGTCGGTGGTATTTTCCGGAGGGGCTGAGCCAGGCGGTGGTGCCGTTGGTGGTGGTGCCGTTGGTGGTGGGGAGGGGTTTCCAGCCGCGGAGGCGGATCTTGGTTCGTTCCGGGTCGTGTTCGCGGCGGTAGTGGCCGTGTCTGGTTTTGTCGTCTTTGAAGTGTTTGAGCAGGTGA
>NZ_JAFMPX010000002.1 GCF_017353415.1 Arthrobacter sp. E3
CACGTCGCCCAGGAACTCAACGCACGCCCACGCAAAACGCTCAACTGGAATACACCAGCCGAGCAACTTCATGATCTACTGATAACCAACTAAACACCAGGTGTTGCAACGACCCCTAGAATTCAAGTGGCCCCGTGAAAACATTTTTAAACGCCGCAGGGCGCACGTTCATAAAGAAAGTGCGCCCTGCTGGAGGCTGAGCTTTTTAGGAACTCTAGTGTTAGAGCGTGCCGACAGCGATCTTGAGCATGCGGCGAAGCGGCTCGGCGGCACCCCACAGGAGCTGGTCTCCCACCGTGAAGGCGCTGATGTATTCCGGGCCCATGTCCATCTTGCGGATGCGGCCCACAGGGACTTCCAGCGTGCCGGAAGCGGCCACCGGGGTGAGGTCGGACATGGAGGCTTCCTTCGTGTTCGGCACCACCTTGACCCACTCGTTGTCGTTGGCCAAAAGGGACTCGATCTCAGCGACGGGGAGGTCTTCGCGCAGCTTCAAGGTCAGCGCCTGTGAGTGGGAGCGCATGGCGCCGATGCGGACGCACAGTCCGTCCATGATGACCTGATTGTCAGCGGAGTTGCCCAGGATCTTGTTGGTCTCCACCCCGGCCTTCCACTCTTCCTTGGATTGTCCGTTGCCCAGGTCCGCGTCGATCCAGGGGATCAGTGAACCGGCCAGCGGAACGCCGAACTGGCTGGAGTCGATGCCTTCGCGCTGGTGGGCTAGGACCTTGCGGTCAATTTCAAGGATGGCCGACGCCGGGTTGTCCAGTTCGCTGGAAACCTCGGAGTTGAGCGTGCCGAACTGGTTCAGCAGCTCGCGCATGTGGCGGGCGCCGCCTCCGGAGGCAGCTTGGTAGGTCATGGAGGTGCCCCACTCGACGATGCCGTTCTTGAACAAACCGCCCAAGCCCATGAGCATGCATGAGACGGTGCAGTTGCCGCCCACGAAGTCGCGTGTGCCATTGGCCATGCCTGCATCGATGGCGGCACGGTTGATGGGGTCAAGGACAATGATCGAGTCGTCATTCATGCGCAGCGTGGACGCGGCGTCGAGCCACAGGCCGTCCCAGCCGCGGCTGCGCAGCTCGCTGTGAACGCGGCTGGTGTAGTCCCCTCCCTGGGCGGTGACAATAATCGGAAGTTTGGCCAACGTGTCAATGTCAAAGGCGTCTTCAAGTTTGCCGGCATCGCCGGCGCTCGTAATCACCGGGGCGCTGCCGCCAGCGTTTGAGGTGGAGAAAAAGACGGGGTTGATATCGCCGAAGTCGCCCTCGTCCTGCATGCGCTGCAGCAGAACGGAACCGACCATGCCGCGCCAACCAACCAGGCCGACGGAAGGAACATTGTTATTGGTCATGGCACCAGTTTAGTGGGGAGGGGCAAATCGGCTGTAGTTCGTTTCATCTGGTGAACAGCGGGTGGGCTATTTGGCTGGATCGGGGCGTGGCCCGTGCCATTTGCTGTCTATGGTTTGCGAGGTGGGAGCAGGCAGGCCCCTTTCGCGTCGCAGTTTGACTGCTTTCGCCTCTCGCCTTGCCTTCTTGGCAAAGTAAAGGGCCAAGGGTACGAATATTAGTGGGAGCAACCATAGCCAGAATGACGGCTGCCCATTGTTCTTCCCAATGGCAACCAGGATGCTCCATGGAATGACCACCATGATGGCAATCATGAAGCCGACCATGAGCCAATTTCCCCACGCAGAAGTGATGGTATTACCGTGCGTCATGCGCGTCACCCCGTATTCCTTAGGCAAGTAGCTGATCCGCTCACCATTGATTGCCCGCACCAGTATGCGTTCAGTCTGGCCAGCGGTTACAGCCGCGTTGTGCCACGCCGTGACGGCCGCATCCCGACTGGGCCGTTGAGGGTCATTTTTCACGCCCGGTCCTGCCTGATCTGACCGATCCTTTCCAAGACGTCAGAATCAGAGAGGCCGGTGATCTCAGGGATGTCTTCCGGGCTTGCCGTGTTGCAACCAATGGTCCAGGAGTCTGCGACGCGCTTGATACTCGCGCCGCCAGCCGGGTTGTCCTGGAGATGCTTGAGCATGATCCAGAAGTTGCCCTCAGCTGCTGAGATGCCAGGCGTTTTGCGCCACGGCGAACCACGTGAGGTAGGCCCGTGGCTGGAGAATGATGTGGAATTCCGGTGTATCCACGGTGATCACACTGACCGCGGATTCGGGGGTGACCAGGCCAATTTCCATGCGCCGGGTGGCGGTCGAGAGTGCGTGGGTGACAGCGGCAACCGGACCGCTGATGCTCAACTCTCCCCCGGATTTTACGGTCGCATATCCTCGGGCAACAAGTGATAAGGCGCCGGCAAAGAAAATCTTGTCGTCATCGAGTTCGTTTTCAATGCGCAGCGCTGCCGCACTGGCAGTGGTTGCTTCACCGCGCACGAGGTTCAGCAATGCCACCAGTTCGGCGAAACCAAAACTGATGGCATCAGGGAACCCTTGTTCTGCCGCGATGTCCGCAGTGCTGGTTGCTTGCGTCAAAGTCTTAGCTCCTTGTGGTTAGAAGCCAAAGAACTTGGCAACGTTCTTGGTGACGGGTTTGGCGCCGTCGGCCACTCCGTCAACAACTGCACCTGCCCCCTCGACCACCGCGTCCGTGGCCGCGACAGCGCCGCCGGCGATCTTGCCACCGACGAAGTTATCGGTGTCATGGATGACGGGCACGTTGTAGTAAAAGAACAGCGCTCCACTGCCAATCGCGGCAGCTGTGCCCAACGGTGGCGGAGCGAATGAGGCGGCACCCAAACCTGCTTTGACGAGGGAGTAAGCGCCCTGCCCGGCTTCGTCATTGGCAAAGTGGTTGACACTGTCCAAGTGGCCCAGCCCAACACCCAGTCCACCCCGCTGTAGATATCCCACCCATCGCGGAACGGCGAATCAGGGTCGGCCAGAAAGTCCGGGCCGAATTGGGCGTGCGGCGTTGGGTTGACGGGCACTTTCGAGGGTAATCCGGGGCTGTCACCCAAACTGGCAACGGAACTTGCCTGTTCCTGCTCACGCACGTTCTTGTTCAGCTCGGTGGCTGTTTCATCCAACATTGTGCCCGTGCGGGCAATGACACAGCGGTACTGGCCGCGCCACTGTGCGGGGAAGCGCGGAGTACTTCAACAGCAGCGGCCAGCATTTCAGACATAGCAGCTCCGGAGTGTGCGGGGACAGGTTAAGTTGTTGCAGATGAAACTCAGCTTAGCGGTGCGAATCTGGGCCCGCGATGGGGTGGACTCCCTGTGCCTGCACCGGTCCTACTCCGGTGCCTCGAATTCGGTTTCTCCCCTGGCCCAGAGTGTGATCCGGTATTCGGTGCCGTTCTTTGACGTGTGCCAGCCTTCCAGCGGCGACGCCCCGCGAAACGTCCATTCGTGATCCAGCACGGGCGCCTGCGTGTCACCTGAAACACCTGTATTAATCACGGTCACCACAGCCACATTGCAATGCTCAATCGCCTGCTCAAAGACCTGCCCGCCGCCGATGACCCAGACCTCGTTGCCGCCGGGGGAGAATTGCGCCTCCACCAGGGCTTCTTCCACCGAGTCAAGCACGACGGCGCCCCCCGCCTCAGGCGATGCGGCCCACCCTTGTTGGCGGGTCACCACGATGTTCGTGCGCTGCGGCAGAGGGCGGAATTTTTCCGGGAAGGAATCCCAGGTTTTACGCCCCATGACAACGGGGTGGCCAAGGGTGACCTTTTTGAAGTGTGCCAGGTCTTCCGGCAGGTGCCAAGGCATGCCGCCGTCGGCGCCAATGACGCCTTGATTGGTTTGTGCCCAGATCATGCCGATGATGGGCTGGCTGAAATGGTAGTACTTCGGGCTAATAGGTGCGTCACTCATACGGCAATCGGGGCCTTAATCGCAGGGTGGTGCTGGTAGTTGACCAGCTCGAAGTCGTCAAAAGTGTAGTCAAAGATTGACTCGGGCCTGCGTGCGAAACGCAGCTGCGGGTAAGGGTAGGCCTCACGGCCGAGCTGTTCTGCGACCTGGCTGAGATGGTCCTCATAAATATGCACGTCGCCTCCGGTCCAGATGAATTCGCCCGCTTCCATGTCCAACTGCTGAGCCATCATCATGGTCAGCAGCGCATAGGAGGCAATGTTGAAGGGCACGCCGAGGAAAGTGTCAGCGGAGCGTTGGTACAGCTGGCAGCTGAGTTTGCCGCGGCCGTCCTCGGTGGGGGCAACGTAAAACTGGAAGAACGCGTGACACGGAGGCAGCGCCATGTTCTTCAACTCGCCAACATTCCACGCCGAAACAATGTGCCTGCGTGAATCCGGATTCTCGTGAAGCGAGTCCATGACCTGGCTAATCTGGTCGATGTGTTCCCCGTCCGGTGTGGGCCACGAGCGCCACTGGACGCCGTAGACAGGACCCAGCTCACCGGCGTCGTCCGCCCATTCGTTCCAAATTTTGACGCCGTTTTCCTGCAGCCAGCGAACATTGGAATCACCGCGCAAGAACCACAGCAGCTCCATGGCCACCGACTTGAAATGGACCCGCTTGGTGGTGATGAGCGGGAAGCTTTCGGAGAGGTCGAAGCGTAGTTGGCGGCCGAAGACACTCCGCGTGCCGGTGCCTGTCCGGTCCGACTTCATGGTGCCGTTGGCCAGCACGTCGCGGAGCATGTCTTCGTACGGGGTCAAAATAGTCACGCGCAACAGTCTACTTGTCCGCCCCCGGCCGTCGAGTTTGTCCAGACCAAGTGTGAGTTGCCCGCTGGCTGAGACGGCCCTGAAGAAGGGAGTGCAGCGCCTTCGCGTCCAGCCCGGCCTGTTCACCTGCATCCAGCAACTGGTCGACGGCGGCGAGCACCTCCGGCGCTGGCGGTTCAGTTTCGGATTCAGCTGGTGCTTGTCGATATCCCGAGACCACCGTCCCCTGCCTGCGGTTGCTGGTGACAAGCCCCACCGCTTCAAGCTCCTTGTAGGCACGGGCCACCGTTCCCGCTGCAACGCCCAGGTCACCGGCCAAACTCCTGATGGTGGGCAATCGGGCGCCGGTGTGTAGTTCACCGACGGCAATGAGTGAGGCAATCTGCGTTTTTACCTGCTCGTAAGGTGGTGTGGCGGTGCCCAAGTCGATGACAATGCGTGCTTCCACGCCTTGCTACCTGCCGCTCGAGGAAGTGTCCGGCAGCGGCACAGGTGTCTGTCCGCAGTAGTCGGCCGGAGTGAATTTTCGCACGGGAAAGAGCAGTAGGAGTGCCCCGATGAGCATGCACAGGATGCCGAGGAGCTGGGTGTTGAACTGGAGTGCCAGCGGGTTCGGATCCGACGGCACTACCGGCAGCAGCACCCCGAGGATTGCGAACCAGCCTCCAGCAACCGTCCGCCCAATGCGGAAAAGAGAGCGGCGGCGCAGCAAGGTGTCAAAGGAGCATGGCGAGTTATTCAGGGCCGGACGCTGAAGGACCAGCGCCCCCGCCAAGGTCCCGATGACTGGGATGGCCAAGGCGTAGGCAGGGGGGGTGAGGAACAAGGAGTTGGGGGTGTTGCCCGCCGAGCTGGGCACCGATAGCAGGCTCAGGACCAGCGCAAGTCCCATGGCGGCGAGCAGAAGTGCCGCCCACAGGGGCCAGGGCAATGGCTTGCCCAACTGCACACGGGGACGCCCCGGCCTGGCGTAATTGCGGCTGATGAGGAATTCCGAGCCTGCAAAGGTGAGCAGCAGGGCAACCACCTCCAGGAATATCAAAGACAAGCCGTCGTGCCACGGGAGGAGAGTGGCAGACGCCAGGCCGAGGACCAGGATCACGGGCAACACGACTGACAGCGCCGAATCGCCCACCTTGGCGGCGGCTGGGCCATCGCCGAGTGCCAGTTCCGGAACCGCGGAGGAAGAGTCCACCGAATCGTCGCTTGCTCCCAGGAACGGCGGCTTCCACATCAGCATGACGCCGAGGATGACCACGTTGACCACGCCTATCCAGTTGATCCAGGACGTGGAGATGACATCCGGGTTGGGAATGGGCTGGACCATGAAGTTACCGGCAATGCTGGCCAACCCCGAGGCAATGGTCACACAGACGCGTAAGAGGCGGTTCATGCCGATGACCCGAAGTGTTCTATTTTGTTCGGAGGTCAGTGTCTCCAGCGAACGGCGTGAGGCAATCAGGCGCATGACCAACAGAGTGCCGAACGTCAGGACAAGCAATGCCGCACCCAAGGCTGCGGCCAGCACATAGCCTTCGATCCTTCCGTTGGTGGCCCCCGCCCAGCCCGTTCCGACAATTGATGACAGTGGCTCCAGTGCGGGAAAGGCGGGAGTGAACGCCAACCAAACCAGGGTTCCGGCGGAGAAGATGAACACTCCCAACACCACTGCCCCCAGGGCGGGCTCAACGAAGTCGCGGGCTCGGCGGAATTCCAACACTGCGGCGCGCTGGGGGGATTTTGGTGCAGGCCAGGACGCCTGCCCAATGGCGTGGACGCCCAGCACGGCGACGATCGGAGCGAAGATCGCGAACCAGGGAATGAGGGCCCAGGCGGAACCGACCGCCTGCAGCTGCCCAGGGGGATATATTCCAGCCTGCCCGGCGGCAACCAGGCTGCTCAACGCCCAGGCGATGAGACCAGTCCACAGCGCGTGCTTGCGCACAGTCTCGAGGATCTTCTCCGGCTTCGGAGCCCACACGACGAAGCGCAGCACCAGGTACAGGACAAGGGCGGCCAGTGCCACGACGGGCGCCAGCACCACAAGAATCTCAAACAGATTCGGTGCCAACGGGTTTGGCTCGGACATCATTCCCCCATATTTCGAAAACCTTTGTATCAAGTATGCAGTACAAAGGGAGGGGTGTCATGCTGTATATCGCATAAACGCTGCTTGTGTGCTTATGCGGGGAGTGGTCCCGCCGAATAAGCGGCCAAGGTGCGAACAAGCGGCCAAGGTGCGTGCCCGATAATGGCGGGAGTCAGTCCTCGTAGGGTTTGTGCTGTTCCAGCGCCACAATGCGGCCGGGTTCTTCGAGCGAAACGTGGGCCACCAAGACCTCCCCGGGGGAGAGGTGCGGATCCAGCAACGGCAGTGATTCGCCCAGATCGACGGACATGTGTCCGGCCAGCGTGGTCAGAATCGTGGGCAGCACAGGGCGGTGCGTGCACACGGCAGTGGCGCTGGTCCTTGTGAGCAGCTTTTCCACGGTTGCCTCGACCTTGGCTGGATTGCGCTTGTGGTCGGTCTCGGTCAGCCAAGGCACCACCTTGACCTTTGCCTTGGTGGCTTGGGCGTAAGGGGAAATTGTTGAGATGCAGCGCATCCAGCCGCTGGTTTGGATGCGTGCGGGGTGCCATGACATCAGCAGCCGCTGAAGGTACAAGGCCTGGCGTTTTCCCGTCGCAGCAAGGGGACGTTCGCCCTCAGCGCGTGTCCATGCTGAACGGGGTTTGGCTTTGGCATGCCTGATAATCAGCAGTGGCCACGTGTCAAGGGTGCCGTTCTCGTGAGCGGCCACCAAAGCTTCAAGTGGCTCCACATCGGAAGGGTTGGACAGCAGGCCGCGGGCCTTGTTGGGGCTGCACCAAATTGCCGCGTCCACCTCCTTCCCATCAGGGATGGGAGGCATATCATCCACTGAAGAAGCCCAGTAGTGAACCTCCTTGAGGCCGGGCTTGACGGGGTAGCGGATGGAAGGCAGCGGAATGCCCAACGTGATGGGCAGGCCGACTTCCTCGTACACTTCGCGCACGGCACATTCAGCCAGGGTTTCGCCCTTGTCCAGCTTCCCCTTGGGCCAGGACCAGTCGTCATAGCGTTGGCGGTGGATCAGCAGGAGTTCAAGCTTCTTCTTCTTGACCCGCCAGCACAGTGCACCCGCCGCGTAGATGGAGGGGCCGGTGAATTCATCCACCGGTTCTTCAAGATGTTCAGTGTTGCGCATTACGAATGCAGTGCTGATCGCGAACGGGAACGGCTGGCAAGCAGCCATGACTGGACATCGAGCAACGGTTCTCCTTCGTCGTTTTGATGGTGTCGTTTCCATTCGCCGTCGTTGTCCAGATGCCAGCTGGACGTGCCCGGATCAAGGTAGCGCGTCATCAACGAGTCAACCTCGGCAATGTCTTCACGGTTGGAAAGCCGGACCAGTGCTTCTACCCGGCGGTCCAGATTGCGGTGCATCATGTCCGCAGAGCCCATGTAGACAATAGGATCCCCGGCGTTGGCGAAGGTAAAGACTCGGGAGTGTTCAAGGAAGCGGCCCAGAATTGAACGCACTGTGATGTTCTCGCTGAGTCCGGGCACTCCTGGCCTCAGCGAACAAATGCCGCGCACAATCACACCGACTTCCACCCCTGCCTGGGAAGCACGGTACAGGGAGTCGATGATGGCTTCATCGACCATGGAGTTGACCTTGATGCATACCTTGGCCGGCAGGCCAGCCTTCTTGTTGGCGATCTCGGTGTCGATCAGCTCGATCAAGCCTGAACGCACCGAGCGTGGCGCTACCAACAGGCGGTCGAAGGACGTCTTGGGCGCGTAGCCAGACAGCTGGTTGAACAGCTTCGAGAGGTCTTCACCCACTTGGTTGTCGGCCGTCAGCAACCCCAAATCTTCGTAGTAGCGCGCGGTGCGGGGGTGGTAGTTGCCGGTGCCAATGTGGCAGTAGCGGCGCAGCCCATCCTGTTCCTGACGGACCACCAAAGACAGCTTGCAGTGGGTCTTTAGACCGACAATGCCATACACCACGTGCACGCCGGCCTGCTCAAGTTTGCGTGCCCAGGAAATATTCGCCTGTTCGTCAAAACGAGCCTTGATTTCCACCAGCGCCAACACTTGCTTGCCGGCCTCCGCGGCATCCACCAACGCGTCAACAATGGGGGAGTCGCCCGAGGTGCGGTACAGGGTCTGCTTGATGGCACGGACTTTGGGGTCGGCTGCGGCCTGCTCCAAGAACGCCTGCACTGAGGTGGAGAATGCGTCGTAGGGGTGGTGCAGGAGAATATCGCGGCGGCGCATGGCCGCAAACACGTTCGCAGCCTTGGACGTTTCGGACGGGTTCAGATCTCGCGAGGTGTGGGCCACATGCTTGGGGTAGCGCAGGTCGCTGCGGTCGATGGCACCGATGACGGACAGTCCGCGCAAATCCAGCGGTGCTGGCAGTTTGTAGACCTCAGACTCTTCAACATCCAGTTCGCGAACCAACAGTGCCAAGATGCTGGGGTTGATGTCCGTGGCCACTTCAAGGCGCACGGGCGGGCCGAACTTGCGGCGCAGCAGTTCCTTCTCCAGCGCTTGCAGAAGGTTCTCGGCGTCGTCCTCTTCAACTTCCAGGTCCTCATTGCGAGTGACCCTGAAAGTGTGGTGCTCCACAATTTCCATGCCCGGGAAGAGCTGATCGAGGTACTGTGCAATGACTTCTTCAAGCGGAATGAACCGCGCCACGCGCCCGGGCACCGTGCCAGCGCGGGGTCCGTCGAGGGCAACGAGCCGGGGCAGCAGGTCCGGGACCTTGACGCGGGCAAACAGTTCCTTACCGCTGACGGGGTTGCGGACCACCACCGCCAAGTTCAGCGACAGCCCGGAAATGTACGGGAACGGGTGGGCCGGATCAACGGCCAGCGGCGTCAGGATGGGGAAGATCTTCTCGGAGAACATCTTCGCCAGCTGCACCTTGGAGGGGTCGTCAAGCTCCTCCCAATGGACCAAGTGGATGTGCTCGTATGCCAGTGCGGGTCTGATCTGGCTGGCGAAGACGTGGGAATGCCGAATCTGCAATTCATGGGCGGCTTCGCTGATTTGCTCCAGCACCTCCAGCGGGCTCAAGCCTGCAGGGGAAGGCACGGCCAGGCCGGTGGCAATGCGGCGCTTCAGGCCGGCCACGCGCACCATGAAGAACTCGTCCAAGTTGGAGGCAAAGATCGACAGAAAGTTTACCCGCTCCAACAGCTGCAAATCGGGGTCTTCGGCCAATTCCAGGACCCGGGCATTGAAAGCCAGCCAGCTCAGCTCACGGTCGAGGAACCTGTCAGGAGTGATGTCCCCTTCAGGAATGAGCGTGGGCTCAAAATCAGGGATCTCAATCCTGTCTTGGGTGGCCCGTGAAGAGGGTACTTCCCCGGAAACGAACCGTTCCCGGCCGCTGCCTGATGCCTTGTTCAGGGTCCCCTTGTATTCGCGCTTCATCCACTGGTCCTCAGAGTTGGTACTGCTTTGAATCACACTTGTCAGCGTGGGCCCCATCCGTTGGGAAGGCCAACACCTTAGGCAGACATTGGCCCATACATGACGTCGGAATCCCACTTCGTAAAGCCCAGCTGGCGGTACAGCGAAACTGCGGCTTCATTGTCTGCATCAACGTAAAGCATAATGGCACGCAGGCCGGCGTTTTGCAGGTGGTCGATGCCCTGTCGCGTCAACGTCCGGCCCAGGCCCAATCCCTGCGCCGCAGGAGTCACCCCCACCACGTACACCTCGCCCATGGCTGCCTGGCCGGGGCGGGAGGCATGGACCTTCGTCCAGTGGAAGCCCAAGATCTCATCGGCGTCATTGACTGCCAAAAAGAATCCCGCCGGGTCAAACCATGGCTCGGCGATGCGGGCTTGCAAGTCGTCAAGGGTCAGCGCCCCCTGTTCCGGGTGGTGGGCAAACGCTGCGGCATTGGCTGCCAGCCATGCTTGCTCGTCCTGGTTCGGAACAAATGTCCGCAACCGCACGCCGTCGGGCGTTGGGTAGTCAAGGTCGGGTTGCGCCGGTGGTCCCATGGACGACGGCGCCTGCCGGACAAGGCGCATGCGCCACAGTTCGCGGATGGCACGGTAGCCGTAGCTGGCGGCAAGATCAGCGGCAGCTTCATGATCGCCGTGAGACCACGCCTTGATGCCTTTGAGCCCGCGGACCTCAAGTAGTTTGTCCACCACAATGGCTCCGACGCCCTCATTGCGGTAGGCCGGGTGCACGACGATTTCCAGCACACCTTCACTGCCGTCGAGCACCACCACGGCGACGCCGGCAAGGTCCTCACCCACCGTGGGCGAGGCGTCCTCTGGGGCATAGGTGAGCAGGGTCAGCACGGTGTGGGGGCCTGCCTGGGCGGATTTGAGTTCAACGAGGGTTTGTTCCGAGAAGGGCGGATTGCCGTCAGCGTCTTCGGCTGCTTCAATCACGGCCTGGATCTCCTGCAGGAGCTCAGGGCCGGGCGCGCCCGGAACCACCGTTACCGGCCAGCTGTCAGTCTTTGCGGGGCTCATAACCACAGCCTAGTGTGAGTGCGCAAGCTAATGCGAGACTCTCCGGCTGTGATCGTGTCGAATGAGCCGGGCGTCAGCTCGGTCCTGCAGCCAATTTGCACCCTTGCGCGGTGATGACATACAGTTTGAGAGCAGCGCGGCCGGGCAACCGGAGTGCGGTGGCAAATGAAGGAACGGAACGGTTCCTGCAGTTGTGCTGGGGGGATGCACCAGTGGGGTGCCTTCGATACGTTCGACCCGTATGTCCTCCACTTATTCAAAAGGGCCCATTTCCGTCAAGGAAATGGGCCCTTTTGCCGTATCAGGGGTTAGCTCAGGCGCTTAGGTTCATATCGTGGGCGTGCACCTGAGCATCCAGCGGTTCGTCGTTGAGGTAGTGGGCCAGGTCGTTGAGCGCCATGTCAGACATCCGGCGGGTTTCCGTCCCCAGTGAACCGGCAATGTGGGGCGTCAGGACCACATTTGGAAGGTCATACAGGATGGAATCGGCGTCAAGCGGTTCGGGGTCTGTGACATCCAGGATGGCGGTAATGCGGCCGCCGCAGCAGGCCTCCTCCAACGCGGCCGTATCAACGAGTGAACCGCGGGCCGTGTTGATCAAGGTGGCGTTGTCCGCCAAGGCTGCCAGTTCCAGCGCCCCGATCATGTGACGCGTGCTGGGAAGCTCGGGGGCATGAAGGGAGAGGATATCTACAGCCGGGATGAGTGCATCCAACGGGATCAGCGTGGCGCCCGCAGCTGAAACCTCCACGGGGTCCGCATAAGGATCTGCAACGAACACGCGCACATCCTGCAATATCTGCAGCAGCTCAACAACGCGCCGGCCAATCTTGGAGTAACCCACCACCCCGACGGTCCTGCCCAAGTTGCCGAGCTCACCGCGCAGTTGGCCATAGCTGTTTGAGCCGCGGTGGTTGCGGGCATCATTGGCCAGCACTTGTGCCCGCTTGCCAGCAAGGATGATGGTGGCCAAAGTGAATTCGGCCACCGGGACGGCGTTGGCTTCGGCACCATTGGAAACAACAATCCCACGGTCCCAGAGTGCGTCGCTGACCAACGGACGCACAGAACCTGCACAGTGGAAGACTGCCCTGAGCTTGGGCAGTTGAGCCAGCCGGGCTTCATCAAGCAAGGGCACGCCCCAGCTGGTGATGAGGATTTCAATCCCAGCCAGGCGCCCGGCAACGGCAGGGTCGTCAAAGGAATCCGTCGACACGGGTGTGCCCAGCTGAACCATTGACTTCAGGCGTTCCAGGCGATGGCTGTCGAATTGCGATTCAAAGGTGCCGTAATCCATGACCAGGAGCGCTTCAGGAAAGAGCTTGCGGTTCAAAGGTGGGTCCTCTCGTGGATTCCCGGCAGCGGGCGTCATGCCTCGCTGAGGGTGTCGTCGGGCACTTTGGAAACGCTGAGCAGATAACCCACGTTCCTGACGGTGCTGATCAATTTTTCGTTCTCGGATCCCAGCTTCGCGCGCAGGCGCCGAACATGGACATCCACCGTGCGAGTGCCCCCGTAGTAGTCGTAGCCCCACACCTCATTGAGCAACTGGGCTCTCGTGAAAACCCGCCCCGGATGCTGGGCAAGATACTTCAGCAGCTCAAATTCCTTGTAGGTAAGGTTCAGCACTGTCCCGTGAACCAGCGCCGTGTAGCTGCCCTCGTTGATGACAATTCCGGCAGCCTGGATTTCCTGGTGCGAGCTGTCTTCCGCCACATCTGCACGGGTCAGGGCCAACCGGATGCGAGCTTCCACCTCTGCGGGCCCGGCAATATTAAGAAGGACGTCGTCTGCCGACCATGACGCTGTCACGGCTGCCATGCCGCCCTCTGTCAACACCAGCAGCAGGGGAATGCTGATGCCGGTCGCACGCAGCAGCTGGCAGAGGGACCGGGAGCCGGAGAGGTCCTGCCGGGCGTCAACCATGATGAGGTCCGCGGGTTTTGCGTCGAGCAAGGCGGTGGGTACTGCTGGAAGAATGAGGACGTTGTGGCTGAGCAGCTCCAACGCGGGCAGGATCTCCAAGGAACTGCCCCGGTGGTTGGTCAGCATTAAAATCTGCGACATGACTTCCTAACAAAGTGCATTGAGCACGCATCTTTCAGCGACAAACAAGTTTCCGGGCCGGCGCTGAAAGCAGCCAAAAAAGTCAAGACGCACCGTCCGCGAGGGTTGTTCCACAGTGTACCGGCAGAATAAGGGAGGATTGGTGTGTGAAGTCATCTATAGCCGGACTTATAGCCATCGTTGCCTTGGTGCTGCTGGTGTCAGCGCACTATCTGGGTTTGGTCTGGACGGTGGGCTTCGGGATTGCCCTGGCCGCCGCTTTTGGGTATGGCTGGCCTCACTACTTGGCGATTCCGGCCAAGAAGACTCTCGGCACCGTCATCGCCCTGACTGGTGTGGGCTCCGCCTTGACCGCCGGTCTGGATGCAGGCGGAGACTACCTGGTGTGGACACCCATCTTGATCGCTGTGGGTTTTGCCGGGGTAATGGTGGTGCAGCTTCTTCGGGGCACCGGGCAGAAGCATCGGCTGGAATCCACCCTGGGAGCCGGAACCGGAGTTGCCATTGCGGGGTTTGCGAGCGGGTGGGTGGCTTCCATCCGGTTCCTAGGGGAGCCGGGAATGACCCTCATTGTGGCCATCAGCGCCGCGGTGGCCATTGCCATTGGCATGCTGCCCTGGCCCGATCGGGTGCTTGCACCGCTGACGATCGTGATGGCTGCGCTTGCCGGGCCCCTCGCGGCCCTGCTGTTTTCCAATGTGCACGTAGCTCAGGCAGCCGTGCTAGGCGTCTTGGTTGGTGCTGTCATGGCTGCTTTCCGCCAACTGCGGACCCTGTCGCGGAAACCGGAACACGTGGTGGGTGTTGTGGCTGCCGGACTGGCCCCTATCCTTTCCTTGGGCGCCCTTGTCTACTTCGTGGAAAAGATTATTCTGCATTAGGCAGGCCGCTCCAAGGCACGAAATCATGCCGCGGCGCACCCAGTCATCAAGCGGTCCGCACGGAAGCTTGGCAGATCATTGTAGGATGGCATCATGAGCGTACTTGCCTTGGAAATTTTCTACATTTGCCTTTTGGTGGTGGCCAGCGTAGCCATGGCCTGGTTTGCCGGACTGGTGGTGTGGCGCCTGTTCAAAGGTCAGCAGTAATCTGTCATGGCCATTGAAATTCCCACCGGCCTGACCCCGGAACTAGTTCCACTGTCGTGGCTTCTTGGTACTTGGACCGGTGCTGGCCGCCTTGGAGCCGGCGAAGCCGACGATGAATACTTCATCCAGACGGCGACCTTCAAGGACAATGGACTGCCCTACCTGCAGTACTCCGCAGAGTCTTGGCTCACGGACGAAAACGGCGCTATTTTGCGTCCACTCTCCGTGGAAACCGGTTTCTGGCAGCTGGATCGGCCCCTGAATGATTCCGACGGCGGTCCCGGCTTGATCCCTGCCGACATGGTCCCTGCACTGCGGACGGCGGACGATGTCGAGGCGCTGCGCAACGCGGACGGCGGCTTTGACCTGGTGGTCAACATTGTCCATCCCGGCGGCATCTCCGAGCTGTACTACGGCAGCATCAAGGGCCCCCAGATCCAGCTTTCCACCGACGCCGTCATGCGCGGTGCCGGAGCCAAGGACTACACGGCGGCAACCCGCATTTTTGGGCTCGTGAACGGCGACCTTTACTGGCGTTGGGATGTGGCTGCGCAAGGGAAATCCCTTGATGCGCATGCCTCGGCGGCCCTGCACAAGGTCAACTCCTAACCGCTGTCCGCCCTGGGCGGTGGAATAGGCCGCTACGAGAAGGCGTTGCACGCGATATGAGCTATTTGAGTCCTTTGTTGAACCGTCACGGAGCCGTGCAGGCAGGCGGCCTCGACGCCGGCGTTGCCGCACACTATGGCGACCCCAACCGTGAACAGCGTCTGCTGGCCGGATATTTGGGCAAGCCCGGCACCGCCGTCGTGGATCTTTCCCACCGTGGAGTGGTGACCGTGGCCGGTCCGGACCGGTTGAGCTGGCTGAATACGTTATCCAGCCAACAGCTGAGCAATCTGGCACCAAACACAGGCACAGAGCTGTTGCTGCTCACGGTTCAAGGCCGCATTGAGTTCGATGCGAGAGTGGTGGACGACGGCGGGACCACGTGGTTGATCGTCGAAGCTGAGGAAGCAGCGCCCTTGGCCGCGTGGCTTAATTCCATGAAGTTCATGTTGCGGGTTGAAATTGCTGATGTCTCGATGGACTGGGCCGTGGTGGGATCGGTGTCCGAGGTTCCCGAATGGGACAAGTATTTGGTTTGGGTGGATCCGTGGCCGCACATTGGCGCCGGCGGGTACAGCTACGCGGCTGTTTCCGAGGATCAGCATCCCGGCCTTGAACGGCCTTGGCGTGAATACCTTATGCCGGCAAGCGAGCTGGAAGACGCTGTTGGTCAGCGGCCGCTGGCCGGCGTCTGGGCGGCGGAAGCGTTGCGCCTTGCCGCGTGGCGCCCCCGCCGTGGGACCGAAACCGACGACAAAACCATTCCGCACGAGCTGGACCTGCTGCGCACGGCCGTGCACATGTCCAAGGGTTGTTACAAGGGTCAGGAAACAATCGCTCGCGTGCACAATCTGGGCCGCCCGCCGCGCCGCTTGGTGTTCTTGCAGCTTGATGGGTCGTTGCACACGCTCCCGGCCCCAGGCAGTGAAGTCCTCCTCGAAGACCGTGTGGTGGGAAAAGTCACCTCCGTGGCCCAGCACTTTGAAATGGGTCCCATCGCCTTGGCCGTCATCAAACGTTCAGTGGACCCCGACGCTGTTTTGAGCGTGGATGATGCTGGTGAAAGATACCCTGCCAACCAGGAAATTATTGTTGCCACCGACGCCGGGCAAATAGTTGGCAGGCAGAGCGGGTTTTTGCGCGCTCCCAGGTAACATGCGCCCCAGCAAGCTGTGCCGTGCACGGGCCCTCTTCCAGAGTGGGGCCCGTGTACTTGGGAAAATTCGGGGACTTTGTGTCCAGCTATTCCGTGAGGAATACTTCGTGTGGAATAATAGCTGTGCGTCGAATCCTGCGTTTGATCCATGGACGGGCAGCGGAAGGAGCTGGGCATGCCATCAGGAGCGCAACTGTCACCCCTGGCCATGGCAGCGTTGGGCCTGCTTGCGGAACGCGCCATGCACCCCTATGAGATGTATCAGTTGTTGATCCACCGCCATGAAGACCGCCTGCTCAAGGTCAGACCGGGCACCCTATACCACGCGGTGGACCGGATGGTCGGGGCTGGGCTGGTGGAAGCCGTCGGCACCACCCGGGACGGCAATCGCCCCGAACGCACCACATTCGCAATACTCCCGGCAGGGACGGCGCGCCTGGCTGCAGGCCTGCGTTCCCTATTAGCAGAGCCGGTCAAGGAGTATCCCCGCTTCGCCCAGGCACTTTCTGAAGCGCACAACCTGCCAGCTGCGGAAGTCATTGAACTTCTGGATATTCGGCGTGCGGCATTGGAAAAGGAATTTGCCGCGCTGGAAGCCGACCGGAAATTGGCGCTTGCACGAGAGGTGGCTCGGCAATACTGGATCGACGTGGGCTACCAACAACACCTGCTCAGGGCCGAACTTGACTGGTTGCAGCGCCTCTGCAGCGACCTTCACGAGGGTTCCCTGCCCTGGATGGACAAACCGAAGGACAGCACTATTCCGGAAATAGCCACAGAGGCTAATCAGTAAGGGCGCATGCCATGAACAATATTTTTCGACTCTAAGGATCACCCATGGATATCGTGGCAAAGCCGTGGCCCGCATTGTGGGCACTCGTTCTAGGATTCTTCATGATCCTGGTGGATTCAACCATCGTTTCTGTGGCGAACCCCAAGATCATGGAAGGACTCCACACGGACATCACTTCCGTCATCTGGGTGACGAGCGCCTACCTTCTAGCCTATGCAGTACCGCTGCTCGTCACGGGACGGCTAGGTGACAAGTATGGGCCCAAGGACCTCTATTTGACTGGTTTGGTTGTCTTCACACTGGCTTCGCTGTGGTGTGGGCTCTCGGGAAGCATCGGCATGCTGATACTGGCCCGTGTAGTTCAGGGACTCGGCGCGGCCATGATGACTCCCCAGACCATGGCTGTCATCACCCGTATTTTTGCTCCCGACAAGCGCGGGCCCGCAATGGGCCTGTGGGGTGCAACAGCTGGCGTGGCCATGTTGGTGGGCCCCATCCTTGGTGGCGTGCTGGTGGACGGGCTGGGTTGGGAATGGATCTTCTTCGTCAACGTCCCTGTGGGCATCGTGGCGTTCGTCATGGCTGTGCGGCTTGTCCCGAAGCTGCAGACTCACAATCACACCTTCGACCTGTTGGGCGTGGCGCTGAGCTCCATCGGCTTGTTCCTGTTGGTGTTTGGCATTCAGGAAGGGGCCAAATATGACTGGGGCACCATCGCCGGACCGCTGTCAGTGTGGAGCCTGATCATCGCCGGAATCATCTTCCTTGCGTTGTTTGTTGGTTGGCAGGCCGTCACCAAGGGCGAACCACTCGTGCCGCTGCACCTGTTCAAGGTGCGTAATTTTTCGCTTGCGAATGCCTCCATCACCACCGTGGGCTTCAGCATCACCGCCATGACGCTCCCGTTGTTCTTCTACTACCAGCTGGTCCGCGGGCTGACACCCACGCAGTCAGCACTCATGATGGTCCCCATGGCTTTGATCTCCGGCATACTGGCACCGTTCGTGGGTAAGCTCGTGGACACAATCAACCCTCGTTACGTGGCCTGTTCAGGGTTCGTTCTGATGGCCGCCTCACTTGTATGGACGTCCGTGCTGATGACACCCGCAACCCCCATCTGGCTGTTCCTGTTCCCCAGCGGGCTGTTGGGTATTGCCAGTTCAGGCATTTGGACCCCGCTCTCCACGACGGCCACCAGGAACCTCGGCCCGCGTGAAGCCGGAGCCGGTGCAGGGATCTACAACACCACCCGCCAGATTGGCTCCGTGCTGGGCTCGGCGGCCATCGCCGCGCTGATCACAGCACGGCTGGCTGCTGAGATGCCCGCCGGCGCCCCAGCTGGGGCGAGCGAGTTCGCAGGTCAGCTGCCAGTTGCCCTGCAGGCCGGGTTCGCCACGGCCATGGGCCAGTCAATGCTGTTGCCAGCGGCCGTGGTGCTGCTCGGCGGACTGACTGCAGCGTTCTTTGCCAAACCACGCCCAGTCGAGGCCATCTTTGCAACTTTTAGCGAGCCTGCAGGGCAACCTGAGTCTGCAACCCAGCAACACTGAAGCCTAGTGAGATGGCCAACGCATGAGCAGCTGAATTATTGATATCCGCACGCCATTGAGCAATGAGGCCTGCACCCAATGCCTCTTGGGCGGCGATGCTTGTGGCCAGCCGCCCGGCACCCTGGCGCCGGTGCTCGGGGGCAACCAGCGTGCCAATCTGGGCAATCAGCCCCTGGTACTCAGCGTAGGCGCTGCAGGCGATGGGGCCGGCGTCGGAGGTACCCGAGTCCATGACGGTGAACTGGTGTTCCCGCAGTGTAAGCCGCACGTCATTGACATCATCCGGCGGGCACCGGGACTCCAGCACAGGCACAGGCCCGGGCCCCGTGGCAACGTGCACTGTGTGGGCAGGCTGCAACACGGCAAAGTCGTCGGCGTAGTACAGGCCCTGCGTGCCTAGACCGCGGCCGCCGTCGTAACGGGTGAGGCGGAGCATGGTCGAATGGTCGCTGAGCTCGTCGTCGTCGTAAGCTTCGGCCGCGGTGAGCAAATGCTCCGGGCCCGTCAGGATCGACTGATCCCACAAACGAATGAAGGTCAGCTGCGGTGAGTTGGAGACGTGGGTGATCCGCACCTTCTCGGCACCCACCAAGAGTGAATCGGCGGGCAGGCCAAGGCCGCGTTCCCACGCCAGGAAGACGATGGGTGCGGAGGCAAGGTCAAACGTCATGCTTTAAACGTTAGCGCCCCCGGCACAGGAGTGCAGGGGGCGCCGGCGGATTTCACTAGCCGAACAGGATGGCCGCTTCGTCGTAGCGGTGCTGCGGCACCTTTTTTAGGTTCCCGAGGGCAGCCTCAAAGGGCACGTGCTCAATCTCGGTTCCCTTAAGCGAAACCATGGTGCCCCAACGTTCTTCCACAACCGAGTCGACGGCGGCCATGCCCAACCGGGTTGCCAGCACACGGTCGAAGCTGGAGGGGACGCCACCGCGCTGGATGTGGCCAAGAATGGTGGCCCGGGTTTCAATGCCGGTGCGGGCCTCAATCTCCGGGGCCAGCTGGTCGCCAATGCCGCCAAGGCGCGGACGGCCAAACGCGTCCAGGCCACGTTCGGAATGGGCGGAATCCTGGTGGTCGGGAACAAATCCCTCGGCTACCACGATCAGCGGCGCACGGCCGCGGTCGCGTGCCTCCAGAACCCATGCCACGATCTGGTCCATACTGGTTTTCTGTTCCGGGATCAACACTGCGTGGGCGCCTGTGGCCATGCCTGCATGCAGCGCAATCCAGCCCACGTGGCGGCCCATGACTTCGGCAATCATGCAGCGGTGGTGGGACTCTCCGGTGGTGCGCAGCCGGTCGATCGCCTCAGTGGCAATCTGCACGGCAGTATCAAAGCCAAAGGTGTAGTCGGTGGCGTCAAGATCGTTGTCCACGGTCTTGGGAACGCCCACAATCTTCAACCCTGCGTCGGTCAGGCGGCGGGCCGCAGCCAGCGTGCCTTCCCCGCCAATCGCAATCATGGCGTCGATGCCGAGGCGTTCCATGTGGGCCTTGATGACGTCAGGGCCGCCGTTGCCTTCAAAAGGGTTGGTTCGTGAAGTTCCCAAGATGGTGCCACCCTGCTTGGAAATGCCGCGCACCATGTGACGGGGCAAATCCATGACGTCGCCCTCAACAACACCGCGCCAGCCATCACGGAAGCCCACAAATTCGTGTCCGTAAACCTTGATGCCCTTCAATACGATTCCGCGGATTACTGCATTCAAGCCAGGGCAGTCTCCGCCGCTGGTGAGAATTCCAATCTTCATGTGTCTTTAGGCCCTTCGAGGGTGGAGTCAATGTGATTTGAGCGCACCATTGAGCTCCTTTCATAGTATTCCAGAAGGCGGTGTGATCCGGACAACTCCGTGTATGTGGCGCGGAGTTGTCCGCGGCAGCTACTTTCGACGTAAAAGGTGCACAGCCCCACCAGCAATCATGGCGACTCCGGCTCCCAGCAGCAGCCACATGGCTGTTTGCCCGGCATCCAGCTCCAGACCCGTCTGCCGGACAATGATGAGCAAAACACCAAGCACAAGTACGACGGCGCCCCACACCATGGTGCCCACCCGCAGCTGAGGCTTCTGCGCGGTTGGGCGGTTGCTGCCGCCTTGGTGGATGCCAAGGTCTTCTGTTGCGTTGTTCATGACGTATTCCTTCGCTGTTGAGTTGGTGGGGTTCGCAGCGCCGGTCATGGCGTCACTGCCGCAGGAACGGTGGAGGCAACGGATACAACGGTGATGTCGCTGGCGGCACCCTGCAAGGTGATGACCATGCGGTGGCCTTTCGCCTGCACGTTGAGGTCGGTGGTTGTACTCGTGGCAAGAGAACCGGTCTGGTCTGCGCCGTCGACCGTCAATGAGGAGGCAGCCAACTCGCTCTTGAGCCGCACCGGCATATCCTTGGGGACTTTGATGGTGACGGAGGAGGCCACCACATTGACGGGGATAAGGACATCGGTGGTCAGGGATCCGGTGCTGAACTGCGTGAAGTCAAGGGTTGCATCGCCAAAGACCATGGAGCGGCCCGTTTCAGCTGCGCTGATGGAGGTGGGCGCCCAATTCACGTTGTTCAACGCCGTGAACTGGCCGTTGTGTGGTGGGATGCTCAACAGGCCGGCCAGCACCAGCATGACAATCGCAAATGCGCTGACACCACCTGCCGCCCGCCCCATGGCGCCCGCTGCCACAATGGCAACGCCGGCGGTGATTGCCGCAGCAGCCGCTGCCGTGGCCACCTGGTAGCCATGCAGGTCAAGGACGTTCGTGCTGTCCAGGATCAGTACAACGGCGCCAACCACCACAGCCAGACCCAATGTCAAAAGACTTGCAGCTGCGCCCATTCGAGGTGTGATCTTGTGCGGCTTTTGCTTCACATACATCTGCGGATCGGGCGTAAAGGTACCAGCTGACGGGTACATCAACGGTGGCTCCTGCCACTGCTCCGGAGGCAGCGACTGGCCTTGGTGCTGAGCTTGCGGTGCGCCCTGGAGAGGTCCCTGGGCGGGGCCTTGGTGAGGTCCCTGCCACTGGGGTGGCGCGGAGGGCTTTGACTTATTTCGCGTCACTGCCCAGTAAATGACGGCTGCGACTCCGGCGATCCAAAATAGTGGCCAGGGGAACCAGGAATCGTCCCGGCCCAAAGCAAAGCCGGGTCCTTGGCCGAGCAAGCCGAGGATTGCCAGTGCCACCGCGCCGCTCATACCGGTAGACCAGTGGCCGCGGCCGGCCTCTTGCGCGTGGATCCGGCCGTCGGGTTCCGGCAGCAGCGCCCAAGCAACTCCGTATGCGAGCAATCCGACACCAAAAAATAGGGTCAGGACCACTGCCAGGCCGCGGACAATGACGGGATCGATCCCCCACCGGTAAGCCAAACCGCTGCACACCCCACCCATCCAGCGGTTGGGGGAGCGTTGCACTCCTAGTCCTTGGATCCACTGAAAGAACTTGGCCGATTCCGGCGGCGGCCCGGGAGGGTACGTGCCGGACTGGAAATTTTCCGTTGCTGGCGTCTGTGGTGCGGGATTGTCCGGGCTGGGTGGGAGGCCTTCCGGCTGTTCTGGGGTGCTGCGTGAGGTGTCCATGCTTCCATGGTTCCTGTTCAATGCCCCCTTGGACTATCCGGGGTGACCCTGAAAGAACCCTGAAGCAACCCCGGGAAGCACTGCGGGCTGGCCCTGAGCATGCTTGGATTGAGGCATGAGCGCAAAGATGTACCGTTCCCCGAAGCGCATGGTCGCCGGGGTTTGCGGCGGGCTGGCCCAGCACCTTGGGATCAAGGTGGGGCTGGTGCGCGCCATCTTCATTGGCACCAGTTTCTTCTTTGGCGCAAGCCTGATCTTTTACGCGTGGTTATGGCTGTTGGTTCCGATGGCCGATGAGCGTGCTGGTGCGCCGGCCCCATTAGTGGAGGCCGACGGGAATCCGAGGTTGAAGCTTTTCCGCCCTGCCGCAGGAGCACCAATAGCCGATACCCCACACCCCGAACGCTCCAAAACCCCTGTTGGCTTCAAGGAGATTGCCATTGGTGGGGGACTCTTCGTCGTGGCCTTCATCTTGTTTGGCAGGCAAATGGGCTGGAACCTGCAGCTGGGAACTCTGGTCCCGCTCCTTGTTATAGTCTTGGGCGCTGTGCTGGCATGGATCCAGCTGGACAACACCCGTCGAATCGGTTTGTTGAGTGCGGCAAAGGCAGACACCCCCACTGCGTTGTTGCGGTTGGGTGGCGGCATAGCCCTCGTGATTGCCGGTGTGATCGTCATGGTGACGGGTTCTGGATCGTGGCCATTGCTGTGGGCCTCAATAGTGGCTTCCCTGGCAGTACTGGCGGGTGTGGCACTCGTGCTGGCCCCCTGGGCGATGAAGTTCTGGCAGGAGTTCCAAAACGAACGGGCCGGACGTATTCGTGAAACGGAAAGGGCAGAAATTGCTGCCCATCTGCACGACTCCGTATTGCAAACCCTGGCCTTGATCCAAAAGAACGCCCATTCGCCCAGCGACGTGACCCGCCTTGCCCGGGCTCAGGAGCGCGAACTGCGGGAATGGATCTACCAAGATTCCGCGCACAATTCGGGCGCCCTGGTTGAGCGTGTCAAAGCCGTGTGTGCCGAGGCAGAGGACCTTTACGGCCAGGCCGTGGAGGTTGTTGCGGTGGGCGATGCCGAACTCACCGAACATAGCAGTGCGTTGGTACAAGCCGTGCGGGAGGCCGTGCTGAACGGTGTACGGCACGGTGGAACCGCTGTCTCCGTGTACGTGGAAGCAGGAGAAAAAGGTGTTGACGTGTTCGTGAAGGATCGCGGGCCGGGCTTTGACCTGACGGGCGTGCCGACGGACAGGCTGGGAGTCCGGGAGTCCGTCGTCGGGCGCATGCAACGCAACGGCGGCACCGCTGAGATCATTAGTTCAGCGGAAGGCACTGAAGTCCGGCTGCATCTGCCCAGCGAAACATCAGCAAATGAGGAAGCCAAATGACCGTGCCTGCAACGCCCATCAAGGTAGTGATTGTCGACGACCATGCAATCTTCCGCTCCGGCCTCAAAGCAGATCTGGCCGCGGACATTGACGTGCAAGCGGAAGCGGCAACTGTGGAAGAGGCCATTGCCGCCGTTCATGCCGTGCAGCCAGACGTGGTGCTGCTTGATGTGCATCTGCCCGGTGGCCGGGGACAGGGTGGGCGCGAAGTCATCGCCGGCTGTGCGGCGTTGCTCACCGGCACGAAGTTCCTGGCACTGAGCGTTTCCGACTCTGCCGAAGACGTGGTGTCGGTGATTCGCGCTGGCGCGCGCGGCTATGTGACCAAATCAATTTCAGGAAGCGAAATTTCCGATGCCGTCAGGCGCGTGGCAGGCGGAGATGCCGTCTTTTCGCCTAGGCTGGCCGGCTTTGTGCTGGACGCCTTCGGCACGGCCGAAGTGGCCGTGGAAGACGAACTGGACAAGCTTTCAGCCCGCGAGCTGGAAGTCATGCGTTTGATTGCGCGCGGCTATTCGTACAAGGAGGTGGCCAAGGCCCTGTTCATCTCCATCAAGACCGTGGAGACCCACGTTTCGGCCGTCCTGCGCAAGCTGCAGCTGTCTTCCCGCCACGAACTCACCCGCTGGGCAGTGGACCGCCGCCTGCTCTAGGCCACCGACTACGGGTCGTCGACTGCAGCGGGACGTCCCTCGCGGGCAGTAAGATTTTTTCGGTCGCTGAGCGACCTCGAAAATCCATCCCCGCTCCGTGACCTCCCGCTGCAGCGTTTGCCGGTTGGCGACGCTACATGGCTGAGCCCAGGAACTCCTGCAGGCGCCCAACTCCTGTGGCGAGGTCGTCGTCGCCGAGGGCGTAGGACAGGCGCAGGAAGCCACTGGGGCCAAATGCTTCTCCAGGGACCACGGCAACTTCAACCTTGTCCAGGATCAGTGCGGCAAGTTCAGCCGACGTGGCCGGGCGGATCCCCCCAATTTCGCGACCCAGCAGGCCACGGACGTCTGGGTAGGCGTAAAAAGCGCCATGCGGGGTGGGGCACTCGACCCCGTCAATGGAGTTCAACCCGGCAACCATGGCCTTGCGGCGACGGTCAAAGGCCACCTTCATCTCCTCAACGGCAGTCAACGGGCCTGCGACAGCGGCAAGTGCGGCCATCTGGGACACGTTCGCCACGTTGGAGGTTGCATGGGACTGCATGTTGGTCGCTGCTTTGGTGACATCCAGAGGCGCGATCATCCAGCCCACGCGCCATCCAGTCATGGCGTAGGTCTTGGCCACACCGTTGAGGATGACCACGCGGTCGCCCAACTCGGGTGTTGCCGTGGCAATCGAGGTGAACGGCACGCCGTCGTAGGTGAGGTGTTCGTAGATTTCATCCGTGATGACCCAGATGCCCTTGGAAGCGGCCCACAAACCAATCTCGCGGGTCTGCCCGGGCGAGTAGACGGCACCGGTTGGGTTGGAGGGGGAAACGAACAGCAGCACCTTGGTGCGTGGGGTCAAGGCGGCTTCCAATTGCTCCACTGTGACGAGGTAGCCCTGCTCCGGGCCGGCAAAAACCTCGACCGGCACCCCGCCTGCCAAGCGGATGGCTTCCGGGTAGGTGGTCCAGTAGGGGGAGGGCACAATGACTTCATCGCCTGGATCAAGCAGCGTGGCGAAGGACTCGTAAACGGCCTGCTTGCCACCGTTTGTCACCAGCACCTGTGCGGGCTCAACAGCGTAGCCGGAGTCACGCAGCGTCTTTGCGGCAATGGCGCTGCGCAGTTCCGGCAATCCGGCGGCGGGGGAGTAGCGGTGGTATTTGGGCTGCCGGGCAGCGGCAATGGCTGCCTCAACAATGTAGTCGGGGGTGGGGAAGTCCGGTTCGCCGGCGCCAAAGCCAATGACCGGCCGACCAGCAGCTTTCAAGGCCTTGGCCTTGGCATCGACGGCCAGGGTAGCGGATTCGGCAATGGCGGCGATCCGGGCGGAAACGCGGCGCCCGGAGGCTTGGTCAGCTGTCAGTTCGGCAGACATCAGGACTCTTTCTTCGGTGGGAGGCACAAAATGCACACATCGTCACTGTCTACTTTAGGCGCATCTGCCGCCCGGTTCGACGTACAGCCATAAGATGCGTAGAATGGTTTACCGGTGTTCAAGCGCCATGATGATCCACGCCTGCAGGCCGGTTTTGGAAAGACGGCTTCCAGACTGTAAGTTGTTCATGGTTATTAACACCGATTGGATTCCTCACGCAGCTGGCCGGGCCAGCAGGTGAATTCCAAAGGGTAGTGGCGCAATTGGTAGCGCAGCGGTCTCCAAAACCGCAGGTTGCAGGTTCGAGTCCTGTCTGCCCTGCGCATGAGTACAGCGGGTTGGCTGCACGAAACACTTCGTGCATGCAGGCCAGTGCTCGGGCGAATATTTATTGCATGGCGTGCAGTCCGTATTCACGGACTTGCAAGTACTTACAACAATTGATGAGTGAGGCACTGGTGACCGAAACTGCGGCAAGCAGCTCCAAGGGCCCAGCCAAAAAAGCAACAAAGCCCAGTAAGCCTGGACTTTTTAGCCGGATAGCTCTTTTCCTCCGCCAAGTCATTGGCGAAATGAAGAAGGTTGTCACCCCCACTCGCAAAGAGTTGATCAACTTCACCGTTGTCGTGCTGGTATTCGTGGTCATCGTGATGGGCATTGTTACCGTCTTGGATCTGGGATTCGGCAAGGCCGTACTGTGGATCTTCGGCGGCAACGCAACCATCGAGCAGTAAAACGCTCAACTTGGCCGACCTCGCCGAATACTTCGGCATGGGGTCGGTTTGAGCCATTTAAGAAACGCACAAGGAAAGCAGGAAATTCGTGTCTGAGCTGGAGCCCGAGGCAACGTACAGTGAGCAGGACCAGGACACTGTGGTTGCTGATGCTGCCATCAATGCCGACCTTGATGCCGTTGCAGAAGAATCTGAGGTCGCAGAAGACGCTGCCGAGGCTGTAGAGGCCGACGTTGTAGAGGACGCTGCCGAGACCACAGAGGAAGACTCGGGGGAGGCAGTCGCAGCGGCGGCAGCAGAACCCGAAGTTGACCCGGCAGACGAATTCAAGGCCATGCTGCGTCGCCAGGAGGGTGACTGGTACGTCATCCACTCCTACGCCGGTTACGAGAACCGCGTCAAGGTCAACCTTGAGTCGCGCAGCCTGTCGCTGAACATGGAAGATTACATCTTCGAAATTCAGGTTCCCATGGAAGAAGTCGTGGAGATCAAGAATGCGCAGCGCAAGGTTGTCAACCGCGTCCGCATCCCCGGCTACGTGCTGGTTCGCATGGACCTCACAGACGCATCGTGGGGCGTCGTTCGCCACACGCCCGGCGTAACCGGCTTTGTGGGCAATGCCCACAACCCCGTCCCGCTGCGCTTGGATGAAGTTTTCTCGATGCTTGCTCCGATCTTTGAAGAGCAGCAGGCTGAAGAGACCGGTGTTCCGTTGCGGCACGACCCGATTGACGCGGACATCGACTTCGAAGTTGGCGAAGCAGTCATCGTCAAGGACGGTCCGTTTGAGGGCCTTTCAGCCTCGATCTCCGAGATCAAGCCCGAGGCTGCGCAGCTGGTGGTGCTGGTTTCCATCTTCGAGCGCGAAACCCCCGTCACACTTGCTTTCAACCAGGTCACCAAGATCTAGTTGCCCACAATTTTCGTTCCACGGGAGCTTGCTTAGCTCTACGTGAAACGTTCGGCCGGACGCCATCCGGCCACCCACCTGGACGCGCTCCGTCGTCCCAGGAAAGTTATTGAGAGAAGAGGACCCTACAGTGGCTCCCAAGAAAAAGGTCACCGGCCTTATCAAGCTGCAGATCCAGGCAGGCGCCGCCAACCCGGCACCTCCCATCGGTCCCGCGCTTGGTCAGCACGGCGTCAACATCATGGAATTCTGCAAGGCGTACAACGCTGCAACGGAATCCCAGCGCGGAAACGTCATCCCCGTTGAAATCACGGTTTACGAAGACCGTTCTTTCACGTTCATCACCAAGACCCCGCCGGCTGCACAGCTCATCAAGAAGGCTGCAGGCGTCGCCAAGGGTTCAGCTACCCCGCACACCGTCAAGGTTGCCCAGCTGACCAAGGCACAGGTCACCGAGATCGCCACCCAGAAGATGGTTGACCTCAACGCAACAAGCATCGAAGGCGCCGAGAAGATCATCGCCGGAACCGCCCGTTCCATGGGTATCACTGTCGAGGCGTAAGCCCCAATACCTGGTGGTCGAGCTTGCCGAGACCCCCAAAGCACCATCCAATTCATTAAGAACGACGCCGACCAACCCACCTCAGGTGGTTGGAAAGCGGACGTAGTGGCAGGGCCCGCGCGGTCCTAATGACCACAACTGCACAAGGAGAAACGCAGCATGGCAAAGCGCAGTAAAGCATATGAGGCAGCTCAGGCGAAGATCGATGCGGACAACACATACGCACCCTTCGACGCCATCAAGCTCGCCAAAGAGACAAACCCGTCCAAGTTCGACGCCACCGTTGAGGTTGCGTTCCGCTTGGGTGTAGACCCCCGCAAGGCCGACCAGATGATCCGTGGCACAGTCAACCTGCCCCACGGCACCGGTAAGACTGCCCGCGTTCTGGTTTTCGCAACCGGTGAGCGTGCCGAAGCTGCTATCGCAGCAGGGGCCGACTTCGTTGGTACCGACGACCTGATCGAAAAGATCCAGGGCGGCTGGACCGACTTCGACGCAGCCGTTGCCACACCTGACCTCATGGGCAAGGTTGGCCGTTTGGGTAAGGTCCTCGGACCGCGTAACTTGATGCCGAACCCGAAGACCGGCACCGTCACCAACGACGTCGCCAAGGCTGTCAATGACATCAAGGGTGGAAAGATCGACTTCCGCGTCGACAAGCACTCCAACCTGCACTTCATCATCGGCAAGGTTTCCTTCGACGCCGTCAAGCTGGCTGAGAACTACGCAGCAGCGCTGGAAGAGGTGCTTCGTTTGAAGCCGTCCGCTTCCAAGGGCCGGTACCTGCAGAAGGCCACCGTCTCCACGACGTTTGGCCCCGGCATCAGCGTGGATCCTCAGGCAACGAAGGTTGTCATCGAGGACTAGTTCTTGAAATTTGTTGGGAAGGGCGTTGTAGCATTTCGCTGCAGCGCCCTTCCTTTTTTGTAGGCTGGTGGGAAGCAGCAGGTTCCAGCAGATTTCAATTGGGGAAGGTGCGGGTTTGGCAACGCCATGATTCGCGCACAAAGATTAGACAGCTACGAGGTAATGAAGTCATGACAGTAACCACCATCGAGCAGTTGCGGATTCCAGAGACGCTCGACGGCGACGCCGCTGCAGATTTCCACCAGGTCGTTGAGGTGTCCCGCCAAGCTCGTATCAAAACTTGGGGGAATGACAAATTGGCGTACACGGCCGAAGAACTCTTCGACCAGTGCCATGACTCCTACGAGTGGTATGTGGTGTTGATCGCTCGAAGCGCCGGGGAAATTATTGGTCTGGCCGGCATTGCGCTGCCTCTGGACGACAACACTGAAATGGCGCATGTCACCCTGGATGTGCTGCCCACGGCCGAGGGACTTGGCTTAGGCCGGAAGCTGCTTGAAGCTGCGGAACTCTTTGTCAAAGGTGAGAACCGTAAGGTCGTCATGGTCGAGACCAGCCATCAGTCCTCAACGCTGGATGTTGGCGACACTGAGCTGATACCAGCCTCCCGTGGAGGCGGCTCACTGCCGCTGAGTAGCAGGGAAGCCCGCTTTGCCTACAGCGCGGGCTACGACCTTGAGCGCGTGGAACAGTTTAGCGTCTGCGCCCTGCCTCTGCGGGTCGGACTGAGTGCAGAACTGACCGAACGCGTCACCACCGCGCACCAGCACGCATACCGTGTGCACCAGTGGATGGACCGCTGCCCGGAGCCATGGGCGCAGGACATTGTGCGCCTGGAGCAGGAGATCGACGGGGAGGGCGACGGCGGCAACCTTGCGGACGCGTGGGACGTGGAGCGACGGCGCGAAGCTGAAGAGATTTCCAGGCTCACAGGCAGGCACACAATGGTCTGCGCCGCCGAATGCGTTGCCACAGGAATGCTGGTGGGGTTCACCTCCATCTCGATACTGGGCAACCGCAGCGATGTGGCATTTCAGGATGACACTTTTGTAGAGCAGACCCACCGTGGCAGAGATATTGGGCTGCATATCAAGGTGGTAAACCTTGAGCATCTCATGCGTGAGTTTCCGCAGCTGGAAGCCATCTACACGTGGAATGCCCCGGAAAAGGAGTACATGCGCTCTGTCAACGAAATGCTGGGATTCGTGAACGCGGGTGTCACAGGGCAGTGGCGCAAGGACTTTAACACCATTGGCTGACCGCCTGGCGGCTAGAGTTCACTACCCCGATTTGGAATCCGACGGCACGCTCCTGTAGCCTTGAGGAACCAAAGACCGTCGGTCGATGTCAACCTCCCCCAGCCAGTAGATGCAGCATGCATTGGATTGCGCAGGAAACGGGTCGGTTGCCATCCGAAAGTCCTTATATGGACGGCCAGCGCAGGTGCACAAAGCTTATTGAGCGGCGTCGAACCGGAAGAAATTCCTGGAACCGCTGCGAAAACGCCCCGTACATCTGTGCGGGGCGTTTTTATTTGTCCAAGTCCCAGCTAGCTGGGCGGGACAGGACCAGACAGGACCGGCATATATTCCCGGAAGGAGGGTTATGGCAACGCCAACAAAGGTGGCTGCGGTTGCAGAGATCACACAAGATTTCAACGAATCAACTGCAGCAGTCCTAACCGAATACCGTGGGCTCACCGTTGCTCAGCTCAAGGAGCTGCGCGTTTCTCTCGGCCAGGACACCAAGTTCGCGGTCGTAAAGAACACCCTGACAGCCATTGCGGCCAAGGAAGCTGGTGTTGACGCTTTCGAAGGTCAGCTGAGCGGCCCCACCGCCATTGCTTTCATCAAGGGTGACGCTGTTGCAGCAGCCAAGAGCCTCACGGATTTTGCAAAAGCCAACAAGCAGCTGGTCATCAAGACTGGTTTCTTCGAAGGCAAGGCTCTCGACGCCTCCGAGGTCGCAGCACTGGCTGCCCTCGAGTCTCGCGAACTGCAGCTGGCCAAGGTCGCCGGCATCCTCAAGGCTCCGATGGCCGCCGTTGCGCGTACCCTCGAGGCCCTGCGTTTGAAGCTGGCTGAAGGCGCTCCCGCTGAAGAGGCTCCGGCCGCTGAGGAAGCACCCGCCGCTGAGGAAGCCCCGGCAGTAGAAGCTGAAGCCACCGAGGCGTAGCGAGCGCCGTCCCCTGGACGCGCCGCCTGCCTGCAGGTGATCAGCATTAGTTTTTCCCTGAGTCCATGAGGATTTGGGTCTTAAGATTCGGCCTTCGGGCCAAGAACACAGAAGGAGCGCCACCCATGGCTAAGCTCACCAACGACGAGCTCATTGCAGCTTTCAAGGAACTGACCATCATCGAGCTCTCCGAGTTCGTCAAGCTCTTCGAAGAGACCTTTGAAGTTACTGCCGCTGCTGTTGCTGTAGCAGGCCCCGCTGGCGGAGCCGCAGAAGCTGAAGAAGAGCAGACTGAATTCGACGTCATCCTCGAAGCAGCTGGCGACAAGAAGATCGCAGTGATCAAGGAAGTTCGTTCCTTGACCTCCCTCGGCCTGAAGGAAGCCAAGGCGGTCGTTGATTCGGCTCCCAAGGCCGTCCTCGAAGGTGCAACCAAGGAAGCTGCCGAGAAGGCCAAGGAAGCCCTCGAGGCTGCCGGCGCCACGGTTACCGTCAAGTAATCACCTCGCATTTCACGAAAAGCCCCGCACCAATTGGTGCGGGGCTTTTCTGCGTCCAGGGGGTATCCCGGCAGCGGAGCCGACATTTTTTATAGGCGACGTAAAGGAGACGCCAAAGGCCGCCCGCGGACGACGCGTCGGATAGTCGCCGGAAAAATGCCGGGCCGGTGCCGCCGCGAGTCGCCCAAGCCTGCTATTCCGGGACGGAGATGTCTGCAACGGTGGCGTTCAAGGCCGTTATCAGGGCGTCGGCTTCGACGAACAGGCTGTAGCCGTGTTCGCCAGCGCCCATGGACACCCTGCGGCCGCGGATCGATTCGTCAGCGAAGACGGGCCACGCCGTGGTGCTGCCCAGGGGAGTGATGGTGCCGCGTTCGTAACCGGTCGCGGCAAGGGCCAGATCGGCGGCGGGCATTTGCAGCTTGTTCACGCCCACCACGGCCCGCAGCTTGGGCCAGGAGATGGAGCGACCGCCGGGCACCAGGGCAAAGAGGAAGGCGCCGTCGCTGCGCTTGACCACAAGGGACTTCACAATGTCTGCGACGTCAATGCCAAGAAGATTGGCAGCCTCAGCCAGGGAGCCTGCCACAGGCCTGGCGAAGATGTCCAATGCCAGGCCGCGGGCCACCGCATCAGCGGCAACCCTGCCATGGCCCGTGGGATTGGCTGCTGGGCTCACTCAGCGTCCCGGAACAGGAGCAGCGCCTCGCCCTGCCCGCCACCGCCGCACAATGACACAGCCGCCTTTCCGGAGCCGCGGCGGCTGAGTTCAAGTGCCGCGTGGAGTGCCAAACGGGCTCCGGATGCACCAATGGGGTGGCCCAGTGCGATGGCACCGCCGTGGATATTGCACTTTTCCGGAGATAGGTGAAGATCACGCATTGACTGGACAGCAACAGACCCAAAAGCCTCGTTGATCTCAACGAAATCGAGATCCGCAACGCTCCAGCCAGCCTTTGCCAAAGCGCTCTCAATGGCGTGGGAAGGCTGTGAATGCAGTGAGTTATCAGGCCCGGCAACCTGTCCGGGTGCGCCGACAACAGCCAACCACGCAAGTCCGTGTGCCTGCGCATAGGCACGTGAAGTCAGCACCATGGCACTGGCCCCGTCGGAAAGGGGGGAAGAGTTCCCGGCTGTGATGGCGCCGTCGGCCGTGAATGCCGGACGCAGCCCGGCCAAAGACTCCACAGTGCTCTGCGGGCGAATGCCTTCGTCCTTGTCAATGACCAGTGGTTCGCCCTTGCGCTGCGGCAAGGATACGGGCACAATCTCGTGCTCGAATATCCCCGCTTCGACGGCTGCGGCAGCACGCTGGTGCGACGCGGCGGCGACCTCGTCCTGTGCAGTGCGTGAAATGCCCAGGAGGATGTTGCCACGCTCGGTGGACAGGCCCATGGAGTCGTTGTCAAAGGCGTCGGTCAGGCCGTCGTGGGCGGCAACGTCGAGAGCCTGGATGGAACCGTAGGTCCAGCCACGCCGTGAGCCTGGCAGGATGTGCGGGGCCTGGCTCATTGACTCCTGGCCGCCGGCGATAACAACCTCCGCCTCGCCGCTACGGATTAAGCGCGCCGCATCAATCACGGCCGTCAGGCCTGACAAGCACACTTTGTTGATGGTCACTGAGGGCACATTCCAACCAATACCGGCCCCGACGGCGCTCTGCCGCGCAGGATTCTGCCCGGCTCCTGCCTGCAAAACCTGGCCCATGATCACAAAGTTGACATCTGCCGCGTCAATCCCGGAACGTGATACGGCTCCAGCAATGGCCTTGGAGCCAAGCTCGACGGCGGTAAAGGGTGCCAACTGGCCGTTGAGCCGGCCCTGCGGGGTGCGTGCTCCTGCAAGAATTACCACATCATTTGATTGTGCCGCCATGTCCGCAGTGCTCCTTGAAACTTGTTCCGTGCGCATCCTCGTTGATCCGCACTGGTTCTCCATAGAATCTAACAGTTTGCTGCTACAAGATATTTCTCCTTGCGGCAGACGCTGACTGCGCTACTGTGACGAGGCTAATAGTGGGGCAAAAAATCGCTGGAAATCAGGGAAATACACCACACCCCAAGTCCATACTTGCGGTTTATCCGTTCCTGGGGTAGACACGCGGGTATATATGACTGTAGAGTAGATCTTTGCGTATCCCTCTTAACCTTCAGCCTTCATATAGCGGTGGGCTTTGTATCGGTCAGGAGTCAAGGACAGCACGCAGCAGCCGACAGAAATTGTCAGCTTGTTGCGCTTTCCAAGACAGTTCTGGCCAGCGTTCCACCCGGTTTGATGACTAGGTGTGAATCGGGTGAGGGGCGTAAGAACAAGCCTGCAGGTCTGTGGAAGGATCCCTCTTGGTCGCCTCGAGCACCTCTAATGTAAATAACGCTGCAACCGCTATCGATTCAAACAGCACCGATGGTGCGAAGAGTCGCCTCTCATTCGCAAAGATTCATGAGCCGCTTGACGTGCCGAATCTGCTTGCACTCCAGACCGAGAGCTTTGACTGGCTCGTAGGTAATGGGCGCTGGCAGGACCGCATGCAGACCGCCGTGAATGCTGGCGATGACAGTGTGGCCGTCACATCCGGTCTGTCCGACATCTTTGAAGAAATCTCTCCCATTGAGGATTTCCAGGGCACCATGTCCCTGTCCTTCACGGAGCCGGAATTCTCTGACCCCAAGTTCACCGTTGACGAGTGCAAGGACCGCGACGCCACATACGCCGCGCCGTTGTATGTCAAGGCCGAGTTCATGAACAACTTGACCGGTGAAATCAAGCAACAGACCGTCTTCATGGGCGATTTCCCGCTCATGACCAACAAGGGCACCTTCGTCATCAACGGCACCGAGCGTGTTGTTGTTTCGCAGCTGGTCCGTTCACCGGGTGCTTACTTTGAGCGTACCGCGGACAAGACCAGTGACAAGGAAATCTTCACCGCCAAGATCATCCCCTCGCGTGGTGCATGGTTTGAGCTGGAGATTGACAAGCGCGACCAGGTCGGCGTCCGCCTCGACCGCAAGCGCAAGCAGTCCGTCACTGTTCTGCTGAAGGCCCTCGGCTGGACCGAAGGCCAGATCTTGGAAGAGTTCGGCGAGTTCGACTCGATCCGCGCCACCTTGGAAAAGGATGCCACCACCGGCCGTGAAGATGCCCTCCTGGACATCTACCGCAAGCTGCGCCCGGGTGAGCCGCCCACCGTTGACGCTGCCGATGCATTGCTGCACAACCTGTACTTCAACTCCAAGCGCTACGATCTGGCCAAGGTTGGCCGTTACAAGATCAACCGCAAGCTTGGCATTGACCTGCCGTTGAGCGACCCCAACGCCTCGGTGCTCAGTGTCGACGACATCGTCGCCATGATCAAGTACCTTGTAGCCCTGCATGCAGGCAACAAGACCACCAAGGGCACCCGCGACGGCGCCGAGGTTGACTTGCGCGTTGACGTCGATGACATTGACCACTTCGGCAACCGCCGCATCCGCGCGGTTGGCGAGCTCATCGAGAACCAGGTCCGCACGGGCCTTTCCCGCATGGAGCGCGTTGTCCGTGAGCGCATGACCACTCAGGACGTCGAAGCGATCACGCCGCAGACCCTGATCAACATCCGTCCCGTTGTGGCTGCCATCAAGGAGTTCTTCGGAACTTCCCAGCTCTCACAGTTCATGGATCAGAACAACCCGCTGGCCGGTCTGACGCACAAGCGCCGCCTGTCCGCTCTGGGCCCGGGCGGCTTGTCCCGTGACCGTGCAGGCATGGAAGTTCGAGACGTTCACCCGTCGCACTACGGCCGTATGTGCCCCATTGAAACCCCTGAAGGCCCGAACATTGGCCTTATTGGTTCTTTGGCTTCCTACGGACGCATCAACCCGTTCGGTTTCATCGAGACGCCGTACCGCCGTGTCAAGGACGGCTTCGTTTCCGACGAAGTTGACTACCTGACGGCTGACGACGAGATGGAAGTTGTTATCGCCCAGGCCAACGCGCCGCTCGATGCCAACAACCACTTCGAGGAAGAATCCGTTCTGGTCCGCCAGCGCGGTGGTGGCGGCGAGCCTGTCCTGATCCCGGCCGACGAGGTCGAGTACATGGACGTATCCCCGCGACAGATGGTGTCCGTGGCAACCGCCCTGATTCCGTTCCTCGAGCACGATGACGCCAACCGCGCCCTGATGGGTGCGAACATGCAGCGTCAGGCCGTTCCGCTGGTCCGTTCAGAGGCCCCGTTTGTGGGTACCGGCATGGAGCGCGCGACTGCCGTTGACGCCGGAGACGTTGTCATCGCCAAGAAGGCCGGTGTGGTTTCGGAAGTTTCCGCCGACGTCGTGGTCATGTTGAACGACGACGGCACGGAGATCAGCTACCCGATCGCCAAGTACCAGCGTTCAAACCAGGGAACGGCCTACAACCAGCGTGTTCTGGCCTCAGAGGGCCAGCGCCTGGAAGTTGGCGGGATCATCGCTGACGGTCCGGCAACGGACATGGGCGAGCTTGCCTTGGGCAAGAACCTGCTGGTGGCCTTCATGTCCTGGGAAGGCCACAACTACGAGGATGCCATCATTCTTTCGCAGCGCATTGTTGCTGAAGACGTGCTGTCTTCCATCCACATCGAAGAGCATGAGATCGACGCCCGCGACACGAAGCTTGGTGCTGAGGAAATTACCCGGGACATCCCGAACGTTTCCGAGGAAATCCTGGCCGGCTTGGACGAGCGCGGCATCATCCACATCGGTGCCGAGGTTGAAGCCGGCGACATCCTGGTTGGCAAGGTCACCCCCAAGGGTGAAACCGAACTGACTCCGGAGGAGCGCCTGCTCCGTGCCATCTTCGGTGAGAAGAGCCGTGAAGTTCGCGACACGTCCTTGAAGGTTCCGCACGGCGAGTCCGGAACCGTCATCGGCGTCCGTGTCTTTGACCGCGATTCCGAAGATGACCTGCCCCCCGGCGTCAACCAGCTGGTGCGCGTCTACGTTGCCAACAAGCGCAAGATCACCGACGGTGACAAGCTTGCCGGCCGTCACGGCAACAAGGGTGTTATTTCCAAGATCCTCCCGATCGAAGACATGCCCTTCCTTGCTGACGGCACGCCCGTTGACATCGTGTTGAACCCGCTGGGTGTTCCTGGCCGCATGAACGTTGGCCAGGTACTGGAAATTCACCTTGGGTGGGTTGCCAAGACCGGCTGGAAGGTTGAGGGCGAGCCGGACTGGATCCAGAACCTTCCCAACCTGCCACGCGAATCCGGTCAAACGAAGGTTGCCACTCCGGTGTTCGACGGTGCCCGTGACTCGGAAATCACCGGCCTGCTCGATTCCACCAATGTGACCCGCGACGGCGAACGCCTGATCGATTCCAGCGGTAAGACACGCCTGTTCGACGGTCGCTCCGGCGAGCCGTTCCCGGACCCGGTTTCGGTGGGCTACATGTACATCTTGAAGCTCCACCACTTGGTGGATGACAAGATTCACGCCCGCTCCACCGGACCGTACTCCATGATCACCCAGCAGCCCTTGGGCGGTAAGGCCCAGTTCGGTGGCCAGCGCTTTGGTGAGATGGAAGTTTGGGCCCTTGAAGCGTACGGTGCTGCCTACACGCTGCAGGAATTGCTGACGATCAAGTCCGATGACATCCACGGCCGCGTGAAGGTTTACGAAGCCATCGTCAAGGGCGAGAACATCCCGGAACCGGGAATCCCGGAATCGTTCAAGGTTCTGATCAAGGAAATGCAGTCGCTGTGCCTGAACGTGGAAGTCCTTTCCGCAGACGGTGCCACGATTGAGATGCGTGACTCGGATGAAGAAGTCTTCCGGGCCGCGGAGGAGTTGGGCATCGACCTGTCACGGGCCGAGCCGAACTCTGTCGAAGAAGTTTAGTGAGTCGGCGGCGGCCAACCCACCGCCGTCGAACATTCACTTCTTCCCGTACCCCGCCTAGACATTCAGACTTAGAGAATTAGAGAGAACAGGACCCATATGTCCAGCGAATCCTCCTTCGGCAGTATGCAGATTGGCCTGGCCACCGCGACAGATATTCGCGACTGGAGCCACGGCGAAGTCAAGAAGCCGGAAACTATTAACTACCGCACGCTCAAGCCGGAAAAAGACGGCCTGTTCTGCGAGAAGATCTTTGGACCTTCACGCGACTGGGAATGCTACTGCGGCAAGTACAAGCGCGTGCGCTTCAAGGGCATCATCTGTGAGCGTTGTGGCGTTGAAGTCACCCGCGCTAAGGTGCGCCGTGAGCGCATGGGCCACATTGAGCTGGCAGCACCCGTCACGCACATCTGGTACTTCAAGGGCGTCCCCTCGCGCTTGGGTTACCTCTTGGATCTGGCGCCGAAGGACCTTGAAAAGGTTATCTACTTCGCCGCTTACATGATCACCAGTGTTGACGACGAAGCCCGCCATGCTGAACTGCCGAACCTTCAGGTCGAGCACGACCTTGAGAAGAAGCAGATGGTGGACACTCGTGACAGCGACATCGCCACGATTGCCCGCAATCTTGAAGGTGAGATTGCACGCCTGGAAGGCGAAGGCGCCAAGGCCAGCGACAAGAAGAAGGCCCGCGACTCCGCGGACCGTCAGATGGCGAACGTGCGTAAGCGCGCCGACGCTGACATTGACCGCCTCGAGCAGGTTTGGGACCGTTTCAAGGCCCTGAAGGTTGCCGATCTTGAAGGCGACGAAGCCCTGTACCGCGAATTGCGTGACCGCTACGGCATGTTCTTCGAAGGTGCCATGGGTGCCGAAGCCATCAAGAGCCGCCTTGAGACCTTTGACATGGCCGGTGAAGCGGAGATCCTTCGCGACATCATCGCCAACGGCAAGGGCCAGCGCAAGACGCGTGCCCTGAAGCGCCTGAAGGTCGTCAACGCATTCCTGACAACCAACAACAGCCCGCTGGGCATGGTCCTGGACGCCGTCCCGGTCATCCCGCCGGAACTGCGCCCCATGGTTCAGCTCGACGGTGGCCGTTTCGCCACCTCGGACTTGAACGATTTGTACCGTCGTGTGATCAACCGCAACAACCGGCTCAAGCGCCTGCTTGACTTGGGTGCTCCGGAGATCATTGTCAACAACGAAAAGCGCATGCTGCAGGAAGCTGTGGACTCGCTGTTCGACAACGGCCGTCGTGGCCGTCCCGTCACTGGGCCGGGTAACCGTCCGTTGAAGTCCCTCTCTGACATGCTCAAGGGCAAGCAGGGTCGTTTCCGCCAGAACCTTCTGGGAAAGCGCGTTGACTACTCGGGCCGTTCGGTTATTGTCGTTGGCCCCCAGCTTAAGCTGCACCAGTGTGGTCTGCCCAAGCAGATGGCTCTGGAACTCTTCAAGCCGTTCGTAATGAAGCGCCTGGTTGACCTGAACCATGCCCAGAACATCAAGAGCGCTAAGCGTATGGTGGAGCGTTTCCGTCCCCAGGTGTGGGATGTTCTCGAAGAAATCATCACCGAACACCCGGTGTTGCTGAACCGTGCACCAACCCTGCACCGTTTGGGTATTCAGGCGTTCGAGCCGCAGCTTGTTGAAGGTAAGGCAATTCAGCTTCACCCGCTGGTTTGTGGTGCTTTCAACGCTGACTTCGACGGCGACCAGATGGCAGTTCACCTGCCGCTGAGCCCCGAGGCACAGGCTGAGGCCCGTATCCTGATGCTGTCCTCGAACAACATCTTGAAGCCTTCCGATGGACGCCCCGTGACCTTGCCGTCACAGGATATGATCATCGGCCTGTACCACTTGACCACCAAGCGTGAAGGTTCTGTCGGCGAAGGCCGTGTGTTCTCCACTTCGGCTGAGGCTGTCATGGCCTACGACGCCGGTGAGCTGCACTTGAACTCACAGGTCAAGATCCGCTTGAAGAATTTCATTCCCGGCGCTGAGCGCAAGGGCCCGGAAGGCTTCGAGGCAGGCAACTCTGCCATCATCGACACGTCGCTGGGACAGGTCATCTTCAATGACACCCTGCCTGCCGACTACCCGTGGGTTGAAGCAGTTGCAGACAAGGGACAGCTCTCCGAGATCGTCAACGACCTCGCCGAGCGCTACCCCAAGGTTGTTGTGGCAGCCACACTGGATAACCTGAAGGATGCCGGTTTCTACTGGGCAACCCGATCAGGCATCACAGTTGCCATCTCCGACATCGAGGTGCCGAAGTCAAAACCGGCCATCCTTGAAAGCTACGAGGTCAAGGCCGCCAAGGTCCAGGCCCAGTACGACAAGGGTTTGATTGCTGACGATGAGCGCCGCCAGGAGCTCATTGACATCTGGAACCAGGCCACCAACGAGATTGCTGAGTCGATGCGGGCATCATTTGCCGCGTCCAACACGATCAACCGGATGGTTTCTTCAGGTGCCCGTGGTAACTGGATGCAGGTTCGCCAGATAGCCGGTATCCGTGGCCTTGTGGCCAACCCCAAGGGTGAAATTATTCCTCGCCCGATCAAGTCCTCCTACCGTGAGGGCCTGTCGGTTCTGGAATACTTCATTGCCACCCACGGTGCCCGTAAGGGTCTGGCTGACACAGCTCTACGTACGGCAAACTCCGGTTACCTGACCCGTCGCCTCGTCGACGTGTCACAGGATGTCATTGTTCGTGAAGACGACTGTGGCACTGAGCGTGGACTGACCCTGCCGATCGCAGTGGTCAACGCCATGGGCGAGATCGTGTTGCATGAGGAAGTCGAGAACAGCGTTTACGCCCGTACCTTGGCTTCCGAGGTCCTCGACTCCAGCGGCAACGTACTCGCCGCTGCCGGCGACGATGTTGGAGACGTCCTCATTGCCAAGTTGTTCGCAGCCGGCATTGAGGAGATCAAGGTCCGTTCAGTACTCACCTGTGAGTCAACTGTTGGTACTTGCGCGCTTTGCTATGGCCGTTCCTTGGCCACCGGAAAAACCGTGGACATCGGTGAGGCCGTAGGCATTATCGCCGCACAGTCCATTGGTGAGCCCGGCACGCAGCTGACCATGCGTACCTTCCACACCGGTGGTGCAGTTTCGGCCAGCCGTGGCGAGGACATCACCCAGGGTCTGCCCCGTATCCAGGAGCTGTTCGAAGCACGCACCCCCAAGGGTGTCGCTCCGATCGCAGAAGCTGCCGGTCGCATCAACATTGATGAGTCCGAGAAGACCATGCGTTTGATCCTGACGCCGGACGACGGCACCGAGGAGATCGCTTACCCGGTTCTGCGGCGTGCACGTCTGCAGGTTGCTGACGGAGAGCATGTTGAAGTTGGACAGAAGCTCATTGTGGGTGCGGTTGACCCCAAGCAGGTTCTGCGTATCCTCGGCCCGCGCGCCGCTCAGAAGCACCTCGTTGAGGAAGTTCAGCGCGTATACCGCAGCCAGGGTGTGGGTATCCACGACAAGCACGTCGAGGTTATTGTCCGCCAGATGCTTCGCCGCGTCACGGTCATCGAGTCCGGCGACTCGAAGCTGCTGCCGGGCGAGCTTGCCGAGCGCGGCCGCTTCGAGACGGAAAACCGTCGCGTTGTGTCCGAGGGCAAGAAGCCTGCATCAGGCCGTAACGAGCTGATGGGTATCACCAAGGCCTCCTTGGCTACCGAGTCGTGGCTCTCCGCTGCATCCTTCCAGGAAACCACCCGCGTTCTGACGCAGGCGGCCATGGAAGGGAAGTCGGACCCGTTGTTGGGTCTGAAGGAGAACGTGATCATCGGTAAGTTGATCCCCGCCGGCACCGGCCTTCCGCGCTACACCAACGTCACGGTGGAGCCCACGGAAGAAGCCAAAGCCAACCTGTTCACCGGTCCGAGCGCATTCAGCGACTTTGACTACGTGGGCGGCGTAGGAGAACTGGGCGCCGAGTTCCGTGCCATCCCCCTGGATGACTACGACTTGGGCACCAACTTCTCCGGCTAGCACCAAGATAGTGCGATAAGAGGGTTGCCGAAGGTCCCGAACCGAGCTTGCGAGGTTTGGGAGGCAACGATCCGGCGGTTGGCCGGCTTCACTGCGAAGCCAGCCAGCCGCCGTCGCGCATTTAAGGCACGTTACGCAATCGCCGGCTAGCTGTAGTCCCCGGCCTGCCACTTCTGCCAATCCCAGGTGGTCAGGAACTTTTCCCCGCTTTGCCGGCCCTTGGTGAACAAGTTGCCCTTGTCTTCGGCGGTCAGGTGGAAGTCGGTGGCCTTGTAAGGGGTGGTATTGACGAAGATCGTTCGCGAGGCTGCCTGTGGATCATTGACATAAGCGCTGTCGTGGGCGCCCATCATGGTGCCTAGCAGTGACTTGGCTAGTTGGACATTGCTGTTGTTCGGGTTCCAGTCTTCGGTGCGGATCGTCGTCTGGGCGGCAAGCTTCACACCAATGGTGGGCCAGCGTGAGCCCTGGCCGTCATGCCGGTCAAAGATGCCCATCGGGAAGTTGGAGAGCAGGCCGCCATCGACGCACAGGATTTGGCTGTGCCCGGTCGCCTCTTGGTTTGCGGTCATCTTCCAGGGCCGAAAAAAGAAGGGGATGGAGGCGGAGGCCCTGATGGCGTCGGCCACAAGCTGTGAATCAGGATCGATTCCCAGCAGCGGCTGATAGTCCCACGGCAACCGCAACATCAGGCCGCGTGAAACATCGGAGACGACCACCACCAGCTTGTACCGCTGGTTCGGCGGCAGCGCGCTGCCGGGGTCATCGTCTTTTAGATCCGCCCACGTCCTGACCCCGTGCGCAGATAGCGTCTCGCACAGCCAGTCGTGCATGAAACCACCCTGGAACAGTCCTTCGTGGAAGAGCAGTCCCGTGGCCTGGCCAACCCCGGGGATGTGGCCCATGAAGCCTGCCTCGTCCTCAAACTGGGAGAAGTCAAGGGCGTCCATGACGCTCTTGATGTCGGTGGCGCTCATGCCAGCTGACAGAAAACCCGCCACGATGGCGCCGGCTGATGTTCCGGCCACTCGGTGGAATGTGTAGGGGTCGCTGTGCTCTGCCAGAGCCGTCACCGCCCCGACCAGGCCGGAGCCCTTGACTCCGCCACCTTCAAGGACCAAATCCGCATCAGCCATGATGCACCACGCTTTGCCGCTCGAACGCCCCGCATGTGAGGCTCTGCAGGCTGTTGATGCGGTCCGCGGGGTCGTGGGGTACTTAGAACATTGCGCCCATGTGCTTTCAGTGTCAAGGCTTTGGAGCCGTCGATTCGTGTACGGGAACCAAGCCGTGGTAACGTAATAAATAATTGTTAGTGTGGCAGTGGATAAGAGTGTCAGCTTTCCTTCGCTTAGGCGTGGAAAGTGGATGCGGGTCCGGGTTGTACGGTTCTTGTACAGCAAATGCCACATTTTTGCATGCCTAGGCGCTGTGAAGTCGCCCAGTCTGCGGCTACCAGTAAACGGCTTTCCCTCAAAGGCAACTTCATTGTGCCGGCAGGGCAAGCGACACGAGAAAACTCTCGAGAAGACAACGGAGAACACGAAAGTGCCTACGATTAACCAGCTGGTCCGAAAGGGCCGGACACCCAAGGTCACCAAGACCAAGGCTCCCGCATTGAAGGGCAGCCCCATGCGTCGCGGCGTTTGCACGCGCGTTTACACAACCACCCCGAAGAAGCCGAACTCGGCTTTGCGTAAGGTCGCACGTGTGCGCCTTAACGGTGGCGTGGAAGTCACCGCTTACATCCCCGGTGTAGGCCACAACCTCCAGGAGCACTCCATCGTGCTTGTTCGTGGAGGCCGTGTTAAGGACCTTCCGGGTGTTCGCTACAAGATCGTCCGCGGCGCATTGGATACCCAGGGCGTTAAGAACCGCAAGCAGGCTCGCAGCCGCTACGGTGCAAAGATGGAGAAGAAGTAATATGCCTCGCAAGGGTCCGGCCCCTAAGCGGCCGCTAGTTGTAGATCCCGTATACGGCTCCCCGTTGGTCACGCAGCTGATCAACAAGGTCCTCGTTGACGGCAAGAAGTCAACCGCAGAGCGCATCGTTTACGGTGCCCTTGAAGGTGTTCGCGAGAAGACCGGTGCTGATCCCGTTGTTGCCTTGAAGAAGGCCATGGAAAACATCAAGCCCAGCCTTGAGGTCAAGTCCCGCCGTGTTGGTGGCGCCACCTACCAGGTTCCGGTTGAGGTCAAGCCGGGTCGTCAGACGGCTCTGGCTCTTCGCTGGTTGGTTGGTTACTCGAAGGCTCGCCGCGAGAAGACCATGACCGAGCGTCTGCGCAACGAAGTTCTGGATGCCTCCAACGGTCTTGGTGCCGCTGTCAAGCGTCGTGAAGACACTCACAAGATGGCAGAGTCCAACAAGGCTTTCGCCCATTACCGCTGGTAACTAGAGCTATCAGGTTGCTGGCGGCGATCCCGCCGGCAACCTTCTCGCTCATCTCTAGAAAAGGGAGAAACCGTGGCACAGGACGTGCTTACAGACCTTAACAAGGTTCGCAATATTGGCATCATGGCTCACATTGATGCTGGCAAGACCACTACAACTGAGCGCATCCTGTTCTACACGGGTGTGAACCACAAGCTCGGCGAGACGCACGATGGTGCTTCGACGACTGACTGGATGGAACAGGAAAAGGAACGCGGCATCACCATCACGAGCGCCGCCGTGACTTGCTTCTGGGACAACAATCAGATCAACATCATTGACACCCCCGGCCACGTTGACTTCACAGTTGAAGTTGAGCGCTCCTTGCGTGTGCTCGACGGTGCTGTCGCAGTTTTCGACGGCAAGGAAGGCGTGGAGCCGCAGTCTGAGACTGTTTGGCGTCAGGCCGACAAGTACAATGTTCCGCGCATTTGCTTCGTGAACAAGATGGACAAGCTCGGGGCCGACTTCTACTACACCGTGGACACCATCGTCAGCCGTTTGGGTGCCAAGCCCCTCGTTATGCAGTTGCCGATCGGTGCTGAGAGCGAGTTCATCGGTGTCGTCGACCTGCTGTCGATGAAGGCCTTTGTTTGGGCCGGCGACTCCAAGGGTGATGTCACCATGGGTGCCAACTACGAAGTCAAGGAGATCCCTGCGGATCTTCAGGAAAAGGCTGAAGAGTACCGTGCCGCCCTTGTTGAGGCCGCTGCTGAGGCTTCAGAAGAGCTCATGGAGAAGTACCTCGAGGGCGAAGAGCCTTCGATTGCTGAACTCAAAGCTGGCATTCGCAAGCTCACCGTGAACTCGGAGATCTACCCGGTATTCTGTGGTTCAGCGTTCAAGAACCGCGGCGTGCAGCCTATGCTCGATGCTGTCATCGACTACCTGCCGAACCCGTTGGATGTTGGCGCGATGATCGGTCACGATCCCCGCAACGAGGAAATTGAGCTCAGCCGCGAGCCCAGCGAGGAAGCGCCGTTCTCGGCACTTGCCTTCAAGATCGCAACGCACCCGTTCTTCGGCCAGTTGAACTTCATCCGCGTGTACTCCGGCAAGGCAACTCCCGGTACGCAGCTGTTGAACTCAACAAAGCAGAAAAAGGAACGCATTGGTAAGCTCTTCCAGATGCATGCCAACAAGGAAATGCCGGTAAGTGAGGTCCACGCGGGCCACATCTACGCGGTGATCGGCCTCAAGGACACCACCACCGGGGACACTTTGTGCGACCCGGCCAACCCGATCGTGCTTGAGTCGATGACCTTCCCCGATCCCGTGATCTTCGTTGCCATCGAGCCGAAGACCAAGGGTGACCAGGAGAAGCTGTCCACGGCTATCCAGAAACTCTCCGCTGAGGACCCGACGTTTACCGTCAACCTCAACGAGGACACCGGCCAGACCGAAATCGGCGGCATGGGTGAGCTTCACTTGGACATCCTGGTGGACCGCATGCGTCGCGAATTCAACGTTGAAGCCAACGTTGGCAAGCCGCAGGTTGCTTACCGCGAAACCATCAAGCGCGCTGTAGCGAAGTTTGACTACACACACAAGAAGCAGACCGGTGGCTCAGGCCAGTTCGCCAAGATCCAGATCGCCATTGCGCCTCTGGATACTGCGGACGGCGAGCTGTACGAGTTTGAGAATAAAGTCACCGGTGGCCGTGTTCCTCGTGAATACATCCCCAGCGTTGACCAGGGCATCCAGTCCGCACTGCCTGACGGCGTGCTGGCGGGCTACCCGATGGTTGGCATTAAGGCTACGTTGCTTGACGGCGCGTCCCACGATGTTGACTCTTCCGAAATGGCCTTCAAGATCGCCGGTCGCATGGCGTTCAAGGAAGCCGCTCGGCAGGCCAACCCGGTTCTGCTTGAACCGTTGATGGAAGTTGAAGTCCGCACCCCTGAGGAATACATGGGTGAAGTAATCGGTGACATTAACTCACGTCGTGGCCAGATGCAGTCCATGGAGGACGCAAGCGGTGTCAAGGTCATCAAGGCTCTTGTTCCCTTGTCCGGCATGTTCGGTTACATCGGCGATCTGCGTTCCAAGACCCAGGGCCGCGCAGTGTACTCGATGAAGTTCGACAGCTACTCTGAGGTTCCGAAGGCAGTAGCCGACGAAATCATCCAGAAGGCTCGCGGCGAGTAGTCGCACTTAGCTTGGGCCTGTTGCTGCGCTTTATGCTGTAGCAGGCCCAAGCAGCAGTAATTTCTTAAATATCAAAAGCCCCCAGTAGACTTACTATGGATTTCGGCGACGAATAGCGTTGCTGAGAGTAAGTCATCTGAAAAATGTTCTAGGAGGAACCCGTGGCGAAGGCAAAGTTCGAGCGGACCAAGCCGCACGTTAACATCGGCACCATCGGTCACGTTGACCATGGTAAGACCACGTTGACGGCTGCCATTTCCAAGGTACTTTACGACAAGTACCCGGCACTCAACGAGCAGCGTGATTTCAGCTCCATCGACTCGGCTCCCGAGGAGAAGCAGCGCGGTATCACGATCAACATCTCCCACGTTGAGTACCAGACCGAGAAGCGCCACTACGCACACGTAGACGCCCCCGGTCACGCTGACTACATCAAGAACATGATCACCGGTGCTGCCCAGATGGACGGCGCTATCCTGGTGGTTGCTGCGACTGACGGCCCGATGGCCCAGACTCGCGAGCACGTTCTGCTGGCACGCCAGGTTGGCGTTCCCTACCTGCTGGTAGCACTGAACAAGTCCGACATGGTCGACGACGAAGAACTTCTCGACTTGGTCGAGATGGAAGTTCGCGAACTCCTCTCCTCACAGGGCTTCGACGGCGACGAGGCACCGGTTATCCGCGTGTCCGGCCTGAAGGCACTGGAAGGGGACCCCAAGTGGGTCAAGTCCGTTGAGGACCTGATGGACGCCGTGGACAACCACGTTCCGGACCCGATCCGCGACAAGGACAAGCCGTTCCTCATGCCGGTTGAAGATGTCTTCACCATCACCGGCCGTGGAACTGTTGTGACGGGCCGCGCCGAGCGTGGAACCCTGAAGATCAACTCTGAAATTGAGATTGTCGGCATCCGTCCGGTTCAGAAGACCACGGTTACCGGTATCGAAATGTTCCACAAGCAGCTCGACGAGGCTTGGGCCGGCGAGAACTGTGGTCTGCTGCTCCGCGGTATCAAGCGCGAAGATGTAGAGCGTGGCCAGGTTATCGTGAAGCCGGGTTCCATTACCCCGCACACCGATTTCGAAGCCAACGTCTACATCTTGGCCAAGGATGAGGGCGGGCGTCACAACCCGTTCTACTCCAACTACCGCCCGCAGTTCTACTTCCGCACCACGGATGTTACCGGCGTCATCACCTTGCCTGAGGGCACGGAAATGGTTATGCCTGGCGACAACACCGAAATGACTGTCGCGCTGATCCAGCCGATCGCCATGGAAGAAGGCCTCGGCTTTGCTATCCGCGAAGGCGGCCGCACCGTTGGTTCAGGTCGTGTCACCAAGATCATCAAGTAGTCTCTGACATACTTGTAGTTCGCAAGAAGGGTCCCAGCTTAGGCTGGGACCCTTCTTGCGTGTCTGGCTGACAAAGTAGTAAAAGTCTATTTTGTACATTCGATGGTCTAAATGACTTGATGCTGCGGTTCCTGCCATAGGCTGGGAACTCAATGTTCGTAGGGGAAGCGCATGAGCCAGCAACAACAACCAGAAATACCCGCCCAACCAGCGCAGCTTGCCATGACCGGTGAAGCCTACCGTCAGGGATATCTGGACGGGCACCTTGCGGGTTGGAAAGACGCCCTCGCTGCACAGGCGGCTGTACACGCGACTGGCGGCAGGATTGCTGAGATTATGCAGCCTCCAAGGCGGTACGCTCCGGAGCAGCAGGTTCCCCAACAAAGAGCGTCTGAACTGGCGGCTCCGCAGCCGCCAATGCCGATGCCACACTACCCGCAGCAACCGCCACAGTGGCAGCAGTTGCCACAGCAGCAGTCGCCACGGTCCGGGAAAGCCCCCCTGGCCGATCCAACTACCATGGCCACCAGGAAACTCAAGCGGGAAACGCAGAACATCAACATAACGCTCTATGTGGCAAGCCTTCTCATGGTGGCCGCTGCTGCATTGTTTGTGGGCAGCAGCCTTCCCGTGACAGCGCGGCTGGTGGGTATTTGGCTGGGCACGGCACTTTTCTACGGTGCGGGTTTGCTGCTCCACGGTAGGGCAATCAAGCTCAAACCGGCGGCTGTCGCCTTTACTGGCACCGCCCTGGCCATCATTCCGTTTGCGGGTGTGGCCACTTACAACCTGGGCTTTCCTGATGCACCGGCTGTATGGCTGGCGACGTCGCTCATCGGCACAGTGGCCTATATATACGCCGCAGTACGCTTGCGCAGTCGCCTAGTGGTTTATGTATCCATGGCTTTCCTGCTGTCCACGGCGTGGTCCTCAGTGGCCATCATGGGGGCGGCGCTTGCCTGGTACTTCACGGCCCTGATCATCTTTGCTGCAGTGCTGGGGCTCATGGGGCACTTGCTCCAGCGCCGCGGGTCCGTGTCCGTCGCCGGCAGCACGAGCACTCTGTATGCCAGAGTTTTTGCTGAACTCGGCCCATGGTTCGCTCCTGTTGGCCTAGTTGGCTCACTTGTCCTTGGTCTGGCCCTGAACGCTGCGGACCATGCCCTGGTGCTCGTTGCAGGCGCGTTTTACTACGCTGTCATGATCGTCACCTCGACCAAGAGATACAGTCGCTACAACTACGTGGGATTCCGGCTCTCGCTAACGCTGGCCGCCCCGTTCTTTGGCTGGATGATCCAGCCTGAACCGGTATGGGCAGCCGCGGCATTTACCACAGTGCTGGCCCTTCAGCTACTTGCAGGTGCCTACACACAAGTGCCGCTCTCCAAACTTCTTGGCCATGCCGCATGGGTACGGCGGGACATCTACATGAGTGTTCCACTCATGTCCGCTGGCGCATTCGTGTGGAGCGTGGCGGAGTTCTTCAGCAACACCGGCACAGCAGGCTCTTGGTCATTGGCGGACGCTGTTGGGGTGGGCGTTGGCTTGATTGCTGCCATGGCCCTTGTCCCTGCTTTCATGCCCCGCGGGGAATGGCTGCCACTTCCCGCGGCCGGGGCCGTAGTGCTGTGCTCGCCTTTCCTTGAAGCCATTGATTGGACCGTCCTGATGGGTGTTGCCCTGGGCTACGCGGTGATCAGGTATTTCTCCGGAAACGGAATCGTCCTCAGACGGGCCATGATGGTCATATCGCGATTCCTCGTGGTTGCTCTCGTGGCAGCAGGCCTAGCTGCAGTGCTTCCAGCTAACCCCGGCAAAACGGAGCTTATCGTCACTGTTGTGGCCGTCCTTGCAGCCCTGCAGCTGCTTGCTGATGCCCTGCTGTCCAAGCTTGCTGCAGCCAATCCTGTGACACGATGGTCTGCCGTCGGTTGGGCCGCCGTTGGCACTGTCCTGGTGGTCGCCTTGTCGGCGACCCAATGGTTCGTGGAGGGGCCAACGGGCCGCTTGGTGGCTGGCCTGTCACTGCTGCAGCTGCAATACGTTTTGGCGGCTGCTGCCATGGGTGCGGCTGCGGCATCCTATTCACTCCCCATGCGGCCACGCACGGTAGCGTCTGCTTCAAGCACGGAGCCTTCTGCCACCCGGACCGTGACGTACCGAGCTGGTGAGCTGCTGGCGCCGTCGTACCTAGTTGTGGCTGCACTTTGCGCAGGACCGGTCCTGCACGCCGGGGGTGCAAGCCTTGCCTGGGCCTTGGCAGCTGCCTACCTCATCGTGGCCGCGGCACTGATTGGTCGTCAGAGCGCACAGCTGCACCGCTGGCTCTACTGGTGGGGGAGCCGTGTGGTGTCACTTCTACTGACCGTGGCGTTGTTCCAGCTGTGGCAGGAATTTGATCCGATGACGCAAGTTGCCGGGATGCGGGTGGGGCTTGGCCACGTCATGCTGGTGGCGTTGGTGCCGCAATTGCTGATTTTGCTTCTTGTGCTGGCGCGCGGCAGCGCCATCAGGGGGCTGTCGGCGGATCTTTGTGTTTCACTGGCAGCTGTTGTTGGTCTGTCAATGGCAGTGTCCATCGGCGGTGGGGGAGGGCGCTGGACAACCATGGTTGCCGTTGGCCTTGCTGCAGCGGCCGTTTCCGGGCTCACCATGGCGGGAGAAACCCGGCGCCAGCCGCTGCTGGCAGTGAGATGGGCGCCACCGACGGCACTGATTGTTGTGGCGTTGGCGTGCACCGGACACCGGCCGGTACTGATCATTGTCATGGCAATTGCGGTTGCTGCGTGGGCATTCGTGGCTGCTGCGGCCCACACGCTCATGGCGAGGAGCAGGTACTTCCTGTTGGCCAGAGCGGCTGCAACGGTCCTCGTCGCGGTGGTGGTCAGGGAACTCACCGGCGACGCGACCGTGCTTTCGCTGGCTGTCACGGCAACATTGTTGCTTCAAGTGTTGATGCAATTCCTTGCGACAAGAACTGCCCGTGTCAATGCTGCGGTAGGTGCGCCGAACCTTCTGCAGCCGAGCCTGTGGCTCGTGTTGGCTGCCCAGCTCGCGCTGCCGGTGTCCTACTACGTTGCCGGGGGCGGCTGGACACCTGCTGGATCAGCAGCCCGCTGGTTGGTTGCGCTGGAGCTGGCCGTGCTGGCCGGCACGGCACTTGCAGCCCAATCCTGGCTGAAGCAATGAGGGGCTTCATATCTGGCGATCGTGGCCATCATGGGTGCGGCAGCCGTCGTTGCGCCGCTTCTGCGCCCTGGCACCACCGCGCTCATACTCTTGGCCCTGTGCCTGGCCGTGATCGCGAGGCGCTGCCTCAGCACTCCCCGGACTCCGGAAATGTCCTGGTACTGGCTCGTGGCCACGGGATGCTTCCTGCTGACCGCCCCGGTGGTCGACGGCGACGCCCGTGTTGGACTGTTTGCCGCGATGTGGGCCGTGGTGGCACTGGCCCTGATTCTTGCAGGTCACGTGATCAAGAAGGCCTGGGTGGCTTTGCCGGCTTCGGTTCTCTTCTTCTTTGCCGCGGTACTCTTCGGCGCCCAGGTGCTGGAATCCACCGGCCAGCCCGGTGTGTCGGCACTTGCAGGGTATGGAGCGGTTGTCGGTGTCTTGTACGTGCTCCGTTTGCTGCTGTTGGACGCTGACCAAGACAGGCCCGTAGAGCTCTACAGCGTTATCGGCACGGCGATTGGAGGAGGGGCAATTTTCGCCTTGTGGGCCATCCTCGACCACCAGACGGTGCTGCTCGGTGCCGCCGCCTACACGGTTGTCGCCGTACTTGCTTGTTTCGAGGCGCCAGCCACCCGCCGCAAGGCATGCGTCGATGCAGGCATTGTCTCCGGAGCGGTCGTGTGGTTCTGGGCCTGCAACAGTTACCTTGACCTGGGCATGTTCTGGGCCATCCAATGGTGTGCCCTAGCACTGGGTGCCTTGGCCGTGATCCGGTACGTGGGGGAGCGGCAGAAAACCGGCAAGGCACTGCTCATGGGAGCGGCAGCCTTTGCCAGCGTGGGCGCATTCACCACCATCTTCAGCGGGGAACCGGTGCAGCAGGTTCTCTCCCTGGTGGTTTTCGCGGCCCTACTGGTGGTGGGGATGACCCTTGACGAACGTGTCTTCACCGTCTGGGGCGCCATCGGTGTGGCCACGGGCGTGCTCTGGTATCTGCGGGGATTCACCTACCTCCTTCTCGCCCTGCTGGCCTTGGCACTCATTGCCTTCGCCATCTGGCGGCTAAACCGCAAGAAGCCCGACGCTGGTAACCCTCGTCCGCCGTTGCCGAACCAGCCGCCCGCAGTGCCCCAGGAACAACAACAGCCGTAACCCCACAGCAGCAACGCAGCCATGACGACGAGCATGTACTCGAGTGTCAACACGATGGGCACCACCAGCAAGGCAGCCATGAGTGCGCAGCCGGGACTGCGTGCACCCGCCGCTTGCGGTGACTTTACTCACGTGGGTTGCATCTCATGCTCCTCAAGGCTGCCGTGAGGGCGCCGAATCAGGGGAAGTAGGGGTGCACGCAGCCATTCTCATGCCAGCCCCGATTGGCGCAATGGCGCAGAATCCGGCATACTTATTGAGTTGTTCAAGTGCTTTTTCGTGTCCCGGTCGAGATAATGCTCGATGCAGGGTCCAAGCTAAAGCCCAAACATAACCAATCCTTCGCAATGAGGTGCGGGTCCGTGCGTAAATTATTACGACACGCCCGACCGCGGGGGTCGGAGCTTCGATGGATTGAGGAACCCGGATTTATCCGGATTCAGTTCATTGGGAGCGTGGCTGGAATCGCCACATTTGAACAGGAAAAGTAAACAGCGTTTACGTCAACAGCATCGCTCCTTATTAGGATGCTTCGTTACAGGAAAGAGAGTCACGACGCCATGGCGGGACAAAAAATCCGCATCCGGCTGAAGTCATATGACCACGAGGTCATTGATGTTTCAGCCCGGAAGATCGTTGAGACGGTCACGCGCGCAGGCGCAACGGTAGTAGGCCCCGTGCCGCTGCCCACCGAGAAGAACATTTACTGTGTAATTCGTTCACCTCACAAGTACAAGGACAGCCGCGAGCACTTTGAAATGCGCACGCACAAGCGTCTGATCGACATCATTGATCCCACGCCCAAGGCAGTGGATTCGCTTATGCGTCTCGACTTGCCGGCCGACGTGAACATCGAAATCAAACTGTAGGGAGGTGCTGAGAAACTATGACCGCGACCCGAAACACTAAGGGCATCCTGGGCACGAAGCTCGGCATGACCCAGGTCTGGGACGAGAACAACTTGCTTGTTCCTGTAACTGTCGTCCAGGCCGACTCCAACGTCATCACCCAGCTGCGCAACGCAGAAGTTGATGGCTATGTAGCGATTCAGATCGGCTACGGCCAGATCGATCCCCGCAAGGTCACCAAGCCTTTGGCTGGTCACTTCGAAAAGGCAGGCGTAACGCCTCGCCGCCACGTCGTCGAGCTGCGCACCGCAGATGCCGACACTTACTCACTCGGCCAGGAGCTCTCAGTTGAGATCTTCGAAGCCGGCCAGAAGGTCGACGTCGTCGGTACTTCAAAGGGTAAGGGCTTTGCCGGTGTCATGAAGCGTCACGGCTTCCACGGCGCCCCGGCCTCACACGGTGCACACAAGAACCACCGCAAGCCCGGTTCCATCGGTGGCGCGTCCACCCCTGGCCGCGTTTTCAAGGGTATGCGCATGGCAGGCCGTATGGGTGCCGAGCGCGTAACCACCATGAACCTCACGGTTCACGGTGTTGACGCCGAGAAGTCGCTGCTGCTGATCAAGGGTGCCGTCCCCGGCGCCCGCGGCTCGGTCGTACTCGTACGCACCGCCGTGAAGGGAGCATAAGTAAATGGCTACTGTAAAGGTTGACCTGCCTGCAGAGATCTTCGACGTACAGACCAACGTGCCGTTGTTGCACCAGGTTGTCGTCGCTCAGCTCGCTGCTGCCCGCCAGGGTACCCACAAGACCAAGACCCGCGCCGAAGTATCCGGTGCAGGCCGCAAGCCGTTCGCACAGAAGGGTACCGGCCGTGCCCGTCAGGGTTCCATCCGCGCCCCTCACATGACCGGCGGTGGCGTTGTCCACGGTCCCACCCCTCGCGACTACAGCCAGCGCACCCCCAAGAAGATGAAGGCTGCTGCACTGCGCGGCGCCCTGTCTGACCGCGCACGCAACGGCCGTATCCATGTTGTGGCTGAACTGGTTGCCGGCATCAAGCCGTCCACCAAGGCTGCAAAGGCTACTTTGGCCGCCGTGACCTCGCGCAAGAACGTGCTTGTTGTCATCGAGCGCGCCAATGATGTTGCCGCGTTGAGCGTTCGCAACATCACGGATCTTCACGTTCTGTATGTTGACCAGCTCAACACCTACGACGTGCTGATCTCCGATGACATCGTCTTCACCCAGGCTGCCTACGAGGCTTTTGTCTCGGGCCGCGCAGCTGCTGAAGCTTTCGCTTCCAGCCTGCTGGTTGTTGACGCGTCGGGTTCCGAAGAAGCTGTTGAAGGCGCCGAAGGCACCATCAAGGGCAACAAGGACTCCATGAAGTACCACGTGCCTGGTTCACGCTGGTACGACGCCACTGTGGCCGAGGCCTGGTTCGCAACGGTTGAGGAAGCCAAGGCTGCAGGCTTTGTTCCCGCCGGCGGCGAAGCTGCCCAGACGATCGAGGAGGACGCCAAGTGAGCGCCGTCACCATCAAGGATCCGCGCGACGTAGTGCTTGCACCCGTCGTCTCGGAAAAGAGCTACGGCTTGATCGACGAAGGTAAGTACACCTTCCTGGTCGACCCACGCTCGAACAAGACCGAGATCAAGCTGGCCGTGGAGAAAATCTTCTCCGTCAAGGTCGACTCGATCAACACCATCAACCGTGCCGGTAAGCGCAAGCGCACCAAGTTCGGATGGGGACAGCGCAAGAACACCAAGCGCGCAATCGTCTCTCTCCGCGAGGGCACGATCGACATCTTCGGCGGTCCGCTTTCATAAGCGGAGACCACTTTAACGAGGAAATATACTATGGGAATCCGTAAATATAAGCCGACAACCCCGGGCCGTCGCGGCTCGAGCGTTGCCGACTTCACAGAAATCACGCGGTCGACGCCGGAGAAGTCTCTGGTCCGTCCCCTGCCCAAAAAGGGTGGCCGCAATAACACTGGTCGTATCACGACTCGTCACAAGGGTGGTGGCCACAAGCGCCAGTACCGCCTGATTGACTTCCGTCGTCACGACAAGGATGGCGTCAACGCCCGCGTAGCTGAGATCGAATACGATCCCAACCGCACGGCGCGCATTGCCCTCCTGCACTACGTTGATGGCACCAAGCGTTACATCATTGCTCCGAACAAGCTCAATCAGGGCGACTTTGTCGAAGCCGGTGCGGCTGCTGACATCAAGCCTGGCAACAACCTTCCGTTGCGCAACATCCCCGTGGGTACTGTTATCCACGCTGTGGAGCTGCGTCCCGGTGGCGGTGCCAAGATGGCTCGTTCCGCTGGTGCTTCGGTTCAGCTCGTCGCCAAGGAAGGCAAGTTCGCCCAGCTGCGTCTGCCCTCCGGTGAAATCCGCAACGTTGATGCGCGCTGCCGCGCGACCATCGGCGAAGTTGGAAACGCTGAGCAGTCCAACATCAACTGGGGTAAGGCTGGCCGTATGCGCTGGAAGGGCGTTCGCCCGACCGTCCGCGGTGTTGTCATGAACCCTGTTGATCACCCTCATGGTGGTGGTGAAGGCAAGACCTCCGGTGGACGTCACCCGGTCAACCCGAACGGTAAGCGCGAAGGCCGTACCCGCCGTCCCAACAAAGAGAGCGACAAGCTGATTGTTCGTCGCCGCCGTACTGGCAAGAACAAGCGATAGGAGCCTGGAGACATGCCACGTAGCCTGAAAAAGGGTCCCTTCGTTGACCAGCACCTCTTTGTAAAGGTAGCTAGGGAAAACGATAAGGGTACCAAGAACGTCATTAAGACCTGGTCCCGCCGCTCGATGATCATCCCGGACATGCTGGGTCACACGATCGCCGTGCACGATGGTCGCAAGCACATTCCCGTGTTTGTTACTGAGTCGATGGTCGGGCACAAGCTCGGCGAATTCGCCCCCACGCGGACATTCCGCGGCCATGTCAAGGACGACCGTAAGGGCAAGCGCCGCTAAGGCGCTTGACTTTACGGCTAAGACGAGAGAGAGATAGCAATGGAAGCCAAGGCAAGTGCGCGTCATCTGCGCGTCACGCCTATGAAGGCCCGGCGCGTCGTCAACCTGATTCGTGGCAAGCAGGCGAATGAGGCATTGGCGATTTTGAAGTTTGCCCCCCAGGCAGCTTCGGAGCCGGTATTCAAGGTAGTCCAGTCCGCAGTGGCTAACGCCCGCGTTCTGGCAGATCGCGACAGCATCGCGTTCAATGAAAATGATCTGTACATCAGCGAAATCTTCGTTGACGAAGGCCCCACGATGAAGCGGTTCCAGCCGCGAGCACAGGGCCGTGCATTTCAGATCAAGAAGCGTACAAGCCACGTAACCGTGGTTGTCGCTACCCCCGAGAAAGAGGAGGCTCGCTAAGTGGGACAGAAAGTAAACCCGCACGGTTTCCGTCTCGGGATCACCACGGATCACCGTTCACATTGGTTCGCGGACAGCAACAAGCCCGGCCAGCGGTACAAGGACTTCGTAAAAGAAGACATCCAGATCCGCGCACTCATGTCAACGGGCATGGATCGCGCCGGCATTTCCAAGGTTGAGATCGAGCGCACCCGTGACCGTGTACGTGTGGATATCCACACCGCACGCCCCGGAATTGTTATCGGTCGCCGTGGAGCCGAAGCAGACCGCATCCGCGGCGAGCTCGAAAAGCTCACCGACAAGCAGGTTCAGCTGAACATCCTGGAAGTCAAGAACCCGGAAGCAGACGCTCAGCTTGTTGCCCAGGGCATCGCAGAGCAGCTTACTAGCCGTGTGGCTTTCCGCCGCGCGATGAAGAAGGCTATGCAGTCCGCACAGCGCACTGGCAGCGTCAAGGGCATCCGTGTCGCTTGTGCCGGTCGCTTGGGTGGCGCTGAAATGTCACGCACCGAGTTCTACCGCGAAGGTCGTGTGCCCCTGCACACCCTGCGCGCCAACATCGATTACGGCTTCTTCGAAGCCAAGACCGTGTTCGGCCGCATTGGTGTCAAGGTCTGGATCTACAAGGGCGACGTCACGAGTAAGGAACTGGCTGCTCAGGCAGCCGCTGCTCCTGCACGTGGCCGCGGCCCCCGCCGTGACGGTGACGACCGCGGTGCCCGCGGCCCCCGTGCCGGTGGCGACCGTCGTCGCAACGACCGCAACGAGCGCACTGAGGCTCCGGCCGCAGTTGAGGCTCCGGCAGCTGCAGCCCCGGCAGCAGAAGGAGGAGAGGCTTAAATGCTTATCCCACGTCGAGTAAAGCACCGTAAGCAGCACCACCCCGGTCGTACGGGTCAGGCTACTGGCGGCACCGTGGTTTCGTTCGGTGAGTGGGGCATTCAGGCTCTCTCCCCGGCATACGTGACCAACCGTCAGATCGAGTCCGCTCGTATCGCCATGACTCGTCACATCAAGCGTGGCGGAAAGGTGTGGATCAACATCTACCCTGACCGTCCCTTGACGAAGAAGCCTGCTGAAACCCGCATGGGTTCCGGTAAGGGTTCGCCCGAGTGGTGGATCGCGAATGTCAAGCCCGGCCGTGTTCTCTTTGAACTCTCCGGTGTATCAGAAGAGGTAGCACGCGAGGCATTGCGCCTGGCAATCCACAAGCTGCCGTTGAAAGCACGCATTGTGCGTCGCGAAGGTGGTGAGTAGAGATGTCAGTTGGTTCCAAGGAACTTGCCCCTGCACAGCTTGACGGGTTCGACAATGCTCGTCTTGTTGAAGAACTCCGCAAGGCTAAAGAAGAACTGTTCAACCTGCGTTTCCAGTCAGCCACTGGCCAGCTGGAAAGCCACGGTCGCTTGCGCGTTGTAAAGCGCGACATCGCCCGTATCTACACAGTGCTGCGTGAGCGCGAGCTGGGCATTCGCCCGGACGTCGTTGCCGCTGCACCCGTGGAGAAGGCCTCCAAGAAGGCTGACAAGGAAGCCAAGAAGGCCTCCAAGAAGGCTGAAGAATCTGAGGAGGACGCCAAGTGAGCGATTCTGTAGACAACATTGAAGAAGGCGCCACGGCTGTGGTTCGTGGCGAGCGCAAGAAGATGCGTGGCTACGTCGTCTCCGACAAGATGGACAAAACCATCGTCGTCGAGGTCGAAGACCGCGTAAAGCACGCCTTGTACGGCAAGGTTCTGCGCCGGAACAAGAAGGTCAAGGCCCACGACGAAGAGAACAGTGCCGGCATCGGCGACATGGTTCTCATCAGTGAGACCCGCCCGCTGTCCGCCACCAAGCGTTTCCGCCTGGTGGAGATCATCGAGAAGGCCAAGTAAGCATTTTCAACGCTTTGCCTTGAGCTTGTGAACTAAACGCAGGGCCCGTCACCGTTCGCGGTGACGGGCCCTGCGTCGTTTAACCCTTCCACCACCCCGTGGTGTGGGGAAGGCAACGCCTGAGCGGGCTTACGGCGTAACGATTGGTTCCGGCGTCGTGCTAGGATTGTCTATTGCTGCGCCTTTTCCGTGCCGCCGTTTTCGGTGGTGGAATCAGGTGGGCAAATACCTCGTAAATGCATCGTGCCACTACAAACTGCCGTCTGCCGCGTATTTTTTCATGCACCTGGCCGGATTGGAAAGTGCATTTGGCATGAAGCATTTAGGCGTGTTTTGGCAAAATCCAGGCGCGTCGAGAGACATCCCGAACAATACGTTCCGCAAGGCTTGTCCATAGCTGATATATGGCCAAGAACCGGCGCGACGAACAGGAGATACTAGTGATTCAGCAGGAGTCGCGGCTTAAGATCGCCGACAACACGGGGGCCAAGGAAATCTTGACCATCCGCGTTCTCGGTGGATCCGGACGCCGCTACGCAGGCATTGGCGACACCATTGTCGCCACCGTCAAGGATGCAATTCCCGGCGGTAACGTAAAGAAGGGTGACGTCGTCAAGGCTGTCATCGTTCGCACCAAGAAGGAACGCCGCCGTGCGGATGGTTCCTACATCAAGTTTGATGAGAATGCAGCTGTCATTCTCAAGGCTGACGGGGACCCCCGCGGTACCCGTATCTTCGGCCCGGTTGGCCGTGAACTTCGTGACAAGAAATTCATGAAGATCATCTCGTTGGCTCCGGAGGTGCTGTAACTTATGGCAAAGATCAAGAAGGGTGACCTGGTTCAGGTCATCACAGGCGCCAAGGCTGAGCGTGGCGGCGACCGTGGCAAGCAGGGCAAGGTCCTGAAGGTCTACAACGAAACCAACCGCGTGTTGGTTGAAGGTGTAAACCGCGTCACCAAGCACACCAAAGCCGGACAGACCGAACGTGGCACCAACACTGGTGGCATCGAGACCGTCGAGGCACCCATTCACATCTCCAACGTTGCTGTAGTGGACCCGTCCACGAAGAAGCCGACTCGCGTTGGCTACCGCATCGAAACCGTTGAGCGCGATGGCCGCGAGCGTCAAGTACGTGTCCGCGTTGCCAAGACCTCGGGGAAGGACCTGCCATGAGCGCCGCAGTTGCAGAGAACACACCCAAGATCACACCCCGCCTGAAGACCCGCTATGCAGCGGAAATCAAGGCGACCCTGATCGAGGAATTCAAATACTCGAACGTGAACCAGGTTCCGCGCCTGGTCAAGGTCGTTGTCAACATGGGTGTTGGAGATGCCGCCAAGGACTCCAAGCTCATCGATGGCGCCGTCCGCGACCTCACAGCCATCACCGGCCAGAAGCCCCAGGTTTCCAAGGCCCGCAAGTCGATCGCACAGTTCAAGCTGCGCGAAGGCATGCCGATCGGCTGCCACGCAACTTTGCGTGGGGACCGCATGTGGGAATTCCTGGACCGTTTGGTCACACTGGCACTGCCCCGTATCCGCGACTTCCGCGGCCTCAGTGGCAAGCAGTTTGACGGCAACGGCAACTACACCTTCGGCTTGACCGAGCAGGTTATGTTCCACGAGATCGACCAGGATTCCATTGACCGCCCCCGCGGCATGGACATCACCGTCGTCACCACAGCCAAGACCGATGACGAAGGCCGTGCCTTCCTCAAGGCACTTGGCTTCCCGTTCAAATCCGAAGATAAATAATCTACGTAAAAGGTCCGTTCTGCGGGCGCGTCGTCCCGGCATTTGATGCCGGCGCGGGTGCGCTACGCGAAGGAAACCGTTACGAGGAAGGGCAAGCGCCCAAATGACAATGACAGATCCTGTCGCAGACATGCTTACGCGTCTGCGCAACGCAAACTCGGCACACCACGACACCGTGTCCATGCCGTTTAGCAAACTTAAAGGCCATATCGCCGACATCCTCAAGGCACAGGGTTACATCACTGCCTGGAAGGTCGAAGACGCCGAAGTTGGCAAGAAGATGACCATCGACTTGAAGTATGGCCCCGCACGTGAGCGTTCAATCGCTGGCCTGCGCCGCATCTCCAAGCCCGGCCTGCGCGTTTACGCAAAGTCCACGAACCTCCCCAGCGTGCTGGGTGGGTTGGGTGTCGCCATCTTGTCGACGTCTTCAGGTCTTTTGACCGACCGTCAGGCTGCCAAGAAGGGCGTGGGTGGGGAAGTCCTCGCCTACGTCTGGTAGTAGAGAGAGAAGGGAAAGAAAAATGTCACGTATTGGACGTCTCCCCATCTCCGTGCCTGCCGGCGTCGAGGTCAAGGTTGAAGATAACCTGGTTTCCGTCAAGGGCCCGAAGGGAACGCTGCAGCTTACTGTTGCCAGCCCCATCGCGGTTGCTCTCGAAGAGAACACCATCAGCGTTAGCCGCCCCAACGATGAGCGCAACTCGCGTTCACTCCACGGTTTGACTCGCACCCTCATTGACAACCTGATCATCGGTGTCACCAAGGGCTACGAGAAGAAGCTGGAAATTGTTGGTACCGGTTACCGCGTAGTCGCCAAGGGTGCGAACCTCGAGTTCGCTCTGGGCTTCAGCCACCCGGTTGTCATTGAGGCACCCGAGGGCATCACACTGGCAGTTGAGAGCCCCACTAAGCTCTCCGTGTCAGGCATTGACAAGCAGCAGGTGGGCGAAGTTGCTGCCAACATCCGCAAGCTGCGCAAGCCCGACCCGTACAAGGGTAAGGGCGTACGCTACGCCGGCGAAATCATCCGCCGCAAGGTCGGAAAGGCTGGTAAGTAACCATGGCACTGTCCGTAAGAGGAAAGTCCAAGGCCGCAGCACGCGGCCGTCGTCACCTGCGCGTTCGTAAGCGCGTCAGCGGCACCACTGTACGTCCGCGTCTGGTGGTCAACCGTTCAGCACGCCACGTATTCGTGCAGGTCATTGATGACACCCAGGGCCTGACCCTGGCGTCGGCATCGACCCTGGAAGCAGACCTGCGCTCATTTGACGGTGACAAGACCGCCAAGGCCAAGCGCGTTGGCGAACTCATTGCTGAGCGCGCCAAGGCTGCCGGCATCGAAGCTGTTGTGTTCGACCGTGGCGGTAACCGCTACCACGGCCGTGTCGCAGCAATTGCTGATGGCGCACGTGAAGGCGGTCTGGCACTGTGACCGAGAACACTAACAAGGAGAACACTGTGTCAGAAGCAACTGCAGCTGACGGTGCAGCCGCAAAGACCGAAACAGCTGCAGGCGCCGATGGCGCCCGTGGCCGTGGCGGTCGCGACGGTGCTCGTGGAGGCCGCGAAGGCGGTCGCGACGGTGGCCGTGGCCGCGGCGGTCGCGACGGTGGACGTGAGGCTGAGAAGAGCCAGTTCATCGAGCGCGTTGTCAACATCAACCGTGTAGCCAAGGTTGTCAAGGGTGGTCGTCGCTTCAGCTTCACCGCGCTCGTCATCGTTGGTGACGGCAACGGCCTGGTTGGCGTTGGCTACGGTAAGGCCAAGGAAGTTCCGGCCGCCATCGCCAAGGGTGTTGAAGAAGCCAAGAAGACCTTCTTCCGCGTCCCGCTGATTGGCAAGACCATTCCGCACCGCGTACAGGGTGAAGCCGCTGCCGGCGTCGTTCTGTTGCGTCCGGCTGCAGCTGGTACCGGCGTTATCGCCGGTGGCCCGGTTCGCGCCATCCTGGAATGCGTTGGCATCCATGACGTGCTGTCCAAGTCACTGGGTTCCTCCAACGCCATCAACATTGTTCACGCAACTGTTGCCGCTTTGAAGGCCCTGGAAGACCCGAAGGCTGTTGCGGCTCGCCGCGGCCTGCCTTTGGACGAGGTAGCTCCGGCCGTGCTGTTGCGCAATATGCAAAAGGCAGGTCTGTAATGACTACACCGAAAAATGTTCAGGTTTCTGCCAAGAAGCTTGAAATCACGCAGACCAAGGGCGTCATTGGCGTCAAGCAGAACCAGAAGGATTGCCTTCGCTCACTGGGCCTGAAGCACATCGGCGACTCTGTCGTCCGTGTTGCCGATGCAGTGACCGTTGGCATGATCAACACGGTTCCGCACCTTGTCAAGGTCGAGGAGGCTAAGTAAAAGTGGCTACTGAGAAGACTGTAGAAACTGCTGAGAAGCAGAATGCGCTCAAGGTTCACCACCTGCGCCCCGCACCTGGCGCCAAGACGGCTAAAACCCGTGTTGGCCGTGGTGAGGCATCCAAGGGTAAGACCGCCGGTCGCGGTACCAAGGGTACCAAGGCCCGCTACCAGGTCAAGGCTGGCTTTGCCGGCGGCCAGTTGCCGTTGCACATGCGCCTGCCGAAGCTGCGTGGCTTCAAGAACCCGTTCCGCGTGGAGTTCCAGGTTGTAAACCTGGCCAAGCTGAACGAGCTCTTCCCCGAAGGTGGCACTGTCACCATCGAGGACCTGGTTGCAAAGGGTGCCGTTCGCAAGAACCAGCCCGTGAAGGTGCTCGGCACCGGCGAGATCACCGTCAAGGTTGATATTGCTGCCGATGCATTCTCCACCAGCGCCGTTACGAAGATTGCTGCTGCAGGTGGAACAACCACCGAACTGTAAAAAGTTCACAAATGCGCACATCTAGCGACTAGACTCTTGGTGGGCGGAGCTTATGTTCCGCCCGCCAAGGGTCTTTCGTTTTACCTAAACAGAATCGCCCAGGGTGTCCCTCAGTTCCCTTGAACTGTCATAGTTTCTATGCGAGCTGGATCACCCACTAGAATCATTCCTTGGGCTTCCGTTGAGAACCCACCACCCTTACTACATATCAGGAGGACGCTTGCTTACCGCATTTGGCCGCGCCTTTCGCACGCCTGATCTGCGACGCAAGTTGTTGTTCACGCTGGGAATTATTGCCATCTTCCGCATGGGTGCGTTCATCCCATCGCCCGGAATTGATTACCGAAATGTCCAACAGTGCGTGAACGCTGCTGACACAAGCCAAGGTATCTACCAGCTTGTGAACCTGTTCAGCGGCGGCGCCTTGCTTCAGGTTTCCATCTTTGCGTTGGGAATCATGCCCTACATCACCGCGAGCATCATTGTGCAGTTGCTGCGCGTTGTGATCCCCCGCTTCCAGGAACTTCACCTTGAGGGCGCCCAGGGCCAGAGCCAGCTCACTCAGTACACGCGCTATCTCACCATTGCCTTGGGTCTGCTCAACGCCACCACCTTGGTGACGCTGGCACGCTCCGGCCAGCTCTTTGCCGGGTGTGGCGCTGCAGGCAAGCCTGGTGCCTTGATACCCAACGACAACCTGGTCACCATCTTGTTGCTGATCATCACGTTGACCGCAGGATCAGGCCTGATCATGTGGATGGGTGAGCTCGTCACTGAAAAGGGTGTCGGCAACGGCATGTCGTTGCTGATCTTCGTAGCCATTGCAGCTCAGTTCCCCACCGCCCTCGGCGCTATTTTGAAGACCCAGGGTTGGGGCACGTTCCTGATCGTGATGGTCGTTGGCTTGCTGGTTGTTGCCCTTGTCGTTTTCGTGGAACAGTCCCAGCGTCGAGTGCCCGTTCAGTATGCCAAGCGGATGATTGGCCGCCGCACCATGGGTGGCACCAGCACCTACATTCCCATCAAGGTGAACATGGCCGGCGTTATCCCGGTCATCTTTGCATCATCGATGCTGTACCTGCCGGCGCTCATTTCGCAGTTCGCCACACCGGCAGATGGCTCGAACCCGCCCTGGTGGATTGAATGGATCAACAACTACCTGACTCGTGGAGATCACCCGATCTACATGTTGATGTACTTTTTGTTGACCGTTGGTTTCACCTACTTCTACGTCGCGATCACCTTCAACCCTGAAGAGGTCTCCGACAACATGAAGAAGTATGGTGGGTTCATCCCCGGCATCCGTGCCGGACGTCCCACACAGGATTACCTGCAGTACGTTATCTCGCGCATCACGCTGCCGGGCGCGCTCTACCTGGGCATCGTCGCCCTGATCCCCCTCATCGCACTTGTCCTGGTTGGGGCAAACCAGAACTTCCCGTTCGGTGGAACCTCAATCTTGATTGTGGTGGGTGTGGGCTTGGAGACGGTCAAGCAGATTGATGCGCAACTCCAGCAGCGCCACTATGAAGGGTTATTGCGATGACAAGAATGTTGATCATTGGACCTCCCGGGTCAGGTAAGGGTACGCAAGCGGATCGGATATGTGTGGAGCTTGGCATTGTTGCCATCTCCACCGGAGATATTTTCCGTGCCAACGTCAAGGGTGAAACCCCTTTGGGTCTGGAAGCGAAGAAGTACATGGACAACGGCGACTTTGTGCCGGACAGCGTCACGAACCGCATGGTTCGCGACAGGCTGGCACAAAGCGACGTGGCGGACGGGTTCCTGCTTGACGGGTACCCGCGCACCTCTCCCCAGGTCGATGAACTTGATGACATCCTGGCCTCTGCCGAAGTAAGCCTTGATGTTGTAGTCCAGCTCACAGCCGACGATGAAGAACTCGTCAAGCGGTTGCTGGGACGGGCCTTGGAAACCGGGCGCAGTGATGACACCGAAGCCGTCATCAGGCACCGCCTGGATCTCTACCGTGAACAGACTGAAGTTGTAGTGTCCCGCTATGCGGAGCGAGGCATTCTGGCCAAGGTCGACGGTTTGGGTGAAATGGACGACGTGACTGCACGCATCATGGACGCCATCAAGAAGGTCAAGACTGCCTAAGGGCGGCAAAGCGTTTTCAAACGGCGCCCTATAGGCGCCCAGTTCTGAAGGAGGGCTCCTTCCCGCACTATGGGGAGGAGCCCTCCATCATTTCCTTAGCGAAAGGATTCTTTCATGGCGTTTGGCCAGCAAAGAATTGAATACAAGACCATCGAACAAATGCGCATCATGCACCGTAGCGGACTGATCCTCGACGCTGCACTGAAGACCACCATCGCGGCAGCAGTGCCTGGCATTACGACCGGCGAACTGGATGCGATCTTCGCTGCCGAACTGAAGAAGGCCGGAGCCACCTCCAACTTCCTGGGCTACTACGACTTCCCAGCCTCGATCTGCACTTCCGTCAATGAGGAAGTAGTTCACGGAATTCCCGGACCCCGCGTCCTGAAAACCGGAGACCTCTTGTCGATCGATGGCGGCGCCATTGTTGAAGGCTGGCATTCAGACTCGGCACGCAGCGTCATTGTGGGCGGACCTGAACACGAAGACCCCGCCGACCGGCGCTTGTCCGACATCACTGAGGAAAGCATGTGGCGCGGTATCGCAGCAATGGCCGGTGCGAAGTACGTGGGCGACATCGGCGATGCCATCGACGACTACGTCACATCCCAGCCCGGACCGGAATTGGGCATCCTTGAAGACTACGTTGGCCACGGCATCGGCTCTGCCATGCACATGCCCCCGGACGTGCTGAACTACTCCTCCAAGCACCGCGGGCCCAAGCTGAAGCCCGGCATGTGTCTGGCGTTGGAGCCCATGCTGGTCCGTGGGGGGCTGGAGACGGTCACCTTGCAGGATGACTGGACGGTGGTCACCGCAGACAAGGCCCGTGCAGCCCACTGGGAACACTCCGTTGCCGTGCACGCCAAGGGTATTTGGGTACTCACCGCGGTCGACGGCGGCGCGGAGCGGCTTGCGCCGTGGGGCGTCACTCCGGTCCCCCTGGACTAGTCCCCACGCCCTCACCGTTTCGGTTCGCAGAGCGAGCCGAAATGGGGGCCCTCGGGCGCGTGGGCCCAACAGCCCCTCCCAATGGTGCCGGGCCGGGTAGGGTGGCCGGAAGACTTGCATACCCGGAGACCACAGCCTAGGAGTGGGACATGAGCGAACAGCCGGTACCGAGCGGCCCCGGATCCATTACCGATGTTCCCGGTATGAGGGTAGGGCAGGCTCGGCGCAAGACCAACGGCTGGCTGACGGGCGTGAGCGTGGTTCTACCACCTCCTGGGACCATCGGATCCGTCGACGTCCGTGGTGGCGGCCCTGGCACCCATGAGACGGACGCGCTGGACCCCACCACCATGGTCCCCACTGTTGATGCTGTGGCCCTGACGGGCGGTAGTGCCTACGGGCTTGCCGCCGCTGGCGGCGTCCAGCGTTGGTGCGAGGAGCATGGGCGGGGTTTTCCCGTCCCGGGCGGCGTGGTTCCCATAGTTCCCGCAGCCGCGATTTTTGACCTTGGGCGTGGAGGTGACTTTGCGAACAGGCCCAATGCCGACATGGGTTATGAAGCGGCACTTGACGCTGCAGACTCAGCCGAGGGGGCCGACGTCGAACGCGGAAATGCAGGCGCAGGGACGGGCGCAGCCATTGGGGCGGGGAACTTTAAAGGCGGTCTGGGAACGGCGTCAGTGAGGCTCACGGGGGAGAACTCACACATTGTGGTGGGTGCCCTTGCCGTGGTGAATGCGGCCGGGATCCCCTGGCAGCCAGGTGCCGCCGCGATCATGCCGGGGGAGGGGCTGAACACCACGCTCGCAGTGGTGGCCAGCAACGCCGTACTGAGCGTCGCCGAAGCGAAGCGCACAGCCACCGCCGCGCATGCCGGGATGGCCAGAGCCCTGAACCCCGTCCACACCCTGGCGGATGGGGATACGATCTTCGTCCTGGCCACCTGTGCCGACGCACTGGTGCTGAACCCGGGCGTTCCTGTTGCCGCACTCATTGAACTTCAGTGCGCCGCGGCCGAAGCGGTTCGCGTGGCCATTCTCGACGGTGTGGCGCAGGCCACGGCTGTGGAAACTCCAGCCGGAACCCTCCGTCCATTCCCTGACGGTTGACAGCACGGACCAATTTAACTTAATGGTCAAATTGCACTAGAGTAGGTTGTTGGTTGTCTGTGCCTGCTCTTTTGTGGGGTGCGCAGCGGTGCTTGGCGTTACGCCATACATGCTGAGTGCGTTCGGACGAACAATAATCAGTAGCAAATCGAACGCCGATCTGAAATCGGTTCCTCTCGGGACTGCCTATGTCGGCGCAACAAAGTTAGCGGAGGATATGGCCAAGAAAGACGGGGTCATTGAGATCGAGGGCGTTGTGACTGAAGCGCTGCCTAACGCGATGTTTCGCGTTGAGCTGAGCAACAAGCACATCGTTCTTGCCCATATCTCAGGAAAAATGCGCCAGCACTACATTCGTATCCTTCCTGAGGACCGAGTTGTGGTGGAGCTGAGCCCTTACGACCTCACCCGTGGTCGTATCGTCTACCGCTACAAATAACCACAACTGCAATCACGCAAAGGAATGCCATGAAGGTCAAGCCGAGCGTCAAGCAGATCTGCGATAAGTGCAAGGTGATTCGCCGTAACGGTCGAGTCATGGTGATCTGCGAGAACCCGCGCCACAAGCAGCGTCAGGGCTAATTTCCTCTTCTTCGAGGAAAACCCGGGCGATTGCTCACGTAAGTAAATTAATAAGGCAGCACAAGTTGGACGAAGGCGAAGCAATTCGCAACCGGTCAACGGACCCCTGGTCGGAGGCCAGGGCCGCATCACAAAAAGATGTGCGGGTGTACTGTCTACGACCTCCGGTTTACACAAGGAGCAGCCAAATATGGCACGTCTCGCTGGCGTAGACCTTCCCCGCGAAAAGCGGTTGGAAGTAGCGCTTACATACATCTACGGCGTGGGCAAGACCCGTGCAAAGAAAGTCCTGGCTGACACGGGGATCTCCCCGGACGTCCGCGTAAAGGACCTTTCTGACGCTGAACTCGTTCAGTTGCGTGACAACATCGAGGGCAACTACAAGGTTGAGGGTGACCTTCGACGCGAAGTAGCAGCAGATATTCGCCGCAAGGTTGAAATCGGCAGCTACCAGGGTATCCGCCACCGTCGCGGCATGCCCGTGCATGGCCAGCGCACGAAGACCAACGCACGCACCCGCAAGGGCCCGAAGCGTACCGTCGCAGGCAAGAAGAAGGCTGGCCGCTGATTTTCAGCGTGTGCCGCCACCTCATTAAACTTTCGTAGGAGAATAAAATGCCCCCAAAGACTCGTGGAGCGGTCCGTAAGCCGCGTCGCAAGGATAAAAAGAATATTGCGCTGGGCCAGGCCCACATCAAGAGCACCTTTAACAACACCATTGTTTCCATCACGGATCCCAACGGTGCAGTCATCTCATGGGCATCTGCCGGTGAAGTTGGCTTCAAGGGCTCGCGCAAGTCAACTCCGTACGCTGCACAGATGGCTGCTGAAGCCGCTGCCAAGCGCGCACAGGAGCATGGCCTTCGCAAGGTTGACGTTTTCGTCAAGGGTCCGGGCTCGGGCCGCGAAACGGCTATCCGTTCACTGCAGGCTGCTGGTCTTGAAGTTGGCTCCATCTCGGATGTCACCCCCAGCGCCCACAACGGCTGCCGCCCGCCCAAGCGCCGTCGCGTCTAACGAGACAAACGAGCTGCGCAGTTGGCCTTCACCTTTGGTGAGGGCCAACTGCGCCGCCCGCAGCTTTCGTCAGTCGTCATTTCCACTACCTGTGTTGCGTCATATAGCGGATGCTCGCTGAAAGGAAAACCCAGTGCTCATTGCACAGCGCCCCACCCTCTCTGAAGAAGTAGTTTCCGAAAATCGCTCACGGTTCGTCATCGAACCGCTCGAGCCCGGCTTCGGATACACCCTGGGAAATTCCCTGCGTCGGACCCTGTTGTCCTCCATCCCAGGCGCTGCTGTCACCAGCATCCGCCTCGATGGTGTGCTGCATGAGTTCACCACGGTCCCCGGTGTCAAGGAAGATGTCACTGAGATCATCCTGAACATCAAGGGACTCTCCGTGTCCTCGGAGCATGACGAGCCCGTCGTCGCATACCTGCGCAAGCAGGGCCCCGGCGTCGTTACGGCTGCAGACATTGCACCGCCGGCCGGTGTGGAATTCCACAACCCCGACATGCACATTGCCACGCTGAACTCGAAGGGCAAGTTTGAACTCGAACTGACCATCGAGCGCGGTCGTGGCTACGTCTCGGCAGCTCAGAACAAGAACGCAGATCAGGAGATCGGCCGTATTCCGGTTGACTCGATCTACTCACCCGTTCTGAAGGTGACCTTCCGCGTGGAGGCCACCCGTGTTGAACAGCGCACCGACTTTGACAAGCTGATTGTTGATGTAGAGACCAAGCAGGCCATCTCCCCGCGGGATGCCATTGCCTCTGCCGGCACCACGCTGGTTGAATTGTTCGGTTTGGCCCGCGAGTTGAACACCGCAGCTGAAGGCATTGAGATTGGCCCGTCACCGACGGACGCCGCTCTTGCCGCAGACATGGCATTGCCGATCGAGGACCTGGACCTGACGGTTCGTTCCTACAACTGCCTCAAGCGTGAGGGCATCCACTCCGTGGGTGAACTCGTTGCTCGCTCCGAGGCTGACCTGATGGATATCCGCAACTTTGGTGCGAAGTCCATCGACGAGGTAAAGGCAAAGCTGGTTGAGCTCGGTCTGTCACTGAAGGATTCCCCTCCAGGATTTGATCTCGCGGCCCATGCCGCAGCCCTTGATGAGAACGACGACGCTTACGGCGACGACGAGCTCTAAAGTCGAACAACTAATTTTCTAGCCGTCCGGGAGAACACTTAGACGTGTTCTTTACGGTTCGGCTGTCACTTGAGGAGAAACACCATGCCTACACCCGCTAAGGGTCCCCGCCTTGGAGGCGGAGCGGCTCACGAGCGCTTGATGCTCGCGAACTTGTCCGCCGCTCTGTTTGAGCACAAGCGGATCACCACCACCTTGACCAAGGCAAAGCGCCTGAGCCCCTACGCAGAGCGACTGGTAACTTTCGCCAAGCGTGGAGACCTCTCTTCACGCCGCCGCGTTCTCGGCCTGATCAGCGACAAGGGCATTGTCCACGAGCTGTTCACTGACATCGCCAAGGCTGTGGAGAACCGCGAAGGCGGCTACACCCGCATCACCAAGATCGGCAACCGCAAGGGCGACAACGCCCCCATGGCCGTCATCGAGCTCGTTCTGGAACCGGTCAGCGCCAAGCAGGCCGTCGTGAAGGAAGCAACCGCTGCCGCCGCCAAGGCTGCTCCGGTTGAAGAAGCACCGGTTGAAGAAGTTGTCGAGACCGAGGTTGTGGCTGAGGAAGCCCCCGCCGAGGTTGAAGAGGCAGCTGCCGAAGAAGCCAAGTAAGGCCCAAGCCATGGCTTGAGTTTTGCCAGGAAGGACCCGTCATCCCGTTTGGGTGGCGGGTCCTTCTGCGTTGGGCCGTCCTGCAGGGGAGCAGCGGCATTCGGAACTACGCCGGTGCGTCGGTAGAATTGGTTCATGCAAAATCCCCATCCTTCTCCGGAAGAACTAGGCCTTGTACGGGTCCGGCTGGACATTGCGTACGACGGCGGACCGTTCAGCGGGTGGGCCGTGCAGCCTGGGTTGGTGACCGTTCAGGGAGCATTGGAGGAGGCTCTCGCCTTGATCCTGCGCCGTCGCGTGCGGCTCACTGTGGCCGGGCGCACCGACGCCGGTGTGCACGCCCGTGGACAAGTTGCCCATCTTGACCTCAAGCAGGATGAATGGGACTCCCTGAACCGGGGACACGACGTCGAGCCTTCCCTGGCTCTGCAACGCCGGATCAACGGCGCGCTGGGACGGGTCCTGGGGAACCTGACAGGGGCCGTGCAGGTCCTTTCAGTGGCAGCCGCGGCACCAGGCTTCGATGCCCGGTTCTCGGCGCTGTGGCGGCGTTACAGCTATAGGATCGCGGACGGTTCTACTGCCCGTGACCCATTGCAGCGTGCGCAAACGCTCTGGTTCAACCACGATCTTGACATGGACCTGATGAACGCCGGTGCCGTGGAGCTGATCGGGCTTGGAGACTTCAAAGCCTTTGCCAAACCACGCGTAGGCTCCACGACCATCCGCACGCTGCAACACTTCGACTTCACACGGCAGGATGATGGTGTGATTAATATCAATATCCAGGCCGATGCGTTTTGCCACAACATGGTGCGTGCTCTGACAGGTGCTGCGTTGCGTGTGGGGCGGGGCGTGGAAGGGCCACATTGGATGCGCGAGCGACAGTTGGCAGGGGTCAGAGACGCGAAATCGGTACTGGCGGGGGCGCATCCGCTGGTTTTCGAGGAAGTCAACTACCCTGATTCGGCAGAATTTGGCGAACGAGCCACTCTCACCAGAGCGCGCAGGACTCATGCCGGACACCCCGGCACCCCATTTTGACCATAGGCGCATATTAACGCTAGTGTTGGTAGTCGTTGTGCGTGTCCTATCCCGATGCCACGCGCCCATTGCAGGTCCGGTTGCAGGACTACCACTGAATGGGCGTTATCGGGAAGTGTAAGGATGACTGGTGTTGGAGCCCTCACCTCTGTTCCGGTAAACGCATAGATAGCAGGTGTCAACCATCTGTGACACCACCAAAGAACAAGAAACGAAGGCAAAAACCGTGCGTACGTATACCCCGAAGCCCGGCGATATCACCCGTCAGTGGCACATCATTGATGCCAACGACGTAGTCTTGGGCCGTCTTGCCAGCCAGACCGCAACACTGCTGCGTGGAAAGCACAAGCCGACCTTCGCTCCCCATATGGACATGGGCGATTTCGTCATCATCATCAACGCCGAGAAGGTCGCCCTCACCGGCGCCAAGCTCGAGCAGAAGCGCGCATACCGCCACTCGGGTTTCCCGGGCGGTCTGTCCAGCGTGAACTATGCAGAACTGTTGGAGAAGAACCCGGTTCGTGCAGTGGAGAAGGCCGTCGCCGGTATGCTCCCCAAGACCAAGCTTGGTAATTCCCAGATCAGCAAGCTGAAGGTCTACCGCGGCGCGGAGCACCCCCATGGTGCACAGCAGCCCCAGACTTTCGAAATCACCCAGGTCGCCCAGTAGTCCTGGCCACCACCTAAATCATTTACCAAGGAGAATCGTGGCTCAGAACACTGAAGAGCTGAACACCGAGGCCGTTGTGGCCGAGGAAGAAGTTTTGACCAGCTACACGAGCGAAAGCTCAGCTGCATCCGATGCAGCCCCCAAGAAGGAACGCCCGGCACTGACCGTCTCAGGCGCTGCTGTTGGCCGTCGCAAGCAGGCAATCGCCCGCGTCCGCGTCGTACCCGGCACCGGCAAGTGGGTTGTCAACGGCCGCGAGCTGTCCAACTACTTCCCGAACAAATTGCACCAGCAGGAAGTGAACGATCCGTTCCGCCTCCTCGACTTGGAAGGTGCCTACGACGTTTGGGCCCGCATCCACGGTGGCGGCCCCTCCGGCCAGGCTGGTGCATTGCGTCTCGGCGTTGCTCGTTCCTTGAACGAAATCGACGTTGAGAACAACCGCGCCATCTTGAAGAAGGCAGGCTTCCTGACTCGTGACGCTCGCGTCATCGAGCGCAAGAAGGCTGGTCTCAAGAAGGCTCGTAAGGCTTCGCAGTACTCCAAGCGCTAAATCTGCGCTTCCCAAAAAGCCCCCCCGCTCGTTCCGAGCGGGGGGGCTTTTTGGGTCCCGCGCACAGATTTAGCGCTTGGCTCCACAAGCGCTAAATCTTTTGTGACCACTGCTGGCGCTGAAATTTGCGTTTGGCTCCATAAGCACTAATTCTTTTGATCTGCCTCTGCTCATTTCGAGACGGAGTTTTTTTTGGGTCCAGCCGCTGCCATTTGGTGGCCCAAGACTGCTCTTTCGCCGCACGCCAGCGTTTGGACCACGAACCAGCGGCGGGGCAACGTCGGGTTCACGAGCGAGGCGCAGGCACGCGGGCTGGACGCGGTTTCGAGGGCGCCAAAGCGAAGAGATGCCGAAGTTGGGGAGCGATGCATGGGGCGGGGGCCAATATTCGTAGTTCCATCATTTAGACTAAAGGGGATGTCAAGATTATTTGGAACAGACGGTGTCCGGGGTTTGGCCAATGGCCTGCTGACGGCTGAATTGGCTCTCTCACTGGCCCAAGCTGCTGCGGTGGTATTGGGTCATCAGCAGATGAGCGAGGGAAAACGGCCACGCGCCGTGATTGCGCGTGACCCGCGGGCCAGCGGTGAGTTCATTGCCGCCGCCGTGGAAGCTGGCTTGGCCAGCGCCGGCGTCGACGTATACGACGCAGGGGTACTTCCCACACCTGCGGCCGCATTCCTCATCGCTGATCTGGGCGCAGACTTTGGCGTCATGATCTCCGCGTCACACAACCCTGCCCCCGACAACGGCATCAAGTTCTTTGCACGCGGCGGGACTAAGCTCCCGGACGATGTTGAGGACGCCATTGAAGCGCAACTGGAACACAGCGCGTTCCGGCCTACCGGCGTGGATGTGGGCCGCATCCAGCGCTTTTCCGACGCGGAGGACCGCTATGTTCTTCACCTGCTGGGCACCTTGCCGCACCGTCTTGACGGCCTGAAGATTGTCCTGGACTGCGCCCATGGTGCGGCCAGCGGATGTTCCCCGCAGGTCTTTAGCAACGCGGGCGCCCAAATAACTGTCATCGGCGCAGATCCGGATGGGTTGAACATCAATGACGGGGTAGGCTCCACCCACCTGGAACTGTTGCAGGAAACCGTGCTGGCCACGGGTTCGGACTTGGGAATCGCCCACGACGGCGACGCCGACCGCTGCCTGGCCGTGGATCATGAAGGCACCGTCATTGACGGTGACCAGATCATGGCCGTCCTCGCTCTTGCGCAGAAGGCCGCCGGGGAGCTCAAAGACGATGTTCTTGTCGCCACTGTCATGAGCAACCTTGGACTTAAGATTGCCTTGCGCAACGCAGGGATCACCATCCGTGAAACCGGTGTTGGAGACCGCTACGTGCTCGAGGAAATGCGCCGTGGGGACTATACGTTGGGCGGGGAACAATCAGGGCACGTGATCTTCTCCAAGTACGCCACGACCGGGGATGGCTTGCTCACCGGTCTGCAGCTGGCCGCTCAGGTGGCCAAGACCGGCAAGACGCTCAAGGAACTGGCCGGGGCCATGACCAAGCTGCCCCAAATTATGGTCAACGTCAAGAACGTCGACAAAAACCGGGCTTCATCCATACCGGCCATCAACGCGGCAGTGGCCAAGGCAGAAGCCGAACTGGGTGACACTGGTCGAGTTCTTCTACGCCCTTCAGGCACGGAACCATTGGTGCGCGTGATGGTGGAAGCCGCGGACGTTGAAACAGCGGAACGCATTTGCAATGACCTGGTGGCAGTGGTCAAGTCAGAGCTGACGCTCTAACAGATACTTAAAAGGTGAGGCGGCAACCCGGGTGGGTTGCCGCCTCAGTTGTATAAGGTGGACAGTTAGAGCTGGCCACCGCGGTTGGTGGTGGTCAGCGCATTGCGGATTTCAGTGAGCAGTTCAATCTGCGGGTCAACCGCAGGCTCTTCATCCTTGATCCCCAGCTTTGCATTGCGGCGTGCAATCATGTGGTTCATGGGCACCACCACGATGAAGTAGATGGCTGCGGCGACAATGATGAAGTTGACCAACACGGTGAGGAACACACCGAACTTGACGTCAACGCCATTGATTGACAGAACCGCAAAGCTGTCGAAGTTGGGGGAACCCACCAATGCCGCTATGAGCGGCATGATGATATTTTCCACCAGCGAGTTTACGACGGCGCCAAAAGCTGCGCCAATAACTACGGCTACGGCAAGGTCTACGACGTTGCCCTTCATTATGAAATCTTTAAATCCCTTTAGCATGTATCTAAAATACCCCATTCGGTGGAGTAGCACTGTCAGCTGTGAAAAGACTTGCTTTTGGCTGTCTACTTGTAGTCGGGTGCTGCGGGCAGACCTGCGTACTTCTCGTAACTGTGAATGCCCCGCACCTTCATGTCCTGGGCCACGGAGACACCCAAATAGCGCAAGTGCCACGGCTCCGCGAGGTATCCGGTAACCGATTCTTCACCAGGCAGGTAGCGGACCACGAAACCGTATCGGGCCCCATACACCGCTACCCACTGTGCCGCATTTGTTGAGGCAAAACAGGAGGCAAAGTCGCAAGCCGTTCCTGCGTTGGCATCACCAATGTCCATGGCGAATCCGGTCTGATGTTCGGAGAAGCCTGGCCGGGCAGAGGTGGAGTCTGCTGCAGCCACTCCCTTGGCGGCTACATAGCCGTTGTAGACAGAAACCTGTGTGTCGTACGAGCGGTAGCTGCTTTTGATGGTGATGTTGATGCCTTCGCGTGCTGCGGCAGCAAACATGCGTTCAGCGGCTGCTGCGGCCTCAGACCGTAGTAGAGGATGTTCCGCCGAACCGGTGAGGACTCTAGGGACTACCAGATCCGTTGGCACATACCGCTGCGGAAGGAGCGAGTGGCGCTTATTGACCAGGACCAGCGGTCTGGCTGGACTGTTGATGTCCCACAGGGCTTTTTCCATGGGAGGGGCGGTTCTTGAGGCGAATAATTCTTGAAGGGGCGAACCGGCCGCGGACCCGGCGATGAGTGGCGTGGCGGTCACCTCGGGCAAGGGCGAAAGCGAATTGCCGGCCCCGGAGAGTAAAAAGGGTGCTTCAGCATCCTGCTGGGAGGCTGCTAACGGCGTTGTACCAGGCCCAGTTGGCAGGGGAGGGGAGGCTGGCGCGACGGCGGTGTCCGGCGTCGTCGGTGATTGGGAAATGGCGGGGGCAGCCGCGCCGAAAGGGAGCAGTGAATCTGCCTCCGACGGGAGGGCCAGCACACCGGTAACGACAAGCGCAGCACCGGCCAATGAGATGGCAACGCCACCTGGTCGCGGCCAGGAGAGTTCACGCTTTAGCCTGGCCATCCGTGTTTGCCGGGGACGCCGGGCCCGACGAAAACCGGCAGCCTGCACTAGACCTTCCTCAACAGCATGCGCCGGATCGAGTGGTCGGCTTCTTTAGTGAGCACCAGTTGTGCACGGCCGCGCGTTGGGAGCACGTTCTGGATCAGGTTTGGCTCGTTGATGCTCTTCCAGATCCGGGAGGCTGTGGCTGTTGCCTCTGAGTCGGAAAGTTCGGCGTAGCGGCGAAAGTAGGAGTCCGGGTCGGCGAAGGCACTGGTGCGAAGTGACCGAAACCGTTCGACGTACCACTGCTCGATATAGCTGGTCTTGGCGTCGACATAGATGGAAAAGTCGAAGAAGTCGCTGACGGCCAGCCCTGAACGGCCGTCGTTGCGGGGGCGGGCGGCGGCCAGCACGTTCAGGCCCTCCACAATGAGCACGTCAGGGCGGCGAACCACCACCTCCTTGTCCGTCAGGATGTCGTAGGTCAGGTGGGAGTACATGGGTGCGCGGACTTCTTCGGCACCGCTCTTGACCGCGCTGACAAAGCGCAGGAGCGCACGGCGGTCGTAAGATTCCGGGAACCCTTTGCGACTCATGAGGCCGCGGCGCTCCAGCTCTGCGTTGGGGTAGAGAAAGCCGTCAGTTGTGACAAGTTCCACATTGGGGGTGTCAGGCCAGCGGCGGAGCATCTCGCGCAGTACGCGGGCAGTGGTGGACTTGCCAACAGCCACCGACCCGGCCACGCCAATGACAAACGGAGTGCGGGAGCCGCGTTCCCCCAGGAACGTAGTGGTGGCGTCGTGGAGGTGTTCGGCAGCACCGACATACAAATTTAGAAGTCGGGAAAGCGGCAGGTAAACGTCGTGGATCTCACGCATGTCGAGCTGATCGCCCAAGCCGCGGAGGCGCTGGACGTCGTCCTCATCCAAGGGCTGCTCAATCTTATTGGCTAGGCGGGACCACGTCTGGCGGTCCAGTTCCACAAAAGGGGACGCGCTGACGCTGCTGCCGGACTCGGTTCTTTGCGCTGTCACAAGGTCAATTCTGCCTTGTTTGGGGCAGTGTGGGAAACGATGAAGCTGAACAGTCCTCCGGGACCTGACGCATTTTCAATGGCACTCCATGGACAAGACGTAGTACGTCCTATAAATAATGCGGGGTTTATGATTGATTTTCATGTGTGGAATTGTGGGATACGCCGGTACCGCCCCGGCTCAAGGAACTGCATCAGCTGCGGGCCACAGTGCCCTCGACGTGTTGGTTGAAGGGTTGCGACGGCTGGAATACCGCGGCTACGACTCCGCCGGCGTCGCCGTTGCGTGCGATGGCCGCATCGAGATGCGCAAGCGCAGTGGCAAGCTTGCGAGACTGCTCGAAGAGTTGGAACGGAACCCGTTGCCTGCCTCCACAACGGGCATTGGTCACACGCGATGGGCCACGCACGGAGGCCCCACGGATGCCAACGCGCATCCCCATGTGGTTGACGGAGGCTCTCTGGCCGTGGTGCACAACGGCATCATTGAAAACTACTTGCGACTAAAAGCCGAGCTGCTGGACGGTGGCTACACGTTCGCCTCTGAGACCGACAGCGAAGTAGCGGCCACCCTCTTGGGGGATATCTACCGTGGGCTGGTCAGTGACACTGACGACGCCGGTGTGCCCGGCCAGGCTTCCGGTTCGCGCCTGGCCAGGGCCATGCAACTGACTGCCCAGCAACTGGACGGTGCGTTCACGCTGGTTGCCACTCATGCGAATGAGCCTGGAGTGGTGGTGGCGGCCCGCAGGAATTCGCCCCTCGTGGTTGGTTTGGGGGACGGCGAGAACTTCCTGGGATCCGACGTCTCAGGGTTCATCGACTACACGCGCCGGGCCGTGGAACTGGGCCAGGACCAAGTGGTCACCATCACCGCCGACCGTGTCGACATCACAGACTTTTACGGGGTGCCGGCACAAGGCCGGGAATACAAGGTGGACTGGGATGCTGCCGCGGCTGAAAAGGACGGCTACCCGTCTTTTATGGAAAAGGAAATCAACGACCAGCCTGACGCAGTTGCGCAGACCCTGTTGGGCCGCAGCGACAGCGCGGGGAACCTTATATTGGACGAGCTCCGCGTTGCCCCGGAAGTGCTCAAGACCATCAACAAGATCATTGTGCTGGCCTGCGGCACCTCCGCCTACGCCGGGCAGGTGGCCAAGTACGCCATTGAGCACTGGTGCAGGATCCCGACGGAAGTGGAACTGTCCCATGAGTTCAGGTACAGGGACCCTATTGTGGATGACCGCACACTGATTGTTTCGATCTCGCAGTCAGGCGAGACCATGGACACGCTGATGGCCGTCCGTTATGCCAAGGAGCAGGGGGCCACGACAGTTTCCATCTGCAACACCAACGGCTCCACCATTCCCCGCGAATCCGACGCCGTGCTGTACACACACGCTGGCCCCGAGATTGCGGTGGCTTCAACGAAGGCATTTCTGGCCCAGATCACGGCCGCCTACCTGCTGGGACTCTATTTGGCACAACTGCGCGGCAACCTCTTCCAGGGGCAGATCAAGGACATTTTGGCGGAGCTTGCCAAGGCACCGGCAAAGATTGCCAGTGTGCTTGCCCATGCAGACCAGATCAAGGAACTGGCCCGCAGCATGGCCGACACCCGTACCGTGCTGTTCCTTGGCCGCCACGTGGGCTATCCGGTGGCCATGGAAGGTGCCTTGAAACTCAAGGAACTGGCCTATATCCACGCCGAAGGCTTTGCGGCGGGGGAACTCAAGCACGGCCCCATTGCGTTGATAGAGGAAGGGCAGCCGGTCATCGTTGTGGTTCCGTCACCGCGCGGGCGTGATTCGCTGCACGCCAAAGTTGTCTCCAATATTCAGGAAGTCAGGGCACGCGGAGCCAAAACCATTGTGATCGCCGAGGAGGGGGACGAATCGGTGCGCGCCCACGCGGAGCACGTGTTCTACATTCCCGAAACCAGCACTCTTTTGGCTCCGCTGCTGACCACAGTGCCGTTGCAGATCTTCGCCTGTGAACTCGCCACGGCGAAGGGGTACGACGTGGACCAACCACGCAACCTTGCCAAGTCCGTCACCGTGGAATAGTGCAGGTCCCGCACGTGGCCTCTTCACTGCAGCGGGAGCGGGTGGGGATAGGCTGGGGTCATGATTATTGGCATTGGTGTGGACGTTGTTGACATTGAGCGGTTTGGGCGGCAGTTGGAGCGGACCCCGGGGCTGCTTGACCGGCTCTTCGTGCCAGCCGAGCGTGGCTTGAACACGCAGTCCCTGGCGGCACGGTTTGCTGCCAAGGAATCGGTGGCGAAGGCGCTTGGCGCCCCGGCCGGCATGAACTGGCAGGACTGCTGGATCGGCCTTGACGAACACGGCCCCACCATCAACGTCAAAGGCACGGTGGCGGCGGTGGCCAAGTCCAAGGGCATCAAGCATTGGCATTTGTCCATGAGTCACGACGGTGGCATCTCCACCGCCATGGTCATCGCCGAAAGCTGACATGATCAGCGCCCACTCTGCGGCTTCTGTCCGCGCCGCCGAAGCACCCCTGCTGGCGGCCGGACGTGGCCCGGAGCTCATGCGCACGGCTGCTTACGGCTTGGCTCAGGGCGTTCTCGCAACGCTGCGTACACGGGGCGCCAGCGTGTACGGAGCACGCGTGGCGCTGCTCGTTGGCCCGGGCAACAACGGTGGGGATGCGCTCTTTGCTGGAGCCTTCCTGGCTGCACGCGGGGCACGCACGACGGCGCTGCTCACCAGTGGCCGCACTCATCCCGAGGCGCTGGCTGCTTTTACTGCCGCAGGCGGGCGGTGTTTTTCCCTGTCAGCCGATGCTGGCGATGCCACGTTGGCCGCGACTGGCTTCCTCGCAGCAGCCGGGGTGTCTGACGTCGTGGTTGATGGTCTGCTGGGCACCGGTGGCAGGGGTGGGCTGCGGGAGCCGGTGGCGTCAATAGTGGCGCGGCTGGAACAACTCTCCGGCAGTGCACGGCCAGCCGTTGTGGCTTGTGACCTGCCCAGCGGTGTGGACGCCACCACAGGCGAAGTCCACGCTCCCGTGCTGCGCGCTGATTTGACGGTCACTTTTGGTGCTCACAAGGCCGGGCTGCTGGCTTCACCGGGTGAACAGTTCTGCGGGAAAGTAAGCCTTGTTGATTTAGGGCTCGGCAGCTATCTTCGTGAGTCTGAGCTGCTGCGGCTCGAACCGGCGGATCTTGCCGCCATGCTTCCCATGCCGAACGTTGCCGATCACAAGTACACCCGTGGCGTGGCCGGGATTATTGCCGGTTCCGGGCAGTACCCAGGGGCTGCCATATTGGCTGTGGCTGCCGCATCGGCGTGCGGTCCGGGAATGGTGAGGTATCTAGGGCCGCCCTCGGTGGCGGACGCCCTACATGTGCGAAACCCCGAAGTCGTAGGTTCGCAGAACGAGCCGCAGGACGTCAGGGTGCAGGCATGGTTGGCCGGACCGGGTATCGACGGCGATTCCCGGCAGCTGGGACGGGCCCGTGAAGCCATGGAGGCGGGGCTGCCCACTGTGGTTGACGCGGCTGCCTTGGACCTGGTTAATCCCGATCACGGAGAGAAGAATGCGCATCTGGTGCTGACACCGCACGCCGGGGAGCTGAGCACACTTTTCGCCCGCTGCGGCATTGACATGCACCGTACTGACATCGAGGCGGCGCCGTTGGCTGCGGCTCGACGAGCTGCCCAGCTTTTTGGTTCAACTGTGCTACTTAAAGGGGCTACGACCGTCGTGGCGGCACCAGGGGGTGATGTCTTCACGCAAGCCAATGGCACCCCGCGGCTGGCTTCGGCTGGCAGCGGCGACACCCTGGCGGGGATACTCGTTGCCCTGCTGGCCATGGTGTCAGCCCCGCAAGACCTGGCAGCAACGGCGGCCCTCGCAGCAGCTCTGCACGGAGAACTGGCTCGCCACGCCAGTGCCCATGAACCACTGAATGCCGGAATGCTTGCAAACAGAATCCCCGCCGTGTGGGGAGCGCTTGCAGCCAGGGAATCAAACTAAAGGGCGCACCATGGACGTTTGGCCGGGCAAGGACTATCCCTTGGGCTCGCACGCTGACGGCAAGGGCACGAATTTTGCCATCTTCAGTGACGGTGCAGCGTCCGTTCAGCTGTGCCTATTTGACGCCGAGGGCGCCGAAACCCGCATTTCACTAGGGGAGGTGGATGGCTACGTGTGGCACTGCTATGTGCCCGGGGTCGGGCCAGGCCAGCGCTACGGCTACCGGGTGGACGGGCTCTGGGACCCGGCCAACGGCGTGCGTTTCAATGCGGCCAAGCTGCTCCTTGATCCCTACGCCAAAGGAATCGACGGAACCGTGAACTGGGGCCAGCCCGTGTTCGCCTACCAACTGGGCGAACCCCTTGTGCGCAACGATGAGGACTCGGCCGCCCACACCTACCGCAGCGTGGTGGTGGACGACGCGTTCGACTGGAATGACGCGCAAGGCAATCCGGATGTGAATCCCGAGACCCCCTACCACCGGAGCGTCATCTACGAAACTCATGTCAAGGGTTTGACTGAACTGCACCCGGATGTGCCGCAGGAACAGCGGGGCTCCTATGCCGCCGTCGCGCATCCAGCAGTGGTGGAGCACCTAAAAAAGTTGGGTGTCACTGCGGTGGAGCTGATGCCTGTGCACCAGTTCGTGCAGGACGAGCGCCTGCTGGAACAAGGGCTGCGGAATTATTGGGGCTACAACACGATCGGGTTCTTCGCCCCACACAATGAGTACGCCGCCAGCACCGACCCCTGCGACCAGGTACGCGAATTCAAAACCATGGTCAAGGAACTGCACAAAAACGGTCTGGAAGTCATTCTGGACGTTGTCTACAACCACACGGCCGAGGGTAGTAATCTGGGCCCCACCCTGTCTTTCCGCGGTATCGACAACGACGCCTACTACAGGCTCCAGGAACAGAACAAGGAACTGTATCTGGACTACACCGGCACTGGAAACTCGTTGAATGTCCGCCAGCCGCACTCGCTGCAGTTGATCATGGATTCGCTGCGGTATTGGGTCAGCGAGATGCACGTGGACGGCTTCCGCTTCGACTTGGCAGCGACGTTGGCGCGTGAGTTTTATGACGTTGACAAGCTGTCCAGTTTCTTTGAAATGGTGCAGCAGGACCCCGTGGTGTCGCGGGTCAAGCTCATTGCCGAGCCTTGGGATTTGGGCCCCGGCGGCTACCAAGTAGGTAAATTCCCGCCAAAGTGGACGGAATGGAACGGCAAGTTCCGTGACACGGTGCGGGACTTCTGGCACGGGGAGCCATCCACCCTCGGTGAATTTGCGTCGCGGCTGACCGGCTCCTCCGACCTCTACGGCAATTCAGGACGCCGCCCGGTAGCCTCCATCAATTTCGTCACAGCCCACGACGGCTTCACGCTGCGGGATTTGGTCAGCTACAACGACAAACACAATGAAGGCAACGGGGAAGACAATCGCGACGGGGAGTCTCACAACCGCTCCTGGAACCATGGGCAGGAGGGCCCCAGCACTGACCCTGCCGTTCAAGAGCTGCGGGCCCGGGCGCAGCGGAACTTCCTCACTACGCTCATGCTGTCGCAGGGCGTACCCATGATCCTGCACGGGGATGAGCTGGGGCGGAGTCAAAACGGCAACAACAACGCCTACGCCCAAGATTCCCCACTGACCTGGATCAACTGGGAACAGGCCGACGCCGGACTCGTTGACTTTTTCTCCCGGCTGGGCAGGCTGCGGCGGGAGCACCCGGTGTTCCGCCGTCGTCGGTTCTTCGACGGACGCCCGGTGGAACGCGGGGAAGACGAAGCGCTCGCGGACATTGTGTGGTTGCGCCCCGATGCGGCCGCCATGACCGGTCAGGACTGGGACAGCGGTTTTGGGCACAGCATCGGCGTGTTCCTCAATGGCGACGGTCTTCCCGAATGCGACGAGCACGGGCAGGAGGTGGTGGATGACTGCTTCTTGCTGTTGTTCAACGGCGGCGCAGATACGGTCAACTTCACACTGCCGGATGCCAGCTACGCTTCGCATTGGGTGGTGGAAGTCCACACGGACGGGGTGTCCGGGAATGACGTTGCCGCAGGTGGTGCCGTGGCGGTGAGCGCGCACTCGGCGCTGGTGTTGCGAGCCCCGGGCAGGGATTAGAAGCAGCACTCAGCATTGCGTGGCAAGATTGAGCGTATGACCTTTCACGCCGCGGAGAACCGCTATGAAACCATGCCATATCGCCGAGTGGGCCGCAGCGGGCTGAAGCTGCCCGCAATTTCGCTGGGCCTGTGGCACAACTTTGGAGATGACAAGCCGTTCGAGGTGCAGCGGGATATTTTGCGACGCGCCTTTGATCTCGGCATCACGCACTTCGACCTTGCCAACAACTATGGTCCGCCAGCTGGCAGTGCGGAGACGAACTTCGGCCGGCATTTGAAGGACGACTTTGCCGCCCACCGCGACGAACTCGTCATCTCCAGCAAGGCCGGCTACCGCATGTGGCCCGGCCCCTATGGTGAATGGGGCTCGCGCAAGAGCGTGCTCTCCAGCCTGGACCAGTCGCTCACCCGGATGGGCCTGGACTATGTGGATATCTTCTACAGCCACCGCCCCGACCCGGAGACCCCCATGGAGGAGACCATGGGTGCGCTGGACCATGCCGTCCGATCAGGCAAGGCGCTGTACGCAGGTATTTCGTCCTACACTCCGGCGCAGACGCTTGAAGCCGCACGGATACTGAAGGAAATGGGCACGCCGCTACTCATCCACCAGCCGTCCTACTCCATGCTGAACCGGTGGACCGAGGACGGCGAGCCAAGCCTTTACGAAGCTCTCGACACGGTCGGCGCGGGCTGCATCGCCTTCTCCCCGCTGGCGCAGGGCATGCTGACTGACCGCTACCTCAACGGTGTGCCGGCTGACTCTCGCGCAGCGAAGGAGCACTTCCTGCACGAAAACGATCTGACCGAGGACAAAATGAACCGGGTCCGCCGGCTCAATGACATCGCCGCCGGACGCGGCCAGTCACTGGCGCAAATGGCCATTGCCTGGATCTTGCGCGAGCAGTCCAAGGGCATCTCCGTCACCTCCGCACTGGTGGGAGCCTCCAGTGTGGCGCAGCTCGAGAACACTGCGGCGGCCATCAACAACCTGGACTTCACAGAAGCCGAGTTGACGGCGATCGATGAGTTCGCCGTCGAATCCGCCATCAACAGGTGGGCGCAAAAATAGTCGTTGCGGGCGTGCGCAGCCGCACCGCGCTGAGAGCCTGCGGCAAATAAATGAGAGATTTCCGCCTCGATGGAACAAAATCGCGGCGAGAGTAGTTGACTAGAATGGTTAGGGCGCCGATGGGGCGTCAGGTCCGGTCGAAACAGCCGTGCGTCGTGCCTTTACGTAAAACGTAAAGGTGTGCGTCGACCATCACCGCAAAGTGAGAACCGGTCCAGTGTGATTTTTATGAAGGAGTTCCGTGTCCAATCATCCTATTCGGGTTGCCATCGTAGGCGTTGGAAACTGTGCCGCGTCATTGGTGCAAGGTGTCCAGTACTACCAAGATGCCGATCCCAGCGTCAAGGTTCCGGGCCTGATGCACGTCAATTTTGGCCAGTACCACGTCAATGATGTGCAATTTGTTGCAGCTTTTGACGTAGACAGCAAGAAGGTCGGTCTTGACCTCTCCGACGCCATTGGTGCCAGCGAAAACAACACCATCAAAATTGCCGACGTACCCAACCTCGGTGTTAAGGTTCAGCGCGGCACCACGTTGGACGGCCTCGGCAAGTACTACCGCGAGACCATTGTGGAGTCGGACGACACCCCCGTCGACATTGTTGCCCAACTGAAGGCGAACAAGGTTGATGTGCTCGTTTGCTACCTGCCCGTAGGCTCCGACGCTGCAGCAAAGTTCTATGCCCAGTGCGCCATTGACGCCGGCGTGGCCTTCGTCAACGCTCTACCCGTGTTCATTGCAGGCACCAAGGAATGGGCCGACAAATTCACCGCTGCAGGTGTTCCGATTGTTGGCGATGACATCAAGAGCCAGATCGGTGCCACCATCACGCACCGCGTCATGGCCAAACTGTTCGAAGACCGCGGAGTGGTCCTTGACCGCACCTACCAGCTCAATGTTGGTGGCAACATGGACTTCAAGAACATGCTTGAGCGCGAGCGCCTTGAATCGAAGAAGATCTCCAAGACCCAGGCTGTCACTTCCAACACCTCGGCTGTGCTGAGTGCGGACGACGTCCACATCGGCCCGTCCGACTACGTTGCCTGGCTGGATGACCGCAAATGGGCCTTTGTCCGCTTGGAAGGCCGCAACTTCGGCGATGCCCCCGTCTCCCTCGAATACAAGCTGGAAGTATGGGACTCACCCAACTCCGCTGGTGTGATCATCGATGCCATCCGTGCAGCCAAAATCGCTCTGGACCGTGGCATTGGCGGGCCTATCCTCTCGGCCTCCAGCTACTTCATGAAGTCCCCGCCGGAGCAGTACGCTGATGACATCGCCCACGAAAAGGTTGAAGCCTTCATTCGCGGCGATATCTAACTCAGCACCACCCCGCCCTACCGACGCTCCTGCACTTTCGGGTGTGTTGGCGGTGACGCTGCCGCACTTTCGGGTGGCCAGCGCCGGGTGCTCCCTCACTCCACGAGGGAGCACCCGGCATTTAAGGTGTGCTTCACGGTGGTGGAAATGGATCAGTTGTCACGAGCAAAAACCGGCGGTGACTGCAGGATCCATCCAGGCGCCCCGCAGCATCTTCTTGACGAGGCGGACCGCCCCGGTAAAACCATCGGCAAGGTCTTCGCGGCCAAAGATGAGCACTGTCCAGCCGGCATTTCTGAAGGCGCTGTCCCGTCGTTGGTCGCTGAGGACTTGAAGCTCGTCCAGATGTCCGCTGCCGTCGTACTGGATTGCGATCTTCCGCCTCCGGTATCCAAGGTCTGCTGAAGGTCCACCCGGCGATTCCCACAAGGTGAGCTGCAGGTCAGGCTCCGGCAGGCCGGCGTCGAGCATGGCAAGGCGCAGTAGTGTCTCGGGGCCGGAGTCGGCGCCCACCCGTAGAAGGCTCAAGGCCTCACGCGCGCGGACAATTCCCTGCAGGTTTCGATGTCCACCCAGCATTGTCCGCAGCGAGGCAATCGTGGCATATGGTGTGTCGCGGCCCTCGAATACTGCGCGAGGCATGCGGATCAGTTGGTCGCCGATGCACGTGAGTTCGGGCAATGGAAGGGTCCTTGCAAGGTCGAGCCACGTCCGGGCGCGTGTGCTGATCCGCAAGTCCCAGTCGGTCTCAACTTCCCCGGGACGGGCCAGCACCGTATGGCCGATGACGCCCTTCCGCCGGACGCCCACCAGCTTCCGTGGCTTGCTGAGGTGGAGCTCATTGGATTCCAACAACCATGGCGGAAGAATCAGCCCGTGCAGACGCGCCGCCGTCGTGTGTGAGATCCAGGCGCCAGGGGTTGCCGCACAGAGTGCCCGGGCCGCATCCCGCAGCTCAAAGTCCCAGGACGCTGGCCTGTACAGTCCGTGACTGACGCCCTCAAAGTTCTGGGACCGCAGCAGATCTGGTGAAAGCCCCAGTGCCTCGGCCTCGCGCAGGGTGAACGGGGTGCAAGGGAGGCGGGATTTCAGCGGTGCGTCCATGTAGACATTGTGGCCCTGATCCAGCCTTGACCGCAGAAGTTATCCACAGGTGCCTCTGCACTGTCCCCCATATCCGTGCTGGATGTGGCGGACAGTGCAGGGGCGTCGTGGGAAGTAGCCCCGAAAATGCAGGAGGGTCGGGTGGGACCGCCCCGAAAGTGCAGGAGGGTCGGTAGGGGTTAGGGGGCGATCCAGAGGGTGGTCTCTGCCGGGATCATTGTGGTCGCGTCGGCGGGATCGCCGGAGCTGAGCACCACCTTGGACACGTCGACGCCGGATGGCAGTGGTGCGGGCTTGTTGGCAAAGTTTGTCAACACTTCCCAGCCGTTGGGGCGGCGGTAGTGCACCAACTGTCCCGATTCACCGCTGAGCCATTCAAGCGACTCCGCCGTCTGCAGCTTCCGTCGCAACGCCAAAGCATCCCGGTACATTTCCAGCGTTGAGCCAACGGTGCCATCCTGTACGTCGGCGGCCTGCAAAGCAAACCAAGACGGCTGGGGCAGCCAGGGCGTGCCACCAAATCCGAAGTTCAATTCTGTAGCGGACCAAGGCAGTGGCACGCGGCAGCCATCGCGGCCCTTGATGTTGTGCCGCGTCCGGAACCAGGTGGGATCTTGCAGGGCCGCCGCCGGCAGATCGGCCACTTCAAACAATCCGAGTTCTTCACCTTGGTACAGGTAGGCAGATCCGGGCAGCCCCAGCATGAAGAGCGTCGCGGCACGGGCCCGACGCAAACCGCGCGCCAAGTCCGTGGCCGGAGTGACGCCGTCGCTCAGCAGCCAAGCCTCCAGAGTCTCCAAGGTGCTGTCATCAGGCAACGCATAGCGGGATGCGTGGCGGACAACGTCGTGGTTGGAAAACACCCACGTCGACGAGGCGCCGGAGGCCTTGGCCTCGGAGAGACATTTTTCGGCGATGGTGCGAAACTCGGTGCCGTCAAAGTGCGCCTGCAGGAGATCAAAGTTGAAGGCCTGGCCCAGCTCGGTGGGGCGGGCGTACTTCAACCGTCGGTCAGTAAATGGAACCCAGGCCTCGGCCACGGCGGCCTTGGGCGGGTCATATTCGTTGAGCACCGAACGCCAGCCGGCGAAGATCTCATGCACGGCGTCGCGGTCAAAGAGCGGGTCGCTGCCGTCATCGACCAGGATCTCCAGGGCCGGCTTGGAGCGCAGCGGCAGGGACATGTCCTTGTCCAACGCATGCGCCACGTCGACCCGGAAGCCGTCAACGCCGCGGTCCGCCCAGAAACGCAGCGTGGTGTGGAAATCTTCTCGCACTTCAGGGTTGTCCCAGTTGAAGTCCGGCTGTTCTGCAGCGAAAAGGTGCAGGTACCACTGGCCAAGCTGGCCTGCGTTCGGGCCCGCTGCCTCCTTCACCCGTGTCCAGGCGCCTCCGCCAAAGTGGGAGGGCCAGTCCGACGGCGGCAGCTCGCCTTCCTCGCCCAGCCCGTCAAGGAAGTGGTAGCGGGCGCGCTCTGGGGAGCCCGGAGCCGCAGCGAGTGCGGCCTGGAACCATGGGTGCAAGTTTGAGGAGTGGTTGGGCACGATGTCCACGATGATCTTGATGCCGGAGTCGTGGGCGGCGGCCACCATGGCGTCAAAGTCGTCCAGTGAACCCAGGCGGGGGTCGACGTTGCGGTAGTCATCGACGTCGTAGCCGCCGTCGGCCAGTGCCGAGGGGTAGAACGGGCTGAGCCAGATGGCATCGATCCCCAGCGCCGACAAGTAGTCCATGTGGGCCGTGATGCCAGGCAAGTCACCCATGCCGTCATTGTCGGAGTCGGCAAAGCTGCGCGGATATATCTGGTAAACAGCGGCTTGGCGCCACCAGGTGGCCTCGGGGTGGGTTGATGCGGGTGCGGGAATGCTCATGGAAGGGGTTCCTCTCGTCTTATCCGTGACGTTACCAACTTTGCGTGCAGCTTTGTTCCAAGCATGCCCGAATGCGGTGGGCTAGTATTGCAGAAACGCGAGGAGGCGGTGAAGTTGGGATGGTTTTGGACCTCGACGACGTCTGGACCTGCAGCAGGCAAGGACGGAGCTTCCCGCGCAAAGGCTCCGTTTCGTGTGGCCGTGGCCTCCGTGGCATGCACCGCGTTATTGACAGGACTGGCGGCCTGCTCATCCGCGCCCGAAGTACCGCCGAATCCCAAGGCTTCCGCCCCCACCACGCAGCCGGAGGAGCCCGCCGTGACACCGTCCAACAGTGTTTCCCCGACAAACAGCAGTTCTTCGTCAGAGGCACCTCAGCCGACGGTCGGGCCGACTGAGCTTTCCATCACCGTGACACCCTCGCCCGGTGCGCAGCCGCAGGTGTTCATCCTGGCGTCCGCCAATGGTGAGCCCGGGGACGGCTTGAGCGTCCCGGACCCAGCCGCAGCGATGGCAGCCTTGGACCGCTACGGGGAGGGCATCTTTTTCCCTGTCCCTGGCCCACAGCAAGCGTGCCTGGACGTTTTCAGTGGCCCGGAGGTGGCTGTTGTCACCGGCACGTTCAAGGGGCGATCCGTCAACGCGACCTTCAAACGCACGGACAGCTGCCAGACCGCGCGCTGGCAGGCACTGGCCCCGCTCTTCGGGGCTGTAGCTGGCGGAACCGGCGCCATCTAGCCTTTACAGCCCGGACACAGCAACTGTGTGCCAGAAGGTGCACGTTGACTCCCGGGATGCGAGAGTTTAGTACGGTTTCTGACACACAGTTGCTGGGAGGTCGGCAGGGGATGCCTGCCTCCAACCTACAGTTTCAGGTCGGTGTGCATTGAATCGTCGGGAAGCTCCAACTGCTGGGGCTTCTGCTTGGGCTTGCCGGGCTTGGCTGGCTTGTCCTTCTTGTTTTTACCGTTGTCAGGAGCCACGGCGTTGCCGGCCGGTGTGACGATGACCGAAACAAATGTCTCGGTTCCGTTGTCTCCGAATGTCACGCGTCCAATGTAGGAGCCGGTTTCCAGTCCGGACCACTTCAGGACCACGGAGCCTGATTGGCCGTTCGCCAGTTTCAACGGGTTCGGGGTCACGGTGGCATTGCCGGAGTTGGATCCCAGCACGGCCGCATCCACGGTTGCCTTGACGGCGGCCCCGCCGTTGCTGGAATACAGGTTGGCGAGGATGGTGTAGGTTCCCGGCGCAGGGTTCGGCAATGACAGGGTTTCACTGGCCGAACCCGTCCTCACGTCGGAGTACGTTCCGGAGGGGTTGAAGACGATCATGTCAAAGTCGGCCGTTGGCTCAGAAGAGATGACGGAGAACTTCGCCAGCTTGGCTCCTTCCGGGACGGTCACGGTCTTCAAAAAGTTCGACGTGTTCACTGTCACCGCCAATGGACCCGGAACCAAGGAAATCGGAGTGGAATCGGCCTTGGACAGCCCGTCCAACGTGACCGCGATGGGGGCGTTGGTACCGGATATCACCGGAATCTTGCCGCTGCCGTTGCCGCCCTTGGAGGAAAACGCAATGTTCTGCTCCGCGAGCACCGGCAACGGCCGCACTGCGATGGGGGAGGCCACGTTCTTGCCGGCCCCCTGCCACACCAGGCTGCCGGTGGCAAATTCACTCAACGGTGCCGTGACATTTTCGAAGGTCACCTTGAAACTGCGTTGCTCTCCGGCGTAGTTGAAGTTCAGCACCGGAGGGGTGACCGTGACATCCACGCCGGGAACACTCGCGCTGGCACGGTAGAGACCCGGGGTCAGTGCGGTCACCGTACGGGTGACGGTGACCTTTCCGGCCAGACTACCAACGGCGAACGAAGCCACGTTCATGTCGCGTGCCGGGGTGCTGCCCAATCCCGGGATACCCAGGTCCAAGCCTGTGCCCTGCACGAACTTTAAGTAGTCATCGACGCCGGCATCGTAAACCAGCCCAGGTTCCAGAGCAGCGGCTACGGCCACCTGCCCTGCGCCAGTGGCAAAGACGTCGGTGTTCTTCGTCCCGTCCTCGTTGACCACATCAGTGGCAGTAGTCATCATGGCCGACTTGACTGTCGCCGGGGACCACAGTGGGTTCTTGGAAAGGAGAAGTGCTCCAAATCCGGCAACGTGCGGGGCTGCCATGGATGTTCCTGACATCATGCCAAACTGGGCGCCGTCCGAACCAATGGGAGAAACCCCTGCCAGTACGTTGACTCCGGGTGCGGCGACGTCGGGCTTGAGCAGGTCTGAATCCGTGGCGGTGAGTGGTCCGCGGGAAGAGAATCCGGCAATCTGCGGCTGCGGGTCAACGGGCAGCCCCGTGGTGTCCTTGTTGACGAGGGCTACCAAAATATCCGGATTGGCCGTGACCGTGTCCTTGATCTCCTGACTTGCCGGCGGGTTGACGTGGACGGTGGGGACCGCGTGGAGGTCCAGGTCCTCGGACCCGGTGATGATGTTGACCAGGATCATGCCGATGCCGCCGGCGCGCTTGACTTCGGAGCTCTTGGCAACGCGGTCAAAGACGCCGCGGTCGCAAACCACCACTTTGCCGGTGACCTTGGCCGCATCCAGCGAGTCCGGGCCGCAAAGCTCCGGTGTGGCTGCTCCCGCTGCGGCTGCGTCCGCGCCCAGCACGACGTGGCTGGGCGGAACCTCGTGGTCCATCATGCTGGCTCCACGGAACTTGCTGCCGTCGGAAAATTCAGCCGTCCCTTGCAACTCGGAGCTGAAGGTGGTGGCGGCCACGGTGGTCAGCCACGGGGCGCCATGGTTGACCGTGCTGGGTGTGGGCCCGGAGTTGCCAGCTGAGGCTGAAACAAAAATGCCTGCCGATGCGGCGGAAAGGAAGGCCAGGGCTACGGGGTCCGTGGTGGTGGATGTGCTGCCGGAAATGGAGTAGTTGAGGACATCGACGCCGTCCAGGATCGCTTGGTTGATGGCTGCGATCGAGGCGGAGCTGTAGCAGCCGCCTGTGCCCGGGTCATCGTCCTCCCAACAGATCTTGTAGATCGAGAGCTTGGCTGCCGGGGCAATGCCGCCGGTGATGCCAAGATCTTTACTGCCAATGTTGGCGTGGATATTGGGATTGCCTGCTGCGGTGCTTGCCGTATGGGTGCCGTGGTTGCCGACGTCCACAGGGGAGATGAGTTCCTGCGGCGCTCGGTGCTCGGGAGCTACGGAGCTCAGGAAGGTGTCCGCGAAGTACCTGGCGCTGAGTACCTTGGAGTTGCAGGCGGTGCCGTCAAAGGCTGCACCGGTGCCGACGCCCTTTTGGCACTCGCCAACGAATGTTGCACCGTCGGCCTTCAGCATGGCGATCTTGCCGTCATTTGTCCTGTACGGGACCCCGACTTTGGGATTGCCCTTCAGCGGTTTGACCTTCTCGCCTGCAAAGAACGGGTTCGACGGCGTGTAGCCGGAGTCGATCACGCCGACCACCACGCCCTTGCCGGCGTTCTTTACGCCGCCAAAGTCCGTTTTCCACGAGCCTTTCTTGCCGCTGAGGCCCAGGAAGTCGGTGGTGGAGTAGTCGGGTGCGTTTTCAGTGTCCGGCGCGACCATCAGTACGTCTGGGTCCTTGGCCAGGGCGAGAGCCTGGTTAGCGGACAGCGTGGCGGAGAAGCCGTTGATGGCCGCCGTGAACTTGTGCTTGATCGTGACGTTTTCCGATTTGGCCACAGCAACCTGCTGGTTTTCCAGGTGGGCCTGGTACTTTTTGACCTCCGGACGCGCGGCGTCCAGTTTGCGACCCTGCACTGGCCGGGTTGCGGACAGTCCGGTCGTTCCGCCGTCGTAGGTGGCGGCGGGTTTCTCGGCCAGGACCACAATGTAGCGGCCGGCCTGGTAGTCAATCGGGTCAATATTTTTTTCTTGGACGGTGGAAGGCGCAGACTGCATCGTGCCAGCAGCCGCCGGCAGCACCCCCACGGTGGACAGGAGCAGCGGAAGGCCAGCGGATATTGCCGCAGCCCTCCTGAAGCTTGGTCTGCTGAACAGAGATCTCCCCAGATTTTTCACGAGTAATGCGAACCTTTCGGCGGGGACCGCCCGGCGCCTTTGCCGGAGCGATCAGCGGAACGCCAGAGTTGACAACTTTGTCAAAGTTGGCGGATACCTGACAAACCGTACAGGGTCACAGCCGCTTGTGAAAGGGGTCACGCATAATTCTCAACAACCAGGTGGGGCCACATACTGGTAAGTCAGGGCCAGATCGTAGCTGAGGATGGTCTGGGCGGCTGTGTCTTCCCAGCCGAACGATTCGGCAAAGACGGAGGCGGCCCGGCCCATGTCTGCGCGGGTTTCGCCGAAGTCATGCAGGGATGCCAGCGCATCCGCCCACACGCGCGCCGAGCGGCCCTCAACCAGAAGTCCCGTGCGGCCGTCGCTGACAGCACGCGGAAGTCCACCGACATTTGTGGCAATGACGGGCGTGCCGCAGGCCTGGGCTTCCAGGGCGACCAGACCGAAAGACTCGCTGGAGGACGGCACGGCCACGACGTCAGCACTCCTGTACCAGTCAGCAAGCTGCCCGGGCCCCACGGGAGGCAGGACGGAAGCGATACCGGCCAATCCGGCGTCGCCAATCATATGCTCGAGATCGTACTTATCATTGCCGCTGCGGGCGCCCAAAAACGTCAACAACAAGTTGATGTCAGGGCGCTCCTGACGCAACAGGGCAGCGGCCCCGACCAGCACGTGTGGGCCCTTGAGCCGCTGCAGCCGCCCGGCGAACACCACATGGAAAATTTCTCGTTTGATGCCCATCAGCTGCCGGGACCGGTCGCGGAAGGCAGGCTTGAAAATCTTCAGGTCGACGCCGGGGGAGACTACATCGATGCGTTGCTCGCAACCGTCATAGTGGCCTTCGAGTTCGGCCGCCTCGGCTGCAGTGTTGGCTATCAGGCGGGTGGCAGCACTGACAATCTGCTGCTCGCCGTCCTCCCGGATGCCTGGTTCGGCGGTTTGCCCCTGCGGGAGGTGATTATTTTTGACCCGCGCCATGGTGTGCATGGTGTGCACAAGCGGCAAGTCCAGCGCCTGGGCCACCAAGATCCCCGCCATCCCGGAAACCCAGTAATGCGAATGGATGACAGTGACAGGATCCCCGGGCAGGGCACTTACATGTGCTGCCACGGCGTCAGCCATCTCGGGAATGAAATCAGGCAGAGCCTCTTTGGAAATCTTCGTAAACGGGCCAGCTGTGATGTGATGAACGGCAACGTTGGCTGCCACCTGCACGTGGTCAGCTTGTCCTTCGGCGGTCCGACGCGTGTAAATGTCCACGGCCACCCCGATGGCGGCGAGCTCGAGGGCCAGGTGCAGAACGTAGACATTCATGCCACCTGCGTCGCCGCCGCCCGGCTGCTCGAGCGGGGAAGTATGGAGGGAAAGCATGGCGACGCGCCGGACCTGGTGCACTGCTGCCTTCCTGGTGGATGGTGTGCGCAGCCGCCGACGAACACGTCAAAGCTGGGCTGTTACTACCCTAATCTTGCCACCGCCAAGCCACTGAACCTAGCCCGAAGGCAACGAGGACACGTCGTCCATGACACGTGCCATGGCGTTGTGACGGACGGCACTGGCGAGCGGTGTCAGGGAAGAGGCCTAAAATGGAGATGTGAGCACCTTCGTTGCGCCCGTTCCTGAGCTGGAACGGCAAGCCATCATTGACCTGTCCGCGATCGCCAACAATATCCGCCGCCTTCGTTCCATTGCCGCGCCGGCCCAACTCATGGCAGTGGTCAAGGCCGATGCCTACGGACACGGCATGATCCAGGTGGCCCAAACAGCAGTGGCCGCCGGCGCCGATTGGCTGGGCACCGCCCATGTCAGTGAGGCACTGGGCTTGCGTGCAGCCGGGCTGCAAACGCCTGTTTTGGCGTGGCTGCACACCCCGGCCACCGACTTCGCCTCGGCCGTCGCGGCTGACATCGATCTTGGCTGCTCCGGCTGGGAACTGGAAAGCATCGTTGAAGCGGCCCGTTCCTTGGAACACCCGGCGAGGGTGCACTTGAAAGTGGACACCGGGCTGGGACGCAACGGCTGCTCGCTGGCTGATTGGCCCGCGCTGGTTGAAGCCGCCGCGAGCTACCAGCGGCAGGGCGTGTTGCGCGTTGTGGGTGTGTTCAGCCACTTGGCGGTCGCCGATGAAACAGACCGTCCCGAAACCGACCTGCAGCTTGCGCGTTTCCGCGAGGCCGTGGCCGTGGCGGAGAACGCGGGACTTGATTTGGACGTCCGCCATCTCGCCAATACTCCGGCCACGTTGTCCCGTCCGGACACCCACTTTGACATGGTGCGTGTGGGGTTGGGCCTGTACGGGCTGTCTCCGTTTGCTGACACTACTTCCGCAGAGCTGGGCCTTGTCCCGGCCATGACACTGCGAACCCACATCGCGTTGTGCAAGGATGTGCTTGCCGGCCAAGGGGTGTCGTACGGGCTGAACTACGCCACGGCAGAACCCAGCACCTTGGGGCTGGTGCCCTTGGGTTATGCAGACGGCATCCCGCGCGTTGCCACTGGCGGGCCCGTACGCGTTGGCGGCATCACGTACCCGGTGGTGGGGCGCATCGCCATGGACCAGATGGTGATTGACCTGGGGCCTGCCGGGCGGAGCCACTTTGCCGACACGGCAGGAACAGCGCTGGGGGCCACAGCCGAGATCTTTGGCAACGGGCTCGACGGCGGACCCCTCGTCGAGCGGTGGGCTGAAGCTGCCGGGACGGTCAACTATGAGATCGTGACGCGGATCAGCCAGCGGGTGCCACGCACCTATGTTGGACAGGCTGACTGCGGGTCAGCGGCTGCTGCCGACAGCGACGGTGCACACTGATGGTGTGGGAGTTCGTCACGGACACACCTGAGCAAACCCAGCGGATCGCCGAGAACCTGGCTGCACTGCTCCGAGCCGGTGACCTCATCATCCTCAGCGGGGAACTCGGCGCGGGAAAAACTACTTTTACCCAAGGCTTGGGGCGCAGCCTCGGCGTGCGTCCGGGCATCATTTCCCCGACCTTCGTGTTGGTGCGCATTCACCCGAACCTTCCGGAGGGGCACAACCCAGGAGGTCCGGATCTTGTCCACGTTGACGCGTACAGGCTTGCCACGCCAGGGGAAATCGATGACATCGATTTGGAAAACACCATGGACAGCTCAGTGACAGTTGTTGAGTGGGGCGAAGACAGGGTTGAACATCTTGCCGCCAGCCGCCTTGAAATTGAACTGCTGCGCGCCGTCGGCAGTGGGACACCCCAGGCTGTGCGGCCCGCCGAGGCCGGACAGGTTGCGGGTGAACGTGGCGAAGCCCCTGACTTTGCGGACAGCTTTGACGCCGATGAAGATGACGGGGAACCTCGCACCCTGCGCCTGCGCGCCGTCGGGCCACGCTGGGCCAACACCGACTTTTCCAAGCTTGGCCCGCTTTCACAAAATACAGAATTGGCAATAAACCCGTGCGAATCCTGACCATTGACACCTCCGCCATTGCCAGCGCCGCGGTCCTTGACTTCGATCCGTTGGACCTGGTGCGGACTACGGAACTGGTGGCCAACTTTGCCACCGACGACACCCGCAGCCATGCCGAGGTGCTGGCACCCGGGGTGAAATCACTTTTCACCGACCCTGTTGTGGAAGGCCCGGCACTGGATGCGATTGTGGTGGGCACCGGCCCGGGGCCGTTCACAGGGCTGCGTTCAGGCATTGCGATGGCCCGTACGCTGAGCTTCACGTGGGCTGTACCCCTCTACGGCATGATGAGCCTTGACGCGCTGGCCCAGCAAGTCTTCGACACACCAGCGCGTCGGGATGGCCGTGCAGTTGGTCCGCTGGCCATGAACGACTTTGTGGTAGCCACCGATGCGCGCCGCAAGGAAGTGTATTGGGCCAAATACAATGCCGGCGCCCACCTGATTGACGGGCCCCATGTGGGACCGGCAGAGGAGATTTTCGGCGTCCAGGTCTTTGGCGCAGGCGCCGGACTGTATCAGGACGTGCTGGAAAGCAACGGCTGCAGCGTCCACCCAACTTTTGCCCACGCGCAGCCCACTGCCTTTGAGCTGGCGCGCGCGGCTGCCCGCCGGATTGCCGGGGCCGGTTCGCTCGAAGCGGCCGGATTTTTACAATCGACCCCGCTGTACCTGCGCGAATCCGACGCGAAAGTGCCCGGCCCCCGAAAGCGGGCGCTGTGATGGCCAGCCCTGGGCAACAAGGAGAGCCAGGCGGCCCACCTGCACTCCTGCGCGACATGGGGCCGGGCGATGTTGACTTCATTGCCGCCCTGGACAAGCTGCTTTTTGGTGTAGACGCCTGGCCCAGGAGCATGTTTGTCCATGAACTTGAACATCCTGAAACCCGCCGCTACGTCATTGCCGAGGTGCCCGACGCCGACGGCGGCAGCACCGCCGTCGGCTATGCAGGCCTCATGTGTGTGCCGCCGACGGGGGACATCCAAACCATTGGTGTGCTGCCGGACTATGAAGGCCGGGGAATAGCCCGGGCCATGATGGATGAACTCATCACCGAAGCTGCCAAACGCGGAGCCACCGAGGTCATGCTCGAAGTCAGCGCGGTCAACCCCCGTGCCCAACGGCTCTACGAACGCTACGGCTTCAGTCACATCCACACCCGGCGCAAGTATTACCGGGACGGCTCCGACGGGCTCGTCATGCACCTGTCCCTGCCAGCACCAGAAGCATCCGCCACCTCGAAGGACCACCTATGAACCACACCCAACCGCTGATCCTGGGGATTGAATCCTCCTGTGATGAAACAGGCGTAGGGCTGGTGCGCGGCACAACACTGTTGACCAACACGGTCTCCTCCTCCATGGAAGAACACATACGTTTTGGCGGAGTCATTCCCGAAATTGCCTCACGTGCCCATCTGGACGCCTTCGTCCCCACCCTGCAGCAGGCTTTGGTCGATGCCGGGGTGAGTCTCGATGACGTCGATGCCTTCGCTGTCACCAGCGGACCAGGTTTGGCTGGTGCCCTCATGGTCGGTGTCAGCGCCGCCAAGGCCTTGGCCCTGGCCACGGGCAAGCCGCTGTACGCCATCAACCACTTGGTGGCACACGTGGGAGTCGCACTGCTGGATGAGTCCATCGCTGCGGTGAACGACGACGGCGGATTGCCGGAAAACCTTGGCGCGTTGTTGGTGTCCGGAGGGCACACCGAGATCCTGCGGGTGCGCAGCATTGCCTCCGGCGTGGAACTTCTCGGTGCCACGATTGACGATGCGGCGGGGGAGGCCTTTGACAAGGTAGCCCGGCTGCTGGGCTTGCACTACCCGGGCGGGCCTGCCATCGACAGGCTGGCGAAGGAAGGTAACGCCAAGGCCATCCGCTTCCCGCGCGGGCTGACCATGCCCAAATACATGGGAACGCCCGAAGCGCCGGGCCCGCACCGTTACGACTTCTCCTTCTCCGGGCTGAAGACTGCCGTGGCCCGCTGCGTGGAAGGCTACGAAGCCAGGGGTGAGGACATCCCCGTGGCGGACATTGCGGCGTCGTTCCAGGAAGCAGTGCTGGATGTCATCACGGCCAAGGCGGTGCTGGCGTGTAAGGAACAAGGCATCACGACATTGCTGCTGGGCGGGGGTGTGGCTGCCAATTCCCGCCTGCGTGTGCTTGCTCAGCAGCGTTGTGCGGCGGCGGGCATTATGCTGCTGGTGCCAAAGATGTCCCTATGCACGGACAACGGCGCCATGGTGGCGGCCTTGGGTGCCCAGCTGGTGATGAACGGCGTCGTTCCAAGCGAGCTGTCCTTCGCCCCGGATTCCTCCATGCCGGTGACCAGCATCAGTCTGTAGCCATCGACTGCACCACTTTGGAAGTGCTGGATGGGCGGCTAGATGCTCGTGGCGTCGTCCTGCGCAGGTTTGCCGGCCCTGACTGTGCGGCGTTTGAGCAGGAAGCTGATGCCGGCTGGCAGCAAGGAGGCCAGCACAAGAAGCACAGCCAGGACATCAATGTTGTTGGCTATCACCTCAAAGTGCCCTAGCCAGGTTCCCAGCATGACGATCGAGCCAGCCCAGCCCACGGCCCCAACGATGTTCCAAAGCGTGAACTTTCGGTAGTTGTAGTTGGCCACCCCGGCAACGAGGGGAGCATAGGTGCGCACTATGGGGACAAATCTGGCCAACACAATGGCCCAGCCACCGCGCCTGGCAAAGAAGTCTTCTGTTTCATGCAGGTATTTGCTCTTGAGGATTTTGGCGTCGTCCTTAAACCAGCGGCGGCCAAATTTACGGCCCAGGAAATAACCCACTTGGTCCCCGGCAATGGCAGCCAGCACCACCACCCCAATGAGTACTGGCAGCGAAATGTTGAGCTCGTGGTGCAAAAGCCCAGCCGTGAACAGCAGCGAGTCCCCGGGCAGGAATGGAAACAACAGGCCTGATTCAATGAAGACGAACAAGGCCACAACTGCGAGTACCGCCGGCCCGAGCCCCTCCAAAAGGGTTACGGGGTCCAGTGCGGAAAGCAGTCCGGAGTGGTGGGCTCCGTTTAGGGGGAGCAGCGACTGAACGGCAGGCAAAACGGACGACACCACGCGGCCTCAGGAATTCTGCTCGTTGGTGGTGGAGCTGCCGGCGGAGGTGGAACCTCCCGGCGAGGCGAGGCCACCAGCAGGCCGACGAGCGCGGCCGCCAATGGACTCGCCAGTGGTGCCTATGGCCGGTCTCGGACTACCAGCCGCATTGTGTTCAGGCTTTGGCGCGGCAACAGGCCCGAAGCGTGCCAGGAGTGGAATGCGGGGCAGCAGCTGGGCCTGGAACCTGTTCCACAAACCGCAAAACAACAGCACACCCGCGCTCGCAGCCAGGAAAGACGCGATGACGTCGCTGGGGTAGTGGACGCCTTCGTAGAGCCGGGACCACGCGACGGCGACGGACACCAGAACGCCCAGGACCACGGCTGGTTTCGCCCATGGACCGTTCCTGAGAAGGAAGAAGAAGGCCCAAGCGAAGCCAACGACCAAGGCCACGTGGCCGCTGGGAAAGCTGTTGGATCCTGTTTCCGGTGCCAACGGGTCAAAGAGCAAGGCCGGGTTTGGCCGGGGCCGTTCAACAATGGCCTTAAAGAATTGACTGGACAACCAACCAAAAGCCGCCACACCGCCAAAGGCCACGGCGTTGACCGGCGATTTACGCACGATCAGCAGAAATAGGCATAGTGCAGCGATGATGAGGACCCCGCCCACCGGCGAAAAAACAGTTCCGATGCTCATGGCGATGAAAGTCAGGATGCCCACGTGGCTCCTGCTCAGCTGCTGGTCAATGGTGAACTCACCCGTGCTGAAGTCCGGCGTTCCCACGGCATAGAAACCGATTGCCAGCACTGCGACAGACAAGACGGCCACCCAGAGTCCCCAATAGGCAGGCTGTGGAAGCACGGCCAGGCGGGTGCGGAACAGAATTCCAGGTTCGTTGCTGCTGTGGGGCGGTGGTGCCATGCGGGAACTCCCTGATAGGTGGCGTGAAATTGTAGGGCAGGACGTAATGGCCCTGCCCTAATTCTTACGCGCGGCAGCTGAGAGTTAGCTAAGAAGCCCCACGCCACGGGACATTCGGAGAGCGTTATCCGGCCAGCCGGTGGGGTTAGTTGCTTGCCATTTCCGCAACAAGTTCACGTACGACGGCGCGCAGCTCGCCTCCGTGGGCGGCGGCAACGCGGCGTTGTCGTTGGTAGCTGGCGCCGTTGGCGATGATCTTTTCCACGCTGGCCAGTTCGTTGGAGCAGCCCAGCTTGGCTGCGACCGGTTCCAGCTTGTTCAGCAGCTCAACGAGGTGTTCGGTGACGAGTTGTTCGTTGCCGGCGGCATCCAAAATAATGATGGCGTCCATGCCGTACCGGGCCGCGCGCCACTTGTTTTCCTGGATGTGCCAGGGCGGCATGGTGGGGATGGTGCCGCCGTCGTTCAAGGTGGTGGAAAAGTCTTCCACGAGGCATTGGGTCAGTGCGGCGACGGCGCCGATCTCCTCAAGCGTGGACATGCCGTCGCAGATGCGCATTTCAATGGTGCCGAGGTTTGCGACGGGGCGGATGTCCCAACGGATTTCGTTGTGGGCATCAATGACACCGGTGGTGAACATGTCCTGGACGTAGGATTCGTAGGCGGCCCAGTTGGGGAATTGGAACGGCAGCCCGGCCGTGGGCAGCTGCTGGAACATCAGGGCGCGCTGGGAAGCGTATCCGGTGTCCACCCCATTCCAGTAAGGGGAGGAAGCGGAGAGTGCTTGGAAGTGCGGGAAATGGTTGACGAGCCCGTCCAGCACCGGCATGGCCTTGGAAACATGGTCCAGGCCTACATGGACGTGGACACCGTAAATCTGCATCTGGCTGCCCCACCACTGGGTCCTGTCCACGAGCTTGGCGTAGCGTTCCTTGTCGGTGACGGCCTGCTCGCTCGGGTTGCTGAAGGGGTGGGTGCCGGCACTGAGCAGCTCGAGCCCGAGGGGGGTGGCGGCGGTGCGCAGGTCGGTGAGGCTGTGGCGCAGATCGGCGATTCCGTCGGCGACGGTGTTGGCGACGCCTGTGACCAATTCCACAGTGTTTTGCAGCATTTCACCCTTGATGTGGGGGTGTTCGCCGGTCTTCATGGATGCTGGGTCTGCGGACTCGATGTTCGAGAAAACGTCGTCTGCGCGGGCTGCGAGTTCGCCGGTTTCCTTGTCAACGAGCGCAATTTCCCATTCCAGGCCCAGCGTGGACTGCTTGGACTTGGCAAAATCGATTTTCACTTCGGGCGCCCCCTTGGCAATGGTGGAGTTGTGGCGCAACCCGGCAAGGGTGCCCGCTGCCCTCTGATTCTAGTTCAGGTTCTGCTGCACAATGGGATCATGTCAATTGTGAACAAAGACACGACCCTGTGCATTTCCCTCGCCGCCCGCCCGAGCAATATCGGCACGAGTTTCCACAACTACCTCTACGACAAGCTCGGGCTGAACTACGTTTACAAGGCGTTCGCCCCGAGTGATTTGGGGCAGGCCATTGCCGGCATCAGGGGTCTGGGTATCCGCGGTGCGGGTGTTTCCATGCCATACAAGGAGGCCGCCATTGCGCTCGTTGACGTCATGGACGCTTCAGCCGCAGCCATTTCCGCTGTCAACACCATCGTGAACGACGGCGGCATCCTCACCGCCTACAACACCGACTATCTGGCGATCGCGCAGCTTTTGGCCGAAAACCCGCTGGCCCCGGACACGGCCGTCCTCCTGCGTGGTTCCGGGGGCATGGCCAAGGCCGTGGCTGCGGCCCTGCACGACGCCGGATACGTGAACGTCACGATCGTGGCACGCAACGAAGAGGGCGGCCGGGACCTTGCCGCGCTCTATGGTTTTGCGTGGACTCCCGAGGCCGCAGCCGGTGCGGGGATGCTCATCAACGCCACGCCGCTGGGCATGGCAGGGGAGCAGGGATCTGTGCAGTCCTTCACGGACGAGGCGGTGGCGCAGGCACGACTGGTGTTCGACGTCGTCGCACTTCCTGCGCAAACCCCGCTCATCCTGGCTGCCCGCGCCGCCGGCAAGCTGGTCATCACCGGAGCCGAGGTCATTGCGCTGCAGGCGGCTGAACAATTCGTGCTTTACAGCGGCGTGCGGCCCAGCCCGGAATTGGTGCGCGAGGCCTCGGAGTTCTCGCGCCGCTAGAAAACTGGCAAGTGGAGTGTCCGCAGTCAGAGAGCGCGGTGTGGCTGGACCGGGCTGTGGGGTTCAACCACGACGGCGACCCTTTCGTCCCCGATGCGGGTCAGGACAAGCGTGGCCTTGTTGGGGCCTTTGCCTGAACCAGTCAGTAGCTGGCGGCGCAACTCCTCAGGCGTGGTGGAGATGCCGCGCTTTTTGATGTCCAGCACGCCGATCCGGTTTGCCTTGACCCAGGCCTTGAGTGCCTTCACGTTGAACGGCTTGACCTCCAAAATCTTGTAGCGGCGGGCAAACGGTGTGTCCACGGGCTCGTCCGAGCACAGGTAGGCGATGTGTTCGTCGACGAGGTGGGCCCCCATGCTCCGTGCCAGATCAGCCACGAGACCGGCCCGGATCACGGCACCGTCGGGCTCGTACAGGTATCCGGACAGCGGGCCGGGCTCAACATTTTGGGCGGCAGGGTCGTACGCGATGGAGCTGGTGAGTTCATACATGCCCTGAACGCCGGTGACCAGGGCTGCGCGGCGGATGCCGGGACGCGCCAGTGCGTTGAAGTATAGGGCCGCCTCCACGACGTCGCCGTTGACGGAGATCCACTGCGCTTCGGCCGTGTCGGGCACGGCTTCGTGCGGAATGCCGGGGCCCATCTTAACACCAATAGCCAGTCCCTTGTCTGCCAGTGCCTCCACGAATGACAACGGAGGTGAAAACGCTTCCGGGTCGAATAGGCGGGTGGTCCCGGAACTGCTGGTGGTGCGGCGGGCGGGGTCAAGCCACACGCCTTCAATGCCGCTCAGGTCCACGTCCTCGGCTTTGGCACACACTACGGTGGCGTGCGGGAAAGGCATCAGATTGACCGTGGTGCAGGCGGCCGTGACCTCATCCATTTCCACAGCCGTGACGGAGATGTCAAGACTTGCCATGGCCAGCGAATCCGCACCCAGGCCACAGCCAAGGTCGGCCACGGAGGTGATGCCCGCCGTCGTAAATCTTTGTGCATGCAAGGCGGCAATGCTCAGGCGGGTGGCTTGTTCCAAACCGGCCGGGGTGAACAGCATTTGACGGGCAAACTCACCGAACTTCGCCTCGGCCTTTGCTCGTAGCCGGGCCTGGGTCAATGCTGCGGCAACAAGCTCCGGGGGATGCCCGGCCTTGCGCAGTGACTCGTTCAACTTCAGCGAGTCGGCGTCCTTGTAGGGTCCTAGGGAGGACAAGAGTTCCCAACCAACAAGTGTGAGCAGGGGGGAAATCGCATCAGTGGGCATGCCTCAAGCCTAGTCGCAGCGAATGCCTCTCAGCTGTCCTTGCGGATCCAGCGGAACGTGAGGCGGCACAGGATGAGTCCCACCACGAGCCACACTCCCAAGACAAGGGCCACCAAACCCAGATCCCATGCACCGCTTGGCTCAGCGACTTCAAAGGAGGCCGGCAGGAATACACTGCGCATGCCTTGTGCCATCCATTTCAGCGGGAAGATGCTGGCAAAGTTCTGCAGCCAGCCGGGCAATTGCGCAAAGTTCAGGTACACCCCGGAAATGAACTGCAACAGCAACACAATCGGGATGACCACAGCCGTTGCACTCTTCCCTGTGCGGGGGAGGGCGGACAGCGCAATGCCCAAAACACAGCTGGTGATGACGCCAAAAAGAAAGACCCACGCAAATGTTAGCCACTTCTCGGGCTCTGTTGGCAGCTCCACATTGAAGGCAAAGCGAGCCACGAGCAGCAACAAAATAACCTGAAACACGGAGCTGACAAGCACCATGCCGATCTTGCCCATGAAATAGGAAAATACTGGCAGGGGAGTTCCGCCGAGCCGTTTGAGCGTGCCGTCGCCTTTTTCCCCGGCTATGTCCACGCCCAGATTTTGCACTCCGCTGAGCAGCATTCCGGCCGCCACCATGCCAGGGACGTAAAACGCCGCCCAGGAGATGCCGCCGCTGCCATCCGGGGCTGCACCGATATTGCCGCTCGTGCTGAAGGCCACCGCAAACACGGACAGCATCAGGATGGGGAACAAGAACGTGAAGAAGACGGAGTCACCTTGGCGAAAATACAGTCTAAGTTCATAGGCTGTGCGGGAGAATCCCAGCTGGATCGTGTTCATGCTGATTCCCTTTCGGCTGGATCGCTCGCATCGGCTGCGCCTTTTTCGTGGGCAGCGACCATGGACAAATAAATGTCCTCAAGACTGGGCCGGGTAATTTCAAGCCCCGGCACCTCTCCGCCCTTCTCTGTATAAAGCCGGGTCGCCAGCGCTGCCGGCTCTGGTGTGCGCTCTTCACGCACGACGCCGTCCTGCCGCCACCGCACGAGCGGCACCCTGGCGTCGGCCCCGCCAATGGTGTCGATGGGGCCGATGTCAACAAGTTTCCCGTTGACAATCACCCCGGCCCTGTCAGCCAGAGTTGCTGCCTCATCCAGGTAATGGGTTGTCAGCAAAATGGTGGTGCCCTCAGCTTTGAGCTGGTTGATCAGCCCCCAAAATTGCCGCCGGGCCGCCGGGTCAAAACCGGTGGTGGGTTCATCCAGGAACAAAAGCTTGGGGCGGCCAATGATGCCCAGTGCCACATCCACGCGTCGGCGTTGCCCTCCGGAGAGCTTGCTGATCCGTGTCTTCGCTTTCTCCCCCAGCCCCACCGCGTCAATGACCTCGGATACCCTGCGCGGGTTTGGGTAGTAGCCGGCAAAGTGGGTCAGCTGCTCCAACACCGTGACATTGCCGCTCTCACCACTGGACTGCAGCACAATCCCCAGCTGGGCCTTCCAGTCCAGTCCGCCGCGCTGCGGGTCAACACCCAGAACCTGCACGTCACCGCTGCTGCGGTCCCGGTAGCCCTCAAGGATTTCAATGACCGTGCTTTTGCCGGCACCGTTGGGGCCCAGCAGCGCAAAAGTCTCGCCCGCAACGATGTCGAATGAAACGCCGTCCACGGCCATGAAGCCGCCATAGGATTTCGTCAGGTCACGCACCTGCACAGGATTCGGGGTCATGGGTTCATCCTTGCATCGGACGTGCTGTGTGACCAAGTGATTCATGGCGGACTCTCCCTGCCCAACCACACCCACCCCACATTGGGCGCCGGCGGTGCGCCGTGAGCGAAACCCGGCCCGCCGACGTCGTACATTTGGGTGAAAATCTGGCACTCGTCTTGACCGAGTGCTAATGAAAACTCTAGAGTCGGAGTTAGCACTCTCACCCTGAGGGTGCTAACTCGCTTTTCTTTTTTGCCAAGGGGCACCACCGGCACCGCGACGACGGTTGGCACCTAACAAACTTGGCAGCGAAGACAGCCAGCCATCCATAGAATTTACGTGTGAAGGAGAGGTCCGAGTGTCGGTCTCTATTAAGCCTCTTGAGGATCGTATTGTTGTTCGCCAGCTCGAAGCAGAGCTGACCACCGCTTCAGGTCTGGTCATCCCGGACACTGCAAAGGAAAAGCCCCAAGAGGGCGAAGTTGTGGCAGTGGGCCCCGGCCGTGTCGATGACAACGGCAACCGTGTCCCGATCGATGTTGCCGTTGGCGACGTCGTCATCTACTCCAAGTACGGTGGAACCGAAGTCAAGACCGGTGGCGAAGAACTGCTGGTTCTGTCCGCCCGCGACGTACTGGCAATCGTCGTTAAGTAACGACTTTTTGCTCCAGTAACCACTTTTGTAAAGCCCCGCGCCGGGCAAACCGGTGATCGAGTCTGTCTGGATCACCGGATGCGGGCGCGGGGTCTTTGCGTGAAAGGACAAACGCATGGCAAAGCAGCTTGAATTCAACGACGCCGCACGCAAGGCCCTCGAGGCCGGCATCAACAAACTGGCGGACACCGTCAAGGTGACCCTCGGGCCGCGCGGACGCAACGTTGTGCTTGACAAGAAGTGGGGAGCTCCCACCATCACTAACGACGGCGTGACCATCGCCCGCGAGGTGGAGCTTGAGGACCCCTACGAGAACCTTGGCGCACAGCTGGCCAAGGAAGTAGCCACGAAGACCAACGATGTTGCTGGTGACGGCACCACCACCGCCACCGTTTTGGCACAGGCACTGGTTTCCGAAGGACTGCGCAACGTGGCTGCAGGTGCAGCCCCCGGCGAACTGAAGCGCGGCATCCAGGTTGCAGTTGAGGCCATTGCCGCCCGTCTGCTGGAGAACGCACGCCCGGTTGCCGGAGGCCAGGTGGCAGAAGTTGCCGCCATCTCCGCGCAGAGCCAGGAAATCGGCGACCTGCTCGCCGAAGCGTTCGACAAGGTCGGCAAGGATGGTGTCATCACCATCGAAGAATCCTCCACCACCTCTACCGAACTGGTCCTCACCGAGGGCATGCAGTTCGATAAGGGCTACCTGTCCCCGTACTTCGTCACTGACGCGGAACGCCAGGAAGCAGTCATGGAAGACGCACTGATTTTGATCAACCAGGGCAAGATCTCCAACCTGCAGGAATTCCTGCCGCTGCTGGAAAAGGCACTTGCTGCCGGCAAGCCCTTGTTTATCATTGCCGAGGACGTCGACGGCGAGGCACTGTCCACGCTGATCGTGAACCGCCTGCGCGGCACCTTGAACGTTGTGGCTGTCAAGGCACCGGGCTTCGGCGACCGCCGCAAGGCCATGCTGCAGGACATCGCGATCCTGACCGGCGCTCAGGTTGTCTCCCCGGAGATCGGCCTGTCGCTGGACCAGGTTGGCCTCGAAGTGCTGGGTACGGCTCGCCGCATCACTGTCACCAAGGACAACACGACCATTGTTGACGGCGCTGGCACGGCCCAGGACGTCGCTGACCGCGTTGCACAGCTGCGAGCTGAGCTCACGCGCACCGACTCCGAATGGGACAAGGAAAAGCTGCAGGAACGCTTGGCCAAGCTGGCCGGCGGCATCGGCGTGATCAAGGTTGGCGCAGCCACCGAGGTTGAGCTGAAGGAAAAGAAGCACCGCATTGAGGACGCCGTGTCCGCAACGCGTGCTGCCTTGGAAGAAGGCATTGTGGCCGGTGGCGGTTCCGCACTGGTTCAGGCCGCCAAGGCACTTGACGAGGATGCTGCAGTTCTTGCGCTCACTGGCGATGCCGCAACAGCCATCGAACTGGTTCGCAAGGCCGTTGCCCAGCCGCTGCGCTGGATCGCACAGAACGCAGGCCACGACGGCTACGTTGTGGTGCACAAGGTTGGCGAACTTGAAGACGGCTTCGGCTTCAACGCTGCCACCGGCGTCTACGGAAACCTAATCTCCGACGGCGTCATTGACCCTGTCAAGGTCACCCGTTCAGCACTGCGCAACGCAGCCTCCATCGCAGCTTTGGTGCTCACCACCGAAGTTCTCGTGACGGATAAGCCTGCCGAGACTGAAGAAGCAGCACACCAGCACTAGCCCCACCGGCCGGCCCGGTAAATCGCTGGAGCGATTTGCCGGGAACCTGGCCGGGCGTGGGCCCACCCACGCCCGGCCTGAACGGGACGGGTTGGCTGAAGGACACCGTTTGCGCTTTCTTCCACCGTTGTTCGGTGGACGAAAGCGCAAACGGTGTCCTTTTTTGTCTCAGGTTTTGTGTCAGCGGCGTTTCTTGCCAGGGGACAGGGCCCTCAGGGCGTTGAGGATGGCGGCCAAGTCCACGAACTCCTGGGAGAGGGCACCCGCTACAGCCGGAATCTTCCCGGTGGCGGCCACGATCATCAATCCCACGCTGAGGATGATGCCGATCCAGATGCTCTGGATGGCGATGCGGATGGTCCGACGACCCAGTCGCACGGCCTCTGCCACCTTGCCCAGGTCATCGTGGAGGATCACTACGTCGGCAGACTCGCTGGCCGCCGTCGAGCCTTTGGCCCCCATGGCAATGCCAACGTCGGATGCGGCAAGCACAGGGGCGTCATTGACGCCGTCGCCCACCATCATCACTTGGCGCTGCGGCAGTTCATGGACAAGCCGCACTTTGTCCTCGGGCAAAAGCTCGGCCCACACCTGGGTGATGCCAACCTCTTTGGCGATGAATTGGGCCGTGGCCTCGGCATCACCGGTGAGCATGACCATCTCGGAGACCCCCATCTCCCGCAAGGCCGCCAGTGTTGCGGGGGCCTCGGGGCGGACGGGGTCGCGCATGATGAGCGTGCCTGCAAACTTTCCGTCCACACCGACATAGACGGCCATCTGACCGGCGACGATTTGCGTAGCCTGAACGCCTGCGGTCTCCTCAGCCACAAAAGACTGCTTGCCCACGAGTACCCGGCGGTCCGCGAAGAGTGCCGTGACACCGTGCGTGGCATGCTCGGTGGCGTTGTCGGTGGTTTTCAAGGACAGTCCACGGTCCAACGCCTCAGCCACAACAGCTGCGGCCAGCACGTGGGATGAGTACTGCTCAGCGGAGGCGGCCAGGGCTAGCAGTTCCAAAGGGTCAAGGGATGCGCTGCGGATCTCTTCCAGAGTGGGCTCGCCGCCGGTGAGTGTGCCCGTCTTGTCGAAGGCGGCGGTCTTCACCCGGGACAGCTGCTCCAGCGTGCCCGCACCCTTGACAATGATCCCGGCCTTGGCGGACTGACTCATACCGCCAAGGAATGCCACGGGTGCAGCGATCAGCAGGGGGCACGGTGTTGCCACCACCAGGACCTCGGCGAAGCGGGAAGGATCCCCACTGAGATACCAAGCTGCCGCGGCCAAGAGCAATGAAAATACTGTGAACGGGACAGCGTATCTGTCTGCGAGCCGCACCACGGGAGCCCGGCTGCTGGACGCCTCGCGCACCAGGGCAATGATTCGGCTGTACTGGGAGTCCTCCTCCCTGGCTGTTGCCCGGATCCGGACGGCGGAGGGACCGTTGAGCACACCGCTTGGCACCGGGCTGCCGGTCTCGTGCTCTACCGGCAGGCTTTCACCGGTCAGTGCGGATTCGTCGAAAATGGCGGCGCCGGAGAGCAACAGCCCGTCAACCGGAACCACCTCCGACGGCCTGACCAAGAGAGTGTCGCCGATTTCGACGCTGTCGATGGGGACCTCGGTGGTGCTGCCGTCTTCATTCTCCAGATGTGCTGTGCGCGGTGCCCGCTCCAGCAAGGAGGTGAGTTCCTTCGTGGCGCGGCCCGCTGCGTAATCTTCCAACGCTGCGCCACCGGTGAGCATCAGGACAACGATTAAAGAGGCAATGTATTCGCCCACGGACACGGTTGCCACGATGGCGGTGACGGCAAGGATGTCGATGCCCCAGTGCCCACGCATGATGTCCCGGACCATGCCGATCGATTGGTGGGCGGCCACGGCCAGGGCAAAGATGCTGGCCACCCAACGTGCCGCAGAGTCCGCGCCGGAAAGTAGCAAAATTGTCACTGCCAGGCCGACCAAAATGGTCAATGCGACCACGGGATAGCGCCGAAGAGCCAGAGACAGCAACGGCCTTGGAGGTGTGTCCCCGGCGAGGGGAGTTCCGTTATGGCCTACAGCAGGGGTGTCGACGGTGGGTGTGCGGGAGTCGTCCATGCTCCTACTCTGCCCCAGGTAGGCTGCCAATCCCAGTGGGACGGCAGAACAGTGGCAAATGCGAAGATGCGCTCAGCGGCGGAAGGCGCTCCTTGAGCCCACGCTTCGCGCTGTTGCCGCAGCGTGGGCGGCCGAGTAGCGGGTGGGAGCGGGGCGCCGTCGTTGGACCAAGCGGTAGATCAAGAGCACTGCGGCTGCGGAGGCCACGATGCCTGCAACGTTCAGGAAAAGCTGCAAAGCAGACCCTGCGGCACGGCCTTGTTCACCCAGCACCAATGCGACAGCCACGTAGCCCGCTGCGGGAACAGTCGTGACGGAAATAAAAACCCCAACCAAGGCCGCAGACTTCTTTCCTATGAGGGAAAGCATGCCTGCCGCCCCAGCCAACACCGCCACGATGAAAGAGTAGGGCCCCGGGTGGTAGATGAATTCGGTGGCCTGATTGTTGTTGAGGACGTCAGCCGGACTAAACAGCCCCAACCCCTGTGATCCGGCTGTGGCCAGCGCCGTGAGCACCATGGCTATGGGGAAGCCGATCAGAAGGGCCAATGCCGCCCGACGGGCGAGTTTCCACCGCCGGTCCACCACGGCCAAGGCCAGCCCTGCCAGTGGACCAAATTCAGGACCCACCACCATGGCCCCGACGATCGCGACGGTGGAGTTGGTCACGATGCCTATCCCTGCCAGTTGCACGGCGATGACCAGAAAAGCCAGATAACTCCAGGTCAACTTTGAATCAGAATTGGTGTCCTTCTCCACTTCGTCCCAGATGATGGCGTCGGCACCGTCCCCAGCCACCTCTTCTTCGGCCTTGTCCAGGCGGTCGGAAATCATGAGTTCGGGAGCTGTGACAGTGATGGAGCCCTGCTGGTCAATGTGGAGCTTGTGCAGCTTTTCCAACAGCAACTCCACGGATTCGCGCACAGCTTGCAATACGACGACGTCGCCTTCAGGGACCAGCGACGCGCCCTTCGAGCGTGAAATTTCCGAAACTCCAGGGTGGCTGCGGGCAATCTTGACCACCTCATCCGCTGTGCTCGACGGGACAACAATGCGGATCTGCAACGCCATAGGAGTGTCCTTTTACTGTGCCGGTTGGTGCGCTTGATTCTATGGGATGGCTGGTTCCCGGCGCCGCTGACTTTAGGGTGATGGTGTCGATCCGGTACCGTGGTGAGGGACTTCTGGCCGTTGCAACGGCAGTCAAACGGCTGTTGAACCTGAGGAAAGTGCAGTTAATGTTGCTTGAAACCATGTCCCCGGCGAAGCCGAGGGGGCGTCGGAGAGCTGTGTCGCCGGTGGCGGGGGAGTCGCGTAAGTTCCTTCCGGAGGTGCAGGGGCTGCGGGCGGTGGCTGTGTTGATGGTGGTGGCTTACCATGTGTGGTTTGGTCGGATTTCCGGTGGCGTGGATATTTTCTTGTTGATCTCGTCGTTTCTGTTGACGGGTCAGTTCGTGCGGAAGTTGGAGTCCGGGCGGGCTTTGGAGCTGGGGCAGTATTGGGCGCATTTGTTCAAGCGTTTGCTGCCGTTGATTGCTGTGACGTTGTTGGCTGTGTTGGGGGCCGCCCGGTTGTTCCTGCCGAGCAGTGCGTGGTCGGGTGTTTTCAAGCAGGCGTGGGCGTCGCTTTTTTATTATCAGAATTGGTTTCTGGCGGCGGAGTCGGTTGATTATTACGCCACGGACCACAGCCTTGCCAGCCCGCTGCAGCATTTTTGGTCGCTTTCCATTCAGGGTCAGATCTTCATTCTGTGGCCGCTGATCTTTGCCGGTGCGGCACTGGCGGCGAAAAGGTGGCAGCTGCGGATCCGGCCGCTGTTGGTGTGTTCGTTTGGGGCGGTGTTTGCGCTCTCGCTTGTTTTCTCGATTGTCACTACGCAGACCAATCAGTCGTTTGCCTACTTCGACACGCGAACCCGTTTGTGGGAGTTCGCGCTGGGTTCGCTGCTGGCACTGGCTTTGCCGTATCTGCGCTTTGGCCGGCAGGTCAGGATCGTGATGGGCTGGGTGGGTGTTGTGGCGATGCTTTCCTGCGGCTTGATTCTGCAGGTGGGTCAGCAGTTTCCTGGGTGTATGGCGTTGTGGCCCACTCTTGCGGCGGCGTTCATCATTGTTGCCGGGTTTACAGATAGTCCGCGTGGTGCTGACAGGTTTTTGAGTTGGAAGCCGTTGGTGAAGCTCGGCGACAGCTCTTATGCCCTGTATTTGTTTCACTGGCCGATTCTTGTCATTTTCCTGATTGTCTCGGATCAGCAACAGGCGGGTCCGTTCTCCGGGCTGGTCATCATTATTGTGGCGATGGTCGCTGCCGCGATGGCGACGAAGTACATTGACACTCCTTTGCGGCGGAACAAGTGGATCGAGAAGAAACGACGCCGGGCCGTCACCGTGATCGCCGTGTGCGTGCTCCTCGTCGCCGCACCCCTAGCGACCGGGCAGTCCCAAGTCCGCGCAGCTGCGGAGGCGGCCGGGGCGCAAGTCCCCAGCGACAACCCGGGGGCGCTGACGCTCCTGCCCGGTTACGTTGACAAGGTCTCCGAAGGTGCTGTGGTTCTGCCAGCACTTGTGGGCATCATTGGCGATTGGCCCAAGTACGCTGCCAAGTGCGAGGGGGTCGACACGCCCGAGTCGGAGGCCTTGGCTAAGAAATGCACACAGGATGGCGTGCTGGACGGCAGTGCGGTGGAAAACGTGATCGTAGTGGGAAACTCGCACGCTGACCACCTCTCCGGCGCCGTCCGCAGCATGGCGCAGGTGAATGGCTGGAAGGTAACCAAAATACTGGGGCTGGGCTGTGTCTTCGGTGCCGACACTTCTGGGCAGGACTCGCGGTGCAGTGCCTTCAACGACGAAGCCGAGCAGTACATCCTGAAAATGCAGCCGGACCGCATCTTCACCATCGCCACCAAGACCACCGAGTCGACACCCGACGAAGAACTGGTGCCCGGATATGAAGACTCGATAAGGACATTCACCGATGCGGGCATTGCTGTTGTTGGAGTCAGGGACAACCCACGGTTCACCATCGATATGCCGTGGTGTGCAGATTCAAAGGGGCCGGATTCAGCTGAATGTAAGGTGCCGCTGGACACAGTCATGCCGGCGGTCTCACAACTTGACCAGGCGGGAGCGGACAACCCGCTATTCTTCCCAGTCGACATGACGGACCTGATCTGCCCCGAATCCGTGTGCGCGCCGGTCGTCGGAAATGTCCACGTTTACATCGACAACAACCACGTGAGCCAGACGTATTGGAACACCATGGCCTCGGAGTTCGCCAAACGGTTGAGTGTGCAGCGCGGTTGGTCTCAATAGCCCCCAACGGAGATGAGGGAGGGGGTGTTTTAGCGGGCAGTTTCCCGCCGACTTGTGATGCTCCCCACCGGAATAGTGTCAGGACCGCTTTCGTTTTAGACTGTAAACAACGCACAGACTGGCTTCGTAATGACGGGGCTGGCCATTGGATGCACATCCCACCGGTTCTACCCCGCCAAGGAGCCTTCGTGTCCCAGCCTGAAATCAATGATCCCTTTGCCTTAGTCGGATTGACGTATGACGACGTCCTGCTTCTTCCCGGCCACACCAACGTCATCCCGTCCGAAGCTGACACCAGTTCACGGGTGTCCAAGCGCATCACGGTGAAGATCCCGTTGCTGTCTGCCGCGATGGACACCGTGACGGAGTCACGCATGGCCATTGCCATGGCCCGTCAGGGTGGTTTGGGCGTAGTGCACCGCAACTTGTCCATCCAACGCCAAGCTGAAGAAGTGGATCTGGTCAAGCGCAGCGAGTCCGGCATGATCACCAATCCGGTGACTGTTGGTCCGGACGCCACCCTCGCCGAGTTGGATGAGCTGTGTTCGCGTTTCCGTGTCTCCGGCCTGCCCGTGGTCGACGGCGGTGGCCGTCTCGTGGGCATCGTCACCAACCGCGACACCGTGTTCATTCCGGAAAGCGAATACCCGAAGCGTAAGGTCAGCGACGTCATGACACACATGCCGTTGATCACCGGCCGCGTCGGCATCAGCCGCGAGGAGGCCTCCGGCCTGCTGGCAAAGAACAAGATCGAAAAACTCCCCCTAGTGGACAACTCCGGCGTGCTGCGTGGACTGATCACCGTGAAGGACTTCGCCAAGGCCGAGCAGTACCCGCTGGCCACGAAGGACTCCGAAGGACGCCTGCTGGTTGGTGCAGCCATCGGCTTCTTCGGCGACGGCTATGAGCGTGCCATGACACTGGTTGAAGCGGGAGTTGACGCCTTGTTCGTGGACACCGCCAACGGCCACAGCCAAGGTGTGTTGGAAATTATCGCCCGCCTGAAGAAGGAAAAGGCAGCCGCTCACGTTGACGTCATCGGCGGCCAGGCGGCCACCCGTGAGGGCGCCCAGGCACTCATCGACGCTGGCGCCGACGCCATCAAGGTCGGCGTTGGCCCGGGCTCCATCTGCACCACCCGTGTGGTCGCCGGAGTCGGCGTTCCCCAGGTCACCGCCATCTACGAATCCGCCAAGGCCGCAACCCCGGCCGGTGTGCCGTTGATTGCCGACGGCGGCCTGCAGTACTCCGGCGACATTGGCAAGGCCCTGGTGGCTGGCGCTGACACCGTCATGATCGGTTCGCTTTTGGCCGGCACGGAAGAGTCCCCGGGCGCCACCGTGTTCGTCAACGGCAAGCAGTTCAAGGCGTACCGCGGCATGGGCTCCTTGGGCGCCATGCAGTCCCGCGGCGAGAACACTTCCTACTCCAAGGACCGCTACTTCCAAGCGGATGTGTCAGGCGACGAGAAGCTCATCCCCGAAGGCATTGAAGGCCGTGTGGCCTACCGCGGCCCGCTCGCATCGGTTGCCTACCAGCTGGTGGGCGGTCTGCGCCAGACCATGTTCTACGTCGGCTCACCCACCATCCCGGAGCTGAAGGCGCGCGGCAAGTTTGTACGCATCACCGCGGCCGGACTGAAGGAATCCCACCCGCATGACATCACCATGACGGTGGAAGCGCCGAACTACCTGAACAAGTAGCGGGGTTCTAAAAGCAGACAAAAAACGACGACGGCGACCCACCTTTCAAAGGTGGGTCGCCGTCGTCGTTCGCCTAAGCAAGCTCTTGGCGGAGAGCCATCTACTGTGAAGGGGCCACATCCTGCTGGGCGGACAGCACTGTCTTGAGCTGGTCCATGGCCTCTGCGGCGGGGAAACTTTCCTCGGTGAATTCAGATTCAGAGCCGCTGCGCAGCACCCAGTCACCGGACTCCACCGCTGTCAGCTGGGCCACGATCGGCTCGGAATCGACGCGCAGGCGCCGGATCACTGCGGTGGCTGGCAGCCCTTCGGCTGCACCTGTGAGGTATTCGTTGCCCAAATGCAGGCCGAGTTCAAGCAGGGCAGGACCGGATTCGATCGGCTGGATTTCATGTACGCCATAGGGGCTGATGCTCAGCAGGATGGCGCCAACATTGGAGCCAACGGCGAACAGCACATGGCTGCTGCTGGGTGTGGTCAAGGAGATTTCAAGCCACTCCTGAGCTTGGGAAAGGACAGAGCCAACCACGGCGCACTTGTCCAGGGGCACAATCTTCTCGCCCTGGGGTGTGGCGAGCCCGCGCACCATCAACGTTGTCAGCCCGGCATTGTGCAGAAGCTGGTTATCGCCGTGCTGATCAAGGCGCAGCAGGCCCAATGTCACGGCAGCCGATTCCGTGGGGGTCATGGAAAGCAAAGTCAAGAGTTCGTGGTCAGTCATGTGCAGTTCAGTGTCAGTCATGGACTAAGCGTATCGGCCGAGGGGCCCCAGCCGAGCGAAGCGAGGTGTGGGGAGACACGAAAGCGGTATCGGCCGGACTAGAGCGGGCCAAAGTTCCTGTTGCCGTGCGGATCGTGCCAAGTCATGGACAGGTTCTCCAGTTCGGCTCGTATCGTTGCGTGGCGGTCGATGTACCTGCGGAAGTCCCGGCGCGCATTTTCTGCTCGGTAGGCCGGGACAGCGAAGACGCTGACCGTGCCAACGACGATGAGCAGGCACACGGCAATAAAGGAGAAAGCCGGCACCGGCCCCTGTGTCAGCCACCCGGAGATGGCGAAGGCCACGGGGAGGCCTACAGCAGCGGTAATGAGGATGGCGAGGTTGATTCCTGACGTGAATTTTTGTGGTGCGCGGGAGGCTGTAGGCCGTCGGGACTGCGGAATTTTTGGCAGTTTAATGGCCCGGACCAGTGCTCCGGTGGCCAACAAGGCGAGGCCGATCAGAATCAAGGACAGCCACAGGGCTATTGCACTTGTCATAGTGGCCAGGGAAAGGAGGCCGCCGCCGAGCAAGGCGATTCCCAGACCGGTAGCGGCGCCGGACAGGCCCCGCCACTGCCCGTGAATCCAGGCCATATCCCGCAGCGCGGAGGTGCTGGTCTCTGGCGCAGTGCGGGCCATGTCTGAATCAAGCCAGTAGGTGAGTGCGCGCCCGGGCAGGGGAGGGAACGGGTTTGAATAGCTCATGGGGCCTGTTCCTTTTGCGTTGGATGAATTTTGTGTGCTGCGAGCTTCTTGGCCCAAAGGACCAAGAAAGGATAAATGCTCAGCGGCACTGCGAAAATTATGGGGTCGACGCCAAATCGGGCCGTGACACCGGCTGCTGCAAAATACCAAAACAGCCCTGCCATTGCCCACATTACGGCAGCCACCACAATAAGAGCGGCGGACGGCGTCGGGCCAGCTGGGCCAACAGGTATGGCATTTGCGGCTGGACTGGTCGGAAGTCGGCGCATTTTGGCCAAGAGGGGGATCAACAGCACGGCAAAGACGCTCGCGCCAATGGCTGCAGGCACCCTTCGGGACGTTCCGGCCAGCTCTATGTTCAGCAGTGCCACGATCAAAAAAACAAGGGCGACGGCGGCCGTTGCCACCATGAGGGCGGCAACACGGCCCCTGATGGTTCCGCCAAACGGGGCCGAGGATGAAGCAGAGGCTGGCGGCATTAACGCGACAATGCTGCGCTGAGCCGTTCAAACGCGGCAGCGGCCGGGACGGTTTCTGTCTGTGCGGCGTCGCCGCTGCCGGAGAGCAGCGTCCACGTTTCCGACTCATCTCGTTTGAGATGAGCCGTCAGCGTAGTGCCCGAGGCGGGGTGGAAGGTGACCATTGCGGAGGCAGGAAGCCCGTCAGTGGCATCTTGGAGGTAGGCCTGTGAGAGCAGTACACCCAAACGGGGAAGCCCTTCGGCGGTGTCGACGGGACGCACCTGGTGCGCCCCTAGTCGGTTTAGGGACAGCAGGAGGGAACCATGCTCAGAGGCGGCAACGAACATGACGTGGTCTGAGCTGGGCGTCACGAAGGCGACCTCCAGCCACTCGGTGGCCGTTGTCAGGACCGCGGCCACCAGAGCGCCGCGTTCCACCGGGATAATGTCTTCGCCATTGGGTTCGGCCATGCCGCGGGCCAGCAGCGTAGTGACGCCGGCCCGTTCCAAGATATCGCGGTTCGCCACGGTTGACAGACGGAACAGGTCGCGTGTGGCCGCCGCGGCGTCGGTTGGATTCATGGCCAACAGTGCCAGGAGTTCGTGGTCGGTCAGCAAAAGCTCTGATTCGTCGGTCATTGTTTCCTTATGGTTGAAATCATGGTGGGAGTTCGGTACCAGCAGTTATCAACTCTATCCACCAGATAGCCAGCCCCACGCTTTTTTGGCCACATTTGCGCTCTGTTCACCAATCCAGCCGGCGCCTTCGGCAGCTTTGCCGCCCACCCATTTAGCACCGTCGCCGACCATCTCGCTGGTGCTGTCGTAGCCCATGGAATTAGCCAGCATGCCCGCACCCGCCCACGCAATTCCGGCAACAGCGAAGGCGGGGCCCACCACTGGGATGAATGAGCCAGCGGCCAAAACGGTGGTGATTCCGCCGTCGAGCATCTGGTTCGTGTCGCCATTCATGAGCCCATCGGCAAATTGGGCACCTCCGCCAATGATGCTGAGTACTCCTGCGGCACGTCCCAGCATGGAGAGCCCGTTGAGCAGTTGGGTTCCCTTGGCGTATTGTCCCAGTTGACCGGTCCGGGCGGAAAGCAGGGCCCACGATGATTCACGCAGCACCCCGGCCTGAACAAGTTTGCCCAGCACGACGTCGGCGAAGGTGCCACTGATCGAGGCGAGAAGATTGGCGCTTTGGTAGACGGAGTTTGAGCTGGCGTCCACCAGATCATCCAGTGACAAGTTGGCACCAGCATCGCCGCCCGGCCAGGCCGGAAGGCGGTCGCCGGGGCCGGCAGGCAGTTGGCTTCCGGTCCCAGGACCAAAACCGCCGGCCGCACTGGCTTGGACTTGCTCGTCCGCCTGATTTCGCAAAATGGTGGAGTACTGGGCCAGTACGTCGCCGGTGGAGTGCAGCTTCGACCGCATGCCGTTGTGCCACTGGCTGCGGAACCTGTCGCTGTCGGTGCCGGACCAACGTGCACCGGTGATGACACTGTTCAGTGATGTGGACAGCTGCTTGAGTGTGCTGCCCGAGGTCTCCATGGTTTTGGCCAACTCGCGCAATTGTTCGGGGTCTGCGCCGATCATGCCATCCGTCATGGAAAGTCCTGTCCTTGGATAAAGTGCGCCGTCATTGGGCCAGTGCTGCTTGTCCGTTTCACCCTATTCCACGAAGTGCCCATCGGACATGGGGAGAACTCACCACCGCGCCCGTCCCGCTACAATCAACAAATGCCTGCCGACTACAATCCCCGCACCGACTACTCGCATTGGGACTGCGGTTTATGGAACCGCGTCCTGGCCGCGTCGCGCGTGCGGAACCCGTTCACAGAAGAGCCTTTCAGCGAAGTGGCACTGGCGGGTCTGGGTGGGGGCATCGGCTTCATGATCTTCACTTTTGAGTACACGGACACCACCACCGCCTCTGTGGTGACACGCTTTCATCCAGGGCCGTACACCGAGAACTTGCTGCGCCGTTGCGGGGCCAACATCAATATTCAGCAAACCGGAAGCGCGCCCCTGGCCCAGTCGAGACTGGACGCTGCGTTGGAAACCGGGGTGCCCGCCGTCGTGCGGGTGGTGCACGGAACACTCCCGTGGGTGCCGGCAGATCCGCTCGCGGACATGGATTCCGTGGATGTAGCGGTGGTAGCCCGGGACGGTGAAGACTACCTCGTGGACGACGGCGGTGGGCGCCTTGAGCGGATCAGTGTCCCAGCGCTGGCTGCAGCGCGCGCCTCACGCAAAGCCGACAAACACTGGCAGGCCCATGTGGCAGGCGGCGGCGGGGAGGCGTTGAACGCGGAGGTGCTGCGCCACGCTATGGCTGAGACAGCGCAGGAACTTTTGTCGCAGCAGGCCCCACCTGGGGTTCCGCCCAGCTACGCGAAAAACTTCGGCATCGTAGGTATGCAGTCGTGGGCACAGCGGCTCCGCGACACCTCCACACGGCAAGGCTGGTCGCGGATCTTCGGTGATCCGCAGCGCGCAGTGGAGGGCCTGGGCATGTTGCACGGGCTGCTGACTGGAAAGCGGTTTAGCGGGCCCGGTGCGTTGCGGCCGTTGTATGCGCAATTCCTGCGCGAGGTGGCGCGGTACGGGCAGGGGAGTTCCGGCGTCGAACTTTCCGGGGTGAACCTGGAAAAACTAACGGACGCGGCTGAACATTACGATCTCCTGGGGGAGCAGTGGGAGGAGCTAGTTGCGTCGATTGGGGCTGCTGGAGAAACGAGCTTTACGCCCATGGCGGCGCAAGTCGAGGCGATAGCAGAACGGGAAACCGCGGCCGCGCTGGCCCTGCAATCAGCCGTGCGCGAAGCATTTTGAAGCCCGGGGCCCTCGCTGAGATAGGCTAGGGGGCGTGACTTATGAGATTGAGATTGGCCGTGGAAAGCGTGGACGCCGCGCATATTCGTTGGACGAGATTTCGATTGTGCCCGCCAGGCGCACGCGTGATCCCCAAGATGTGTCGGTGAAATGGCAGATCGACGCCTACCAGTTTGAAATGCCCGTCATTGGCGCGCCCATGGACTCGGTCATGTCCCCGGAAACTGCCATTGCCCTGGGCAAGTTTGGCGGCTTGGGCGTGCTCGATTTGGAAGGCCTGTGGACCCGCTACGAGGATCCGCAGCCGGTGCTGGACGAGATCGCAGCACTGGAAGGCTCCGTCATTGACCCGGAGACTACCCGCCGCCTGCAGGAGATCTACAGCGAGCCCATCAAAGCGGAGCTGATCACGGCACGACTGGCGGAGATCCGTGCTGCGGGCGTGACCGTGGCAGGTTCCCTGACGCCCCAGCGCACACAGGAGTTCTACAAGACCGTGATTGCGGCTGGCGTTGACATCTTCGTCATCCGTGGAACCACCGTTTCAGCCGAGCACGTCTCCAAAACCACCGAATCGCTGAACCTGAAGCAGTTCATCTACGAGCTTGACGTCCCCGTCATCGTGGGCGGCGCGGCAGGCTACACCTCAGCACTGCACCTGATGCGCACCGGCGCGGCAGGGGTTCTGGTGGGCTTCGGCGGCGGCGCCTCCACCACTACAAGCCGTGCGCTGGGCATCCGTTCACCGATGGCCAGCGCCATCTCCGATGTGGCAGCAGCACGCCGCGACTACATGGATGAGTCCGGCGGGCGCTATGTACACGTCATCGCCGACGGCGGCATGGGTTCCAGTGGGGACATGGTCAAGGCCATCGCGATGGGCGCCGACGCCGTCATGCTCGGTGCTGCATTGTCACGTGCCGCAGAGGCGCCTGGGCAGGGGTGGCACTGGGGTGCCGAGGCACACCACCAGGTGCTGCCGCGCGGTCACAGGGTGAAGATGAACACTGTGGGAACCCTGGAGGAAGTTCTATTTGGGCCTGCCCACCGGGCCGATGGAACCTCAAACCTGATTGGTGCACTGCGTCGCGCCATGGCCACCACAGGGTATTCAGACCTGAAAGAATTCCAGCGGATCGACGTCATTGTTTCGCCGTAATTGATTTGCGCAATGATGCCCCGGACCACTGTTGTGGACCGGGGCATCGTTGCGCTTGGGGCGGTTACTGCGCACCGATTCTGCCAATGCACAGGGTCTAGACTGGTAAGAGCTTCTTTGACCAAACGTCGCGAAAGGTACCAATGACATCGGGTTCGCTGGAACGCTACAACACAGAATTGACCAACCCCGGGTTGGTGATTTTGGAAATGGTGGCTGAATCCAAAGAGGACGCCGCCGCCCAATTGGCTGCCAAACTGTTTGAGCAGGGCAGGATTTCGGACCTTGATGGCTTCCTACGCGACGTCAACGCCCGCGAACACCAGATGGCTACCGGCTTGCCCGGAGGGATCGGCCTGCCGCACGCCAGAAGTGAGTACGTCAAGGAAATTTCTATCGCCGTGGGCGTCACCAAGTTCGACCACAGCCTCAATTTTGGTGCAATGGACGGCCCCGCCACCGTGATCTTGCTGATAGCCACCCCGGCCAGTTCATTCTCAGCCCACTTGGAAGTTTTGGCGACACTGGCGCGCTCGCTCTTCAAAGAGAATTTCCGCGAGTCCCTGCGCCGGGCACACGACGCCGAGGTCATCGCGGAGTTGATCAACTCCTCGCTGGTTTTCTTCGATCACTAGGGGCAGCATTCGCTGTTCTACAGAGAGACGAAGTAACGTTGAAGCGTGTTGAAAACTGCCGTCAAACCCAAATGGATCGCCGCGCTGGTGTTTGCGCTGGTCGTGGCTTCCGTCTTTGTCATCCTGAGCCAATGGCAGTTCTCCCGTTCGTTGGAAAAGGACGTGGCACCGCCTGAGGTGACGGAAAAGGTCCAGCCGCTGCTGGATACCTTGAAGCCGGGGGAGCCGATGATGGGCGACGTCGAAGGGCAGATCGTCACGGCGAAGGGCACCTTTGATCCGACGAAGCAGCTGCTTGTTCCTTCGCGGTTGCAAGATGGCAACACCGGATACTGGGTGGTAACGGCGTTCGAAGTGGATGGTGCGCCGGTTCTCAGCGGGGTGGCCGCCACCAAGGAAGTGGTCATCCCCGTTGCCCGCGGCTGGATTGCCTCCCCGGACAACGTGCCCGCCGCGCCAACCGGCAGCATTGATCTTGTTGGCCGGATGCTCAATTCCGAAGGTCCGGAACTGAATAAGAATCTTCCCGCCGGTCAGATCAGCATGCTGTCCTCTGCCGAGCTGAGCAACATTTGGAACGTCAGCACATACTCCGCTTTCGTCGTCTCCCAAACCGAGCTGGCCGACGGGCACGAAGTTGGCGCGGCGTCCACCAGCAGCGGCCTGATTCCCATCACCGTCACCGCAACCGACCAAAACAACAAGGTCAACTGGCTGAACATCTTCTACTCCATTGAATGGGTGCTGTTCGCCGGGTTTGCCGTGTTCGTGTGGTGGCGCCTGGTGGCCGATGACTACCGCCGTGGCCAGGACGAACTCTTTGACCTCGCTGGCGACGACGGCAGCGTCGAAGAAGACGACGCCAGCAGCTGACATCCCACAGGACTGACCCCCGCAGTGACAGAGAATTTATCCGGACTGGATTTTGGCCAGTCTGACACCACCCATAGATTGAGGAGAGCCGGCACCGTGACCGAGCCCAACAACGCCGAACCAACCAATACAGTGCCGAGCAACTCAGTGCCTGCCAGCGCCCCCGCGGCAGTACCGGCTGCCACGGCTGCCACGGCTGCACCGAAGCGCCGCTTCGGTGGTACGCCAGCACAGATTCTGAGCGCACTGAAGTTCTACAAGGTTCTTGCCTATGCAACCGGCACCATGCTGCTGCTGCTCGTCGTTGAACTTGTAGTGCGCTACGGGTTCCAGAGCGTGCTTGTGGCAGGCGGGACCGACACAGCAGGGGCTGCCCACGGGCTGGGGTTTGTCAGTCTTGACGGCGGTGTCATGGCCATCAGTGGCGGCGTGAACCTGTCCACCTTGGTGCTGATTGTGCACGGCTGGATGTACGTTGTCTACCTCATTGCCGACTTCCGCCTGTGGACGCTGATGCGTTGGCCGTTCGGCAAGTTGGTGCTGATTGCGCTGGGTGGAGTGGTCCCGTTCCTGTCGTTCATTGTTGAAGGACGGATCCACAAGGAAGTACTGGCCGAGGTTGCGGCCAATCCGAAGGCCGGCAAACGGTACTAACCCGCTGAGGCCCCCACCGCCCCGCTGACCTCCCGTACCCCACCGACGCTCGTGCACTTTTCGGGGCCTTTTCACGGACCCTTCTTCAATTGGGTGCGGGAGCGTTGTCCGATTGCCCCCGGAAGGTGCTGGAGCGTCGGTGGTGGGGAGGGGCTTGGCTGCAGTCTTGCTCATGAACACCTGCCAAACCACGTGAACACCTGCAAACCCACGGCAATTTTGAGTCTCTTGTCACGGAATGCTCGGCACCGTGACGTGGCGACTGCGCTGTGGGTTAAGATTGTTAGGTGACTAATCCCGCTCCGGCCCAGACATCCCAGAAGCCCGTCCTGGTTGTGGACTACGGCGCCCAGTACGCCCAGTTGATCGCGCGCCGTGTGCGTGAGGCCAACGTGTACTCGGAAATCGTTCCGCACACCTACACCACTGCGCAGCTGCTGGCCAAGAACCCAGCTGCCATCATCCTCTCCGGGGGACCCTCAAGTGTCTACTCTGAAGGCGCACCCAACGTTGGTGCAGACCTGTTTGAAGCCGGCATCCCGGTCTTGGGCATTTGCTACGGCTTCCAGGCCATGGCTGCTGCCCTCGGTGGAGTTGTTGCCCAAACCGGTCAGCGTGAATACGGTTCCACCCAGGTGCAGGTCCTGGGTGAAAGCCGTTCCATCCTGAGCGCCACAAACGCGGACCAGACCACCTGGATGAGCCATGGTGACAGCGTTCAGCAGGCGCCCGAAGGCTTTGACGTGCTGGCAACTTCGGCTGGCGCACCCGTTGCCGCGTTTGCCAATGAGGAAAAGTGCCTCTTCGGCGTCCAGTGGCACCCGGAAGTCAAGCACTCGGAGTTTGGTCAGAAAGTGCTGGAAAACTTCCTGTTCAACGGTGCCAAACTCGAGAAGAACTGGACTGCCACCAGCATCCTTGACGAGCAGGTGGATCGCATCCGCGAGCAGATCGGCGACGCTCAGGTCATTTGCGGCCTCTCCGGCGGTGTTGACTCGGCTGTTGCAGCCGCCCTCGTGCAGCGCGCCGTAGGCGACCAGCTCACGTGCGTGTTCGTAAACCACGGCCTGTTGCGCCAAGACGAGGCAGAGCAGGTGGAACGCGACTTCGTCGCAGCCACCGGAGCCAAGCTGTATGTTGCCAACGAACAGGACCGCTTCCTGAACGCGTTGGCCGGAGTCTCTGACCCCGAAACGAAGCGCAAGATCATTGGCCGCGAATTCATCCGCGCCTTCGAAGAAGCAGAGCGGGCGATCATGGTCGCTGCCGCATCCGAAGGCGAAGAGATCAAGTTCCTAGTCCAGGGAACCCTGTACCCCGATGTGGTGGAATCTGGCGGTGGTGAAGGCGCAGCCAACATCAAGAGCCACCACAATGTGGGCGGGCTCCCGGAGGACCTGCGCTTTGAGCTCGTTGAGCCACTGCGTGCCTTGTTCAAGGACGAGGTGCGCGCCGTGGGCGCCGAGCTCGGTCTGCCTGCCGAAATCGTCGGCCGTCAGCCGTTCCCGGGCCCCGGCCTAGGCATCCGCATCGTTGGCGAGATCACCGGCGAACGGCTGGAACTGCTGCGCAAGGCAGACGCCATTGCCCGCGCCGAACTAACCGCTGCCGGCTTGGACAATGAAGTGTGGCAGATGCCAGTTGTGCTGCTCGCAGATGTGCGCAGCGTTGGTGTCATGGGCGACGGCCGCACCTACGGCCACCCGATCGTGCTGCGCCCGGTGTCCTCCGAAGATGCCATGACAGCTGATTGGTCACGCCTGCCTTACGACCTGCTGGCGAAGATCTCCAACCGGATCACCAATGAGGTGGACGGCGTAAACCGCGTTGTCTTGGACGTCACGTCCAAACCACCGGGAACGATTGAGTGGGAGTAAATCCCCTCTAGGTACGCTGGAGGGCGCCTGAGTCACCTATTTCAGGCTTATTTAGGCACCCTCCAGTGTGCCGAACAGGCATTCTCAGGCTAGGAGCGATAGCCTTAAATACATGTCAGTATGGTCAAGACCGTTCCGCTCAAGTGCAGAGAAGAAGGCACCCGTGTCCGAAGTTGCAGGCCCCAATGAGAGTTCATTGGAGCTCCAAACCTGGCTTGCTGGATTGGATTCCTATTCCGGAGCCGACACGGCGCTTGCCTTCACCAAGACCGAGTATGGCAGCATCTCTCTCACGCACGCCCACCCCTCGGGCCTCGCCCAGCTTTTGGCGGGCCGCAAAACCCGCCTCTCCACGCTGATCCGCGAACCCGAACTCTATGCTGCAGCCAAAACAGCTGCCGCCGCCCTCCGTGCCAAAATCTTTGAACTCAGCACCGATCGCGGGATCGACGTCGGATACCTCGCCGCCGGGATTGCCCGCTGGTCCGCAGTCGGGGGACCAAGCAGTGGCGACGTCTGCGCGCCCGTGCTGCTTGCCGCCGTCGCACTCACCGTGCGTCCCGGGCAGGATGACTACGAGTTTCAGCTGATGGAGCAGGCCCAAGTCAACCCGGCACTGGTGAAGTACCTGGCTCAGCACTCCAATATCCACTTGGACGCACCCGCCCTGGGCCGCTTGGCCTACAGCACCGCACGCTTTGACCCCGCACCTGTCCTGGACCGGGTTCGCACGCTGCTGGCACCCATCGCCGGAGCCGAGGTGGAGCATGAACTCATCGTTTCAACGTTCGCCTTCCTCGCCGACAACCTGAACGATCCGGCCCTGATGGCCGGCAGCCCGCTGCTCGAACTCCTGCAAAGCCACAGCGGAGACGACGTCCTTCCGGTGGAGCTGGAACCGGACTTTTCTCAGTTTGACAGCCTGGACGAGAGAGACCCCAAGGACGAACTCCTGGTGCTGGACGCCGATCCGCAGCAGCAATACGTGCTGGACATGGTGCGCAACGGAGAATCCGTACTGGTCTCCACACCTCCAGGCACGGGCCAGACACAGACAGCCATCAACGCCATTGCCGCGTTGGTCCACGACGGCAAGAGTGTTCTGGTGGTGGGCGAACGCCGCGGAACTTTGAATGAGCTGGCGCAGATATTTGGAGAGCACGGCCTGGATTCACTGCTGCTGCAATTGAGTGCGCAAACCGGTCCGCAGCAAATCAAGTCACAGCTGATCAGGGCCATCACTCGCAACGAAAAGGCTGAAGAACCGAAACTGGGAAGCCTGCATGAGCTGTTGGTGGACCACCGCCACCAGTTAGTTGATCATGTGGCGAGCCTGCACAATGTGCGTGAGCGCTGGGGATGCTCGCCCTACGAGGCCATGCAGTCACTGGCTCAGCTGACGTCAATCCACCCGGCACCCTCCACCACCGTGCGTCTGAAGCGCAGTGTGCTCGACAGCATCCGCGACCGCACGGACCTGAAGGTGAGCTTGGGCCGTGCAGCCGATCTTGGCGCATTCAGCCGGGCCGCTGTGAGCAGCGCCTGGCACGGTGCCCGCATGGTGACCCGCAAAGAAACCGAAACGGCGTACCAACTGGCCGAACAACTGTTGACGCAGGTGCCCGACTTCGCGACAAAAATGCATGAAGTGGCAGAGTTTGGCCAGATCCGCCAAGGACATTCCTTTGCGGAATGGGGCCGACAGCTCAACATGCTGGTGGCCATCCGCGAAAGCCTGGACAAGTTCAGCGCCGATATTTTTGACTGGTCGACCGATGAAATGATCGCCGCCACAGCCACCTCCGCTTGGCGCAAGGAACACCGAGTGGAGATGCCTGCCCTGCAGCGCGCCCGCTTCCGCCGCAACGCCAAGGATCTGGTACGCCCTGGCGTCCACATCGCCGATCTGCATGCCTCACTGCTGCTCGTCAAGAAACAAAGCGTGCTGTGGGCCAAGGCCGCCAATGGCAAGCGCCACCCCACAGTGCCTTCCGGTTTGGCTGATTTAAGCCGGACTTACATGGGCTTGCGCGAAAAGCTCCTGACTTTGGGCGCTGTTCTCGATAAGACGGTTGACGGCGGGGACCTGCTGAATTTCAATGCAAGCGAACTCGTGGGCCGCTTGGAGGCGCTGGTTGCCTCGAAGGAGTCGCTGGAGACACTTCCCGAGCGAACCCTCCTCGTGGAAGGCATGCGTGAGCAAGGCCTGGGCGAGTTGCTCGATGACCTGGCCCGCCGTGAGGTGCCTGCAGGCCTAACTGGGCCCGAGCTTGAACTTGCTTGGTGGCAGTCCGCACTGGAGGCCATGATCAGCGGGGATGAATACCTTGCAATGTCCGACGGCGAGAACCTCCGCCGTCTCGAAGCAGAGTTCCGCATCGCAGACCAGGCACACGTTGCTTCCGGGCCGGGTCGGATCCGCTGGCGGTTGGCTCGGCGGTGGGCCGAGGTACTCGTTGGTGGCAACCGCCAAGGCGAGATGCTGCGCAACGTGTTGAAGGACGGCCGAGTCTCACTGGCTGCCTTGAGCGCACAGGCACCTGACCTGCTGCGTAATCTTGCTCCCGTTTTTGTACTGAGCCCACTTGTGGTGCCCACGGCCATTCCTGAAGGACTGCGTTTTGACGCCGTCGTGATTCTGGATGCCGAGGCGACATCTCTGCAATCCGCACTCCCGGCGTTGGCACGTGCTGAACAAGTAGTGGCGTTCGGCGACGAACAAACAGCGTGCCCGAAGAGCTTTAGTGTTGCTGTCAGTGCCCCGGGGAGCCGGGGTGCGGACCAGCACCCCTTGGAAAGCGTGTTTGGTGCGTTGTCCAGGGTTCTGCCCCGCCACCGGCTGACCATTGCGTACCGTTCCGTCGACGAGGACCTGGTACGTCAGCTCAGCTCCGGATTCTATGATTCCCAGCTCGAATGCCTGCCGGACGGCAGGGCACTGACGGGACTTGACCGTTCACTCACCGTGGACTATCTCCCGGACGGCAAGGGGCTTCCCAGCAGCGACGGCGTGGAGTCCGTGGTGGCCGAGGTGAACCGCGTCGTTGATCTTGTTTTTGAACACGCCAGGATCCGGCCGCTTGAGTCTTTGGCCATCATTACAGCAAGCGAACGTCATGCCGTCAGGGTTGCCCAAGCCATTCGCGTCCACATGGCGAACCACCCGATGCTTGCAGACTTCTTCGCCTCCGGCCCCGAGTCGTTCCGCGTAGTCACGGTGGACAGGGCTGCCGGGCTTGTCCGGGACCGGGTCATCTTCTCACTCGGCTACGGACGCACGCCCCACGGCAGGGCATTGCACGGTTTGGGCCCGCTGTCTGAACCGGACGGCCGGGCGAAGTTTGCGCTGGCCATGACCCGGGCGCGTTCGCATATCCACATTGTCACGTGCTTCAGGGCGGAAGATCTTGACGAGAGCAGGCTCAGCCATGGGGCTGTTGACTTGTTCGAACTGTTGAACCGTGAACTTGCCGGCAACTCGCTGCTAGGCACCCCTGCAACACGTGCACAGGACAGCGAACGGGAAACCGGGGAAGACCCGCTGGTGGCCGACCTTGCAGACAGGCTCCACGCCCGCGGCGCCCGTGTTTGGCACCACTATGACGGCGCCCTTGACATGGCGGCAGCCCCGGACCCGATCCAGCTGCTAGGCCGCGAGGAGCAGGAGATCCCGGTGCCAGTGGCCGTTGAATCCGACGGCACTGCCAAGTACAGGAACATGAGTGTGCGCGAACGCAGCCGGCTCCGCCCGCAAATGCTTGAACGGCTGGGCTGGCGGTATGTGTCGCTGTGGACCATTGAGGTCTTCACCGATCCTTCCAGCTGCGCGGATGAGATTGGGCGCTACTTGGGGCTGCCCTCCACTGCCGGAGATGCAGACTTGGCATCGCTGATAGGCACGTCCATGGACACGTCCATGACAGCCGTCATGGACTCACCCCGTTCCCGCCGCCGCAGCGGCACAGTAACTCCCAGTGCCGAGGACGCTACTTCGAATGCTGACACCGACAATACAGACTCCGCAGCTAGCGATGACGGCAGTGTTGCCGGTACCGATGACACTATTAGGGATGACGCAGGGGATTCCACGGAAACTCAGGTATGCGCCAACGACGTCACAGCACAGACGGACAACGCTACCGCTGACGGCAGTGCAGCTGACAACGGCAGCGCCGACAACGGCGCCGCAGCCGAGGCCGCTGCAGCAGCTAAGGAAAACGATGAAAGTGTGCCGCCAATGAGTGAAGAGGCTGGGGACCAAGGCAGCGAAGGGAAAGCTGTTGAAGCCGAGTCGAAAAGTGCTGCAACACCAGCAACACCGTCCATAGAATCGGAGGTGTTGCCCAAGGAGCCGCCGAACGACGCCGCACACACATGGGGTGACAACCCCGAGGACCGCGGCCATGACGCATGGCTGCGCGAGAACAAGCCTCCACATTGGGGCTAGATATTCAAAGGAATTCAATGGACACTCCGCCAAGGGTGCCTGGTCTGGGCGCCTTCCTGGACAAGGACACAGGTACGCCGAAACCACCCACACCACAGCTGGTGACAGTAGCCTCACGGCTGCTGTTGCTCGCCGCGGTTGTTCAGGCAATAGCCTCGGTGATTGCTGTGGTCTACGCCGCCTCACCTGCACGGCTGGATGCCATCCAGCTCCAGATTGACGCCATGACGGGGAACACTCCGAGCCTGGCAATGATGCGGAATCTGGGAATCCTCACCGTGGTCATCTCAGGGATCGCCACGATAACCGCGTACGTGCTCTTTGCCTTTTTTCTGGCCAAAGGCCGTTCCTGGGCCCGAGTTGCCGCTGGCGTGCTGGCGCTGCTCACAGTGATGCAGTTGCTGGGGATCACCCTGCCTGAAGGCCTGACTACCGTGGCTCAGATTGTGTTGGGTGCCGTGGCCGTGGGGCTGTGCTATCTGCCTGGACCCAATCATTTCTTTGCGACTGTCAAGGCAGCGAGAAGCTAGCCGGATCCTTGGCGCCTACCCGGTGTCAGGAAAAGCAGCGCAGGGCTAGTTCAACAAGATCAGGAAGACTTTCCCCCGGCTGATGGTCCCGGCCAGCCGCACGGCCTGCTCGGCAGAAGCTGCCACCACCACAATTCCCTCATTGTCTTGCACGGGGAGCAGCCCGCCATTTCCTTGTGACAGTGCTGGCGTCCACAGCACGGGGACTCTTTCGGCCAGGAGTTCATTGCCAACCGGTCCGTCAAGTCCAGCGCTGCTGCTGAGCACCACGGTGACAAGCTGACCTTGGCGCAACAGCGTGAGGGTGGAGGGATCACTGAGGCGCACAGGGACTGCCTGGCTTCCGGCCGGTGCACCAACAAGCAACCCATTCCCCAACAGCGATGCATCTGTGAGAACTTCCCCGCGCCTGACGGGACCGGAAAGCTGCTGGCCCTCCCAGACTGCTGCGTCAGCCCCATCCGCGACAAAAGTTGTCTTTGTGTCTGTGCTTGTGTCGGGGGGAGCGTTGGGTGCGGCCAGTGCGCCGTCGGGCACCATTTTGGGGCTGAGCGCGGCGGTGGCAAGATCTCCGCTGCGCAGAAGATGGCCAGCCGGAAGGTCGCGGGAAGCGACCATTACAGAAGTTGTGGACGGACTTGTGGGTGTGAGCTGTTGGACGGCTATGGCCGCAGCTGCGCACAAGAGCAGGGAAGCAAAGAGTCGCCGGCGACGACGGATCAGCCTGCGCAGCCGGGCAAGGGGCGATGACGGAGGGCCGGTCCATGGCTGGGACCGCCAAGCCGGCCCCGGATAGAGCGGAGGGGTTGGCGGAGTGCGAGAGCGCTTCATAATCCAACGCTAGGCCCATGTAGGTGGCGGGGGCTGGGGCCGTGGACACATTGTGGGCCGCTGTGCGCTGCGAGGTACTTGTGGAGGAAGCACTAGCCGGTTGTGGCGAAGCCAGCAGCCGCAAATCAGCGAAAAGTGATTAGCTTGCTGCCGTCGCGGGGGTTTTGGTCGCCTTGTTGCCGGAGGCTGAACCACCGGAAACTGAGCTACTCGAAGCCGAGCTGCTCGAGCCTGCTGTTGCAGACGAGACCTTGGCTGCGCTGGCCTGATCGCTTGAAGCCGCCGCGGGGACAGAACTTGAGATGGACCGTGAATCGGTGCGGTAGAAGCCGGAGCCTTTGAATACGACGCCCACGGAGTTGAACTTCTTGCGCAGCTTCCCGCGGCATTCGGGACAGACAGTCAAAGAGTCATCGGTGAATGACTGTTGGATGTCAAAGGCGTGGCCGCAATCTTTGCAGGCGTAAGCGTATGTGGGCACTGAATTTCCTCCTGGATGCATGCGTGGGGACCATGCGACGGGCAGTAATGTGGCTGGCAGTCCAAGGTCCCAAGTGCTAATTCTACCATCGCAAGGTACAACGGCATTGGGCGCCAGCTCATTCCCGCAACCTGACGCTGTGACGGCAGCCAACGCGTACCCCACTGGGGTCAGGGGCAGGGTTTAGGGAAGCGGCTCTGCAGGGGTGCCCAGCGCCTGGTATCGGTCGGGTGTGAGCGCATAATTCACCGGAGCGTCAAGTTCGTTGTGGGGAAGTTGCCCGGCAGGAAAGACTTCATGTTCATACACGAGCGCAGCGACCGGAATAGTGGTATTCGAAGGCAGGAACCGGTCATAGTACCCGCCGCCTTGGCCCAATCTCATGCCCGTGAAATCCACGGCCAGCGCTGGGATGAGGACGGCTGAAACTGTTTCCAGTCGCTCGAACGGGAGGCGGGGTCCAATGGGTTCCATGACGGGAGCAAATGCGCTGCGAACCATGGGTACTGCCGGGTACCAAGGTGTCCAAGACAGCTGGTGCGACGGCTCACATACGGGCACATAAACTTTACGTCCTGAGCCAAACAGGATCTGCAAAAGTTGATCAGTGGGTGGTTCCCCGGCCATGGAAACATAAGCACATACGCTCTCCCCGGCACCCAGGGAATCCAGGAAAGCAAGCCCTGTCCGGGCCAAGTCCCGACCCACGGTTTCCTGGTCCACAGTGGCGGTAGATGACACTGTCGCCGTAAGGTTCCCGGCGGCGTCGTACGTTGCTTGTCGCCGGGCACGCAGTAAGGTGCGCCATGCTGCCTTGTTCGGTGTATTCATGCCGTTCCTGTGCAGGGATGAAGTTGCTGTGTGACTAACAGTATCCCGGCAAACAGGCGAATTTCAGTTACCCTAGTGGCATGACTTCTGTAAAGCATGTACGCAAGGCGGTAATCCCCGCAGCCGGTTTGGGAACTCGTTTTTTGCCCGCGACCAAAGCGATGCCCAAGGAAATGCTGCCGGTGGTTGATAAACCTGCCATTCAGTACGTTGTGCAGGAAGCAGTCAGTGCCGGCTTGACCGATGTCCTGATGATCACCGGGCGTAACAAGCGTGCGCTCGAGGACCATTTTGACCGTGTCCCGGTGATTGAGCAGTTGCTCGAAGCTAAGGGCGACGTTGAGCGTCTCGCCGCGATTCAGCACGCCACCGACCTGGGTGAGATTCACTATGTCCGTCAGGGCGACCCTAAGGGGCTGGGGCACGCAGTGCTGCGTGCCAAAACCCATGTGGGCAATGAACCTTTCGCCGTGCTTCTCGGTGATGACTTGATTGATGAGCGCGACGAGCTCCTGAACACCATGATTGCGGTGCAGGAACGCACCGGCGGTTCGGTCATCGCACTGATCGAGGTGCCGCAGAACAAGATTTCAGCGTACGGCTGCGCCGACATGGAGGCTATTGAAGGCGAGGACTACGTCCGAGTCCGCCACTTGGTGGAGAAGCCGGCTGTGGAAGACGCACCGTCCAACTTGGCGGTGATCGGCCGTTACGTGCTGCACCCTGCCGTGTTTGAGGTGTTGGAAAACACCCCTCCGGGACGTGGGGATGAAATCCAGCTCACCGACGCCCTGCAGACACTGGCCTCCATGGAAGGCGAAGGCGGCGGAGTGTACGGGGTCGTGTTCCGCGGCCGCCGCTATGACACAGGAGACAAGCTCAGCTACCTCAAGGCCGTGGTGACTTTGGCCTGTGAAAATGATGAGCTCGGTCCTGATCTGCGCGAGTGGCTGGGCGAATTCGCCAACGGTATCAACGGCTAATTGAGTGTTGGATCAGGCCATCTGGCCGGTGACGTTGAAGTGTGGCGATTTAATTCTGCGTCCCATCAAACTGCGGGACAAAGCTGAATGGACGCGGGTGCGCGCCCGCAATGCCGCCTGGTTGCAGCCGTGGGAGGCGAGCAGCCCGGCCGGTCAAGACGGGCTGCCCACCTACTCGGGCATGGTGCGGGTTTTGAACCGGCAAGCACGGGAGGCGTCCGCGCTGCCGTTCATCATCACTGAGCGGGTCCCCTCCGTGCCCAAGCCCGTCATCGTGGGCCAGCTGACGGTCTCAGGGATCCAGTGGGGATCTGCCATGACGGCAACCTTGGGATATTGGGTGGACAAGGACCGGGCCGGCCGTGGCATTGTGCCCACTGCGGTGGCCATGGTTACCGACCACTGCTTCCGCCAGTTGGGGCTGCACCGGATGGAAATCAACATCCGGCCGGAGAACGCGGCAAGTTTGCGTGTGGTGGCAAAGCTGGGTTTTCGCGATGAGGGGATGCGGCCCCGCTACCTGCACATCAACGGCGAATGGGCCGACCATAGGAGTTTCGCCATCACGGATGAAGAAATTCCCGAGGGCATCCTCAACCGATGGCTGGCAACGCGGTAGCAGTGCTGGCCCAGCAAGTAAGCGATGAGCCAGCCGGCTCGCAATGTTCGCGACTCGGGGCGTAAGAAATGCGTGATTCGTCTCCTTCGAGGGCGACACACCGCCAGCAATGCAGGTGAGGACATGTTTCCCCTTTAGGGTTGAAATGTGGCCGGACACGCGGTGCCAGCCCACCACATCCAGCAGTCGCAGGAGACGTCCATGGAAAGCTCAAATTCCGACGCCCACATCCGTGTGGGGCCGGGACCTTCAACGGCTGTGCCTCCGGCTGTTGAGAAACCTTTGAAAATTCGCTGGGGCAGGACTTTCCTCGCCTTGGCAGGCCTGCTCGCACTCTTGGCGGCAGGCATCTCCGGAGCGTTGAACGTGTTCTCCTTGGGGTCCGCAGCTGTTTCCTGGACAGGACTGGTCGTGTTCGTCGCCGTGATCTTTGCCCTGCGCACTCTGGCTGTCCGCGATCAAACCGCACGCCGGGCAGCGCGCCGAGCTGCGAGCACGACGTCGATTGCACCACTCGCTGTTTCGCAGGCAACTGCGCTCGAACATCGAGAGACGGAGCTTTTCGATGGGGCCGAAGGCGCTCCTCCAGCGGCTGTTCAGAAGCCGCTCACGGCGGCTGAGTTACGTGCAGCCGCCCTGCGGGTCGCGGCCAAGGGAACTGCCGATGCTAAGTTGGCAGACACTGAAACTCTCGCCGATACGTGGGTGCCTGTTGAGGTCCCCGTGCCTGGCTACGTCACCGCAGCCCGTGCCCTAGGTTTGGAGAAGCCGCTGAACCTGCCGAAAGCCCCGACGTCCACAGGAGCATCCATCAAAGCCGACCAGGCTGGCGTGGGGGAGGGCCTCAACGGAGTTGCAGCAGTGCCGGAAGTTCCCGGTGTCGAAGCACCCAAAAAGAACGCTTCGCAACCTACAGCCCCGCCGGTATCCGTTCCTGCCGCAGAGCGCGGGAGCTACGCACTGAACAACCTGGATGACGTGCTGCAGCGCCGCCGCGCCTAGACTTTCCCAAAAGAGCCGGGTCCTTCGGGGCCCGGCTTTTTATTGCCTGGCACTGGTTTGTTCAGCACAGCCCGCGCGGTTCAGTGAACTGCTAGCCCGCGGCAACACTTGCATACATTTCTGCTGTGCACTGGCCCGCGAAGGGTTCCCAAGGGATTTGGTGCTGCCAGCCAACGGCCACCTGGGGTAGCTCAGGCATCAACCGTTACCCCCAACGGCAGTCCAGCAAAAACACTTCGGGCGGGCACCAGAATAAATTCCCGTGCCCGCCCGAAGGTTGCATTAATGCGATGTTGCGTGTCGGTGCTACCTGACGTTAGTGACTTGCAGACCTGCGGCGGCTTGCAGCGAACACGGCTGCACCGGCGATGAGCAGCAGGACTGCCATCCCGCCGAGCAGCGTGTTGTTGGCACCGGTGTTGGCCAGCTCATTCTGGGCTGCTGCACTGCCTGCAGCCGTTGTTTGAGCTGTCGCATTCCCGGCAGCACTGGTGGAAACCGTTGCCGTTGCGCTGGCAGCTGCGGCGGTGATGGTCAGGGGTGTACTTACCTGATGCGCCTTTCCGTCCAATCCCACACCGTCAATCATGATGCGGTGCTGGCCCGCCGGAATGTCCGACGGCACAACCACGCTCAAGCTCACAACTCCGTTGGCATCAGCGGTAGCCTTGCCCAACTGCACCGGCTCCGAGAGCAGCGTGAAGGTTGCGCTGCTCCCCGCTTTGAAGTCCTCCCCCGTGATGATGAGCTTGCCGCCCTGTGCCACGGTGTCCGCGCTCAGTTTGATGCCGGCCTTCGTTGGCTCCTGAGTCGGTGCCGCGGAGGTTGCAGAGGCCGACGGCGTCGCAGTCACCGAAGCGCTTGGCGTTGCCGTCGGTGCTGCTTCCAGCTCCGTGGTGCTGAGCTTGTTCCAACCTGTGGTGGATCTGTCGCCAGTCAAGGCCAGCTTGATGGCCGGGACGCTGTTGCGGGTTTTGTCCACGATGGCAACGGCGAAGTTGTAGCTGCCGGACGGAACGTCTGTGGGTGCAAATGCCGTGCTGTCGTTCGCATTGGTTCCCTTGATCCACGAACCGGGATCTACATCAGACTGCACCTGGTAGACGGGTTCGCCGGTGGCCTGATCGAACAATGCATAGGAAACCTGGTACTTGTTGTTCCACTGCGGATTGTTGTTGGGCATGCGGCCCACGCCTGTATTGCTCCATGTGGAGTCAATGGTGGCTTCGCGTGCGCCAATTGGAAGAACTGTGGGGATGCTGACGCTGCTGGGGGCCAAGCGGTAGCCGCCGTTGACTGCGAAGTCCTCCACGAGGTCAGGGTTGTCCACCACCCAAGTCTTTACATCCGGCTCGTGGCGAAGGTCGAGGTAGTTGGCATGCAGGTTCTTGGCGTTGGCGACGACGCGCTCCAGCATGGGGCGGTACGGCTTGGCGCCGGGCACCTTGAAGCTGTCGTCGCAAGAGGTCGCCCGCACAGTGAAGTTCTGGTAGCAGTTTTCGCCGACCAGGATCGTGCCTGGGAAGCGTTCCGCGATGGCGTTCTTTTGATCCTGAGGGAACCACAACGTGCTGCCGAGGCTGTCGCGCCGCATGATCGAGCCCTTGGCGATCTGCTCATCCAAGTGGTCGTAGTTGAGGGCAGGCGCAAAATTCAGCGCCAATAGAACATTTTGGAAGGAATCTCGGTAAAGATCACCCAACCAGCGCACGGTAGCTGCCGTTTGGGATGCGTTCAGCCCCTTCATATTGTGCATTTCACCCCAAGCGCCGATGGTGTTTGTATCGACGAAATCCACCTCTTCAGGGTCGTCGAAACGAGCACCGAAGGAGGCCATGAAGTTTTCAAACTTCTTCATGAAGACCGGGTTGTTCACATAGGGAGTGGTAAATGATGGTTCCGGATTTGATGCGTAGCCAGTGGCTCCGGCTTTGAAGACGAATTGGGGTGTTGCTTGCTGATGGGTGTCCCGGCTGTCAACAAAAACCCGGAAGGCCAAGCGCTGGCCGTGGTCCTTGGCCTGTTGGATGAAGGACTTGAAGTTGTCGTCCTCGTTCCAGGCGTAGTGGCCTTCCGTCGGTTCCAGCCGGGACCATGGAATACGCAAGTACACCACGGAGGAAGCGGCAGAATTCGGGCCCACTTCGCCCCAAAACTCATCGGCGTTGGCCAAGGCATGGTCAAATTCCTCGACGTACGCCATCCAGCCCATGCCCGGGTTACGCAGGACACTGGTTGTGTCGCGTTCCGGGGTAACAGTGGTCATGCCCGGCAGAACACCTAATACCAGTATCAACGTCTTATTTTTAGGTGAACTGCGCCGGTCAAACCAGGAACGAGACCTGTTCCAGCGGAGTGATGTGCACTTGCACCTGCGGAGGCAGACGCTAGTTGGTGTGGAACAGCTGGCAGGCGCTGGAGGTCGCCAAGGGTAGTTGGGCTGGGTCGTCCACTTCCCAGCGGTCATGGGGGGCCCAGCCAAGATCTGCAAGAGCATTCTCGGTGTTCCAGCGCTGTGCCGAGTCGAGGGAGACCGCGTGGTAAATGCCAAAGCCGGGCGAACGGTTCAGTGAGGCATCGACCAAACTACGCAAATCAGCTGTGGAGAACCATGTGTGCGCAAACTGTTGCTCAATCAACGGCCAGCCGGTCAAGCCGAGTCTGAGGCAGGAGACCGCATTGCCTTGTGAATCCTGGTGGAGCCTGGACAGCGCCTCGATGGCGATTTTGCTGGCTCCGTAGGGACAGCAGGGACGTGGGGCTTTCGTGGGGTCAATGGTGCTGACCCCGTCGCGGTAGTCCAAGCCAGTGGCGTGAACGGAGCTTGCGATGACAATGTGTTGCACATTGTTGTCCATCGCCGCACTGAGCAGATGGTCCGTCATGGCGATATTGACCAATGCCTCCCCAACCGAAGAGGCTGGGGAGGCGTTGGCGGCAAGGTGGACGATTGCATTGCAACCGTCCACCGCGACCCGGCAGAAGTCTGAATCTGCCAGATCACCGACCAAGAGTTCGTCTTCTGTGGCAAAGATGGAAGGACGCGCATCAAGCGGACTCCTTGTGGTGATCCTGATCCGATAGCTGCGGCGCAAGTGATCCAACAGCAGACGGCCAACCGTGCCATTTCCCCCGGTGAGGAGGAGAAGAGGTTTCAAAGCCGGGTGTTCCTTTCGATTATTTGCTAATTCCTACTGTCATGCCTTCAACAATCCGCCGTCCCAGCCAGATGAACAGTGCCAGAACGGGGGTGACCACCATGACGATGCCGGCAAAGAGCCCGCCCCAGTCGGCGCCGTTGAATTGCGCCTGGTCAAGGAAGGCCAGCAGTGCGATCGGCAGCGTGCGGTTTTCCGACGTCGTCAGCAGCACCAGCGAGAATAGCGTCTCGTTCCAGCCGGTGATCACAGCGAGCATGAACGCGGTGACCAATCCTGAGCGGGCAAGCGGCAGCACGATCTGAATAAAGGTGCGGATACCGGAGGAACCGTCGATGGCGGCAGCTTCCTCAATTTCGACCGGCAGGGAGCGGAAGAACCCTGCGAGCAGGAACACGGTGAACGGAATGCCCAGACCGACCAGGACGAGGACGAGTCCTTGAATGCTGTTGAGCATTTGCAGGTGCGAGATGTCCTGAAACTTGGCCATCATGATGTAGACGGGCACCAGCAGCACCTGTCCCGGAACGCCAAGCCCCAGCACAAATAGCAGCGTGAAGGTGGAGGAGAGCTTCCGGGTGGATTTGGCCAGAACATAAGCGGCAGGTGCCGAAATGGCAACCACCAGCAGGGAAGAGACGAGAGTGGCAATCACTGAGTTGATTGCCGCAGTGCCAAATCCTCCTGTGTTCCAGGCGTTGGTGAAGTTCTCCACGAACGGCACGGCGGGTACGCCGAGCGGATCGCGGACAATGTCCCGGGTATCACGCAGGGACGTTACTGCCATCCACACCAGGAGGAAGAGGTTGAAGGCCACCAGCAACCAGGCAACGGTCCGGCCCACATAGCCGCCGGGACTGATCCGGTCCTTTCGCGAGGACCGGCGACGCATGCGGGGTCGCGAAGGACCGGGGGCCGACACCGATTCGGTTGGAAGCGGGGGCTGAGTTATGACTTTGTTCACGGGTTCAACCTTGCTTCCTAGATTTCAATGGCTTCACGGCGCAACATGCGTCGCAGTCCGATGGTCAGGACGGTGACCAGGATGAGGCTGACAATGGCCGATGCGGCAGAGATGCCGAACTCCCGGTCGCCACCGCTGCCAAAGGCCGCCTGGTAGACATATAGGGCTGTTGACCAGGTGCTTGTGGGCGGTGCTTTTGCGGTGGATCCGCCAAAGACGAGAATCAGCTCGAAGACCTTTACCGAACTCATGGTCCACAGCACAGCACATACGGAGATGACGTCCCAAGCCAGGGGCAAGGTCACGTGCCGGAACTTGGCCCAGGGACCAGCCCCGTCAAGTCCCGCTGCCTCGTAGTAATACGCTGGGATTTGGTCCACGGCGGACATGATGATGGTGGTGAAGTAACCGGTAGCGCTCCAGATCATCACGATCATGATCATGTTGAACAGATTGTCCTGCGCCAACCACTTGGGCGGATCCTGAACGCCTACAAGCAACAGCAACTTGTTGACAGGACCGGCAGGGCTGAATAGGAAGCCGGCAAAGATGCCAAATACCATGGCGTTGATCAACGTGGGGAAGAACAAGACACTGCGCACAAACTTCTTGCCCATCATGTCCCTGAGGATCATGGTCAGGCCAAAGGCGAAGACAAAGGTGATGATACCCACGATGAAAAGAATCTTCAGGGTGTTGATGATGGAACCGATAAAGACAGGGTCTTTGGCCAAGCGGACGTAGTTGTCTGCGCCAATGAACGTCATCTGGTTGATGCCGTCCCACTCGTTGAGGCTCAGCCAGCCGGCGTAGATGATGGGAACAAGGTAGAACAGGGCCATCAAGATCAGCGCGGGCATAAGCATCGGCCAGAACAGCCGGCGCCTGCTGCGCTCAATTGCGGACATGCCGGCACGCGGGCGGCCAGAATTGCGCCCGCGTGCCAGCGGAAGTGCAGGGGTAGCCATCAGTTAGCCCTTGGCATTCCAGTATGCAACCATGGCGGTCTTGGCTTCCTTGACGTACTGCTCAGCAGTCACCTTGCCCAGCCAAAGCTGCTCAAAGGATGCGTTGAAGCCCTTGTCAGTGATGTCGCCGGACACGCCGTCGCTCGGAAGCCTGGAGGGATTGTCCGCCAAGATGGTGGCAACATCGGCCAGCTGTGCAGGTGCTTCGACGTCGGGACGGGCTGAGAGGTTGTCGGCCACTGTGGAGATCTGGCCCATGCGGTCCTTGTTCGCGAAGTAGGCGATGAACTGCTTCGCCTCGGCGGTGTGCTTGCCTGCCTTCGGGACTGCAAAGCCAAACGCGATGACGTCATTGGCCGTCGTGGACGACGCCGTGGTGGTTGGGAAGTTGAATGCGCCGTAGTCGAAGCCTTCGGCTGCATACTTTTGGGTTTCCGCCGGTGCCCAGCTGCCCATCAGGTAGTACAGAGCCTTGTCAGCGGCCCAGGCGTTCTGCTGCTCGGGGTACTTGGAAGCATCGTAGCCCTTGATGATGTAGCCGCTCTTAATGAGGTCCTGGATTTGTTCGGCAGTCTTCAACACGGCCGGATCGTCCCATGAAGCGCCGGTCTTGTCTTCGACCAGCTTCTTGAACGAACCGTCGCCGGCGTTGCGGTTGAGCAGGTAGTCAAACCAGTAGCTGTTGGCCCAGGTGGCATCGCCATCGGAAGCGATGCAAGCCATGTTGGCGTCTACGGCCTTCTTGCAGTTGGCCAGCAGCTCGTCCCAGGTCTTGGGTGCTTCGGGGGCAATCTTGTTGGTTTTGTTGTAGAAAACGGAGACGTTGGAGATCGTGTAGGGAACCATGTAGTTCTTCACGTCGCCACCATACGTGGGAATGACGTCGATGTACTTGGCGGGGATGACGTCGCCAACTGTCTTGCCGTCTTCGCCGGGAATTGACTCCTTGAGCACAGGAGCCATGTCCTCGAGCTGGTTGGTCTTGGCAAGTGTCGGGCCGAGGCCGTCGTAGGCCTGGTCAACCAAGTCCGGGACGTCTCCGGAGAGCAGTCCTGCAGTGACCTTGTCGAGGACCTTGCGTCCCTGCCACTGCACATTGACCTTGATGCCCGTGTCCTTCTCGAACGAATCGAGTGAAGTCTTCAAGACTTTGGCCTGGGGCTCAGTTTCGGTCCACATGGACCAGTAGGTCATGGATTTGGCACCGTCGCCACCGGAGGGGGCGTCGGTGGTGGTGCATCCGGAGGCCGTGAAAGCGACCGAGGTTGCCAAGATGGCACCGGTGGCAACTTTGAGCCAGGGCTTGATGTGAGTCATGAAGAATCCTTCAAAGTAGTCGTTGGTCCGCCGCCTGCTATGCAGTTGGGCTTGCCTGTGATTGTAGTCACTGAGCACGGTTGTTTGTCAACAGTTATTCACTTTATTTCACAAATTATAATTTTTAGGTGCATGTTATGCCCAACATGCATACAATCTGGATAAGATTGTTATTTATATTGACACTGGTAGCAGCGCTGTGCCCGGCAGCCGTGAGGTGCCGTAGACGCCGGTCCGTACACGCGGGGCGCCTGCCTGCGCACGCAGGACTGAAGATCTTGGACTAAGGGATGAAGCATGAAGATTACAAAGATTGAGACGTTTCAGGTTCCGCCGCGCTGGCTGTTCCTCCGCGTCGAGACAGAGAGCGGTTTGGTGGGGTGGGGCGAGCCAATCGTTGAAGGGCGTGCCGAAACTGTGGCTGCCGCCGTTGGTGAGATGTCCGACTACCTCATCGGTGAGGATGCTTCCAAAATCGAGGACCACTGGCAAGTCCTTACCAAGGGAGGCTTCTACCGCGGCGGCCCCGTCTTTTCCAGCGCAGTGGCCGGCATTGACCAAGCGCTGTGGGATATCAAGGGCAAGGCATTGGATGTCCCCATCTATGAACTTCTCGGCGGGCCCGTTCGGGACAAGGTGCGCATGTACACCTGGATTCACGGTGAGAGTCCGGCAGAGCTTGCGGATTCAACACGCGAGGCGATGGCTGAGGGGTTCACTGCAGTGAAGTTCTGCCCCGCAGGCAAGCTCGCGCCTCTGGACACCGCAGCCACCATCCGCAACATGGTGAGCTCACTCGCCGCGGTCCGCGACGCTGGCGGCGATGAATTAGACATTGCCTTGGATTTCCATGGCAGGTTCACCCCGGCCATGTCGCGGCGGATTCTGCCGTTGATGGAAGAGTACCTGCCCATCTTTGCCGAAGAAGTGCTTTTGCCAGAGCTCTCCGGTGACCTTGGTCTGATTGCCCAGGCAACGTCAATTCCACTAGCGCTGGGGGAACGCCTCTACTCCCGCTGGGATTTCAAGACTGTTCTGGGCAACGGAGTCAGCGTTGTCCAACCGGACCTGAGCCACGCCGGAGGCATCTCCGAAGTGCGCAGAATTGCCGCGATGGCGGAAGCCTACGGTGTCCAGCTGGCCCCGCATTGCCCGCTGGGCCCCATTGCCCTGGCCGCCAGCCTCCAGGTGGACATCGCCAGCCCCAACTTCCTGCTCCAAGAGCAGAGCCGCGGCTCCGGATACCAAGAGGGCCCGGACCTCTTTGACTACATGGAGCAGCCGGAAGTCTTCAACATGGGAACGGGTTACATTGCCCGGCCGGTGGCTCCGGGCCTGGGCATTGGCATTGATGAGGAAAAGGTCCGTCATGCCGCCTTGACCCCGCACCGCTGGCGCAACTCCATCTGGCGCCAGAACGACAACTCATTCCTGGAATGGTAGGCGCCGTGCCCATGGAATTCAGCGCAGTCTGCATGGGCGGTCCACGTGCCGAGTTGGGTGAAACACCAAGGGTCGATGCCCGCAGCGGTGAACTCCTGTGGACGGACATCACCGGCGGCAAGGTTCACTTGGGCGCCATCACCGGAACACGCTTTGAGCCGCTGCGCACCTTTGACGTGTCCGGCATGGCCGGGCCGCTCACGCCACTGCCTGACCCCGGGACGGGATGGGTCATGGCTCGTGAGAGCGAGTTGGCCCACGTCTCCCATAACGGCACAATTTCTGTGCTGGCATCGCCGGAGGCCGGCCGTCCGACGTCGTTCAATGATGGCGCAGCAGATACCGAGGTCAACCTGTGGGTTGGTTCCATGGACAGGAACGGCGTTTCCGGGCAGGGGCGAATGTGGCGCTTCGACACGTCCGGAAACGGCAGGGTTGTCTTGGACGGAATCGGCATCTCCAACGGCCTGGACTTCTCAGCTGACGGCCGCAGCGCCTACTACGTGGACACCAGCACGCGGGTACTCCGCCGCTTCGATATCGATCCGCAAACGGGGATCGTCGGCAGCGTGGATCTTGTTGCCTTCCCGCCAGGGGGAGGTGACCCGGACGGCCTGACCGTGGACGACGACGGCTGCATCTGGGTTGCGCTGTGGGACGGGTGGGCTGTCCACCGCTATTCACCCAACGGTGAGCTTCTCGCCGTCGTCAAGGTCCCGGCGGCACGGCCAACCGCCGTCGCACTTGCGGGGGATCTGCTGGTCATCACCAGCTGCAGCGGCTGGTTGGATGCCGGTTGGGAGCAGGCACAGCCCGACGCCGGGAAACTGTTCTGCGTCAATGTTGGCGTTGGCGGGCCGCCAGCACGCCCCTACCGCGGGTCATTGACAATTTCAGTGGCAGACGGTGTGGAGGGGACACGATGATCGACGTGCTTGCCGTGGGCGAAACGATGGCCGTTGTTGCTCCGATGACGGCCGAGCCGCTGGAAACAGCCTCCGTCTTTTCAGTTGCAACGGCCGGGGCGGAATCCAACCTTGCCCAGTGGCTGGCTGACTGGGGTCACACTGCTGCGTGGGCCAGCCGGGTTGGTGACGATCCACTGGGCAGGAGGGTGACGCAAGCGCTGGCGAAGAACGGTGTTGACATCTCCTATGTCGCCATTGATCCTGCGGCCCCGACAGGAGTGATGTTCAAGAACCCCGGCGTGGAGTCGACTACGGTCCACTATTACCGCAAAAATTCCGCGGCAGCCCTCATGGGGGCTGCAATGGTGGAGTCGTTGCCGTGGGGCAGGGTGCGGGTGCTGCACCTGTCAGGGATCACACCGGCTCTTTCGGACTCGTGCGCGAAGTTGGTGCAGCGGCTCTTTGACCGGGCAAAGCTGGAAGGCGTGGCAGTGTCATTCGACGTCAACTACCGCCCCGGTCTGTGGAGCGTGGAGAGCGCTGCTGAGGTTTTGTTGAACTATGCACGGCAGGCAAGCTACACCTACGTCGGACTGGATGAAGCGCAGACTCTGTGGCCAGGGCTTGAAAATGCCCGGGACGTGCGGGACTTGATTGGAGGCTCCGCCAGGCTCATCGTCAAGGACGGAGCCGTCGGTGCCACGGAATTCGATGGCATCGCATCCACGTTCGTTCCGGCGTCCGTTGTGGAGGTGGTTGAGGTGGTGGGAGCAGGGGACGCGTTTGCAGCAGGCTGGCTTTCAGCCATGCTGGAAGGTGGTGAAGCTCTTGACCGGTTGGCAAGGGGCCACCAGTTTGCGGCCCGGGCACTGTCCAGCACCAGTGATTTTCAACCTTTGAAGAAAGTAGCGGCAGACATTGAGTAACGAATTCTTTGACAATATGTTTCACAACGCCCCGATCATGGCGATTCTGCGAGGCCTTGGCGTGCAGCGCACCCTCGAGGTGGCCACCATGGCGTGGGACATCGGCGTGACATCCGTGGAGGTGCCCATCCAAACCTCTGAAGATCTAAAGACACTGGAGGCGCTGGCGCAGGCCGCCCAGGAGCGTGGACTAGTGGCAGGGGCCGGAACTGTCCTCAACGTCACCCATGTTGCACAGGCCAAGGATTGCGGGGCCGCTTTCACCGTCAGTCCGGGAACCAACCTGGAGGTGATCCAGGCGTGCGCAGATATAGGCCTGGCTCATCTGCCGGGGGTGGCCACCCCCAGCGACATCCAGATGGCTACGGGCCAGGGGCTGCAATGGGTCAAGGCTTTCCCGGCCAGCGTGCTGGGAACGTCTTGGTTGAAGGCGATGGGCGGGCCCTTCCCTGGGATCAAGTTCGTCTCGACTGGCGGCATGGATGCGCACAACGCCCAAGAGTTCCTTGATGCAGGTGCGCGGGTCATTGCGGTAGGCTCCGCTTTGGAAGATCCACGCCAGCTCGGGCTCCTGTCCGGGCTTTTGCGCGAAAGGGCCGAAGTGCCGGGAGATGGTTTGAAGGAAGCAGCGAATGGAGAGTAGCGGGGGTGCCTTGAAGGGCCTCCGGGCGAACAACACCCGCCAAGTACTTGAGCTGTTGCTGAACGAAGGGCCCGTACATAGGGCTGAGCTGGCGCGGCGCATGAAAACGTCGCGGACCACCATCACCAACATCATCAATGAGCTGTTGGAACGCAACGTGGTGCTGAACCTGAAGCCTGAACATAAATCCACCCGGCGGGGGCATGAACTCGTGGCCATCAACCCCTTGGCCGGTTTCAGCCTCGGGATTGACTTCACGCTCGATAAGGCGGCCATCTGTGTCTCCGACCTGGCCGGCAGCATCGTGGCCGAAACAATCTTGGCTGTCGATCCCTCCAACACTGCGGACTCCCGCGTGGCGGCTGCAGCTGGTGCTCTGCGCAGCCTGTTGGATGATGCGGGCATCGAAGATTCCAAGATCATAGGTGTCGGCGTGGGTGTGCCCGGACAAATCGACAGGCGCACGAACATGGTGGGCGGTTCCCTCCCTGGCCAGCCGTGGTCCATGGTCGACGCTCGCAGCGTTTTGGCCCGCCACCTGCCATTTCAGATTTTCGTTGAGAACAACGCGCGCCTTGAAGGCTTTGCCGAGAAGCAGTGGGGAACCGGGAAAAACAGCGAGAACATGTTGTATATCAACTTTTCCAGCGGCGTGGGCATGGCACTGTTTTCGGAGGGCCAGTTGTACCGCGGAAGCATCGGGGCAGCGGGGGAAATTGGGCACATGTCTACTGACATCAACGGTGCCGCCTGCCCGTGTGGCAACCGGGGCTGCTTGGTGCTCCGAACCGGAACGGCCCATGTGCTCTCGCTGTTGCGTCCGGCGTTGGGCGAGGCGGCAGACTGGAACGACGTGCTGCGTGAGACAGCCAATGACAACCGCGGTTGCCTGACTGTCCTGGCTGAAATTGGTTCCTTGACGGGACGGTTCCTGGCAGGCATTTCCAACCTGCTTGACCCGGAGCTCATTGTCATTGGTGGTGAGCTGGCGCAAACGGGTGATCCTCTAATGGGGCCGCTCACAGCAGCACTGAAGAGCCACTCGTTGCCGTTGACAAGTTCCCATGTCTCGGTGGTTCAGGCGGTTTTGCCCCCCGGTGCTGCCACCGGGGCCCGTGGCGGGGCGGCTTTGGCCATCAAGGAAATGGCTAAAACGTCAACCATCGACAAGCTGGGCACCCCCTAGACAGCGTCAGCTTCCAGCCCGGCTATTTTGTTGCCGCGGGGCTGCGGGTAGGGTGGCGAGCATGGTGATCATTGCAGTGGCGGGCGGGACGGGCACGGCGGGCCGGGCTGTGGTGGCCGACGCCGCTGCCCGAGGATTCACTGTGCGGTCATTGAGCAGGCATGTTCCTTCAGCAGCAGATCCGAAGCGTGTGCCCGGCGTCGACTATCTGCCCGTCGACTTCCGAACAGGCACGGGAGTTGAAACCGCATTGGCTGGTGCGGACGTCCTCGTGGAGACCCTTGATGCCCGCACTGGACCGGCGTTGAAGGCGCTTTTAGGAACCACAGTTTCGGTGCTGGATGCCGCCCAAAGAGCCGGGATTTCGCGCAGCGTGCTGCTGACCATAGTCAATGCGGCAGAGTGCTCCATGGGGTATTACCAAGTTCAGGCAGCCAGGGCGCGCAGTTACGAACGCGCGGATCAACCCACAGGTGTTGTGTACGCAACGCAGTTTCACAACCTGGTGGCCGGCATATTCGCTGCAGGGGCCAAGGTGGGGATCATCCCTGCGTTCTCAGGAGTGTCATTTCAGCCAATTGCGACGGCGGACGTGGCCCGGGCACTCGTCGATGAGGCCGTTGCCGGTCTGGAAGCAGACGCCGAACAGCACCGTTCAGTGCACGTCGGTGGACCGTCCGTGTGGTCCATGAAGGCGCTGGCGGGGCAGTGGAAGTCGGCGACAGGACGTCGCGGGCTGGTGACGTCCATGCCGCTGCCGGGTTCATTCGGCACATTTTTGCGTGCCGGGCGAAACCTGGTTCCGGAGGCCGCCGTCGGACGTGTTGAATTCAGCGATTGGCTGGCGGATTCGAACTAGGGGGGGGGCGCCTGAGGCGTCACTTTGGGTTTTTGGGCGCGAAAAGTTCCAGCGCAATGTTGTCCGGGTCGCGGAATTCCAGGATGAAGCCGTCGCCGATGTCCTTGATGCCGCCGTGGCTGATGCCGCGCACGTCAAGGAGTTCGACGGCGGCGTCTAGTTCGGCACGCGATGCAACGTCGAGGCTGAGGTGGTCCAGTCCGGTTCGGTCTTCGTCGAAGGAATCTGCAGAAACCGGCCGCAGGCCCAGGAGCGTATGGCCCAGGTTGTAGATGACTCCACCGTAGAGGAAGGCGAAGCGTGCTTGCTCAGGTGCAAGAGTGCCAGCTGGCATCTCAATGGCGACGGGCCAGGCAAAGAGGTCTTCATAGAAGGCACGTGAGCGTTCGATGTCCGTCACGGTCAGGCGGATGTGGTTAATGGAGCTTGTGTTGATCGGCATGTTTGCATCGTCCCACGTCGGTTTACCCACCGCTAGGGTGAAATTGTTTTTCACGGTTTTGGCCATGTAAATGTAGTAGCGTGAGAAGAATCCACACTTGGTCTACTTGGAGGCGAAAATGGAACTGATTCCTGGCGGCACGTTGATTACGGCAACTCCGGAAGAGGGGCGGCAACTGGCCATGATGCTGGCCCGAAAGAGCATTGGGGCGATCCAGCCGGATGCAGCAGTGCGGGACTCGCTGCGGCCAACCTATTCGCATGATCCCGACTCACTGACGGCGGCAGCCCATGTTGTGGCGATCGAGTTTGCCACCATTGCTGCGGCCAACAAGTACTGGCGCAAGAAGTCCTGAGTGCGTGGGCGGTAGAGCTTGGCTGCTGGGCGGTTTGTAATCTGCCGCTCACTGGGTTTAACCTAGAAAAGTTGGCGGTCTCATAACCGCCACGGGGCTATGGCGCAGTTGGTAGCGCGCTTCGTTCGCATCGAAGAGGTCAGGAGTTCGAATCTCCTTAGCTCCACCGAAAAGGGGTCTCTGACCTGCGGTAAATCGCAGGCTGGGACCTTTTTACTTGCCCAAAAATGCTTTACGACGGGCTCTGGACTGAATCGGCAGTACCTTACCGGTGGCAGAAGCCGGAGAACAATATTGCGTTTTTGCGGCCGGCAGTCGTGTTTCTCGTCTGCCGCAGACAGTTGTAGCCGCTTCGAAAGTCTGAGGAACGGTTGGAAAAGCGTTTCATTCCGACTTCCCGATCGGTGATGCACGTCACGAACGGCCCAAGTCTCGCATGGCCCGCGGAAACACAGTAGGTTGGTTCGACTTGGAGAATGGACAGGGTGGATCCGCTGGGTCTCTCGCGGCACGGCTTGGGCCTTCGCTTTATTCTTCCGCCTGGTCCCGCGCTGAAGGAGAGCATGACGATGAGTGAACGTGACATGGACATCGGCAAGGAAGTTGTGCAGCCGGAGAAAACCTCCACAACCGTGGTGGCTAACCCCGCCAACGCTAAAAAATCGCCAGCCGAAAATATTCCGAAAGTCAGGGTAACCCCAGCAAAGAAAGCAGCACCCTTAAAGGCCGCTCCAAAAACAACCAAGGTCGCCACAGCCAAAGCGGCTCCCGCGCGGAAGCCGGCAAAGGTTGGCGTTCTTAACGTCAAGGTAGCTAAACAGGAAGTCCCCGCTCCCGTCATGACCAGAGCCGTCCCCTCCGGCCCGGAAGCGCCGGAGGTCACGATTGGCACGGATGCGGCCTTCGCCACCGAGGCGCCACCCGCGGCAGTACCGAACATGATCCGAAACATCTCCGAGCTCCGCCATTTTTTCCGGACCAACAGTGTGCCGATCTACTTCATTGGCGCCACACCCTTCAACTTGCTGGGCCTGGACCGCTGGGTACGCAACTTTTCCTACATCAGCTACTACGATGCCTGGGACGGCGCACACCCTCGCGTCTTCACCCCAGTCCACAAGCCCTATGTGGAATTCGAGTCCGGTGAGGACATCAATAACTGGCTGCTGCTCAACGCCGAGGTCAGGTCCCGGATGAGCCTGAGCGTGCGTCCAGGAGTGCGCCCCAAGGTCGCCATGGTCTTCTTCAACGAGGAAACCGAGCGCATCTGCCGCGAGTTGGGCTACGACCTGATCCTGCCGGCGGCCGAGCTGCGTCACCGGCTCGATTCAAAGATGGTCACCACGAAGCTCGGAAATGACTTCGGAGTGCCCAGTGTCCCGAACGTGCTCCGCAAGGGAAGCACGTATGCGGCGTTGCGTGCCGATGCCGACATGGCCGGCTTGGGCAACGAGTTGGTCGTCCAAACCCCCTATGGAGATTCAGGAAAGACCACCTTCTTCATCGCCAATGAAGAAGAATGGGACAACCACTCCGAGGACATCATCGGCGAAGACATCAAGATCATGCGCAGGATCAAAAACCTGCCGGTGGCCGTGGAGGCCGTACTGACCCGCTCCGGAACCCTGGTTGGACCGTTCCTTACCGAGCTGGCCGGGTACAGCGACCTCACGCCGTACCCCGGGGGATGGTGCGGCAATGAAATGCACCCCGAGGTACTTTCGGCAACCCAACGCACCCGGGCCATGGATCTGGTCAAACGGATGGGGGATGGGCTGGCCTCGGAAGGCTACCGTGGGTTCTTCGAAGTTGATGTGCTGGTAGATCTGGATACGGATGCGGTCTACCTGGGTGAACTAAACCCACGGATTTCCGGTGCCTCAGGGATTACCAATGTGACGGCTGGCGCCTATGCCGATGTCCCGCTCTTTCTGTTCCATCTGCTCGAATATATGGACGTGGAATTTGATCTGGACATCGACGAGATCACAGAACGCTGGGAAGTCCTCTCCGGGGCTGACGTGTGGAGCCAGATGGTCATCAAGGAGAACTCGGACATCGTCGAACAGCTTACTCAAACTCCCGCGACCGGTCAGTACTACCTCGATTCCACCGGGGCAATGGTCTTCAACCGTGCGGCCCTTGACTGGCACATGTTGCAAAACGAATCCGAGGCGTTCTTCCTACGTATCCAAGGACCTGGCGACTACAGGTGGCATGGTTCCGACCTGGGAATTCTCGTCACGAAGGGGCGGTTGCAGGTCGAGGAAGGCGGGGTGTCCAAGCTCAACATCAGGGCCAAGCACTTCATCGACTGCCTTAGGGCTGGATTCGCAGGGGTGCCGTTGGATGAGGACGGGCAGGCGGACTTCACTCCGCGGCCGGGCGTCAAATCCAAGGGATAGGATCTGCATGAGACTAAACCGCATTTTCTGCGGCCATCGAAAGGAATGCTCGTGGACATCGCAGACGTAGGTTGGCCCCAGCCAGCAGTGGACTTACCGGCAGTAGTCGCGCCTTCAGCGGCCCTCCCCGTGGGGGGCCCACCCGCGTTGGACTTACCTGCAGCAGCAGCGCCGGCAGCAGGCCCCCCGGTTGTGGACACGAAGAACTGGCAGCTGGCAGAGAACCTGCGCTGGTCCTTTCAGCACATGGCTGATTTCCTTCCCACGGCACCGATTTGGCGCGGGGTCGGTCCTTCGGCGGCACTGCCAGTTGCGCCGTCGGACATGGATGCGGTGTTGGTGCCCTCCGGGTCCATCGATGAACCACCGGCGAGCGTGGGGTCCATCATGGCATCCACCGACACCGATGGCTGGATGCTGCTGCACCAGGGCAAAGTTCTCACCGAGCAGTACTTCGAAGGTATGTCAGCTTCATCTCCGCACCTGTTGATGTCGGTGAGCAAGTCATTGGTGGGAGCAGTCGCCGGGGCCATGGTCGACGCCGGGGTGCTGGATACCGCTGCCCCGTTGACCGCCTACGTGCCCGCATTGGCAGGCACCGGTTACGGTGGGGCCACGGTGCGCGATTTGTTGGACATGCGCTCTGGCATCGCATTTTCCGAGGATTACCTTGACCCGAAGGCGGAGGTGCGGATGCTTGAGGAAGCCGTCGGGTGGGCACCAGCGGCAACCTCGGGTCCATCCGGCATGTACCCCTACTTGATGACGCTGAAGCAAAAGAGTGTCCACGGCGGGGTCTTCGAATACCGTTCCTGCGAGACAGACATGCTGGGCTGGATCTGCGAGGTGGCTGGCGGGGCGACTATGCCTACGCTGATGTCCCACCTGTTGTGGTCAAAGATCGGCGCCGAGGCCGACGCTGTGATCGGCGTTGACCAATACGGCACCGGAATGTTCGACGGCGGCATCAATGCCAGGTTGCGCGACATGGCCCGCTTTGGCTCACTCTTTCTGGGTGACGGGACCTCGCTGACCGGTGAAAGGATCCTCTCCTCCCGGTGGATCGAGGAGACCCTCACCGGGGCTCCTGATTCGCGTACTGCCTTTGCCAGCAGCCCCGGGGACAACCGGATGCCCGGGGGGATGTACCGGAACCAGATGTGGTTCCCCTACGAAGGCAACGACGTGTTGCTGGCTTTGGGCATCCACGGGCAGATGATCTACATCAACCGTCCAGCGCAGGTGGTGGGGGTTAAACTCTCCAGCTGGCCCTACCCGCAGGATGCCGCCAAACTATTTGGCACACTGCGTGCCTTCGACGCGATGGCCAAGGTCCTATGAGGCAATCCGGGCTGCGTTAACGGAAGTTGGGTCGATTGTGGCTCATGTTTCTGGTGTTGCTGAAATCGAGTTATTAGGGTGTTTCATCCGCTGGGCCATACGATTAATGATTGCCGCCTGGCCACGGTCGCCAGTCGAGCTGACCAAGTGTGGCAACGACCAAGTACTACGTCTTCGAAAAACGGGATCATGTTCAACAGCATCAACAGCCTTCTCAGTGTGAGTGCCATTTTGTTTGCCGTCTACCTTGCAGCGGTAGCCCTGACGTTGGGCCGGAAGGATCGCGTTGTGTGCAACGCTCCGTTCAGGAAGAAGGGGCGGTGCAAGGACCCCATTCTCGTCGGTGGGGCCAACGACGGGATGTGCGAGGCTGCTCATGGGAACTCGTGGATCGGAGTCAACTACGGGTTTGCGGTAGTCATGGTCGCTGTCTCTGCATACCTATTCATTGCGCAACCGCTCACGGTAGGATCCTGATTACTGCAGAACACTCGCAGTTTGGGCCGGACAGTCGGGACGCACTCCACCACGTGTCGCTGCCCAAGCGGCGAGGAGCATCGCCACCCCTGCCAAGGCCGTCCACGTCGCGACAACCGTCTCCGTCCACGGAGTCGTGTCGTGTGAAATGTAGCCAGTGATCAAGGGTGTGATCATGAGGGAGGCCACGAAATAGTAGCCCATCAGGCTTGAGCCGAGCAGGAAGGCGCAGGCGATCATGGCAGCCCACGACCGCCGCCACCAAAGCACGCCGAGGGCAACCAAACCGGCAACCCCAATCCAGTCCAACGCCCACCAGTGTTGCAGTGGGGAAGGAGTGCCGATGATCCCCGAGACGAGTGCGTGCGCGCCGTTAAGCCCGAGCCAGGCTGCGACGAGCAAGGCAATGACGATCTCCATGATGGCAAAAACAACCCTGCGACGTGATGCCGCCCCCGGCAGTGCCAAGACACCGAACGCCATGGCCAGGACCCCGAGCGCCTGAATCAGAGTGCCCGTGCCGTAGACCTGGGCTGCTGTCCCAACGGACACCCAAGCATCAGTGGGGAAATTGTAGTCAAAGAGATGGTCTTCCACCGAGAGTTCCGTGGGCCCACGTGAGCCATTGAATACTACCCACCGCTGGATCGCAGCAATATGTTGCAGCACGGCTGAGCTGAGAAGCAGTCCAGCCGCCGTGAGTGACCAAATGACTGAGGCCCATGGGAACGGGCCGGTCCGTCTGTGCTGTCCAGAAGCCTCGATGGTCGACATGAGCCCACATTAGCAACGCCCCGGGGCATGTCAATCGAATTCAGCCCATTTTTGGCGGAGCAGCAGACCCGTACTAAATGGGCGGCCACGGGAACCGCATGCCTGCGTGTTGCACTCTCCAGCCCCACTATCCGTGCCTGCATCGCCGTGTTGCTCTCCCTTCCAGAGACGCAGACCGCCGTCGTTATTCATGAGAAGCACTGTGGCGTCTCGCCGTTGCGCACCGCATCACGCAGCGTTGAACGCTGGATTTGGCAGGTATTCGGGATTACCTTTGAAGGGTGAGTGATCGCCCTGGAATCGTCACCCTTGGTGGCTTGCGTACCTCCGGCCATGTCTACAAGGACCTGCGTCGGGAGATTCGCGAAAATCTGCTCGCTGCACTGGCGGCGGGCCGCGACCCATGGCCTGGGATGTACGGATTCGGGCGGACAGTCTTGCCGCAACTGGAGCGTGCCTTGATTGCCGGGCACGACCTTGTCCTGTTGGGCGAGCGTGGACAGGGCAAAACCCGTCTGCTGCGCAGTCTTGCGGGGTTGCTGGATGAGTGGTCGCCGATGATCGAGGGATCGGAACTGAACGAGCACCCCTTCGAACCCATCACCGAGCAGTCAAGGGCCCGTGTGCTGGCTGAGGGGGACCGGCTGCCCGTGACGTGGCGGCACCGCTCGGAACGTTATGTGGAGAAGCTCGCCACCCCCGATACCTCCGTTGCGGATCTGATTGGCGACGTCGACCCGATGCGGGTTGCCGAGGGCCGCCGGCTCGGGGACCCGGAAACCATCCATTACGGGTTGGTCCCACGTTCCAACCGGGGCATCGTGGCCATTAACGAACTGCCCGACCTCGCCGAACGGATTCAAGTTGCCATGCTCAATGTCATGGAGGAACGGGACATCCAAATCCGCGGCTACGTGCTGCGGCTTCCGCTGGACGTGCTCGTGGTGGCCTCGGCCAACCCGGAGGACTACACCAACCGCGGCCGGATCATCACGCCATTGAAGGACAGGTTTGGTGCCGAAATCCGTACCCACTATCCCTTGGAGCTGGACGACGAGGTCGCCATCATCTTGCAGGAGGGGCGCCTGAGCGCCAACGTCCCACCCGTCATTGTGGAGATCCTTGCGCGTTACACCAGGTCGCTTCGGCTGTCTCCGGCCATCAACCAAGACTCAGGTATTTCTGCCCGCTTCGCCATTGCCGGCGCCGAAACGGTGGCAGCCGCTGCCCTCCGCCGCTCCACCATGCGCGGGGAACCTGATGCCGTCTCGCGAATTGTCGATTTGGCTGCGGCGGTGGATGTGCTCACGGGAAAACTTGAATTTGAATCGGGGGAGGAAGGGCGTGAAGGCGCCGTCCTGGAGCACCTCCTGCGCATGGCCACAGCCGAAGCGGCACGGTTTCATTACCGCGGGTTGGACTTTGGCCCGCTCGTGGCGGCGCTCGACGGCAACACCACTGTGACCACCGGCGACGGCGTCACCGCCGCGGAGTTTCTGGACACCCTCCCGAGCTTGAATGGCAGCCGACTGTACGAGCTGATCGCCGAGCGGCTGAATGCAAAAAATGACGGCGAACGTGCCTCCGCCATCGAGTTGGCACTTGAGGGTCTCTTCCTTGCCCGCCGGATCTCCAAGGATTCCGATGGGGAAGAAACCCTCTACGGCTAAGCACTGAATCAAGAACAGGGCACATCATGACTGCGCACAACGGTTCGTCCAAGTACGGCCGGTACATTGGAGGCCCGGATCCGCTTGCCCCGCCGATCGATCTGGCCGAGGCACTGGAGGCTGTCGCCGAAGACGTCATGAGCGGCTACTCGCCGCGAAGGGCACTGCAGGAATTCCTGCACCGCGGCACACGGACCAATGCAGGCCTCGATGAGCTCGCCGGCCGTGTACAGCAGCGTCGGCGTGAACTGCTGGGCCGCCACCGGCTTGACGGCACGCTGCAGGAAGTGAAAAAGCTGCTTGAGTCCGCGGTCCTGGACGAGCGCAAGCAATTGGCCCGCGACGCCATGATGGATGACACCGACCGCGATTTCCGTCAAATGCAGCTGCAAAACCTACCCACATCGACCTCGGCGGCAGTCAACGAGCTTGCCTCCTACGACTGGCAGTCCAGCATGGCCCGTGAATCCTACGAACGCATCAAGGACCTGCTCGGCCGCGAGGTTTTAGACCAACGGTTCGCAGGGATGAAGGAAGCGTTGGAGAGTGCCACGGAGGAGGACCGTGCTGCCGTGAGCCGGATGCTCGGGGATCTCAATGCGCTGCTCGAGCAGCACCGGCTCGGCGAGGATTCTGACGCGGACTTCCAGACATTCATGGAACGGCACGGCCGCTTCTTTCCGGAGGACCCGCAATCCGTGGAGGAACTCATCGACATCCTCGCGCGGCGGGCGGCCGCAGCGCAGCGGTTGCTGCAATCGATGTCGCCGGAGCAGCGCGAGGAGCTGATGCAACTGTCCTCCCAAGCGTTCGGCTCAGCGGAACTCGTGGCGCAGCTTGAGCAGATGCATGCGAGCCTGCGCGTCCTGCGCCCCGGAGAGAACTGGTCTGGCTCCGAGAACTTCGAGGGTCAGGAGGGCCTCGGCCTGGGGGATGGGACCGGGGTGATTCAGGATCTCGCAGAGCTCGATACCCTGGCGGAACAGCTCGCCCAGTCGCATAACGGGGCACATCTGGACGATGTGGATCTGGAGGCGCTGGCCCGCCAGCTTGGTGAGAATGCCTCAGTCTCCGCACGCACACTGGCTGAAATGGAGCGGGCCATGCACGACGGCGGCTACCTGCGCCGGGGTGCTGACGGAGAGCTGCGCCTTTCCCCACAGGCCGTGCGGCGGTTGGGCAAGTCGCTGCTGCGTGACGCCGCCAAGCAACTCTCGGGCCGTCAGGGCAGCCGGGACACGCGGATGTTCGGTGCCGCCGGCGAGCAGACAGGTTCCAGCCGCGAATGGCAGTTCGGGGATGCTGAACCGTGGGATGTCACCCGAACCATCACCAACGCCATCCGCCGTACCATCGCCGAAGGCGGCGACCCGGGCCGCGGGCTGCAGCTGGCAGTTGGCGACATCGAAGTAACGGAAACGGAAGCACGCACCCAGGCTGCCGTGGCCCTGCTCGTCGATGTTTCCTTTTCCATGGCAGCCGAGGGGCGCTGGCTGCCGATGAAACGTACCGCACTGGCACTCCACCAGCTCGTTTCCACCCGGTTTCGCGGCGACAGCCTGGCATTGATCACGTTTGGCCGCTACGCGCAGTCGATGGACATTGGTGAGCTCACGGCGCTGCCGGCGCAACACGAACAGGGTACCAATCTCCACCACGGACTGCTGCTGGCCGGCCGCTTCTTCCGCAGCCACCCAACCATGGCACATGTGCTGCTCATCGTCACGGACGGTGAACCCACCGCTCACTTGGTGGCCGGGGGCGAGTCGCTGTTCTCCTGGCCCCCGGCCGAGGAGACCATTCAGGTAACCGTATCCGAGCTGGACCGCCTCGGCCGGACCGGCACGCAGGTGACGTTTTTCCGGCTTGGCGACGACCCGGGTCTTGAACGGTTTGTTCAGGGAATGGCCCGGCGCATCGGCGGCCGCGTTGTGGCACCTGCCCTTGAAGACCTGGGTGGCGCCGTGGTGGGGGAGTACTTCCGGGCCCGTTTCAAGGCAAACCACGACGGCGGCACCGGCCCGGTCTTCTGACTCACCTAGGAAGAGTGGGCCGACCACGCCTAGCGCCATCCAGCCCGCGGAGCGCTGAACACAAGCCACCGTTGGACCGAGCGGTGCGCTTGCTGTGTTCGTTGACTCTGGAGGTCCCCTTGCCATTGCCGCCAGGATTATGGTCGCAGCATGATCTTGCCCTTGCGGCCTGGAACGAAGTTTGCCAGTGCGGCAGCTCCAGCATCCTCGAACGAATAGCTTGCCTCTACGGGAAGCGTCAAAACGTCGCTGGCAATGTAGGCGACCAACTCGCCCAGCAGCGCGCCGCGCTTTTGGGCAGGCATGGAAGTGCTGACCGTGCTTCCCCAGAATCCGCGGACTGTGGCCTGCTTGAAAATGATGTCCCCCGAACTGATTTCCATCACAGGGGACTGCATCGCACCGAACACCACCAACGTTCCGTTCTCGGCCAGCAGCGAGAGCACTTCACCGCTTGCTCGGCCACCCACTGAATCAACGCCAGCGGTGATGGGCGCATCCCCGGCGATTGCGCGCACCTGGTCAACCCAGCCGGCGGCGTCGGTGGCGACGATGTTGTTGATGCCCTGACCGGCGAGCTCACCTATGCCTGCAGTGCGCCGGACGAGACCAATGACATTGATGCCGCGCGCCGCAGCCAGCTGGGCGAGGAGGCGGCCCACCGTGCCATTGGCGGCGTTCTGCACAAACCAGTCACCCTGGTTCAAGTTCAAGGAGTCCAGCAGGCTGATGGCGCTGAAAGGCATCGAAATCAGCTGTGCGGCCACTTTATCCGTGATCCCATCAACGACTGGAATCAAGGCGCCGGCTTTGGCAGTGAAATACTCAGCCCACACGCCGAAGGTGCCGCCGGTGGCAACCCGTTGACCCACTTCGAGACCAGTCACGTCCTCACCTACTGCGTCGATGACACCGACCGCTTCGGAGCCAGCGCGGGCCGGCAGGTCGGGCTTGAACCCGTAACTGCCGCGGATGGTCCATAGATCATGATTGTGGATGGGGGAAAGGACCAGCCGGACCCGGACTTCGCCCGGGCCGGGATCGGCAACCGGAATGTTTTCAACGGTGAGAACCTTTGAAGGATCTCCAAACTCGTGGTGAATCAGGGCGCGCATGATGCTCTCAATCGTGGGTCGGTGTGCTGCTTCAGCTTGGAAGCAGCGAAGTATTAAAGTGGGTTTCCACGGCAGCGGATGGTTGTAAGGGCTGCGTCTGGTGGGGATTTCCCTCCGTGCGGGGGTCAGTCTTCGACGACGGAGATGGTGACGTCGATGTTTCCCCTGGTTGCGTTGGAGTATGGGCACACTTGGTGGGCAGCATCCGCAAGTGCTTGCGCTTGCGCAGAGGCGATGCCGGGGATGACCACCTCAAGGGCGACGGCAAGGGAAAAGCCGCCCTGCCCGTTGGAGAGGACATGGACGCGGCTGCCCACCGACGTGTTTGACAGAGTGACTTTCTGGTTGCGCGCCACCATCTGCAAAGCGGAGTGGAAGCACGCGGCGTAGCCGGCAGCGAACAGTTCTTCCGGATTGGCGCCGGCCCCTGATCCACCCATTTCCTTGGGAATGGCCAGATCGAGGTTGACGGTTCCGGAGATGGTGCTGACGGAGCCATTCCTGCCAGCCCCGGTTGAGAGGGCTTCCGCGGTGTAGAGGGGGGTCATTGGCTGTGCCTTTCATCAAGGGGGTCTCCTGGTGCGGGTGCGCTGGAGAGGGTTCGAGCCACGCCATGCAGAATCGAGAGAGCGGCCTTCCCATCAGCCGGGGTGAGCCCCGTGGCCTCGGCAACGCATCCTGGAATATGGGCAAGCTCATCCCGCAAGGCCGTGCCGGCATCGGTCAGGGAGACGATCACGGCACGCTCATCAGTGGCGGAGCGTCCCCGCGTGATGAAGCCGCGTGTCTCCAACCTCCTGATCAGCGGTGAGGTGGTGCCCGAGTCCAGCATCAGGTGCCCGGCCACCTCCTTGACTGACAAGGAGGGGTGTGACCACAACAGCACCAGCACCAAATACTGGGGATAGGTCAAGCCCCACGGCGCCAAAAGCGCAATGTAGCGGCGGTTCGTTGCCCGTGCGGCTGCATAAAGCGCAAAGCAGAGCATTCGGTCAAGAGGGTCGGAACCCACCTGTGCGGAATCTTGGCTGTGACTCATGGGAAGAGTCTTGCACACACACTAGTTGTGCACAAGTTACTTGTGCACAAGCTAACCCCGTTCACGCGTCGGATGCTGCAGACAGTCCGCCGGGTTGGCAGGCCCGGCATGCTGGGTGTCTCAAACTCTTGTCTTTTGTATGCAGCTAGGCATATCGTTAACTATCGTTGTATATCGTTCAGAATTCAATCAAGGAGAACATCATGCGCAGTTCAAATCCCGTAGGCGGGTTCGGCGCCAACAGCTTCGACGGCATGTGGCAGGCCATGGAGGAATTCCGTTCACGATTTGAGAAGCGCTCGGGTACACGGGCAGGCCGAGGCGAGGTGCGGGCAGCGGTGCTGGCCCTTCTTGCAGAGCAGCCGATGCATGGCTACCAGATCATCCGTGAAATAGAGGAGCGAAGCAGCGGCAGCTGGAAGCCCAGTGCCGGCTCCATATACCCGGCGCTGCAGCTGTTGGCTGACGAAGGGATCATTAGCGCCGAGGAATCCAATGGCCGAAAGATATACTCGTTGACCGAAGCTGGCCGGGAGGAAGTGGCCGGTGATGATGCGTCGGCACCATGGGATTCCAAGGAGACGCCATCGGGTTCCGGGTTCGCTGCGCTGCCCAAGGCCGGCGTCGAACTTGCACAGGCCGCGGCGCAGGTGGGTCGCACCGGCTCCTCGAAACAAGTTCAGGAAGCTGTGAAGGTGCTCGAGGAGGCTCGTCGCCGACTGTACTCGATCCTCGCACAGGATTGACACGGGTGACGTCAACTTCTCAGGGAAGCTCAGTTTCGGCGCCGGGCTCGGGCAACACCCGTGCCCGCTACCGGCGCATCCTGCGCTTCGCCGCCTGGCATCTGGCGGTGGCTTGGTGGTTTGAGCTGATACTGCCGCGTCTTGGGCTGGCCAAAATTGCCGAACGCACGCGGGCGAATCGGATGCGCCGCTTCGCCAGGCGCTTCCACGCGCTCGCATTGGACCTTGGTGGTTTGATGATTAAAGTGGGTCAGTTCATGTCGTCCCGGCTCGATGTGCTGCCGCCGGAGATTACTGCTGAACTTGAAGGCTTGCAGGATGAGGTCCCTCCTGTTCCCTTCCCTGCCATCCGAGCCCTCGCCGAGGCGGAGCTGCATGCACTGCTGGACAAAGTGTTTGCCTCAGTTGAGGAGACACCAATTGCCGCAGCATCCCTGGGGCAGGCTCACCGTGCACAACTCCTTCCGCTCGACGCTGCAGAAACGGGGCTCGACAGCGTCGTCTTGAAGGTGCAGCGACCGGGGATCGACGCGATCGTTGCCGTTGATTTAGCTGCTTTGCGAAAAGTGGGAGGCTGGCTCAGCCACGTGCGCTTCGTGTCTTCACGCGCCAACGTGCCTGCACTGGTCGAAGAGTTTGGGCAGACCAGTCTGGAGGAGATTGACTACCTGCAAGAGGCAGCCAACGCTGACCGTTTTGCCAACGATTTTGCCGACGACGACAAGGTGACAGTGCCCCACGTCGTGTGGGAGCGGACCACCCGACGGGTGCTCACTCTCGAAGATGTGACGGCGATCAAGATCACCGATTCGGAAGCACTTCTTGCCGCTGACATCGATCCAGCTGAGGTCGCACCAGTTTTCGCATCAGTCATGTTCGACCAGATGTTCACCAATGGCTTTTTCCACGCCGATCCGCATCCGGGCAATATTTTCGTCACCCCGATTGCCGATCCCGCAGCCGAGCGTAAATGGAAGCTGACGTTCATCGACTTTGGCATGATGGGCGAGGTGCCGCCCAAGACTCGTACCGGCCTGCGAAGGCTGTTGATCGCGGCAGCCGCGCGTGACGGAAAGGGCTTGGTGGCAGCGATCAGCGACGTGGGCGTTCTAGCAGCGTCTGCCGACACAGCTGAGCTTGAGCGGGCGATGACTGCCCTCTTCGGCCGGTTTGGCGGGATGGGGTTCGCCGAGCTTCGCGAAGTGGACCCGCGGGAGTTTAGGAACTTTGCGGTGGAGTTTGGTGAGGTGGTTCGCTCCTTGCCGTTCCAGTTGCCGGAAAACTTCCTGCTCATTATCCGGGCCATGTCGCTGACCTCGGGTGTCTGCAGTTCGCTGGACTCCCGGTTCAACCTGTGGGACTCGGTGGAACCCTATGCGGCAAAATTACTGCGCGAGGAACGCGGCAATATTGTGCAGGATGTGGGGAAGCAGGCGCTCGACGCAGCCGGGGTTGCTTTGCGTTTACCCAAGCGCTTGGATGAACTCCTTACTCGAATCGAGGCCGGTTCACTGCCGGTTGCCAATCCTCGCCTTGAACGGCAAACGGCACGTTTGTACCGCACAGTGCAGCGGTTGGTGTCGATGCTCATATTCGGCGTGCTGCTGATTGCCGGTGCCGTGGTGAGGGCGGATGACACGGTGCTCGGCAGCGTGCTGATGATCGTCTCGGTGGTTCCGCTGCTGCACGGGTTGTGGGTGGGGCGCCGCGGCCCCTGAGTGGGATGACATGCTGAGACGCGGCTGCCATCCCCACGTATTAGATTGCTCCAGTGGACATCTGCTCAACGATGTATTCGGCCTGTCTGATGGCCAGGGCCACGATGGTCAAAGTGGGGTTGGCTGCGGCACCAGTGGTGAATTGGGAGCCGTCGGAAATGAACAGGTTCTTCACGTCATGCGCCTGGCCGAAGTTGTTGCAAACCCCATCTTCGGGCCGTTGGCTCATTCGGGCAGTGCCGAGGTTGTGCGTTGACGGGTAAGGCGGGGTGCGCACCGTGCCCACGGCGCCCGCAGCCTGGTATATCAGCTCCGACTGCCGGTAGGCGTGGGCCCGCATGGCCTCATCGTTGGGGTGGTCATCAAAGTGCACATTCGGCACCGGCAGGCCCAGCTTGTCCGTCACGGTGGTGTTGAGCGTGATCCGGTTGCTTGATACCGGCATGTCCTCCCCGACAATCCACAAGCCCGCAGTGTTGTCATAGGCGTCCATGATTTCGGTGAACCCCGGTCCCCAAGCCCCGGGGTCCACGAAGCTGGCCAGAAACGCCGGACCGAGCGCAATGGTCTGCAGATAGTAGCCGCCGACGAACCCGCGGTCGGCGTCGAACCGGGACTCGTCCGCCACCAGCCCGGCCATGGTCTCACCGCGGTACATGTGCACCGGCTTTTCAAAGCGGGCGTACACCGACCCGGTCGTGTGGCGCAGGTAGTTCCGTCCCAGCTGCCCGGAGGAGTTGGCCAGCCCGTCCGGGAACAGCGGCGAGGCGGAGAGCAGCAGCAGCCGTGGGGTTTCAATCGAATTGCCGGCCACGGCGACGGCGCGGGCCTGCTGGCGGTGCAGCACGCCCTCGGCGTCAGCATAGACGACGCCGTCCACCACGCCCTCCGCGGTGTGGGTGAGTTGGACCGCCTGGCTGTCCGGGCGAAGGTCCAGCTTGCCCGTCTTGACCGCCTTGGGGATCTCGGCGACCAGCGTGGACCACTTGGAGCCGTTCTTGTCGCCTTGGAAGTTGAAGCCGTCCTGGACGGAAGCTGGCCGGCCGTCATAGGGCTCGGCATTGGTCCCGTAGGGACCGGTGGCGAAGTGCCGGTAGCCGAGGCGTGCGGCACCGTTGGCCAGAACCGTGTAGTTGTTGTTCGCTGGTAGTGGTGGGCGCCCGTGGCGATGGGTACTGCCGAGCTTGCGTTCAGCCAAGTCGTAGTACGGTGCCAGCTCTTCAAGCGTGATAGGCCAGTCCAGCAGGTTGGCGCCGTCTACGCGCCCGTACACAGTGCGCGTCTTAAACTCGTGTGCCTTGAACCGTGGCGTGGCCCCCGCCCAGTGCGTGGTGGTTCCGCCCACGGCCTTGACGATCCAGGCCGGCAGGTTCGGAAAGTCCTTGGCAACCCGCCAAGAGCCCGAGGTGGTCCGCGGATCGAGCCACGCCATCTGGTTGAACGCCGGCCATTCGTCGTTGAGGTAGTCTGCGTTGCGCAGCAGCGGGCCCGCTTCGAGCAACACCACCTTTACCCCCTTCTGCGTCAGCTCCGCAGCGAGGGTTCCGCCGCCTGCACCTGAACCGACGACGACGACCACGGAGTCGTCGTCGAGATCGAAATGCGCCGACTCATAGCTGCCGGCGTCGAAGGGTTGCTGGGTGCGCCTGCTCATTGGTCTTCTCCTGGCTGCTGGGTCTTGCCTTCTGCTCCGATGCCCGACTGGGGGTGTGGGCCGGCTGCGGCAGCTGCGCTGCTGCCGCCGGAACCCTCTGTGGGAGGTGAGCCTTCAGCGGAAGGTGCGGCCGCCGTCGTCCGCACCTTGTATGGCAGCGGACCAACCTCGGTCAGCTCATCGTCGGTTTCCTCGATCCGGGCCTTGGGCAGCCAGTCGAGATCGTCGAAGCCGCGGTGTAGGTAGCCGCCTTGCGAGAAGGACTCGCCCTCGTAGCCCAGCGTCTTGAGCACGTCCGGGTCGCCGTAGAGGTTCAAGACGGTGGTGCGGCGGATGAAACCGAAAAACTCCAAGTCCTCCACGCGGCGCAGCAAGGCCAAGGCCTTCTCGTCGGAGAGGTCAATGAAGCGCTCGCCGTCCGCCAGTTGCGCCTCAAGGGTCAGCAGACCCTGGGTGAGCACCACACGAAACCACGTGGACGATACGGCCTCGCTGACAACCTTCTCGCACATGCGCTGGTAAGCGCCGTCCGGGAAGTCTGGGTGTGGAAAGGCAACCCGGATGATCCGTTCCAGGATTGCTTTGGCCTCCCCGCTGAGAGTTGTCTCGTTCAGGCTGGGATATTTCGCTGGGAAACTCATGTCGCGCCTTTCCTAGTTTCCATGACCACCGCACGCACCAGCTAGACCATGTCCAGCCAGCTGAAGACCTGATTCCAGTGTGCCCCGTCACACCGACGGCGGCAAGGTTTTCCGTCAGGGTGGCATGGGGCACGAAGCTGACCAGGGTGGACTTTGCCGCGGACCGACCTAAGCTGTCCGTAACAGGCACGCCACACCACTGCGGAGCATCGCAGGCAATCGCAGGCAAGGGAGCAGACGTTGAGTACGCAAAAGCCCGAAACCACCGCCATGGACCGAGTCCGGGAGAGTGAGCTGCTGGAGAGTGAAATGCTGACGGGGGAAGAACCCCATCCCGTCTATTTCCTTTCAGACAGCACCGGAATCACGGCGGAAACGCTGGGGAATACGTTGTTGACGCAATTCCCCGACAGCAATTTTGCGCGTACCACCGTGCCGTTCATTGACACCGTTGCGCAAGCACATGAACTGGTGGAGACCATAGATCGGCAGGCGGCGCTGGGGCTGACGCCGATCGTCTTTTCCACCGTGGTGGGTGCGGACATCCGCCAAACCCTGGCCACGTGCAAAGCGTCCATGGTTGATCTCATCGGCAGCCACGTGGGGCAGTTGGAGCTGGCTCTTGGCGAGCAGGCCAGTGGCGAGCCGGGTCGCGCGCACGGCTTGGGAAATGCGGTCCGCTACCAAACGCGGATGACGGCGGTTGAATACGCCATAGAACATGACGACGGGCAAAGCCTGCGCGCTTTGGAAAAGGCCCAGGTCATCCTGGTGGCTCCTTCACGCTGCGGGAAGACCCCCACCACCATGTACCTGGCTTTGCAGCACGGCATTTTTGCCGCGAACTACCCGCTCGTGGACGAGGACTTCGATGAAGTGGGCCTCCCCGCACCGCTGCGGCCTTTTGCGGACAAGTGCTTCGGGCTGACGTCCAACCCGCAGCGGCTTAGTCAAATCCGCACTGAGCGCCGCCGCGACTCGTCCTACGCATCCTTGCGGCAGTGTGGTTTTGAGCTGCGCAGCGCCGAGCGTTTGTACCTTGCCCACGGCATTCCCTACCTGAATTCGGCCAGCGTTTCCGTCGAGGAAATGGCGGCCACCATCTTGCAGCGGATGCATCTGCGCCATTAGAGAAAAATTTCACAAGTCTCATGTGTTGAACGTCACATGAAAAGCCTGTCAAAACCTGTCATGGTGGAGAGGTTCGCTGCCTTGCAACTGCCTCTCAGGGGAGCGATACCAACATGCCATCATTTGCAAAGGAGCAAATACCATGACGAAGGACACCCTGTGGTTCGCGGACCTAGGACTTAAAGACTTGGACAGGGTGGGCGGAAAAAACGCCTCGCTGGGTGAGATGGTGGCTAACTTGACGTCGGCGGGTGTTCAAGTCCCCGATGGCTTCGCCACGACGGCGGATGCCTACCGTGATTTTCTGGCAGATTCCGGCCTGGACGCGAGGATCGCCGCACGCTTGGAAGGCCTGGACACAGATGATGTGACCGCTCTGGCCGCGGCTGGCCAGGAGATTCGCGCGATGATGCGTGAAACACCGTTCCTGCCGGATTTCGAAGCGCAGGTCCGAGCCTCCTACCAGGAGCTGGTGGAGAAGCACGGGGGTTCGGATGAGCTGTCCTGGGCTGTGCGTTCAAGCGCGACGGCGGAAGACCTGCCGGATGCTTCGTTCGCCGGGCAGCAGGAAACGTTCCTGAACATTCGCGGTATTGAGAACATCCTGTTGGCCATCAAAGACGTCTTCGCCTCGCTCTACAACGACCGCGCCATCGCCTACCGGGTGCATCATGAGTTCAAGCATGCCGAGGTGGCGCTGTCGGCGGGCGTCCAGCGGATGGTCCGCTCCGACGTCGGCTCATCCGGGGTCATGTTCACCATGGACACCGAATCAGGGTTCCGCGACGCCGTCTTCGTCACCTCCTCCTACGGCCTCGGCGAGGCCGTAGTGCAGGGGGCAGTGAACCCGGATGAGTTCTACGTGTACAAGCCCGCTCTGCGGGAGGGGCGCCCGGCCATTCTCAAACGCAGCGTCGGGGAGAAAGCCATCCAGATGACGTACACGCAGAACCGTGAGGTGGGGCGCACCATTGACTTTGTCCCGGTGGAGGCTGCTCTGCGCAACCACTTCAGCATCACCGACGAGGACGTCGTGCAGCTCGCGCGCCACGCCCTCGCGATCGAGGACCACTACGGCCGTCCCATGGACATCGAGTGGGGTAAGGACGGCATTGACGGCGGGCTTTACATCCTGCAGGCCCGCCCGGAGACGGTCGAATCCCGCCGCACGGGCGGGCAGCTGAGCCGTTTCCGCATGAATGAGAGCGGGCCGGTGCTCGTGGAGGGCCGGGCCATCGGCCAGCGCATTGGCGCCGGTGCCGTCAGCATCCTGGAGTCGATCGATCAGATGGCCAGCTTCAAAACCGGTGATGTTCTCGTTGCGGATATGACGGACCCGGACTGGGAACCGATCATGAAGCGCGCCTCGGCCATCGTCACCAACCGGGGTGGGCGCACCTGCCACGCGGCGATCATCGCCCGCGAACTGGGGATTCCCGCCGTCGTCGGTACCGGCACAGCCACAGATATCCTCGTTGACGGAACCGAAGTGACCGTCTCCTGCGCCGAAGGTGAGACCGGCTTGATCTACGAGGGGCTGCTGGACTTCAGCCTCGAGGAATCAGGCGTGGCCGAGATGCCGGAGGCTCCTGTGAAGGTCATGATGAACGTTGGCACGCCCGAGCAGGCGTTCAGCTTTGCGCAGCTGCCCAACTCCGGGGTGGGCCTGGCGCGGCTGGAATTCATCATCAACCGGCAAATCGGCATTCACCCCAAGGCCCTGCTGGATCTGGACGGGCAGCCGGCCGGTGTGGCCGCGGAAATCCGTGAACGGATTGCCGCCTACGGGGACCCGCGCGAGTTCTACATCAAGCGGCTGGCTGAAGGGGTCGCGACGATCGCCGCCGCGTTCGCACCGGAACCGGTGATTGTGCGCATGTCCGACTTCAAGTCCAACGAGTACGCAAACCTGTTGGGCGGGCCGGCGTACGAGCCGCACGAGGAAAACCCGATGATCGGGTTCCGTGGCGCCTCCCGCTACTTGGAACCGTCGTTCCGGGACTGCTTCGATCTTGAATGCGAAGCGCTTTCGTTTGTGCGCAATGAGATGGGCCTGACCAACGTCAAGCTCATGATCCCGTTCGTGCGGACGCTGGACGAGGCCCGCGGGGTCATTGACCTGCTGGCGGAAAACGGACTGCGCCGCGGCGAAAACGGGTTGGAGGTCGTCATGATGTGCGAGCTGCCCTCCAACGCACTGTTGGCCGATGAGTTCCTCGACTACTTTGACGGCTTCTCCATCGGCTCCAACGACATGACCCAGCTGACCCTGGGCCTGGACCGGGATTCCTCGATTGTGGCTGGCAGCTTCGATGAACGCAATCCTGCCGTCAAGAAGCTGCTGAGCATGGCCATCAAGGCGTGCAAGGCCCGTGGAAAGTACGTGGGGATCTGCGGCCAAGGGCCTAGCGACCATGCCGACTTCGCCCAATGGCTGGTAGAGGAAGGCATCGATTCAGTCTCGCTGAACCCGGACACCGTGGTGGACACATGGCTGCGTCTGGCCGCCGCGGCGGAGAACGCCGCCGTCCCCGCTGCCTTGCGCTAAAGGTCTCACCGGCCATCTGTGGCCCGGTCATGACAACGACGGTCCGGCAGGTTCCTTCAAGGGAACCTGCCGGACCGTCGTCGCGTTGTCAGCGTTGGGGGGCTACCTTCCGCTACAACTTCCCGTGGCCTGCCGGACGACGGCGGACCAGGAGTGCAGTGCCAAGCAAGAGAACCATGATGCCTCCTGCCAGCCAAGGCACGATCATGGCACCGGTGTGTGCCAGATCAGCCGATCTCCCGGTTTCCGGAGTGGTTGACTTGCTGGGTGACGAGCTGCTGGGTGTCGAGCCGTCAGACACTGAGCCATCCGCCGTGGGCCCGCCATCGGACTTGGCGCCGGCGGTCACCGTGAGGGCAAAGGATGCTTCCGTCTTGATGCCAGCAGCGTTGAGCCCACGGAGAACAAGGTTGTGGGCCCGGACCTTTGTCCCCGCCGGAATGGTGATGGTTGTGGTTGCGGTTCCGCTGGCTGTTGTTTCGAGGTTGGTCAGCAGCACCGGCTCGCAGTGCAGCCAAAGCTCGGCTGCACTGCCCGGCAGCAGTTCCCCGACCGTAACTTCATAACTCTTCCCGGCCTTAACGGTCCCAGGTATGCTGCCATCGATGAGCAGGCTCAACTCGGGTGCTTTCTGAGCAGTGTGAACCTTGAATTCGGCCAGCGACTTGGTGGCTTCAACGTTGCCGGAGGTGTCGGTGGAGCGGTAGCTGAAGGTCGTAGCGCCCTCCGGGATGGCCACCGGCGCCTTGTAGTCCTTCCAGACGCCGCTGTTCAGCATGTACTGCGTCGACTGGATGCCGAAGTCGTCGGTTGCAGACAGGGTGACTGATGGAGCACTTGTGTACACACCAGCAGCATTGGGCGTCTTGTCAATGGTGGCTGTGGTTGTCGGGGCTGTTGTGTCCGGCGCTGTCGTGGCGTCGATGAGGGTCACCGGAAGCGAACCTGATGTCTCCATCCCGTTCTTGTCCGTGCCTGTGACCGTCAACGTGGCTTTGCCCGGCTTCGCGTCGGCGGGTATCGTGACGGCGAAAGTCACGACTCCGTCTGAGTTTGCAACGGCTGATCCCAGCTCGGCTGAGCCCAGTTTCAGTGTGGCGGAGGAACCGGGCTGTACATCCAGAACGCGAACCGTCACGGCCTGACCCGGGAGGATTTTGCTGGCGTCGGCGTCATCGGCAAGAACCACGTTCAAAGGTGTGGGTGCAGTAAGCGTCGCCTGTGCCTTGATGACGTTGAATTCGGCTACTGATGCGTACGACTCCACGTAGGAGCTAAGCGCGGTGAGCCTGACGAACCGTGCGTCCACATCGGCTGTGAATGGCATGATTTCCTCACTCCACTCCATCGGCCAGTTCTTGTCACCAGGGCTCTTGTCGTAGGTCGGGTACCAATCAAAGGTGCCCTCTACTGCAGGTGTCCACGTGGTGCCGTCCTTGGAGACCGAGACTTCGTAGTCCTTGATGCGGCCCCCGCGCCCCCCGTCCTGGCGCGGAAGGTACTTCGTGCCCGAGAGTCGCTGGACATTGCCAAGATCCACTGTGAGGCTCTGCGGTAACGTGCTTGATGGGCTTGAGTATTTCGAATGCCACATGGTGTAGGGATTGTTGTCAGTGGCATTTGCCGCGGAACCGTTTTCGCCTGCAGTTTCCTGGCTGGTCGCCGTGGTGGTCCAGCCAAGCTTGGATACAGCAGGCCCGGCAGCGCCGATGTTCCCACCCAATTCGGTGCCTAGGCTGGTGCGGCCTGTTGGGGCATCACCAATCTGCTCGTAACGGTCAAGGAACGTCGCCGCTGTGGTCTTCGTGTCAGACCAGGTGCGCTCTGCGACAACGGCCAAGGGGCGCCGGCTCAGGTAGTCATAGAAATCGTTGGAAAGGCCATAGGACTTGTCCGACCAGCGGCTCACACGGTAGCCGAGCACGTTTTCGTGTGATGCGAAGGCGTAGTTCGAGTAGGTGGTGTTCACATTGAAGAATGCATACGATCCCGGTGTGGAGCCGAATCCAGCGCTCACATACAGCGGCCCATCCTGGGTGCCGATCGTCTTGTAGCCAGAGTTTGCCCGGGCGAGGGGATCAGAGAGCCATTCATTGACGATGATGTTCTTGTCGGGACCGGTGGTGACTGGGCTGTCCCAATCCCACCACTGCCAGATTTGCGTGGTCTTGCCGTGCGACCTGACAGCCGCATTCATCTCGTTGGTGAAATCAACGAGGAGGTCACCGACGTAGTTGAATCCCTTGGCGGCCTGCGCGGCAACCAGTGACGGGCATTTGTTTTGTGCACCCTGCGTGGGAACTTCGTCGCCACCGATGTGGATGTAAGGTCCGGAGAAGGTCTCGGCGAGTTCTGCAATCAGGTCCTTGACCAGGGCCCGCGTTTCCGGCTTTGTGTAGTCAAGGGTCCAGCCGTCAATGTTGGTGCCTTCCCAATTGTTGTTCGGCTAGGACATGGACGGGCAGGTCAAGGCCAGGTCGGGACGTGCTCGGGAGATTTCCGTTGCATGGACAGGGACATCGATTTCGGGAACGATGGTGATGCCGCGCGCCGCCGCATAGGCATCGAGTCCCTTCAGTTCCGCCACGGTGTAGCTCTCCGGGGAGACAATCTCCGGATGTGAGGCGCTCTCGATGCGGTAGCCGTTCCAGTCCGAGAGGTGCAGATGAAGGGTGTTCATCTTCAGCCATGCCATCTGGTCGATCTGTTGCTGGATGTAGGCAACGGGAAAGTAGCGGCGGCCAACGTCAAGCATCTGGCCGCGGTCGCCCATGCGCGGTGCGTCAATGACGGTGCCTGAAGGAAGAGAAAGTGGGGTGGGGGTGGTGCGTAGGGACTGCAGGAGAGTCGTTGTTCCGTGCCGCAGTCCGGATGCCCCACTGGCAGCGATCTCGACACGGTCGGTGATCAACAGCGAGTAGCCTTCAGCGGCGGCGACTTCCGGCGCCGCTGACAAGGCCAGGGTGATGTCGCCAGGCCGGGCCGGGTCCAGGGTAATTTTCGCAGCAAAGCCGTAGTCGGCCAAAAGGCCTTCGGCGAGCAGTTCACCGGCGGCCCTTGTTGCTTCGGTGACCGAGATGCTTGTGGTGCCTGAAACGCGCCAGCCGTCCCCGGTGGCCGGGGCCCAGCTCTGCACCATGGGAACCGTGTCCGGGAAATCGACGGGAGCAGCAGTTGCCGGTTGCACGGCAGCCCACGGCGCACCGACCATGCCGACCGCTGCAGCAAGCGACAACACCAGGGACGATTTCCAAAGCCGGGGCCTGCCCGACGAACGAACTTGGGGTGGGGTGTGCATGCGCGCTCCATCTCTCTGACTGCTTTGTCCCGGAGCGATTGATGTCCGCGTGCCAAAAGTGCAAGTGGAACGACCCAACAATTCACTGAATCTCCGATTGGAGAGGTGGGGCAGCAACCTCAAGCATGCCGATACTTGAGTGACTTATGCAACAATATGCGCGAATATTGCGAATAATTTAACTATTTATCAACTTCTGTGAGTGATTTTGAGCGGACTTAGCGCTTAGCGGTGGACACGGCCAGATACGGAGCGGTGCGGCTTCCTTCCACGGCGGCCACCTGTTCCGGGGTGCCTGCGGCCATGAGACGTCCGCCGTCGGCCCCGCCGGAAGGACCGAGGTCCACCACCCAATCAGCTGAGGCGACTACATCCATGTCATGTTCCACAACCACCACGGTGTTGCCGGCGTCCACCAGACGGTTGAGCTGGTGTAGTAACAGGCGGACGTCCGCCGGGTGCAGACCCGTGGTGGGCTCATCCAGAAGGTAGAGGGTGTGCCCCTTGCGGGCGCGTTGGAGTTCTGTGGCCAGCTTGATGCGCTGGGCTTCACCTCCGGAGAGTTCGGTTGCCGGCTGGCCCAGCCGCAGATAGCCCAACCCCACCTCTCGAAGCGCAGCCAAGCTGCGGGCGGCCGCCGGAATGTCCGCTAGGAACACTGCTGCAGTATCCACCGTCAGTGAAAGAACGTCTGCGATATTTTTCCCGCGATACTTCACTTCAAGGGTTTCTTCGTTGAAGCGTGCGCCATGGCAAACCGGGCAAGGGCCATAACTGCCGGGGAGAAACAAAAGCTCCACGGACACCGATCCTTCCCCAAGGCAGTTCTCGCACCGCCCACCAGCGATGTTGAAGGAGAACCGGCTGGGGCTGAAACCGTGCTTCTTGGCTTCGTCCGTAGCCGCGAACTCGCGGCGGACGGCGTCGAATAATCCGGTGTAGGTGGCCAAGTTGGAGCGAGGCGTGCGGCCGATGGGGCGCTGGTCTACCTCCACGAGCCGATCCACAGCTTCCAGTCCGCTGACGGCAGCCACCGCCGTGTCCGTAGCCTTTAACTTCTCGCCGTTCTCCACCCCGTCGCGTGACTCAAAGGCTGCGGAGAGGACCTTCAGCAGCGAGGACTTGCCCGAACCGGACACCCCTGTCACTGCGCTCAGGACCCCCACCGGCACTGAAACCTCCAGGTTCTGCAGGTTGTGCAACGAGGCCTGGCGAATGTGAAGGCGGCCAAGTTCCTGACGTCTGCCTTGCTTGGGCGGCCTTCCGCCGCCTGCCGTACCGCCATCCAACGCCTCCAGCGGCGACGCCGGGGAGTCGCCGTCGAGCAGGAAGGGGCGGGTGAGGGACTCTTTGACATCAGCCAAACCTGGCACCGGGCCGCTGTACAGGATCCACCCGCCGTCGACCCCTGCCCGGGGTCCGACGTCGACAATCCAGTCGGCGCGGCGCACCAGATCCATGTTGTGCTCAACGACGAAGACGGTGTTGCCGCCGGCGCGCAGCTGGGCCAGAACCTCCAACAGCGGCTCGGTGTCCGCCGGGTGCAGGCCAGCTGAGGGCTCATCCAAGACATAGATAACGCCGAAAAGTCCGGAGCGCAGCTGTGTGGCGATCCGCAGCCGCTGCATCTCGCCGGGGGAGAGCGTCGGGGTGGCGCGGCCCAGGCTCAGATAGCCCAACCCCAAGTCCAAAAGCACCCCCACACGCTGCAGCAGGTCCTTGGCGATGGCCGCCCCCACTGCCTCCCGCGATCCATCGGACCCAGCAGGGGTGTTGGTGAGCGGGCCCAGCGCATCCTTGAATTCCTTCAACGGCAGGGCATTCATCTCCGCGATATTGCGCCCGGCGACGCGCACTGCCAAAGCGTCCGGCTTGAGACCGCTGCCACCGCATTCAGTACAGGGCCCGGAGTGCATGAAGGCCAGGGCCCGCTCGCGCATGGGCGCGCTCTTGGAATCCGCCAGGGTGTGCAAGACGTGGCTTCGGGCACTCCAGAACCTGCCCTTGTAAGGTTTTTCGATCCTGTCCCGCAGCGGCGTGACGGTCACCACAGGCTGTTCTTCGGTGAACAAGATCCAGTCGCGCTGCTGTTGCGGCAGCTTCTTCCAGGGAATCTCGACGTCGTATCCCAGTTTGACGAGTATGTCGCGGAGGTTTTTGCCCTGCCAGGCGCCCGGCCATGCGGCGACTGCCCCTTCGCTGATGCTCAGCTCCGGGTTCGGCACGAGGGACTCCTCGCTGACAGTGTGCGCGGTGCCTAAACCATGGCAAACGGGGCACGCACCGGTAACGGTGTTGGGGGAGAAGGAATCGGAATACAGGATGCTGGAGCCGTCCGGGTAGTCACCGGCACGGGAGAAGAGCATGCGCACAGAGTTGGACAGCGTGGTCACGGTGCCCACTGAAGACCGTGTGCTGGGTGTGCCGCGGCGTTGCTGCAGCGCAACGGCAGGGGGCAGTCCGGTGATGGATTCCACGTGGGGGTTGCCGCCCTGCTGGATCAACCGGCGGGCGTACGGGGCAACGGATTCGAAGTACCGGCGCTGGGCCTCGGCAAAGATCGTACCGAAGGCCAAGGAGGACTTGCCGCTGCCGGAAATGCCGGTGAAGGCGACGATCGCGTCACGGGGCACATCGACGTCGACGTTCTTGAGGTTGTTTTCCTGCGCCCCACGAACCCTGACGAACCCGTCCAACAAGTCCTCGGCGGACGGCGGGACGGGCAACATCGATTCAATACTCTCCATTCCCCCCACACTAGGGGACTGGCCGGTGGCATGGGCGTTTCTTCTCACTGGGCGAACGCGCCGGAACCGCGATCCGCGCAGCATAACTGGTGAACACGCGGTGCACAGGTCGGGATGGGGCCCTGGGCACGGTACGGATCAAGCCTCGAACAGGCTGCGCACGTCGTCGGCGGAGAGCGTGGAGGAGAACATGGCGTCGTCGTCCATCACGGCGGAGAACAGCTTCGCCTTCTTCTCCTTCAACGCCATCACTTTTTCCTCAATGGTGTCCTTGGCGACCAGACGGTAAACCATCACGTTCTTTTTCTGCCCGATTCTGTGGGTGCGGTCCACCGCCTGGTTCTCCGTGGCAGGGTTCCACCACGGGTCCAGCAGGAAACAATAGTCCGCCTCCGTCAGGTTCAAGCCGAACCCGCCGGCCTTGAGGCTGATGAGGAACACCGGTGCGGTGCCGGATTTGAATTTCTCGATGACGTCGCCACGCTTGCGGGTCTTGCCGTCAAGATAGGCGTACTCGATGCCGGCCGCATCCAGCCGTTCGGCGGCCTTGCCCAGGAAGCTGGTGAACTGGCTGAAGATCAGCGCCCGATGCCCCTCCGCCACCACGTCCTGCAAGTGATCAAAGAGCACGTCAAGCTTGCTCGAAGGGGAGCTGGCATATTTCGCATCCACCAGTGAGGCATCAAGGCTGAGCATGCGCAGCGTGGTCAGCGACTTGAAGATCGCAAACCTGTTCTTGTCCATGTCCGCGAGCATGCCGAGCACCTTTTGGCGTTCACGCTGCAAGTGGCGCTGGTAGATTCGCCGGTGCTGCGGCGCCAGTTCCAGCTCCAAGATCTGCTCCTGCTTGGGTGGGAGGTCCTTGGCGACGGCATCTTTGGTGCGCCGCATGATCAAGGGGCGGATCCGGCGTCGAAGTTGCTTCAGCTTGTCCGCATCCCCCTCCTTCTCCACTGGTTTGCTGTAGTAGTCGGCGAAGGTTTTTGCCGAAGGGAACAGCCCCGGAGCCGTGATGGCGAACAGTGACCACAACTCCATCAGGTTGTTTTCCATGGGGGTGCCGGTGATGGCCACCTTGAACGGTGCCGGGAACATACGCGCATTGCGGCTGGCCTGCGTGGAAGGGTTCTTGACAAACTGGGCCTCGTCAAGGATCAACCCTGCCCACTTTTGCCCCGCGTACGCCTCGTTGTCGAGCCGGAACAGCGTGTAGGAAACCACCACGACGTCGGCCCCGGCCACCAGCGCTGCCGCATCCATGCCGCTGCGGGACAGGGTGTCCGTTACGGCAGTGGTCCGCAGGCCCGGGGCAAACCGTCGGGCCTCGGCTGCCCAGTTCGGCACCACTGAGGTGGGGGCCACCACGAGGAACGGAGCGGCTTTCGTCCCTGCGGCAGCCTTTGCCTGGGTGTGGCAAATAAGCGCCAAGGTTTGCAAGGTTTTTCCCAAGCCCATGTCGTCGGCAAGCACGCCGCCGAGCCCGTTCTCCTGAAGGAACACCAGCCAGTTGAACCCCTCGTGCTGATACGGGCGAAGCGATACCTGCAAGGTAGCGGGGACGGGAACGGGCTCCACTCCGGATATCTCCAGCAGCCCCGATACCTGGGTCCGCCACGACTGCGCTTGTACAGATGTGGTGGCCAGCTCGGCCAGTTCGTCCCACAGCCCGGCCTGGTAGCGGCTGATCTTCAGCTTTTCACCTGGTTCATGCAGGGAGCGGGCCTCTTCGATGAGGGTGCGCAGCTGCCGAAACTCGGGGTGGGCAAGGGTGAAGTAGTGGCCGTTGGACAGCATCAGGTGCTCTTCGCTGTCGGCCAGCGCGCGGAACAAGTGGCTAAACGGCACGTCGGTGCCGCCAATTTTGACGGTAACGCCCAGATCAAACCAGTCACGGTCGTTGGTTTCGGTGGTGCTGATGCCAATCTGCGGGGTCTGGGTCAGCTCAGTGTAGTCCGGTGTGATTCCGCTGGTGTCCACCCTGACATGGTCAAGACTGGCTAGTGCCGGCAATGCCTCGGTACTGAAACGCGCCGCTGCCACCTCCTTCAAGCGGACCGGTTCGTTGCTCCCCGGATACTGGCTCGGCGTGTGCGGGAATGGTTCTTGTACCGGTGCGGGGAACTGCGCCAATGCTGCGGAAACAAGAGCCAGCAACCGTGTTTCAAAGGAGGTGTCACGGTAATCGCTGGGATCTGCCACCATGGGGCGCCGGGCAACCATGCCGTCCAGGGTGTACTCCCAATGCCACTGCAACTCCAGCGAGGGGCCGCCTTGCGTTGGAGTTGGGGCGTGGGCCGCCGTCACTACCAGCGTCGGCTCCTTGAGTTCTGGCAAAGTAGCCGAGCCGTCGCTGGAGATCAGTTCTGCTGTGGAACCCAAGCCCTGGCGCAGCAGCGGGTAATAGCTGCTCATGAATCGTTCCCGACCGGATGCCGGAATCTTCACAGGGGAGCGGCCGTCAACCAAGGCGCGCACCACGTTGCTGACAACGTGGGCAACAGGTGCCAGCGAAATGTTGCTCGGGGCCAGCGTTTTCTGCAGGGAGGGTTCGTTGGCTTTGCCTCCGTCCCACCAGAAAAGTCCATGCGACGGTGCGCCCACCATGCCGATGGTGGCAGGGTCCAGGGTAACGCCGTCGGCCTCTGCCCTGGGTCGAAGATGGAGTCCGCCGTCTGTCTGGGCCAGCATGTCAAGGCCAACAGTGGCCCCCTGGTGGACGGTGACGGTTGTGGCTTTCCTGAAGCCAACAAACTGTATGCCCACTTGGCGTGCTTGCTCCAGCAATTGCCACAGCAGCGCGGAATCAATCTTCTCCGCATTGATCCAGCGTCCGGTGGTCGCATAAGACGGGCGCCCAGCCGTTGCCAGCGCATGAAAGACGACCATCCAGTTCCAGTGCGTGGGGTTCAGCCCCAAGCTGTGATGGTCGTCGTCAAGTTTGTCCCAGGTCAGGTTGCCGCGCACCCATTTACCGGAACTGTTCAACGAGACCAGCCGGATACGCAATTCAACGTGCGCCGGATCCGACTCTGTATCGACGTGGAGTGCTGCTGCACGGTGCCGAAAATAAGGGTCCGCAGGTTCGGAGAAAAGTTCAAACTGAAGCGCCATGGGCATCAGTGCTGCGCCTGCCGGAATGGGGGCGCCTGGGTAGGCGTGGCCGAGCTGGGCGGCCGTATCTGGCACCGCTGGCAGGATCGCCGCCAATTGCTGTTCCCACTTTTCAGGCACTTGCCTATCCGCTGCGCGGGCTTCGACACGCATCGCATTCGCCGTCAACAACAGCGCGGCAACATGCTTGCAGTTGCCCTGCACCGGGCAGGTGCAAATTCCGTAGTCCAGCCGGATCCCGTGCCTGCTCTGGCGGAAGATGGCGGCTGTGCCATAAGCGGCCTGCTGGCTCCCGGCCACAAAGCCCGTCAAGGTCAGCCCATCGGCATCCCAGTCCATCGTCTGCACGTGGTGGCTGCGTGAGTACGCGCGGCCGCGGTCGAAGGAGAAAGGGCCAACCAATGCACCGATGGCTTGGGTGGTGACCAGCGGAAGCAGCGCTGTCGAGCTTGTGGAAGAAGCCATGCCACAACGATAGGGCGCAGTCATGGCTTGTGCCGTTTGTAACGCATTTATGCGTTCTGTGACAGTCGCTCCTCATTGCTTGTGGGGCAGCTGCAGTCGACCTCAACGACGTCGAAGTCCGTTGGAAAAACCATTGATCATTCGATCAATTAGTAATACGATTATCTAAGTAAATTTATAATCACAGATGTTGAACGGGGCGTTGCGATGCAAACAGGCTCAAAAAGAAGATGGCTCGGGTTGGTCTTTATAAGCCTTGCGGTGTCCTTGATCATTGTTGACTCAACGATTGTCAACGTTGCCATTCCCTCGATTGTGGACGACCTGGGAGCGACTTCCACCCAGGTTCAGTGGATCCAGGAGTCATACACGCTCGTCTTTGCGGCTCTGCTGCTGGTCTTTGGAGTGCTGGCGGACAGATTCGGTCGCCGCCGGCTTCTGGTAGTTGGGGTCTGCGTCTTCGCCGCCGCTTCGATCCTTGCCGCGATAAGTCAAAGCGGGAACCTGCTCATCGGTTCCCGGATACTGCAGGGAATTGGCGGTGCCATGGTCCTTCCCTCCACACTCTCGATCATCAACGCTACGTTCCGCGGCAAGGAACGGGCGTTGGCCTTTGCTGTCTGGGGCTCCACAATTGGCGGAATGTCGGCCATTGGTCCCTTGCTGGGTGGTTGGCTGACTACCTCGTATTCATGGCGGTGGGCTTTTGGCATCAACATTCCACTGGGTGTGCTCGTTGTAGTGGGGACACTGTTGGCCGTGGATGAATCCCGCGACACGGCCTCCACCAAGCGCATCGACTTCAGCGGCGCACTGCTCTCCGTGCTGGCCAGTGCCTCACTGGTCTTTGGCCTGATCGAAGGACGGAACTACGGGTGGTGGCTGGTGCACAACCCCTTCAAGCTGGGCCCGTGGATCTGGCCATTTACACTTTCGCCGGTGCCGGTGGCTTTTCTCGTGAGCGTGCTCTCGGTGGTGCTCTTTGTTTATTTGGGCCGCGCGCGTGCCCGTCGGGGGGCCAGCACTATGTTGGACTTCAGTCTGTTTTCCATCCCGTCCTTCCGTAACGGCAACGTCGCCGCAATGATTGTGAGTTTGGGTGAGTTCGGAATCATCCTGTCACTGCCTATTTGGCTTCAGAATGTGTTGGGATTTTCAGCGCTGCAAACCGGATTGTTGCTGCTCCCCCTGGCTGTCGGGTCATTCGCAGCGAGCGGATTGGCGGGTGCTTTTGGCAACAAGATCGAACCGGTGGCGATTGTCCGACTTGGCATAGTCTTGGAGATCGTGGGTGTGGCGTGCCTGGGCTTGGTCATCAGTTCCGACACTCCGTGGGGTGCTCTTGTCCCCTTCCTGTTCATTTACGGACTCGGTGTGGGACTTGCCACCGCCCAGCTGACGGGAGTGGTGCTCAAGGACGTTCCTCAACTCAAAAGCGGGCAGGCCTCCGGGACGCAAAGCACTGCGCGGCAAGTTGGCTCGGCACTGGGGATTGCGATTCTCGGAACCGTCTTGTTCACCACAGCCACTGTGCAACTGGGGAATGCCTTGGAACAACAAAGCGTACCCGAAGCCGCCAGGTCAAAGATCGTTGCAGCCGTGGTGGAAAGTTCTGGAGCGGCCATTGGCGCCTTGGACAAAAATCCTGAAACTGCGTCCTTTGCAGAAGCCGCACGTGTGGCGTTTTCTGATGGGACCAAGTATTCGGCGTACTTTGCAGCAGGCTTCCTCACGCTCGGCTTGATGGCGACGTTGTCATTGGGCGGCGGCGCCGCTCAAAGGGATCCGGCTCGGGGCATGGACACAGAGTCGATGGACGAGAAGACAGTAGCGGGCTGAATCGTGGCGCAAGCGCGGAGACTATTGTGATGAGACGTGTCGAGAGCGGGAGGCTTTTGTGAAGCCTTGCTCGACGTCGCCGCGAGGATTCGAGCCCCTCGCCGGCTTCATAGCCCGGTTTGCCAAAGTCTTCGCACGGATGATCCCACCTGGAAGCTCAAGGCGTCTTGGGAAGTGAAACGACAATTGCGAACCCTGCTGAACAACCGTTTTCGTCGAAGCCGACGAGCTCGCCAAGAAACACCTTGGAGGACTTGTCCAGGAATCCAAGCAGCCAGAGACAAGACGGCTCTACTGGAGAGTTTGTTGGGGTGGAAAGAAATCGAAACCCTCACCGGGACCACCACGGGCGAAGTAAACGCCAACAGCACCAGCATCAAACATATCAAGGGTGCCGGCCGCATTTTCGGCAACAGCGCCAACCACAGAACAAGAACAATTCACAGAGGCAACTGCAATGCAGCGGTGAATAATCCATTGCAATAATGGATTTCACCTCGAACATTGGAGTACCGGACTGATGGCAGCACTTTGGCACCTGCTCAGATACTCTCGTCGCAGGTGCCAAAGTTGGGCGGGGTTACTCCGGGTCGGAGTAATCGATCCGGCGGGGGTCGCCCAGCCCTGAGATGGAGTCGTACTCAACCTGACCCGTGCGGGGATCAAATTGCGGGCGCTGCACTTTCGAGAACTCGCCCGCCGTTCGTCCACCAAAGGGTCGGCCGTGATCCGCATATTCTTCCCGGAAGAAAACCATTCTCCATGGCCCCAGCAGGAGCCGGGCACCCGTTCGCAGGATCCTTCCTGGGGCTTCGGAGGAAGAAGGCTGCGTGGGGAAGAATACGTACTCGTCGTCGTCCGTATGGATGATGCTTCCATGAGCCGCAGACAATTCCGGCAACCTGAAATTCGCCTCAGGGCCGCTTCCAATCACGGTCGCTTCCTCGGTGAGGTTGAACTCCTTGGGCGGGCGTCCATCCCACGTCTCACTGTCCCGAACGAAAATCAGCCTGGGCCTGCCGCCGCCGCGCGCGTAGTGGGTGGTGGTGGGCTTCATCCGGTAGTTCCGCTGAAACGTGGGCGATATCGGAAATGGAGTGCTTGGGGGAAGCATGCGTCTCTGCAAGCCACTTGAAGCTTGCGCCTTGATCACGGTGGCCCAGGTGTTGGACTTGCCCGGTTTGATGTGGGGCGAGGTTGACATCAGACGTTGCAGAGGCGAAACGTTTACAGCTCCCATGCTGACGATGGTCCCTTCGGGGAGTGAGACGTTCACAACAATTCCTCGAGTGGCCAAGGATTTTGCCAACTTCCTGATGACAGTTATGTGTCTCCGGGAACCGAGGCGGAAAAGCGCCGCGGTGTCGGTGTGGATGTTGATTTCCTGGCCAGCAGCCTTGATGGTGCCATTGACTGAGGCGGCTTCCTTGCCGTCCTCGGCCGGAAGTTCAGCCGAGAACTCAAGATCAATGTCGAAGCGCATGTTCCATCACCTAGCGCTTGGTGTCGACAGCGGGAAGGCTCTCATTGTCGCTGGTGGTCACCCGCAGAGTTCCGTTGAATTTCCAGGTTGCCCGCGGTGCGTCCGGACCAATGTCGCGGGGCACTTCAACCGTCATGTCCATGAAGTTGTAGTTCACCACTGCCCCGCGTCCTGTCAGGTAGGACCAGAGCTGCTGGCCCAAATCGGACCAGTCGCTTACGGGGACGGAACGGAAGTCTTCGGCAAGTGGTTGGTTGTCAGTCATGGCTGTCCCTCCAAGATTCGTGCTGCAGGTGCGAAGTGCACTGCAGTAGTGCCAAAACCGGGATCACGGGCTTGTCTGCCCGTGATCCCGTTCCAGCACTTGCTGCAACCATAATGGCTTGAGGGGCAGAATAATAGAGAGATGTAGTTAAAAAATCTTATTACTTTTATATGGAGATAGTTTCTTGCACGGGTTGAGCGGTGCTGGACAGCGCAACCGCTATATCATGACTGGGGTCAGGGGCAGCTGCGCAAAAACTGTCCGGATGTTCTTCTTCGTGGATGCGTCCAGCGCGAGTAAGAAAGTCACCGTGCTTATGCCCGTTCTGTCCTTACTAAGGTTCCTGACAAGTTCGGTCCAAGAAATTCATGCATAGCTGTGCCTCCTGTGGTGGGTTCAGGCGTTCTGGAGTTCTCGCCAGTTACTCCACGCCAAGTAGCTGCCGTCAAGTTCGACGACGTCGAACCCGGCACGGCGCAGGGTGGATGCGGCCACGGAGTTTCGCACACCGGACTGGCAGTAGCTCACGATGGTGCCGGCATGGGGAAGCTGTTCAGTGTTCCACAGGACACGGCCGGCGCTGAGTTGCTCAGAGCCAGGGATGTGTCCGGCGACGTGCTCGGTTTTATTGCGCACGTCCAAGATCAGTTTGGTGTCAAAATCTTCCAACTCTGCGGGGGAAATGGTGTGGGGGACAAAGAGTGGCAGCCCTTCAAGCGAGGTTGTGAAGCCGGAAACGTTGTCAATGCCCACACGAACAAGATGGTCCCATAGGCCGTTCGCCATCTCCTGGTCATCGGCCAGGAGCACTACGGGGCGATGGTCAGTTTCGGGGTCAATGGCCCAGGCGCCATAACTTGCCACCTTGGTTCCCGTGGGGATGTTCACCGCACCCTGCACAGTGCCCTCGTGGACCAGACTGTGATGACGGGTGTCCACGAAGGTAATTTCATCGGCAGCCAGACGTTCTGCCACCTGGGCTGCGAGGAATTGTGGAAGTTCCGCACGGGCACCTATAATGGCTGGGCCCTGACGGTTCTGGCGCTTCATGCGGCCAAAATAAGCGTGTGCGTCGGGCTGGCCATCGAGCAGTTCAGCAACGAATCCAGCCTCGTCGTCTGCTGCCAAGTAAGGCGCCCACCAGGCAAAGAGGCGCTCATAGCCAACCGTGGAGGAAGGTATGGAGCCCAAGGCCTTCCCGCAGGCGCTTCCCGAGCCGTGGGCAGGATGAACCTGCACGTAGTCGGGCAGGGTCAGAAACTTTTCCTTCAACGACACGAAAATGTCGTGGGCTCCGGCAAAGCGGGTGTCGATCCCGCCAGCGGCCTCATCCAACAAGTCAGGGCGGCCAAGGTCGCCGGCAAAAATGAAGTCACCCGAGAGCATGAATCCGGGTTGGTCGCTGAAGGCGCCGTCAGTGACGAGGAAGGACAGGTGTTCCGGGGTGTGCCCCGGGGTGTGCACTGCGCGAAGAGTGATGTTTCCGAGTGAGATGGTGTCTTGGTCGAACAGCCGCACGCCGTCGAATGCGTACTGCCAATCGTCCCCACCTTCGCCGGAAAGATAGATGGAGGCATCCGTGGCCGCAGCCAGTTCGCGGGTTCCGGAGAGGTAGTCGGCGTGGATGTGGGTCTCGGTGACGGCCACGATTTTCATGTCATTGGCAGCGGCAAGGCGGAGGTATACATCGATGTCACGGCGGGGGTCCACCACAATGGCTTCACCCTTGGCCTGGCAGCCAATGAAGTAGCTGGCCTGGGCTAGATCTTCGTCATAAATACGTTCGAGAAGCATGTCACTCCTAGGTGTCATCGTGCGAGTTGGTACCGCTAAGTGGGGAGGTTAAGGGGGAGGAGCTGGGGCCTCGACGGGCCTGCCGCAGTGGAATGCCGGTGCTCAGCGCCCAAAGAGACGTGCAAGCCAGCCCGTGGATTCTGCAGGCTTTTTCGGTGCATTGCGGTCGCAGGAGCAACGATCAGCTCGGGGAACGTTGGCCATGACTTGGTCTACGTGCTGTCCACACCCGGCCCAGCTGGTCTTCTGGCAGTTGCGGCACTTTACTGCACGGCACATATTCTCTCCTCGTTGAATTTCGGCGATGACGGTGCGTGGGCCGCCTGACTCAAGTGTGCCACATACCCCCTGGGGTATTCAAGTTGAGTTTGTTGACGTCGAATAAACCCCTGGGGGTATAGAGTTGGGGGAACCACAAATGCGAGAAAGGCAGCCATGCATCTGGAAGCAGACGAAATGAAACCGGCCATCAATAGATTGAAGAGGGCACAGGGACAGCTCAATGCAGTCATCCGCATGCTGGAAGAGGGGACTGACTGCAAGGTGGTGGTGACGCAGCTCGCTGCGGCATCCAAGGCCATCGACCGGGCGGGCTTCAGCATTATAGCCACCGGGCTCGAGCTGTGTCTTGCCAGCGAGGACTCCACGGCAGACCGCGCCGACCTAGAGAAACTCTTCCTCTCCCTCGCCTAACCCAACGCTCCCGCACTTTCGGGGCGCCAAACCCGAACGCTCCCGCACCTTTGTGCGGTAGCCTCCTGTATTAACCCCCCATTGGTGCAGGAGCGTCTGAAGGGGCGGGGGCGGGAGCGGGGACTGGCGGTAGGACGCGGGCCTAATCTTTCAGGGTGCTGCGGTGCCTGCCGCTGCGAAGTTGGGAGACACGCTGAACTGTGCGCCCGGTGGCCGCGCGAATAGTCTCGATGCTGACTCCAGTTGCCGTTTCAACAAGCACCAGCCCGTCGTCGCTCACATCCACCACGGCCAGATCCGTGATGATCCGGTCCACGGCGTTCCGCCCGGTCAGCGGCAGTGAGCAGTTTTCAACAATCTTGGCACTGCCATCCTTGGCCACGTGCTCCATCAGCACAATGACGCGTGCCGCTCCGTGCACCAGATCCATGGCGCTGCCAGGGCCCTTGACCATTTTTCCGGGAATCATCCAGTTGGCCAGGTCTCCGGCAGCGGAGACCTGCATGGCGCCAAGGATTGCCGCGTGGATCTTTCCACCCCGAATCATGCCGAAACTGGTGGCTGAATCGAAGAGGGAGTCCCCGGGCAATACCGTGACCGCCTCCTTTCCTGCGTTGATCAGATCGGGGTCGACGTCGGACGCTGTCGGATAGGGTCCCACCCCCAAGATCCCGTTCTCGGACTGCAGAACCACGGTGCGCCCGGCAGGGAGGTGGTTTGGCACCAGCGTGGGAAGCTCAATGCCCAAGTTCACATAAGCGCCGTCGTCGAGTTCGAGGACGGCGCGGGCCGCCATTTCATCACGGGTCAATGCCATGGCTAAACATCCTTAGCTGTGGTGGCGGGGCCAGCTGTGGACGACGGGTCGGGGTGGACTATGAGCTTTTCGATGCGTTTTTCAATGTCCGGGCCTACCTCGATGATGCGGTGCACGTACACCCCTGGCAGGTGCACGGCATCCGGGTCTGGCTGTCCAGGTTCCACAAGTTCCTCCACCTGGGCGATGCAGATGCGTCCTGCCATTGCGGCGACGGGGGAAAACTGTCGGGCTGCTTTGTTGAAGATCAGGTTTCCGTGCCTGTCACCCTTGGCGGCATGGACCAGCGAGTAATCGGTGGTGATGGCATCCTCCAGCACGAAGTCCGCCGACTTCATGCCCAGTTCAAAGTTCCGGACTTCTTTCGGCTTTGAAGCCTGGACAACGTTGCCGTCAGCATCGTGGATTTGCGGCAGTCCGCCCTCGGAAACCTGGGTGCCGACACCGGCACGCGTGTAAAACGCGGCCGTTCCCGACCCGCCGGTGCGCAACTTCTCGGCCAGCGTGCCCTGCGGTGTGAGCTCAAGTTTAAGTTCCCCGCCGAGGTAGCGCCGCGCGAACTCCTTGTTTTCCCCCACATAGGAGGACGTCATCGTGCGGATGCGTGCTGCCGCCAACAGCACGCCGAGCCCCCACCCGTCCACGCCACAGTTGTTGAGACCACCGACAACGCAGTGGCGCCTTGGGCCAGCACGGCATCGATCAGCTGCATCGGATTGCCGGATAGCCCAAAACCACCCATGGCAAGCGATGCGCCGTCGGGCATGTCAGCCACCGCGGCAGCCGCATTCGCATACGTCTTGTCCATGTCAGAGGTGTCCTTTCACGAGAGCGGCGTCCGGAGTGCCGGGGAGGCAGCGAGCACGTCCGTGATGAATCCGGCCACGACGGCGGCGCCGGCGGAGTCCATGACGATCGTGTAGTGGTTGGTGTCCGGCACCGGGCGGGCATCGAAGCGGGGCAGCGTTTGCGCCCAATGGGCAACATAGTCATCCCGATACAAGCCGGGGAGCTCATCGAACAACCCGCGCGTAGCCTGCAGGAACAGGACCCCATGAGAGAGTTGGGCCAAAGCGGTGAGCAGTGACGTACCGCGGTGCAGTTCGGCAGTGTCTTCGGCCAGTGCCGCGTAGCTGGGGGAAGGCTTCAAATGCGGGGCTTCCCCCTGCAGGTCATAGTCGAGATAGTCCTCGACACCGGGGGCCCAATGTCCGGCGAATGCCGGGTGTGGCCGCCAGTAGTTGCGGTACTCCTCTGAGGAGGCGAACTCCATCTCCAAACGCTCGGCGGCAGGGCCGAGCACTGCCTGGACTATTTGTTCATCGCTGAGCCCGGGTGCCACTTGCAGGGGCAGGCCGCCGTCGATCAGTATCAGTGAGGAAACCCGTCCAGGGTGCCGATGGGCGAGGACCAGCGCGGCGAAGGCACCCATGGAATGTCCGACGACGAGCACCGGGCCCGCACTGCACTGCTCCAGCAGTTCGGCCAGGTCATCGGCATGCACTGGCATGCCGTAGGGGCCGGGCAGGTGGTTGCTGCGCCCGCGCCCGCGCCAATCAGGGGCGATGATGCGCACACCGGGAAGTTGAGTGGCGAGGACACTCCACGCACGGTGCGAAGCCGTCACCCCGTGGACTGCCAGGATGGTGGGAGCATGCTGCTCATCGGGACCCCAGATGCCCACCCTCAAGGTGCCGCCCTGCACCGGAATGTCCCGGGTCCGGTAGTCGTGCTGGTTCCCGCTCATCGGGCACTCCACCCGCCGTCCATGGTGTAGGAAGCACCGGTGACCATGCCGGCGTCGTTGGTGGCCAACCAGGTGGCAAGGGAGGCCACCTCGTGGGGTTCAACGAGCCGCTTGATGGCGCTTTCGGTGAGCATGATTTTGGCAATGACCTCGGACTCGTCGATGCCGTGCACCCTTGCCTGCTCTGCGACCTGCTTTTCCACCAGCGGGGTGCGGACGTAGCTCGGGTTGATGCAGTTGCTGGTGACTCCGTGCGGCCCGCCCTCCAAAGCGGTGACCTTCGAGAGGCCCTCCATGCCGTGTTTGGCCGCAACGTAGGCGCTTTTGAAGGCGCTCGCACGCAGCCCGTGGACCGAGGAGACGTTGATGATGCGCCCAAACCCGCGCTCATACATGCCCGGCAGTGCGGCGCGGATGAGCAGGAATGGGGATTCGAGCATGATCCTATGAATCAGCCGCCAGGTGTCAGGGACGAATTCCTCGATGGGGGCAATGCGTTGAATGCCGGCGTTGTTGACAAGAATGTCGGTATCCAGCGCCAGCGTTTCAAGCGCCGCGGTATCACTGAGGTCAACCTCCCACACTGTGCCGCCGATCTGTTCGGCAAGTTCTGCAGCGGCCGCGCCGTTCACATCTGCGACTGTGACATGGGCGCCCGCGGCGGCAAAGGCCCGTGCGCAGGCTTCGCCGATGCCGCTGGCTCCGCCGGTGACCAGTGCCCTGCGTCCTGACAAGCGCCCGGCCCGGGGAGCCGGTTGGTTCTCATGCTGATTCATGGTCGTTGCCTCTTCCACTGATTGGTTCCGTTGTTTGAGCCGCAGGTGCCAGTGCACGTTCGATCAGGCCCATCATTTCCTCGAAAACTGCCTCGGGAAACAAATCCGCTCTGGTGGAGGATGCGGTAAAAGGCGGGGTGCCCGGCGGTAATGCGTGAATTCTGGGTGCTGGCAGCCCCGGACGTTGCGCGACGGACCCTTCGTGGCAGCCAGGTGATTCACTGGCCCGTTCGGCTGCATTGGGAATAGCGGACGACGGCGCAGAGTTGGCTTGAGATTGGACCTGTCGCAACCGGGCGTGGGAGACTTTTGCCAGCCTGGTGCATGGAAGCCGCGTGGCAAAGAGCAAAGTGGCCGAAACCTCGAAGTGGTCAAGCCTGCCCCGGCCGGACTCCGCAGGGTCCTTGGCGTTGACATTCACCCACAACACCTGTTTGACCACGGTGGGGGAAACTTCTTCCCCGCCGGAAACGCAGCCGCCCTTGATCGTGTCCACGGTCTTGACCTCCACGTGCGGGTAGGGTTCGCCTGCATGTCCGGGCTGCTTCACCGCATCATCGCCGTCCCGGCAAAACGCGTTTGGGCCGACTCTGGCCAGCCCCAAAGCTGAAAGATGATTCAGGTTACGGAGAACACGCTAGGCCGCATGTCGTACCGTGTCAATGAATGGTGCACGCGCCCGCTCATTCACTTTCTGGGGGTTAAATGCCAACGCTCCTACAAACAAGTGCAGGAGCGTTGGGGAAATATGACCGATATGTGCAGGAGCGTCGGTCGTGGGGTGGGGTTAGAGCTGCTCTGCCCGCAGCTGCGCAGCGGACTTCGGCGACAGCAGGCCGGGTGCCACGTCAAAGACGGTCTTGGCACCAAATTGGCCGGCGGCGCTCATGCGATGCACCGCGCGGGCATAGGCCACCAACACGCTTGAGGTGAACTCCGGGTTGCTCTCCAACGCCAGCGAGTACTCAATGACCTGGGCATGCCCATCAGTGGTGTTGCCGCTGCGGATCACGAACCCGCCGTGGGGCATGGCTGCGTGGTCGCGTGCCAGCTCTTCGGCGGAAATGAAGTTCACCGTGGTGTCGTACTGGTCAAAGTAGTGCGGCATGGAGACGATCTCCTCGCGCACGGTGTCCTCGGAGGCACCCTCTTCCAGCACGACGAAGCACTCGCGGGTGTGCTTCTGGCGCGTGGTCAGCTCGGGGCGCGAACCGCTGCGAACTTCGTCAATGGCTGCCTCGGAAGGCATTGTGTATTGCACGCCTCCGGCCACGCCGTCAACGCGGCGGATGGCGTCCGAATGCCCCTGGCTCAGGCCGCGACCCCAGAACGTGTAGGTGTCGCCGTCGGGAAGCAAAGCCTCGCCGTACACGCGGTTGATGGAGAACATTCCCGGGTCCCAGCCGGCGGAGATCAAGGCTGTCTTGGAGTGGGCCAGTGCGGGTGCGTCCACGGCCGCAAAGTACTCCGGGATGCGCGCGTGCGTGTCAAAGCTGTCCACCGTGTTGAAGAGCGCTGCTAGCGCCGGCCCCTGTTCGGGCAGGTCAGACTTGGAGCCGCCGCACAGGATCAGCACATCAATGGCGTCGGCATGGCCAGCCAGATCGTCCATGGAGTGCGCGGGTGCCCCGGCGTTCAGCGGCATCAGATCAGCCGGGTTGCGACGGGTGAAAATGCCCACCAGCGTCATGTCGGCGTTCTTGGCAATGGCAGCCTCCACACCGCGCCCCAAGTTTCCGTAACCGGCAATTCCAATGCGAATCGGCGCGCTCATCTAATCTCCATCCACTCATCGGGCCGTCCTCTTTGGCGGCCGCATAACTACCCACCACCGTACCGCCTGCAGGGTTGTCAGTTGCAGTGTGTGAACTGCAGTGCACGACGCCGTGACGTAGGCTTGGGTGCCCAGCGCTGCCAGCTGGCGGGATCCTAAGAGAGCTGCTGCTCGAGGAAATCCAGTGTTGCAGTCCAGGCGGCCTGTGCCGCTTGGGTGCGGTACATGGTCGGGTTGCTATCGTTGAAAAAGGCGTGCCCGGCACCGTCGAAAACGGTGTGGCGGAAGTCGACACCCGCCTCCTTCATGTGAGTGGCCAGCGCAGGCAGGGCGTCCACCAAGGCGGAGTCGTCGGCACCGTAGAACGCCAAGACCGGGCACGTGATGGCAGAAAGTTCGGTCACTGAATAGTTGGCATGCCCATAGAAGGGGATGGCAGCTGCAAGGCGAGGTTCCTCCACGGCCAGGGCAAAGGCGTACGTGCCGCCAAAACAGTAGCCCACCACTGCCGTCCGTCCGGCACTCTCGGGCGAGGACTGCAGTTGCTCAAACACCGCGGCGACCCCCGCCCTGATGAGTGCCGCTTTGTCCGGGGAATTCAGCGGAGCCATGGCGGCGCGGATCTTAGGCTGGATCTCCGACTGGGCGGCGGGGTCCGCTCGTTGTGCACCAAGTTCAGCCATCAATACGGTATCCAGCCCGGCCAGACCCATGAGGTCAGGCGCCACCGCCACATACCCGGCTGCAGCAAACCTGTCTGCAACGTCCCGGATGTGCGGTACCAGACCCCAAATTTCATGGATGACCAGCACCGCGCCCCGCGGCGGTCCGGATGGCTCCGAACGGTAGGCCTGAAACCGCTGTCCTGCCACATTGAAATCAATCATGGTTCCCATGACCCAACATTGGCACGGGAAGCTGGGAGATTCCAGAAGTATTTGGCAGCTGATGCGGGTGTACCGTCACACCGGTCGTTCAAACTGCGGCTGATGTGGGTGCTCAGCGAGGGGACCCGCAGGAGCTGCAGTATGAGTAAAGGGCGTGGCCGGTCACCCGCAGGAACTGCAGTATCAACCACGTCCAACTGTGGGCAGGCAGACGTGCAAGCTCCGCAGATCGCGGACGGCTCCGCTGCGACGCGGTAAAATGGTCAACGGGTGTTCCCAGCCCCGCTGCCTGCACAAACGGCTTCCTGCACAACCAGAAGGACAACACCCCCATGAGCTTGATCCGCCTCAATGACGTTTCCGTGCGCTTCGACAAGGTCCAGGTGCTCCGCGAAGCGTTCTTCAAGCTGGAGGCCGGGGACCGGGTGGGCTTGATTGGCCGCAACGGTTCGGGAAAGTCCACGCTGTTGAAACTTGTTTTGGATCAGATGGAACCGGACTCGGGTACGGTCAGCGTGGAACTGGGCACGAAGATAGGCTATTTCTCCCAGTTTTCTGAACTCAACGGTAGCTCCACCATCCTTGAAGTGTTGGAGGAAGTGTTTGCGCACGTGGTGGACATTGAAGCTGAACTCGCCCAGATCGATGCTGCGCTCGCCGCTGGGCCCTCTGACGCCGAGATGGACAAACTGATCCACCGGCAGTCCGAGCTCTTTGCCGACATGGACAGGGTGGACGGGTGGGACTACCAGCGCTCCATCGACAAAGTGCTGACAACGCTCGGATTCAACCAGGCCCACCGCGTGTGCGCCATCGACGAGCTTTCCGGCGGCTGGCGGAACCGTGCCGCACTGGCCAAGATCCTGTTGGAATCCCCCGACGTATTGCTCCTTGACGAGCCCACCAACTACCTGGACGTAGCCGGTGTGGAATGGCTCGAAGGCTGGTTCAAGAACTTCATGGGAGCGGCCATTATCGTCTCCCACGACAGGAAGTTCCTCGACGCCGTCGTTACCCGCATCATCGAGGTTGAGAACTTCCACCTGCACGAATACCCGGGCAACTTCGGCGACTATGTGGTGGCCAAGCAGTTCCGGCTCAAAAGCCTCGAGAGCCAGTTTGTGCATGAATCCGAACTGCTGGCGTTTGAAGCGGAGGGGATCTCCGACCGGCGCGAGGCCGCCAAGGCTGCGTCGCGAGGACTCGATTCCAAGCTCTCGAAAATCAAGAAGTCGCGTACGCCGCGTCCCGTGGACAAGATCATCACCGAAATTTATGGTGGCCTGCACGTCAAGGACGTACTGTGCCGTGTGGAGTCGCTCACTAAGTCCTATGGTGAACGGACCCTGTTTGGTGACCTCAGCTTTGAGATTCGTCGTGGCAACAGGATTGTGGTGCTCGGTTCCAATGGCTCCGGAAAGTCAACGTTGCTGCGGGCCTTGACGGGAGAGGAAGCAGCCGATTCCGGGTATGTCACCTGGGCCAAGGGCGGCGGGCTGGTGTCCTACAACCAGGTCCTTGAGGAGCTTGACCCCGAGGACACCGTCACGCACGCTGTCAACGCGATGCCAGACAGCTTGGCGTTGACAGCGACGAAGAAATCCGTCAACAGGTTTCTGGCAATGTTCCAGTTCTCCGAAGCCGACTTGAAGCAGCGCATCGGTAACCTCTCCGGTGGCCAGCGCGCCCGCGTAGCCATGGCGCAGTGCCTGCTCTCCGGAGCTTCCGTGCTGGTGCTTGATGAGCCCACCAACCACTTGGACATGTCCAGTACCCAGGTCATGGAACGGGCGCTTTTGCATTTCCCCGGCGCCGTTCTTGTGGTCAGCCACGACAGGTTCTTTACCGACAAGATCGCCAACCGCCGCCTCGTGTTCCACCCGGAAAATCCCGGCGTGGTGGCCGTCAGCGGCGCTTAGAACGTGTTGGGAAAGTGGTTATTTTGCCGTTCCGGGCTGCCAAGGAAGGCGGCCGGCTGGCGGTGAGAGACGCCTGGCCATCAGCCCGATCATGGACCACTTCACCATCGCCTCGGCATGGGCGG
>NZ_JAFMPX010000030.1 GCF_017353415.1 Arthrobacter sp. E3
GAGCCTGACGGGGCGGGTGCGTGTCCTAGCCTTCACGGAGCCTCTTTCCGGGCGGGGAGCCGGGGAAGATCCGCCCACATCCTTCATACACTATCTCAGCAGAATATTAGAACCGACGCTCTACTAGTAGTCTCATACATGACTGCCATGATCATGTACCGGGCCGCCATTGCGACCGCGCAGGCCTATGGCGCCCTCCTTGTAACCATCGCAGAATGGCTAGATACGCATAATCCTCAAACGACCTAAATTTATACCTACCCTCAGGCTCATATTAAATATTGATTGAGCTACAGACGTTCACCGTCCGACGCAGGCGCCGAAAGAACAGGAATTCAATTCTTGGTTATTCTGCGCTTCCCTCTACCATTTCATCAAACGGATGAAGTGGATGGGGATCAGGTTTGTCGATGGAATATCGCTCAAAATGGCAACCTGGCGCTGTGCAATGCCAAGTCGTCTCCGGACGCTCTGGCCCAGGTACTCTTCTATGCATCATGAAACTAAGCATGAGCCTAGACGGCACAGATGTCGAGTACTATTCGTCGGAACTGGCTTTAAAATTGATGCGGAACTTCGCGCGGGTCAGGATCGACTGTCTATCTGTCTGCTCTAATTCTGGCGAGCTAGGACGACTTTCTGCCCCGCTGGCGTGATTGCCATTGTCAGCGGCGGATACCCAGCCCGTCATGGGTGGTGCTAGTTCATATTTATTGGATGAGTACAGAATAAGTACAGATGGTTGGCCCCAGCTGATGGGCTCACTACTGTGACTTGTTTGTTCTTTGAATCAGCAGCTTCACACCGTGTACCTTGGAGCCCACACGAAGGATTATTTGACGGGCAAAGATGGCCATCCTTCCCTCCACTTCAACACTTGGCCAGCAGTTTCCTTAGATCACAACGTTGAGTTGTCATATAGCGATCTGGAATGCCCTAAAACTCCGCTAGTTGGTCTTCGTAGGTTTCGGCGTGGTCAAGCTTTCATCCAAGCCGAAACCGCTGCCGGGCTGACCGTGCCAGCCGCTCAGGCAGCACTCCCCGACTACTGCTCCTGCATGGGGATGCGCACGCCGCGCTCGGCCGCAACCTCAATGGCACGCTCGTAGCCGGCGTCGGCGTGGCGGATCACGCCGGTGCCGGGGTCGTTGGTCAGCAGGCGCTGGAGCTTCTCGGCGGCCAGCGGCGTGCCGTCGGCCACGGACACTTGGCCGGCGTGGATGGAACGGCCAATGCCCACGCCGCCGCCGTGGTGGATGGACACCCAAGTGGCACCGGAGGCGGTGTTCAACATGGCGTTCAGCAGCGGCCAGTCGGCGATGGCGTCCGAGCCATCCTTCATGGCTTCCGTCTCACGGTATGGGGAGGCAACGGAACCGGAGTCCAGATGATCGCGGCCAATCACAATGGGCGCCTTCACGCGGCCGTCGGCCACGAGCTGGTTGAACATGACGCCGGCCTTCGCCCGGTCGCCGTAGCCCAGCCAGCAGATCCTGGCCGGCAGTCCTTCAAACTCAACATGCTCGGCGGCTGCGTTGAGCCAGCGGTGCAGGTGCGCATCTTCCGGGAACAGCTCCTGCAACGCCTCATCCGTCACGCAGATATCCTCCGGGTCCCCGGAGAGTGCGACCCAGCGGAACGGGCCCATCCCCTCACAGAACAGCGGGCGGATGTAGGCCGGGACAAAGCCGGGGAACTCAAAGGCCCGGTTGTACCCGCCCTTGCGCGCCTCGTCGCGGATCGAGTTGCCATAGTCAAAGACCTCGGCGCCGGCATCCTGGAACTCCACCATGGCCTGGACGTGGCGGGCCATCGCGTTCTGCGACTTCTTCGTGAAGCCGTCGGGGTCGGCCGCGGCCTCGTTGTGCCACTCCTCCACCGAGTATTCCGTGGGGAGGTAGGAGAGCGGGTCATGGGCGCTGGTCTGGTCGGTGACAATGTCCACCGTGAATTCGCCAGCCTGGTGGCGGCGCAGCACCTCCGGGAACACCTCAGCCGCATTGCCGACGACGCCGACGCTCAAGGGCCGCTTCTGCGCCTTGGCTTCCAGCACGCGGGCCAAGGCGGTGTCCAGGTCCGGGGCGAGCTCGTCAAGGTAGCGTTTGCCAACCCGGCGCTGCAGCCGCTCGGCGGACACATCAACAACCAAGCAGGCGCCGCCGTTGAGCGTGACGGCCAACGGCTGGGCACCGCCCATGCCACCGCAGCCGCCGGTCAGGGTCAGCGTCCCGGCAAGGGTGCCGCCGAAGCGCTTAACGGCAATGGCGGCGAACGTTTCAAACGTGCCCTGCAGGATGCCCTGGGTGCCAATGTAAATCCAGGAGCCGGCCGTCATCTGTCCGTACATGATCAGGCCCTCGGCCTCGAGCTTGCGAAATTCGGGCCAGGTGGCCCAGTCCCCCACCAGGTTCGAGTTGGCCAGCAGCACCCGGGGAGCCCAGACGTTGGTGCGGAACACTCCCACGGGCTTGCCCGATTGCACCAGCAGGGTTTCGTCGTCGTCGAGGGTCTTCAGCGTGGCCACAATGGCGTCGTAGGCTTCCCATGAACGTGCGGCGCGGCCGGTTCCCCCATAGACCACCAGGTCCTCGGGGCGTTCGGCAACTTCCGGATCCAGGTTGTTCATGAGCATACGCAGGGGCGCCTCCGTCTGCCACGACTTGGCCGACAAATCGGTGCCGCGTGCTGCGCGGATGGTGCGAGAAGGGTCGTGAATCGTTGCCATGATGAATTCCTTAGCTGCTGGTCTACTTCATGGAACCAGCTGGTTCCGGGCAGAAGTTCCTTTCCTTCCATCCAACCCCTGACTGACGCACCATTCTAGGGATCACGCTGTGCAGCTGTCTGTCATACCGGACATGCCACCCCCACAGCCGGAGCCTTGCGAAAAGGCACGTGCGTTGACGATCCAGACAACGGCTAGGCTTGGTGTATGCCTTTGAATGTTTGTTCCTGGCGCACTGCTGTGCCGTTTGCCGCCGTCGCCCTGCTACTTCTGACCGCTTGCGGGCCGTCGGTGACAGTCGACGAAGCCAAGGATGCCAACAACCCCGCATGCGCGCCGATGATGGTGGCCCTGCCCGATGCGCTGGCCGATGCCAAGCGCCGCACCACCAGCAGCCAGGCCACGGCAGCCTGGGGAGATCCCTCCGTGGTCATTCTGCGCTGCGGCGTCACCGTCCCGGGACCCACCACGGACAAGTGCGTCACCGTGAACGGCGTGGACTGGGTCATGAAGGAAGGGGACTCCTACTGGACGCTGACCACGTACGGCCGCAACCCCGCCACCGAGCTGCTGCTCTCCAAGAACAAGGTTCCCTCCGACACGGTCCTGACGGAAATCTCCGCCGCTGCAGCCAAAATTCCAACCACAGGGCACGGCTGTGTAGGCCCCAATGATGTGCCCAACCCCAGCCCAAGCACGACGCCGAACTAGGCTTTCGCGCCCAGCCTCCACAGTGAGGTGGTTTCCTTGCTCCGCGCAGCGAAGAACGGGTCGCTGCGATCCATGGAGCGCGGATGTTTGGGAGGTGTGTCCAGTTTTCCCAAAACCTCGAGCCCGCCCTTGTCAATCCACTCCAGCAGTTCTTCGCGCGAGCGCAGACCTAGGTATTCAGCCAGATCTGAGATGACCAGCCAGCCTTCTCCCCCGGGCATCAGGTGCCCCGCGAGCCCGTTCAGGAACGCCTTGAGCATACGGGATTTGGGGTCGTAGACGGCGTTGTCCAACAAGGTGTTCGCGGTCCCCGGCAGCCATGGCGGGTTGCAGAGCACCAGCGGGGCCCGCCCGTCCGGGAACATGTCCCCTTCGGTGGCCTCGACAACATCCGCCAGCCTCAACCGTTCAAGATTGTCCTGTGCACAGGCGATGGCCCGCGGTTCGCTGTCCGTGGCCACTACCCGTTTTACGCCGCGCTGCGCCACGATGGCCGCCAGGACTCCCGTGCCAGTGCCAATGTCAAAGGCCAATTCCTGCGAGGGCAGCGGTGCCTGCGCCACGAGCCCCAGGTATTCGCTGCGGATGGGCGCAAAAGTACCGTAGTGCGGGTAGATGACAGCGTCCAGCTCCTGCACAAACACACCGTTGCGGCGCCATTCATACGCTCCGACGGCGCCCAGCACGTCCTGCAACGGGGCCACCACGGGCCCCACCACGTCTCCAGCTGCGGCCCTCCAAGCATCAGCCACATCGGGTGCCCGGCGCAGTGCTACGGTGGGGCCCGCCTCCAGCGGCACGAGCAGCAGGCCCAGCATCCTGGCCCGCTGTGTCCGCCCTTGGCGGTAGCGGTAGAACGCCTTGGCGACGTGCTCGCCGTCATGCCTGGAAAAAATGGGCAGGCGCCTGGCCATGGCGGAGAGCAACTGGCGGGCATTGTGATAGTCACCCTGCCACAGCATGGCCGTTCCGTGGGCGGCAAGGCGGTGGGCATCGTCGGCTGTGAGAGAATCGTCCACCACCTGCACCTTTTTTGGCGCCGGTGCGCCGCTGGCGGAGAACCACACGGCCGTATGCCCGGTGTCTCCCTGTGTCCAGCTCAGGGTGGGTGCCGCAGGCAATGGCTCATGGCTCATGGGCGAAAATGCTCCTTGGGATGGCGGCAGACGGGGATTTTCGCGTTGCTCACGAAGGTGTGTGCTTAGCTCACTGCATTCGCGTCGACGGCGCTGAGGTGGCGGTGCCCGCGCGGGCGGCGACGGTGGAGGGGGACGTTCCGATCACGGCAGATAGAAGCTTTGGGGCCCTTCGCATTCCGGCGTCGGCGTCCATCACAGCGCAGGCGGGGCTTTCCAGCCGAGATGCCGCGGCCGGGGGAAGAAGTGTTGGCGCCCGGAACGACGAGCGACACTCCGCCAGAAGTCGTTTTGGTCACGGCGGTGGCAGTTTTGACGCTGAAGCTCATGGGGGGGCTGCCGCCGGCGGCCAAGGCCAAACCAGCCAGCACGGCCACCACAGCCTGCAATTTCGGACCCAGCGTAGTGCTGCTGCCGGGGATGCTCTTCACGTTCTGCTACCTCGCCAGTTCTACTTCGTTGATTTCCGCGTACACCTCATTGTCCGGTATTAACTCGTCGAACGCCAAAATGGTGACCGCCAGTTCTCCTCCCGCGGGAAGCGCGCGGGCCCGCACCCTCGCTGCCCGCGCTGCCTGCACAACCTCCGGGGTGGCCAGGAGGCGGCCACGGACCTGATCGCGCAGCTCAGCCTCCAACAGGGCGAGCTCCTGCCGCTGCCCCGTGGAAAGCTCCCCCGCCGCGATGGCTTCCAGGGCCGGGCGGGTGGTCTGCTCCAGTTCAAGCATCCACGTGTCCCGGTACAGTCTGTGCGCATGTTCGCGACCCAGACGCGTGGCCGACTCCCTACTCTGCTCCGTGTACGCGGCGATATTGCTGCGGCTGCGACCGAGCATGACATGCATGGCCGTGGCAATGACCATCCACATGACAGGGGTAAGCACCAGCGCCAACGCATCCACCAACGACAGCCCGTGCGCCATCGACGCGCTGAAGTCCAGGACGGCAAACGCCACCATGCCCAGCCATGCCAGCAGTACCCGGTTCCTAAACGCCATCGCCACCAGCAGCATCTGAATGGCACCGTTTTGCCATGACGCATAGCCCGGATGCACCCCTGTTGGCAGCACGCCGGTCACCAACACATCGACAAGCACGACGCCGGTCACAACAGCCAGTGCCGAGCCCAGCGGCAGCTTGTGCTCACGTGTCCGCCAGCAAATTGCCACCACCAGGGCCAGAGTGACGACCATGGCCGCCAACGGCTGCCAAAGGGACGTGACCTTGTGCAGGTTGGCCACGCCAAGAATCACGTGGACAACAGGCATGGGAATGGCAACGGCCAGCACCAGCCACTTGCTAATCACCTTGTCCACGGACACCCCCTTTCCGTGGCCATTGCAGCCGCACCAGCGTTCCTCCGCCTGGACGGGAGATAATTTCGGCGCTGCCACCGGCCTGGCACATGCGCTCGAAGATGGAAAAACGCACCCCCATCCGCTCCAACGGAACCGTTCCCACATCGAAGCCCGGCCCGTCATCGCTGATGTCAAGCACCACTATTGCGTGGTCAGTTTCCAAGTCAGTTTCTAAGTCATTGAAGTGTTCATTGGCCCCACCCCCGGCACCGGATGCCCTGCTACTTGTCTCGGGTGCCGGCCCGGGAACTGAACTCCCACCTGCAGTGCAGCTCCGAGAGCATATTCGGCCGCATTCCGCACAGCCTCCATGGCTGCCTGGGTCAAGGCTCGTGCCGCGAGCAGGGGGATCTCCTGCCTGCCACCCGGCACAGACTCCGGAACCTCTACCTGCACACCCAGGCTGCCAACGGCGGCCCCCAACCTGACCAGCCACTCGCGGGTGGTGAGATGGTCGTCGGATGAGGTTCCGGCGTCGTGCTTCACAGTTTCAAGCTGGGCCAAGGCAGCCACCGCAGCGCGATGCGCGGCCTCCACCACCTCCTGGGAGCGGGCCTGCGAAGCGACAATCAAGGTGCTGAGGATGATGTCATGGGTCAGTGCGTCAAGACGCCGGCGCTCCAGCGAAACTGCCTCCGAGCGGGCGGCCTCGACGAACTTTTCCACGGCTTCCACGGCGGCTTGGTCAGATTCCAGGACAGCGCCGAGCACCGCCCAGATGGGGGCGACGATCACGGTGGTCATGGCAACGGTCAGCAGCGCGTCCTGCCAGGAGTCGGACCAGTGGCGCCCGGAACCGGCCGGCAGCAGCGGGACGGCAAGTATCAGTATCGAAAAAACCAGCCCATAGATGCTGGCCATCTTGATGTCCTTCGCGACCGCTGTCAGCCCCCACCCCGGCGCCGGCAATGCCCCATGACCAGGGGCGGGCGTCGGGGCTCAGGCCATTGCCGATCAGGCCCAGATGCCACAGCAGAAAGCCGAGCAGGATCATCCACGCGACCGTCCCGGCTAAGAGGCGGCGCAGGCCAGCACGTTTCCGGGGGATCATGGTGGCTAGGGTCAGCACCGGGATCAGGACCACGAAAACCATGTAGTCGAGGCGGGCTTTACTCCCCGCACCCTGGAGGAGGTCGGGCAGGGCCAGCGCAATGAGGAAGCAAGGCAAAGAAGCCAATGGAACGGGCCAGCAACAATTCGGTCAACTCGACCGTGTTGGGCTTGATGGCGAGTCGTGGTTTGGTGCGGGGCTTGACTGCCTCCGGAACTTTGGAGTGGGGGCGTAGCGGCCGGCTGCCGCGTACTTTTCGCGGATGCGCTTGATGTTGGTGCCCACCGTGTTGGCGGAGATGTTCATGCGCGTGGCGATTTGGCCCCGCGTGAATCCGGTGGCGTAGAACTTCAGGGTCTCGTGTTCGCACTTGCTCAGTTCAGCGGCGACGAAGCCCCTGTCCGATGAAATCGCGGCGGCCAGTTCCTGGTTGTCAATGGTCTGGCCGGCGGCGACCATGCGCACCATCTCCAAGGTGTCGCGAATGTCTTCGGCCTTGCGGGAAATTCCCGAGGCCCCAGCGGTGAGGGCTTCGCGGATGGCGTCCGGGTTGTCGCCCAAGCTGAAAAAGAACCGGGTAGCCGGCGGCGAGACCCGCGCGGACGTTGTCCGCCGGTGCGGAGCCGTCAGACAGCGACAAGTCCAGCACCTCCACATCAAACATTCCGGGCGATCCTTGCAGCAACCTGCCCACAGTGTCCGCAGCTGTCACGACCTTCAGTGGGTGTTCAGAAAACTTGGCGTTCAGGGCGGCACCAGCCGAAAAGCCGATGCGCACCACTTCATTGTCATCAACAATGCCAACACGAACAACCGGATACAGCATTGAGACTTCCCAGAAGTACGTGACCTTTTATCCAAAGCATAAGTCCGGGCGCCGCTTGCAGTGAGTGGTGACAACCACGCGGGCATCATGACGCGAGCACCGCAAAGCACGGTGGGGCCCGGCGCCTGGATTCTGGCGTCGGGCCCCACCGTGCTGTGCTTGGTGTGGATCAGCGCACCACGATGGTGATCTCCCTCGTGGCCCGGTCGAAGGTGATCAGGTCCCCAGCTGTTTCCACCGCTGGTGTCACCTTGGCGATGCTCTCATTCGACTCAGCAGCTGCACGGCTGCCGGAGCCGCTGCCCTCCAACGTCCGTCCCATTTCGCTGATGCCCTGACTTTCGTCAAGGACCCCCGCCCCTGTGGCTGCGGCATCAGCGCCGGCATCCATAGCTCCCAGCGCCAGCACCGGTGCGCTCGGGCGCCAGAACGTAGTGCCCCAGAACGCAGACCAGCTGTGCGACCAGCTGGACTGGTTCCCGTTGGCACGCAACAGCAGGGTGGCGAAACGGACATCGTGCCCACTGCGGGCCAGCATGACCGGCCCGGGGTTGCCTTGGAACGTGAACTCGTCAATCACGGCCCCATTCGGAGCATGCGAGCGGAAAGTCAGCCCGTTCAGCCGCACCGTGTTGATGCCCGGGTTGAACATCCGGATCGACACCTTGATGAAGGTCTCGCGGCCCGCGCCCAGGAAGACGGGCGTCACCTTGATGTCGTACCAGATTCTCGAAGCCGCTTCCAAGGCGGCACGGGCATCGATCCGCCCAAAGCCGAAGCCTTCGTCCCGGCCGGCTGTCCCCAAATCCTTGGCGGTCAGCTTGATGATGTCCTCCACCTCCCATGAACGCAGATCAGGATCCACCGCCAGAATCAGGGCCATGAGTCCGGCAACGTGCGGGGTTGCCGCGGACGTGCCGTTGAAGGTGTTGATGTGGTTGCCCGCTGAATAGCCCCCGCTTCCCATCATGTCGGTGGTCGGAATCTTGACCCCGGGAGCCACCACGTCCATCTCGGGGCCGTAGTTCGAGCCCCACCAGGTCTCGCCGTCGAGACTGGTCTTGCTCTTGCGCTGGTCCCACTGGTTGCTGGCGCCGACGGCGAGGAATCCCCGGATGGATGAGGACAGCCGCGCCGGGTAGCTGACGCCGCGGACATTGTCATTGCCTGTGGCTGCCGCGATCGGAGTTCCACGCCCGCCCCGCCCGTTGGTCTGCGCGTACTTGAAGGCGTTGGTGATCGCCGTGCTGGCCCCTCCACCACCCCACGAGTTGGACAATACATCTGCCCCGAGATCGACGGCGCGGCGGATGCCAGCGGCAGTGGTGGCGTCCGTTGTGGACCAGTACCTCTTGCCGTCACTGCCAATAAAGCCGTAGGCGATGCGCACGTGACGAACCCGGCTGTTGGGTGCCACGCCGGAGATTCCCCTGCCGTTGCCGGCGGTGGCGGCGGCAATTCCCGCGCAGGCCACTCCGTGACCGTCAGCGGCATACGGACTCGGATCAGAGTCGTTGAACCGCGCATCGTAGCCAGCTGCTTGAACGTAGTCCTCGTGCGCGTTTCCGCCCTCGTCGATAATGGCCACCGAGATGGCCGAGCTGCCCCGCGAAATATCCCACGCCTCAGGGCAACGGATCTTGGTGATACCCCATTGCGAAGAGAGCAGCGGGTCATTGGGAGTGAAGGACGGCCCGCTCTCCCCCAGTTCCTCAGTTTCCGCTTCAAACTCTTGAATGGCGGTCAGCTGAGAGGTGAGACGCACGAAGTTCGGGACGGCATAATCGACGCCGTCCAGCTCGTGTAATTCGTTGGCAACCTCCACGGCCGAACCCTGCTCGCCTGTGGTCTTGACCAGCCTGGCCCCAGGCTCCGGGTAGTCGTCCTGGACGGTTTCGAGCCGGTACTTCTTCAGCACCCGTGCCGCTGCGGACGCATCGCCGCCGAACTTGACGATCAACTCTCCGTTGTCGATGAGGGCCGCAGGCTCCACGCCGTCGGCCTCGTCGGTTTGTGATTCGTAAACGTTCGGTCCCGTGGTTGCAGCCTCGGCACCAAGGCTGGCCGCCGCATGCACGGCACCCGGAACCGTCCCGGGTTCCCCGGCATTCTCGACCTTGAAGACCACCAGGCCCAGGTCGCTCATCCGGAAGGCCTCAACTGGCTCCTGTGAATCGGCTGAAAGGGCAGCGGCGCCCCGGACCATCGAATCCGCTTCATCGTGGGTCGCCCGGACGGCGACGAAGTGGCGTGAGGGAACCAAGGGTACCCGCTCTCCATCGGCGTAGTAATAGGCCGTGGTATCGGTCATGTCCGACATGATGCTGCTCCTTTAGTGATGTTGGGTGCACCGCGTCTTTGCGTTGCACCCACTAAGAGGGCAAAAATCGTCCTTTGATACGTACATGCCAGTTCCGGTGTGTCATTCCAGGCGAGGGGCACACCACGGCGAGCCAAACCAGGTGAAGCTGGCATCGAGCGGGCTGTCGCAGGCAGCGGCCAAGGCTGCGGGCCCGTCCTGCCCGGCAGCAAGCCGACGGTGCAGCTCTGCCATGACCCGGGAAGCGGTGGTATCGGGGACATCCGTCAGCGGGGCCACCACGGCCCCCACGCCCATCGCCAAGAGGCTGGAGGTCAGCCCAAGGGCCTCGTCTCCCGGGCGCAGCCTCCCCAGGCCGACGCCGCAGGCGGAGAGCACCACGAGTGAGGACCGGATTGGCACCTGTTCCAACTCGTGGGCGAAGAGCAATCCACCGTGCAACCGCAGCGAGGAAAACAACGGGCTGTCCTCGCGGTGCCGCCCGTGGGCGGCAATGTGGACCACGTCGTAGGTGGCCAGCGCCCTAATGACCGCGCCCTGATCGGCAGGAATAGTCCGCACGGCGGCCCAGTGGGCTGCGACACCGGCGCATTCCTTCTCCGCCAGAGCCAGTCCAGGGCCTGCTGCAACGGCCACCCGGGGGGCACGGCCAAGAACGGTGGCGCCAGCGCGCCAGGAACGCAGGGAACGGCTGACCACCACGCCGCGGCCACGCAGGCTGGGCAACATTGCCCACGGCAGCCGCGCCAGTGCCCCGCTGGGCACCACGACCAACGGGCCGCTGCCGGGAGCATCAGGCAGAACCATCTCTTCAAGCCGCTCCAAGGACTCTGCGAGCGAGGAAAGGATAGTTGCTTCCAAACGGCCTGCCGGGGCTTGGGCGCCTGCTTGTGCATCGGCGGTGACGCGCGAGAGCAGGTCGGTGACTTCCTGCCGGGTTCCCAGACGCAGCAGCTGTGCGGGCCGGCCCGGGGCGAGACGTACGGCATGCAGGAAATCCCCTGCCCAGAAATAGTCCATGACCCCGGCGTCGCCGACAAATGATCTCGTCAGTCGTTGTGCCGGGAGGGCCGGTCCCTGCTTCTGGCTAGCCCAATAATGCTCACGCAATTGGAGTTCAATCACGCCAATTGCTGTCCGTGTTTGCGGGGCTGCTCCGGGTACGCCTGTGCGCAGTTCCTCGTGGAGCCGGCGCAGGCTGGACCAGAGGCCTGCAATCTCCACCTTGGCCGGCGGAATAACGGAGGGAAATCCCTGTAGGGCCGCCCGCCAGCGCTCGGTGGCCTGCAGGGCCGCCCATCCGTGCCCATCAGCAGCCACCCGTTCAAGATCGGCCCTGACTATGGGCTGCAGATGGATGGCGACGGCGGTGCGCAGATCCAAGCTGGACACGCCTGCACGAGCAGCAGCAGTGAGTGCGGCAGCTTCACGCATCAGCTTGTTGCGGTGGGCGGGACTTCCGGCAATGGAAAGCTGGGCGGAAATACCCATGATCCGCGTGGCAAGGTATGAGGATTCCCGCAGCCGCCGCAGGGCACGTACCGTCTCGCCCCCCGGCGTCGTGCCACCGACGGTCCCTGCCGCGATGACCTGCACGGCGATGGCCCTGTCCGCCAGCCATGGGCGACCGGCTGCTCGTGTTCGGGACGCCAAGTCCCCCGCTGCGGCGGCAAGTTCGGCATCTGCGGTACCGGTGCCGGGCAGCCGGGCCTCAAGAGCAACAAGTTCAGCTCCCTGCGCACGGGCGTCCTCCCCGCGCCGGACGGAATCCACTACGACGTCGTGGGCAATTGCCACGCCCCGCGCGGGCTGTCCCGAGAGCACGGCCCAGCGAGCCTGGTCCAGCCTGGCTTCAGACCATTCTTGGAAGAGTCCCGCCGTGTGCAGCCCTTCGACAGCCTGTTCCAGGAGCCCACCAGCCTCCTCAACGAGCCCCGCTTCCAGTAGCACCCGCGCCCGGTCATGCCACGCCACTGAACGTTCCACGTCCACATCAAGTGCGTCCGCCTCCGCCATGATCCGCAACGCTTCCGGCAAGTCCCCCCGCAGGTATTCAACGAATCCTCGGTTGTGCATCGCGATGAATCGGTACACTGGCAGGTCCGTGGCCAGGTCCGCAGCCGCCTGCAGGTCAGCGGCGGCTTCGGCCAGTGAACTGGTCCTGGAACCGATGGTTCCCTTGTTGATCAACAACCTGATCTGTTCATCGACAGACAGGGCTGCGGAGAGTTTCACGGCGGCGCGCATACGCCCGAGTGCCACATCGAATTCCCCGGAGCGGGCCAACAAGACGCCCGCCTGAAGGTGGGCCAGGGCGCAGGTGTCTGCACTCCCGCGGGCAGCCGCTTCGGCAAGAACTACGTCGATTGTCTCCAGCCCCGCCGCCAGCCCTTGTTCGTCGCATCTCAGCCACGCTCCGGTCAGACGGAGGCGAAGCCGCAACTCCTCGGCAACCCGTCCCTCCAACCCCTCCAGCTGACGTCCAGCTTCATCCAGCTGTTTGCGGACCTCGGCCAAGTCGTATCTGGCGACTGCAGTACGTGCCGCCTGATACGCCGCGTCGGCGGCCGGAAGTGCCCCGGGTACAGACACTTAAAACTCAATCACCGGCGTCATCACGGGCCGTTCCGCCGGATCGGCTGGACGGAGCAGGAAGCGCAACGCACCACGGGCGACGTTCCTCCACAGCAGCCGTCCGTGGGCATCCGAGGTGCTCCACCGCGCGTTCGCTCCGGAAAGGACGGCCACATCGATGCCACCACCGGTCACCCAGCCGTCAATCCTCAGGGTGCCGTCATCTTCCTCGACTGTCCGGATCATCAACTGCAGTGCGGAGCTGGTGAAGGTTACCGTGTTGGTGGTCTCAGTCTCCCCTGAACGCATGGCCGGCATGACTTCTTCAGTGAGGGTCGCGATTTCGGCATCGAGCACCCCGAGTGAGAGGGCGAAGATGACGTCGTCGTCGAGTGAAGGCGGGGGCGGATCAACGACGTCGTACAGCGCGGCAATGGAGTCCATCAGCCCGGCGTCGAGGTTCTCCAGTGGTGAATCGGCTGCATTGCTCATAGTGTGCTCCAGGTCGGGTCAGTGGCAAGAGCCTGGCGAAGTGCTGCCAGGCAACGGCCGCGGGTCGGGCCGATCGACCCCACCGGAATACCGAGCGTCTCGGAGAGGGCGGCATAGTCCGGCGGGCCGCCGCGGCTGACGACGCGCAGGATGGCTTGGCACCGGGGGGTGAGCCGGGAGATGTGCATCCAGAGCTGACGCTGGGACTCGTCCATCAGCACGGTTTCATCCGGCCCAGGGCCAGTATCCTGCACTTGAACAAGGACTTCGGCATCCTGCCGGGGAGCCTCCCGACGCCGTTCCCCGGCAACCCGCCAAGCCTCACGGCGGACCGAGATACCAAGCCAGGCGAGCACGGCCTGCGGATCCCTGATTCCCTCGGCTTTTTTCACCAATGTGAGCCAGGTCGTTTGGATCACGTCCTCCGCGTCTGCGCGTTCGAGCCCGCAGCCGCGGGCCAAGTGCCACAGGGTGGGATTGAGCAGCCGCACCAGCGGTTCTATCTGGCTGCGCTTCCCACCCTGGAACTCACGGAACAACTCCGCCGCTTCATCGACGAGGCTCCGTGGCGTGCTCATGGCCTTGTCCATTCAAGGACTTTGGCATACGCCACCCAGCCCAAGTCCACGCGTTTCTCGGCCACAGGCTCCGTGGAGTCCACCATGTGCCGGGCAAGCTCCGCAGCCAAGACGGGTGCGGCGAAGGAGGTGCCACTCCACACCCCGAAGCCGCCGGTGAAGTCATCCGGGTCAATGGTGGAGCGCTGCGGATCAGCACCGTTGAGCGTGGCAATCATCTGCCGATCCCCGCGGAGGTGCGTGGGCATCGTGGAGACCACGGCGGCACCGGCCCGGTGGCAGCTGACCCATGACCCGGCATTGCTGAAGTAGGCCACGGTCTTGTCGGGATTCAACGCACCCACACCGACGAGCGGCAGCTTCCCGTGAACCGGCGTGTTGGCTGCAAAAGCAGCCGGATACATGGGCGCGGTTGTCGAGCTGTTGCCTGCCGCTGAAACCACGGCAACTCCAAGCTCGCCGAAGCGTTCGAGCAGTTCACACAGCGGCGCATCTGCCGTCTGGTCCTCCGGCGCCTCGTGGTAGTAGCCAAGCGACAGACTCAGCACGTCGATAAGCTCGGCTGTGTCGCCGGATATCAGCGCCTCCTCCTGCCGGCTAAGCAGTGAGTTGAGGGTTGCGATGAGGCAGGATTCGGACACGACGCCGTCGTCCGTCATCACCGGGATTCCCAGGATCACGGCCGTGGGACAGATTTGCCGGATGATGCCCGCAATGAACGTGCCGTGCCCGGCGAGCGGAAGCAGGGTGCCGTCCAACGGGTTGCGCACCGGTTCAGGTGTCGCCGAGCCGGAGACAGTCCCCTTCCTGCCCAGCAGCTCGCCGGACACGAATACATTGGCGGTAGCAGTTTCCGGATCTTCGAACCACGGATGCTCTTCGAGACCTGTATCCGGAATGACGACCACAGGAGCCCGTTGGCCAGGCGGTGCGGGCACGCAAGGGTCGGGCAGGACCACGGTGACCGGTGAGCGTCCGCCCGCGCCGGGGAAACCGTAGCTGGCTGCGGGTGTTCCAGCCCCCACGTAGTAAGGCGCACCCACATAGTACGGGGTGCCGGAGTAGTTCGGTCCTTCCCACTGGCCTGAAGAAGCTTGAGCTGCCGTCATGGCATGGTCGAGGGAAACCCCCTTCCCGGCGCCCACCTGCCTGAGGTGCACGAGCAGGCGCCACGCGTCGAGGTCCGCAGGCTCGCCTAGAAGGACGAGCTTGCTCATCGTGGAGCGATTTTTGGCACGTTCGATGCCGATTTTCGCCATCACCCCAAGAGGCACGAAATCCACGCTGATGCCAAGCTCCTGGGCCACTTTTTTGATGAGCTCCACTCGCTCCTGGACCTCACTTGCCGGACAGGAAAGCAAAAGTGAGTCCGCGACGTAGACGGTGGCAGAACCGTCAGGAGGCGTCACGACACGGAATTTCCACGCAGCCGCAACGTGCGGGTCGATCTGCGGGAACGGGTTGCCCGGGTACTTCCTCGGTTCGTTGATCTCGTCCATGATGGTCCTTTCAGGGATGGTTCCTACACCGTAGGAGGACCCTGGGCCCGTGGTGATACATCAACTCCCGGCTACCCCGCACATCCGCCATGCCGCAATGATCCCATCGTCCGGCCGGGAATGCACCCCTTGACGGCAGGCTCGACTATTCTCAACCGCGGTAGCGCGCACAAAAATTCGGGCAGCCGCGGAAGAATGAAGTCGCTTCAGATATCGGTTCGTTGAACCATCCGGTTAGCGCAGGCCAACTTTGCGGTGCAGGGCAAGCTGGAGCAGCTCGTCGATCAGTTCCGGGTAGCTCAGTCCCGAGGCTTCCCACATTTGCGGGTACATGGACGACGGCGTGAAGCCGGGCATCGTGTTGATCTCATTGATGATCAGTTCCCCGGCCGCGGTGTAGAAGAAGTCCACGCGGGAGAGTCCCTCGGCGCCGACGGCGTCAAAGGCTGCCGCAGCCAGCTCGCGCACACGCACGATGTCCGCCTCGGGCATCTGCGCAGGGCAGCTGAGGTTCACGGCATCGCCCTGGACATACTTGGCCGCAAAGTCGTAGAACTGATGGTGGTCGCCGTCGACCATGGCAATTTCACCGGGCAGGGACACCCTGGGAGCGTCGCTCCCCCGGCCCTCAAGGACGGCGATTTCGATTTCGCGGCCCACGATGCCGGCCTCAATCACCAGCTTGAGATCGTGCTCGCGTGCCTCGGTGATGGCAGCATCCAGCTGCTCGGCCGAGTCCACCTTCGAGATGCCCATGGAGGAGCCGGCGCGGGCGGGCTTCACGAAGACGGGGAAGCCAAGGGCTGCCACGCGCGCGCGCACCTTCTCCGGGCTCACGGTCCATTCCCTATCGGTGACCGCAACATAAGGCCCAACGCTCAGTCCGGCGGCCTCAAAAACCACCTTCATGAAGTGCTTGTCCATGCCGATCGCGGACGCCAGCACTCCGGCGCCCACGTACCGGGTGTCTGAAAGTTCCAGCAGGCCCTGGACGGTGCCGTCCTCACCCCACGGCCCGTGCAGCAGCGGGAACACCACGTCCACGGCGCCGAGCTGCTCGGGCACGTTCACAGCATCCGAGACCACCAGCTGGTGGCCACCGCCCAGGTGCGCCAGCGAAACGGTCTGCTCTCCCCCGGCAACCTCCGGCAGGGCACCCCCGGCGAGGGACACGCCGTCGATCTCCCCGCCAACCAAAACCCACTGACCGTCCTTCGCAATGCCGATGGGGACGACGTCGTACTTGTCCTTGTCAATGGCACCCAGCACGCCGGCGGCCGTCACGCAGCTGACCGAATGTTCGCTGGAGCGGCCCCCGAAAAGAACGGCAACGCGAATACGCGCAGATGTAGCGGGGGAATCAGTAGTCACGCGTTAATCGCCTTCGGATTTCAGTTGGCGGGCCAACAGCAGCGGGCCCAGTTCATCGACAGTCAGTTTACCCTCAAGCACGGCCACCACGGCATTCGTGATGGGCATGTCAACACCCATCTTCGCGGCCAAATCCGAGACTGCACGCCCGGACTTGATGCCCTCGGCGGTCTGCGTCATGCGGTTGTTGACGTCCTCCAGCGTAAGGCCCTCACCGAGCATGCGACCGGCCGTGTGGTTGCGGCTCAGCGACGACGAGCACGTGGCCACGAGGTCGCCCAGCCCGGCCAGCCCGGCCATGGTCTCGGCCTTGCCGCCCAGCGCCAGTGCCAACCGCGTGGTCTCGGCCAGGCCGCGGGTAATGACGGCGGCCTTCGTGTTGTCGCCCACCTTCTGACCCTCACACATGCCCACGCACAGCGCAATCACGTTCTTCACGATCCCGCCAATCTCCACGCCCACCACATCGGAGACCGTGTAGGGACGGAAATACTTGGACTTGCACATTTTCGCAACCCATTTGGCAGTATTCTCATCCACACAAGCCACCACCGAGGCTGTGGGCTCCTGGCGCGCAATTTCCATGGCCAGGTTCGGGCCAGAAACCACCACAACGCGCTCCGGGCCCAGTCCCAGTTCCGACTGGATCACCTGGGACATGCGCTGGTCCGTTCCCAGCTCCAACCCCTTCATCAAACTGACGACGACGGCGTCCTTCGCCAGGTGCGGGGCCCACCCGCTCAACTGTTCGCGCAGCGTTTGTGCAGGCACGGCGAGCACCACCAGCTCGGCGTCGCGCAGCACTTCCGCAACATCCGTGGACGCGGTGATGATGGCCGGCAGCGCAATGCTTGTCAGGTAGCGGGGATTGCGGTGGTTGTCATTGATCTGGTCCACCACCTCTTGCCGCCGGCCCCACAGCACCACTTTGAGGTCGGTGCCTTCTGCGCCGTCAGCGAGGATCTTCGCAAACGTGGTGCCCCAGCTGCCTGCACCCAAAACCGCAATCTTGGCAGGCGCCTTGCCATCCACGTAGCTCACTTCAGGTCCCCTGATTCTGTTGGGCCGGCGTCGTTCTTCATGTCTTTCCCAGTGCTGGGTGCCCCCGGTTTGGGAGCCTTGGGGCTCTGCCCGCCGCGCTCCACGAACCGGCCGTGGGCCGCTTGGTGGTGGGCGGCAGGATCCCAGCGCTGGGCCGGGGCGGGCTCACCGCGCAACTCGACCAAAATGGCGGTGATGGCTGCCATGATGACCTCCGTCATGGCTTCCAGGGTGGCCTTGTCGGCATCATGACCGGCAAAGGCGCTCAGATCAACGGGATCGCCCACCACAACCCGCACTTTTTTGCGCGGGAAAATCTTGAACCCCTTGGCGTAGCGTGGGAACACCTCTTGGGCGCCCCAATGCACCACGGGAATCACCTTGGCGCCGGTGCCCAGAGCCAGCCGGGCAGCGCCCGTGTGACCCTTCATGGGCCACAATTCGGGGTCACGGGTGAGCGTGCCCTCGGGATAAACCACCACTGCGCCGCCGCCGACGAGCACTTCCTGTGCCACCACGAGCGACTTGCCTGCACCCACACCGCTACGCTCCACCGGTATCTGGTGGGCTCCGCGCAGGACAGCGCCGAGGACGGGGGTTTTGAACAGTCCGTCCTTAGCCAGGAAATACGGCATGACGTTCTGGTTGTACAGCAAATGCCCTACCACGATGGGATCGATTTCGGTGCAGTGGTTGGGCACCACAATGAAGCCCTCATCCCGGGGCAGGCGGTCCAGTCCAAACCATTCCTTGCCGATGAGCACGTTCATGATGCTCCGCGCCACCCCTGCAAGAAGGGCGAAGAACATGCGGGTGCGCAGCGTCATGCCCTGGGGTTTGAAGGGCCGCTTGTGCGCCGGTTTGCCCTGGCTCAGGAGGTTGGGGCTGGGCTGGCCTGAATTGGGGAGGTCGGGGTTTGAACCGGCACCCATGGAGGCTACCCCGCCTTCCGGTCAGATTCCAGAACGTCAAAATCGGCGCCCAGGCCATCAAGTTTGGCGGTGAAATGTTCGTAGCCGCGACTAATCACATCAATGCCCGTGACGTTCGAGGTACCCTGGGCGGCCAGAGCCGCAATCATATGGCTGAAACCACCGCGCAGATCAGGAATGTTGATATCGGCACCCCTCAGTGGCGTGGGTCCGGAAATCACTGCTGAGTGAATGAAGTTGCGCTGGCCAAAACGGCACGGGATGCTGCCCAAGCACTCGCGGTGCAGCTGGATGTTCGCCCCCATGCGGGTCAGTGCCTCGGTGAAGCCAAACCGGTTTTCATACACTGTCTCGTGCACAATCGAGACGCCCTCGGCCTGGGTCAGCGCAACGACCAGCGGCTGCTGCCAGTCGGTCATGAAGCCGGGGTGCACGTTCGTTTCCAAGACCAGCGGCTTCAGGCTGCCGCCCTTGTGGAAGAACCGAATCCCGTCGTCGTGAATGTCCATGCCGCCGCCGATCTTGCGGAACGTGTTCACAAAGGTCATCATGTCGCGCTGGGTGGCGCCCTCAACGTAAATATCTCCGCCGGTGACAAGAGCCGCCGAGGCCCACGAGGCTGACTCGTTGCGGTCCGGCAGGGCAGTGTGGTCGTAGCCGGTGAGCTCAGCAACGCCCTCAATGCGGATGGTTCTGTCCGTCTGCACCGAAATAATGGCACCCATCTTTTGCAAGATGGCAATCAGGTCGATGATCTCCGGCTCGGTGGCGGCACCTTGGAGTTCGGTGATGCCCTCGGCGCGGGTGGCGGAAAGCAGCACTTGTTCCGTGGCGCCGACGCTGGGGTATGGGAGGGAAATCTTGGTCCCCTTCAGGCCCATGGGAGCGGTGATGGCAATTCCACCACTGGTCTTTTCCACGACGGCACCGAACTGGCGCAGCACGTCCAGGTGGTAGTCGATGGGGCGGTCACCGATCTTGCAGCCGCCAAGGTCGGGGATGAAGGCATGGCCGATGGAGTGGATCAGCGGCCCGCACAGCAAAATGGGGATGCGTGAGTCCCCTGCGTGTGTGTTGATCTCGGCGCTGGAGGCCTTCTTCGCCAGGGCCGGGTTCATCGTGAGGTCGCCTGTGACGGAATCCATGTCAACTGTGACACCGTGGATCCGCAACAGCGAGGTCACCACCTCGACGTCCTTGATCTCCGGAACGTTGCGCAGCGTTGAAGGGGCATTTCCCAGCAACGCGGCCACCATGGCTTTGGGAACCAAGTTCTTGGCACCGCGCACCTTGACACGTCCCTTGAGCGGAACACCGCCTCGGACTGTCAGAATTCTGCTCATCGTCACCTAATCCTTTGTTCCACGTGTGGGCTCGCAACCTGCCCGGGCTTCAGTCAAGCATAGTTTCCCGTCTCAAGATGCTGAAATGCGCGCTCCGGCCGGGTCGAGGCGAAAAGTGGCTCGGGGGCTGTTGTGGTGATCCGACGCTGCTATAGCGGAGTCCGTGGACCACTACAGCCCCCGGCGTCTCTGAACAGGCTCTCCGCGCGTCAGTCCCCGGCCACCTCCATCCCCCACAGGCCGGGCTGCGAATAGTTTTGTCCACTTTCGCCTCGGCACCCCGAGGTGTGCGGACCGGCAGCATCCACGATGGAGCATGAGCCCTTTCCAGATACCCGAATTCATCAAGGCCCCAAGCGTTCTGGTCGAGGAATACGGCGCCCGGCAGCTGTCCCGGCTGGCCGCATCCGGTGAGCTTCACCGCGTGCGACGCGGCCTGTATCTGCGCACTGAACTGTGGAGTTCGCTCAAACCGTGGGAACAATACAGGGTCCACATTCAGGCAGTGCACGAGTTGGCCCATACGGCCCCGGTTTTCGCCCGGCAGTCAGCAGCCCAGGTCATGGGCCTGCCGCTGGTCCGCGCGCCCCGCCCGGTTGAGACGCTGTGCGCCGCGAAGAACGGCGGCCAGAGCAGCAATGGCGTGCACCGGCTCCCCGCGATCGACGGCGACCCTCCCCCGTGGCAGATGTACGGACTGCTCGTGACCCAACCCCACATCACCGCCCGTGACATGGCCGTGTGCCTGCCACTGGCCCAGTCCCTGCCCGCAATGGACAGGCTGCTGTCGATGCGGGTCCTGCCCGGTTCCCCCGCCAACGTCCCGTTGACGTTCCCCGTGGAGACGATCCAGCTGGCCATTTCACGGCTGCCCTACGCCTCCCAGAAACGCCGGGCCTTGCGGGTGCTTGCAGCTGGGAACGGGCTGTCCCAATCCGCCGGTGAATCACTCAGCCGGGCGATCATGCTTGAAAACGGGTTCCCGGCTGCTGCATTGCAGGTGCCTTTCCACGACAAGCGAGGCCTCGTTGGGTACCCCGATTTTGTATGGGACGAATACAAGGTCCTCGGAAAATTCGACGGTTTCGAGAAGTATTCGGTGCAACGTTATCTCAAGGGCAGGACACCCGCCCAAGTGGTCGTGGCGGAGAAGGTGCGCGAGGACCGCCTGCGAGCGCTCGGCTACAGCGTGGTCCGTTGGGTGTGGGACGACCTTGCCGATCCCCGCAGGCTTCCTGCTCTTTTGCACGAGGCTGGGCTGCCGTCACGATGAAATCCAGCCTTTTGACCTTTCAGAAGCACTTCCGGAACCAGCCCCTGCACCAGCCCCGGGAATCAACTCCCAGGTTCGAAGGCCTGCCACATGGCCGCGTACCCCCCCTCGTGGCGGAGCAGTTCCGCGTGGGAGCCAACTTCCACGATCCGCCCCTGCGACAGCACTACGATCCTGTCTGCTGCGCGGGCCGTTTGCAGCCTGTGTGCGATAACCACGGTGGTGCGGCCCTTGGACAGCCGGTGCATGGCGGCACTGACTTTGGCTTCGGTGGCGAGGTCCAGATTGGAGGTTGCCTCGTCGAGCATCAGGATGGCCGGGTCCACCAGCTCCGCCCGTGCCAGCGCAATGAGCTGGCGCTGCCCCGCCGACAGCGAACGCCCGCGCTCGGCCAGCTCATGCCGGTAGCCGCCGTCGAGCGTGGCAATGAAATCGTGCGCCCCCACGGCCCGCGCGGCGGCTTCCACCACTGCGTCATCGGCGTCCGGGCGTCCGTAGGCGATGTTGTCCCTGATGGAGCCGGTGAAAAGGAACGCCTCCTGCGGCACATAGCCCAGCTGGCGCCGGTATCCGGTGAGATCCAGCCCTCGCAGCTCCTTTCCATCGACGCGGACGCTGCCGGCTTCGGGGTCGTAGAAGCGGATCAAGAGCTTCATGACGGTGGATTTGCCAGCCCCGGTCTCCCCCACCAACGCCACGGTCTCCCCGGGGATGATCTGCAGCTGCAGTCCACGGATCGCCTCAGGAGGTTTGCTGAGCCCCGCATACGCCGGGCCGATCTGCCGGGCATCCGCAGGTCCGCGAAGAGCGGGGCGGCCGCTGCGTTGGAGGGGCTCGGACGGATAGCTGAAGTGGACCCCGGCCATGACCAGCTCGCCGTCGAGCCGGCCCGGGTCAGCTGCGCCCGCCGCATTGGGTGTGAGCGTGTCCATCTTCATCAGGTCCGCAATCCGCAGCACCGACACCCTCGTCTGCTGCCACGCGTCAAAGACCTGGGAAAGCTGTTGGATCGGAGAGAAGAACATGTCGATGTACAGCAGGAACGCGATCAGCGCGCCCGTGCTCAACGCTCCCCCGGTGACCATGCCCGCACCGACGCCCAGCACAATCGCAGCGGCGGCGTCGGACAGGAACGCCACAAAGGGGAAGTACGTGGCGACCAGCCGTTGCGCCGCCAGCCGGGACTCCAGATACCGTTGGCCGAAACCTTGAAACCGTTCGACGGTGAGCGCCTCGTGCACAAACGCCTGCGATTCGCGTACCCCGGCAAGGCTCTCCTGGAAGTCCGCGTTGACGACGGCGATGCGGTCACGCGACTGGTCGTACAGCCCCGCGGCCTTGCGCCTGAACAGCACCGTGGCGATGGCCAGCGGCACGACGACGGCGAAGACGCAGAGCGCCAATTCGGCATTGAAGATAACCAGGGCCGTGCCGACACCGGCGAATGTCACGAAGGCCACCAGCGCGGACAGCAGCCCATTCTGGATCAGCGACTCGAACTGATCCACGTCCGTTGTCATCCGGGTCATGATGCGCCCGGACATTTCGCGTTCGTAGTAGTCAAGGGACAGGCGCTGCAGCTGGGCCCAGATCCTGATCCGCAAAGACAGCATGATCCGCTGCGCCGTGCGGCCGGTGACGAATGTTTCACCGACCATGATGATGAAGTCCGCCAGTGTGGCGACCAGGTAGATGCCAGACGCCGCAAACAGCACGGATTCCAGCCCCTGGCCCACTCCCTGGTCAATCCCCGTGCGCACCAGCACCGGGCCAATCAGCGAGGCGGCGGCGTCGAGCACCACCAGCACAAGGCCGAGCAGCAGCGGGCGGCGGAATTCCCGCAGCAGACCCCACAAGCTGAAATGTGGCTCCGGCCGTGTTTCCCGATCAAGGTCGACGGCGGCCACGTCCCTGACCGGCCTCAGCCCGGCGACACGGGCCAACAGTTCAGGGGTCGGTGCCAGGTTGCGCCGCCAGCTGCCGCCTCCGCCGCGGCCCAGCCCGGCTCCGATGCTGGGTGCACCGATGGCCGATCCACTCGACGCTGCGGCTCCGGATTCATGCGGCTCGCCCCATGCGGCGGCGGTGGTGCCCCCACCGGATTCTGCAGCATCCCAGGCCTTTTTCCGTGCGTTGTAGGCGGCGAGCGCCTCGATTCCGGCTCCGGCCGGCGGCGGAGCGTCCGGGTCGTCCGTGAATCCCGTCAGCAGCGACCGGTAGATGGCGCTGGTGGCCATCAGCTGTTCGTGACTGCCCCCGGCGACGATCCGTCCGCCGTCGAACACAAGGATGCGGTCGGCGAGATGCAGGGAGGAGAGCCTGTGGGCGACCAGCAGCATGGTCCGCCCATCGCTGGTTTCGCGCAACCCCTCATGGATGGACTCCTCAGTCCTGGCATCCACGGCACTGGTGGCGTCATCAAGAATGAGAATGCGCGGGTCCGCCACGATGGCCCGGGCCAGGGCGATCCGCTGCCGTTGCCCGCCGGAGAGGACCAGTCCTCGCTCACCCACCGGGGTGTCGTAGCCCGCGGGAAGTGCCCGGATGAAGCCGTCAGCCTGGCAGATCCGGGCAGCTTCCTCGATCTGCTGGTCCGTGGCATCCGGGCGGCCGTAGGCAATGTTGGCCCGGACGGTATCGGAGAACAGGAAGCTCTCCTCAAACACTGTCCCGATGCGGCGGCGCAGCGGATTCAGCGCGAGGTTGCGGATGTTGTGGCCGTCGATCCGCACCGTGCCGGATTGGGGGTCGTAAAACCGTGAAACGAGCAAGGATGCGGTGGACTTTCCGCTGCCGCTCGGGCCCACAAGAGCCACGCGCTCCCCCGCGTTGATGCGGAAGGTGACGTTCTCCAGCACAGCCTTGGTGGCGCCGTCGTCCGTCCCGGTGTAGCTGAAGGTGACGTTACGGAACTCGACGTCCCCGGCGACGTCGGCCAACTCCAGCGCATCGGGGGCGTCGACGATGGCCGGTTTGAGGTCAAGGAGCTGGAAGATGCGTTCCATGCCGGCGCGCGCCTGCTGGCCAATAGTGAGCAGTCCAGCCAGCTGCCGCGCCGGGGCCATGAGCTGGGCCACATAGGTGGAGAACGCCAGGAACGTACCGAGCGTGATCTGCTGGTGCAGGACGAAGTAGCCGCCGACGGCGAGGACGGCCACCTGGCCCAGCGACGGGATGGCCTGCAGAAGCGGCTGGTAACGGGCTTGGATACGGGTAGCGCGCATCTGGGAGCCGTAGAGTTTCCCGGCAGAGTCCGCAATCCGGCCGATCTCATGCTCTTCCTGCCCGAACGCCTTGACCACGCGGACACCGTTGACGCTCTCATCGACAATCTGCACCACCTCGCCCTCGCGCTGCTGGGCGTCCCACGTGGCAGGAAAGACCCTCCACCGCAAGCGGTAGGAGACCAGGAGCAGCGCCGGTGCCATGACAAGGCTGATGATGGCCAGCAGCGGCGAGAGGTACAGCATGACGGCGATGGACAACAGCATCATGAGCAGATTCCCGCTCATCATGGGCAGGAACGCCAGCAGTCCTTGGACCAGGGCAGAGTCTGAATTTGCGCGCGCGACGAGCTGGCCGGTGGGCATCCTGTCCAGGTTGCCGGCGTCCATGGTCTGCAGGTGCTTCTGCATGTCGTTGCGGAGGTCGTATTGCACCGACAGCGCCACTCGGCCACCGTGGTAACGGCGCAGGTAGGAGAACCCGAACGTGGCCACGCCGAGGGCAATGAGAAGGGCCAACCACGGCCACAGCGGCGAGGACGGGATCAGGATGACGTTGTCCACGATCTGCCGGGTGATCAGCGGAACAATCGTTTGGGCGGTGCTGCCGAGCACTGCGGCGGCAAACGAAATCACCATGTCTGCCTTGTGCCGCATGAGATAGCCCCAGAGCCGGCGCACCCAGCCCTGGGTCTTCGCCCGGCTTTGTTCCGCTGGCTGCGTGCCAGTGTCTGTGGCGGCATCCCTGAGCTGGGTCACAGTACAGCCAGTCTGGGAGTCAGCCCGGCCATGCGTTGAGTGAACGTTTCGCTGACTGCCTCGTTGAGCCGCCCCAGCGTTTCAAGAATCGCCTCAGGGTCATCGGTCTTCGCAGCAAGGATTCGCAGTGCCGCCGACATGGCCGCATCTGCGCGGACCAGCGTCTGCGCACCGGCTTCCGTCAGGCTCAACCCCGCCGCCCGCTGGTCTCCGGTCACATCCGTCCGGGCCAGCAGGCCGCGCCCAGCTAACGAAGCGACGGCCGCGCTCACGGCGGGTCGGCCCAAGGCCAGGCTTGCTGCGACCTTGGACGCACGCTCTTCCCCCGCCGAGACGGCAGCCAAAACCCGGTAGTGCGGGAGGCTGAGTTCGTCCAGAGACCGCTCCAGCAGCCGGGACACGCGCACCAGCGACCGGACAGCCGCAATTGCGGCATCCGGCTCACCTGTGAAGTCCAGCCGTGTTTCCACTGTTCAAGCGTAAGCACTTTGTTCGGTCATCGAACTATTTTTATGCTGTGAATTTTCTGGGAGCGCCGCGATCCACCTGCGAAGGCACTGCGGGGGGCTGTTGTGGTCCACGGACCCCGCTATAGCGCCGTCGCATCACCACTACAGCCCCCAGAGCGCTTAAACAGCGAAAGCCGGCCCGTCCTTTTCGGGACGGACCGGCTCGGGCAGCGCGAAAGTTAAGCCTGCGAAAGTTGGACCTTTGCCGGCAGCGTGGTGGGCTTGATGGCCGGGCGGGTGGCCTCGAACGCGGTGATGTCCGGTTCGTTGCGCAGCGTCAGGCCAATGTCATCAAGGCCTTCGAGGAGGCGCCAGCGCGTGTAGTCGTCAACATGGAACGGGACAACCACCGTGTCAGCCGTGACCAGCTTGGATTCCAAGTCCACGGTGACTTCGGTGCCGGGTGCGTTTTCGAGCACCTTCCAGATCAACTCGATGTCATCCTGGGCCAGCTCGGCGGCAACAAGGCCCTGCTTGCCGGAGTTGCCGCGGAAAATGTCGGCGAAGCGCGAGGACAGCACGGCCTTGAAACCGTAGTCCTTCAACGCCCAAACCGCGTGCTCCCGCGAGGAGCCCGTGCCGAAATCGGCGCCGGCAACAAGCACCGAACCCCGCGAGAACGGTTCCTGGTTCAGGATGAATTCCGGGTTCTTGCGCCAACTGGAGAACAGTGCATCCTCGAAGCCTGTACGGGTGATCCGCTTCAGGTAGACGGCCGGAATGATCTGGTCGGTGTCAACATTGCTTTGACGCAGCGGGACACCAATGCCGGTGTGGGTGGAAAACTTTTCCATGGTGCTAGCTCCTTACGCTACGGTCAGTGCTGATTCGAGGTCCGACGGCGAACTCAGGGTTCCGCGGACGGCGGTGGCGGCTGCCACTACGGGAGAGACGAGGTGCGTGCGCCCGCCCTTGCCCTGGCGGCCTTCAAAGTTGCGGTTGGAGGTGGAGGCGCAACGCTCGCCCGGCTCCAGCTGGTCCGGGTTCATGCCCAGGCACATGGAGCAGCCGGCAAAACGCCATTCTGCACCAAAGTCCAGGAACACCTTGTCCAGGCCTTCAGCCTCAGCTTCCAGACGCACGCGAGCGGAACCAGGCACCACCATCATGCGGATATTGGGGTCCTTTTCGCGGCCGCGGATGATGTCCGCAGCTGCGCGCAGGTCCTCGATGCGGGAGTTGGTACAGGAGCCCAGGAACACCGTGTTGACGCGGATCTCCTTCATGGGCGTGCCAGCTTCAAGATCCATATATGCCAAGGCGCGCTCGGCGGCAGCCTTCGCGTTTTCATCGCCAAAGTCCTCCGGGAACGGCACGGAACCGCTCAGCGAAACACCCTGGCCGGGGTTGGTACCCCAAGTGACAAAGGGCTCCAACGTGTTGGCGTCCAGGAACACTTCGGTGTCGAATTCGGCGTCGTCCTCGGTAGTCAGCGACTTCCAGTACTCGACGGCTGCATCCCACTCTTCGCCCACCGGAGCGTGGGGGCGGCCCTTGAGGTAGGCAAAGGTTGTCTCATCCGGGGCAATCATCCCTGCACGGGCGCCAGCCTCGATGGACATGTTGCAGATGGTCATGCGGGCGTCCATGGACAGTGCACGGATCGCGGAGCCGCGGTATTCCAGTACGTAACCCTGCCCGCCGCCGGTGCCGATCTTGGCAATGATGGCCAAGATGATGTCCTTGGAGCTGACGCCGGGGCGCAGGGTTCCCTCGACGTTGATGGCCATGGTCCTGAACGGCTTCAGGGGTAGTGTCTGGGTGGCCATGACGTGCTCCACCTCGGAGGTGCCAATTCCGAACGCCAACGCTCCTACTGCGCCGTGGGTGGAAGTGTGGGAGTCACCGCAGACCACGGTCATGCCCGGCTGGGTCAGGCCCAGCTGCGGGCCCACCACGTGCACAATGCCCTGCTCGGCGTCACCGAGCGAGTGCAGGCGCACACCAAACTCGGCACAGTTGTTCCGCAGCGTCTGGATCTGGGTGCGGCTGGTCAAATCGGCAATCGGCTTGTTGATGGCCAGCGTCGGGGTGTTGTGGTCTTCCGTGGCGATCGTCAGATCCGGGCGGCGCAGCGGCCGACCGGCCAGGCGCAGACCCTCAAAAGCCTGCGGGGAGGTGACTTCGTGGATCAGGTGAAGATCGATGTACAAGAGGTCAGGCTGGGCGGCGTCGCCAACACCCTCACCTTGGCGAACCACGTGGTCGCGCCAAACTTTTTCAGCCAGTGTCTTTGCGGCTCTGCGCGGGGCCACCTTGGACACGTGCTCGGCTGCTTGTGCTGCTGCACTTTCCACTGCTGTATTTTCCACCGCGTGGGGAGTGGTTGACTCGCTCACAGCAGCTCCCTTCACTCGGTGAATCCGTTCCTGGCGGATGCCGCATTCGCATGGAATTTGGGGAGGTCCGTCGGCCGTTTCGTTGACTTGTATGCTCCCACTGTTCCAGTCTCCGCTGGATGGAAGCCAATTCTTCGATTTGCATCTCACATAATGAGACGTCAGTATCATTACATGGACAATTCTAGCGGCGTTGGCGTCATTGACAAAGCGGCCCTGGTGCTCGATGCACTTGAGGCCGGCCCCACCACCTTGGCACAGCTCGTGGCAGCCACCGGTTTGGCCCGTCCCACCGTGCACAGGTTGGCACTTGCCTTGGTACATCATAGACTCGTCAGCCGGGATATGCAGGGCCGGTTCGTCCTCGGCGCCAGGCTCGTGGAGTTGGCCTCCGCCGCCGGCGAGGACCGGCTCATCGCCGCCGCCGGCCCAGTCCTGTTGCAATTGCGCGACTCCACCGGTGAGAGCGCCCAGATCTTCCGGCGGCAGGGCGACTCCCGTGTGTGCGTGGCTTCGGCTGAGCGTCCCATCGGCCTGCGCGACACCATCCCCGTTGGCACACAGCTGACGATGAAGGCTGGCTCGGCCGCACAGGTTCTGCTGGCGTGGGAGGACCACGAGCGCTTGCTTGAGGGCCTGCACGGTGCCCGCTTCACCCCGACCGTCCTGGCTGGCGTCCGACGCCGGGGCTGGGGCCAGTCTCTCGGCGAACGTGAGCCCGGGGTCGCCTCGGTCTCAGCACCTGTGCGGGGTCCCTCCGGACGCGTCATCGCTGCCGTCTCCATCTCGGGTCCCATCGAGCGCCTGACCCGTCAGCCCGGTCGCCTGCACGCAGAAATCGTTTGCAACGCCTCCCGGATTCTCACCGAAGCCCTACGCAAGAGCGCTTCCTAGCCTCACCTGTGGCTCCCGGCTAGGGTGTGGGCATGATGAACTATGCGATGTTCCTGCGCGGAGTCAACGTTGGCCGCATCTACATCAAGATGGCCGATCTGCGGACAGCCCTGGCCACGCTGCCAGTCTCGAATGTCAAGACGCTGCTGGCCTCTGGAAACGTCGTGTGCACGGCAGAATCATCCGCTGCCGAGCTCAAATCCATGGTGGAGACGCTGCTGCGCGAATCCTTTGGCTATGAAGCATGGGTGGTTGTGGTCGATGAATCCGAGCTGGCCGCCATCATCGACGCCTGCCCCTACCCCGCCGACGACGCCACCCACCACGCCTATGTGACCCTGTCCGCTGAGCCGGCCATTCTTGACGAACTGGCCCGGCACGCCGGCGGGATTCCCAGCACCGAACTTGCCCGGTTGGCTCCGATTGCACTGGCTTGGCGGGCGGCCGCAGGCGGGACCCTCGAGAACCCGTTCAGCAAACTTTCAGCACGGCCGCGCTACAAAAGCACGACGACGACCCGCAACGTGCGCACGCTCCTCAAATGCCGCGACGCCATGCCCTAACCCCGCCACCGCGTCAGGGGCGGGCTCCGGCCAGGGCTGCCTGAAAGTCACGGTAGTGGGCAATCTCCGCTTCGACGGGTTCCCCCACAAGCGCCTGGGAGACCCCAGCGACACTCTCACGCAGCCGGCGTCGTGCTTGGGCCGCCCGCGCCTTGGCACCGGCCAGCGCCAAGAACTTGCTGGAGACCGCTAGGAATATCCCCACCACCACCCCTGCCAAAACCATGAGCGTGGGCAGCGGCCAGCCTTCCACCTTGGGCGTTTCAGGGACGGGGAACTGGAAGTAGCCCATCACGGCGAGCCCGCCCAACCACAGCAGCCCACCCACGGCCACCAGCAGGGCAAGCCACTGGATGACGGCAAACAGCGGCCACCACCAGGCGCCCGTGTTGGCTTTCAAGTCTGTGCCGGCCACGGCCTGATCAAGCGAGTCGGGCAGCACCTCACGGTTACTGCGCGCAGCCGAGCGGATGGAGACGCGCCACGGACCAGCGGCTCCATCACTGGCAGCATCGGCAAAGCCCCGGATGGAGGAGTCGATCCGGGCCAGCTCGGCGGCCCCGGCCGGCGGAAGCGAGGTTCTGTTCAGCTCGGAGGAATCCTCCCGGCGCAGGCTCAACCGACGCAGCGGGTCTTTGCGGAAACGGCTGATCCAACGTGTCACAGGCCAGCCGGTCCGCCGGGTGGCCTCGAGCCGGTAGGAGCTGCCCACGGCCGAAACCACCGTTTCAATATGCACTGCGTCCGCCAGTCCGGCGGCCAGCTGCTTGCGATCTTGCTGATGCACTCCGGCAGCGTCGCCCTCGCCAGAAGCCTCGGCCAGGCGCTGAGCGGCGACGGCAACATCAGCCGCCAGCCGGGCAGATTTAGCTGCCTTAGCCTTCACGACGGCGGCAATGCGTGCGCGCAGCCCGTCCACACCCTCACCGGTCAAGGCCGAGACGGCGGCCAGCTGTGCCTTGCCCAGGCCGTCGCGCTCGAGTATTGCGGCCAGCGAATCCAGGACGGGTTTGACCTCGTGCGGAGCCAGCTTGTCCACCTGGTTCAGCACCACAAGCGTCACAGCCGCATGGCTGGAAAACGGCCGAATGAAGTCATTGTGGACGGCGGCATCGGCGTACTTTTGCGGGTCAACCACCCACACCAGCACGTCGACCTGTCCGGCCAGGCGCTCCACGATCGCACGGTTCTCCAACTGGACCGAATCGAAATCCGGCAGATCGAGCAAAACCAGCCCGCCGGCGTCGGACGTCAGACCCGGCACGGGGGTGCCTTCACGGCGGTCGGCAACCTCAAGCCAGTCAAGCAGCGGAGCACTGCCCGGCATGCCCCAGATCATGGCCAACGGCTCGCTCGTGGTGGGGCGCCGGACGGCAACCCGTGCCGCATCCGAGCCCGCCACGGCGTTGAACAGCGAGGACTTTCCGCTGCCAGTGGCTCCGAAGAAGCCGACGACAGTATGGTCGGCGCTCAGTGAACGGCGGGACGAGGCGCGCTCCAAGACGCCGTAAACCTGCTCCAGCGTGGCGTCGTCGAGGCGGCCTTCACCCAGTTTGCGTGCTTCGTTCAACGCCACCAGTGAGCGGTCAAGGCTGGATTCGGCACGGGCCTGGCGGTGACGACTCATGCGCGCTCCCCCGTTCCGCCAAGGCTGGAAAGTTGCGCGGCCAGCGCCTGCAATCGCTCCGCCGGGGCGTCAAGGGAGTCCTCGCCGTTGCCGATTCGATCCAGAAAGCGGCGTTTCTCGTGCTCAAGCAGATTTTCACAGCGCGCTTCGAGAGACAGTTTGGCTTCCTTGGCCAGACGCCGCACGGCATCCTCGCCAAACATGGCTTCCAGCACTTTTTGACCGACGACGGCGGTACCTCCTGCAATGCCCACTTCGGCTCCCGTCAGTCCCCCGGTGAAAGAGAAAACGACGATCATCAGCACCACGCCCAGGCCGTTGACGCCAAAGGACATCCATCGGGCCTGGGTGCGTTTGGCTGCACCTTCCGCCCTGATGAGCTCAAGCACTTCGCCCTGCCAGGCACGGATTTCAGCGGCTGATTGGACAGCGAAGTCTGCGCTGGTGGAAGACAGGTCATCCGTGCCCAGCAGCTGCCGGCCGGCCGGATCTGCGCGCCAGCGCTGGTCTGCGTCTTCGGCTGCACGCGATGCCTGATCGACAATGACGGCTTGTAAACCGGTTTCAATGGCTGTTTCAACCTTGACGGCCGGCGGTGGCTGGCCCTTGAAGAAAGCGCCGATCCTGTCCCGCAGCCGGCCAATGCCGGATTCCAGCGCCCGGAAAAACTCGCCTGTACCCACAAAGTCCTGCCACCGTGCCAGCACTTCTCCGCGCAGCAGCGTGCCATCGCTGCTGGCTTTACTGATGCGGGCCGCAGCATCGGCAAAGGCAGATTCAACGTCCTGTGCCAGCTGCCTTCCGGCATCCTGCTGTGCCGTGGCGGCACTGGCAAGAACCTCCAGCCGTCCCGAGAGGGACCGCACGGTGCCATTCAACGTCCGGCGGACAATGTCCGCACGACCGGCCGAATCGTCGCTGATCTCCCGCAGCCAGTCAAGGATCGGCGCAACGGCGTGTGCCGGAAGCATGCCGAGTTCATCAAGCGCTGTTTCCGCGACCACAAACAACTGTGCCCCGGCCAGCCCTTCTCGTTGGAGCATCGCCTGCAGGTCCTGTGCAACTTCAGCTTCTGCGCCCTGGGGCACACGGTCAAGAATGACGGCCACGGTGATGTCCCGGGACGCCGCATCCAATAGCAGTTTCCACGGGACGGCGTCGGCGTATCTGTTGGCAGTGGTGACAAAGAGCCACAAATCCGCTGCGGCCAGCAACTGCCCCGCCAGCTGGCGGTTGTCATCGGAGATGGAGTCGACGTCGGGCGCGTCAAGAAGTGCCACACCGGCCGGCACAGCAGGATCCTCCACCAGGACAAGGGAAGCCATTGCAGATGCGTCCGGGGAAGCACCGGCACGCGACGCCGGTGTGTGCGTCTTGACAATTTCCCCGTGCACACGGTGCAGCGTGGGCAGGACCCGGCCGGAGGTGAACCATGGGGCGTCGTCCGGGTGGTGCAACAGGATCGGTTGGCGCGTGGTCGGACGAATGGCGCCCGAACGCGTGACGGGATGACCCACCAGGGCGTTGACAAGCGTTGACTTCCCGGCACCAGTGGATCCGCCTACCACGGCCAGCAGCGGAGCATCCAAGCTTTTCCAGCGCGGCAATATGTAGTCATCGAGCTGTGCAAGTGCAGAAGTGGTCGTGGTGCGGGCTTCGTCCACGCCCGGCAACGCCAGCGGCAGTTCCAACCCGGCCAGCTCGGTGCGCACATTTTCCAGCAGCTCAACGGCTGCCTCTTGTACCAAGGCAGAGGCGCCATTGCTGCTTGAAGGACTCGAATCAGTGGAGTTCACAGCTTCATCATGCCAGTTCAGGGCGGAAGAGCACGGGATTACCGCGTGGTGGATGGCAAGTTTCAGGACCACTTTGACTCCAGCGCACCGCCAAGCAGAGAAGTGGCGCCACCGTGACGGTAGCGCCACTTGCAGTGCTGAACATGCGCAGGCGTACAAGTGAGTCTCAATGGGCTCGACCACTGGTGCCAAGCGCACAGCAAAAAGACCGGGAATCTTTTGATTCCCGGTCTTGCTTGTGACCCCAGCGGGATTCGAACCCGCGTTACCGCCGTGAGAGGGCAGCGTACTAGGCCGCTATACGATGGGGCCCTAATACATTCACTTTTTTGCCCAACGAACTTCAGGAACAATACCTGAAATTTGCTGTTCACGCCAAATAAAAAGGCGGCTTTTGCAAGCGCTGGGATACCAGGACTCGAACCTAGAATGTCGGTACCAGAAACCGATGTGTTGCCAATTACACCATATCCCAATGGCTGCGTTCTGCCGTGAAATCCGCGGGTTTCCCCGGTTCTTCTGCGGCCCTCGCGCCGGGATAAAACTATACCCGAGAGATTGCTGAACGCCAAAACGAGAATGCCATTATCTGCTGAGTCGTGCGTCACAGGCTTGGGGCAGGTTCGAAAGTCCAGCCAACTCCCCCATTTGGGTCAGGGAACTGATGATCCGTACCGCCTGCGCACAGGCAGTATCCTCTGCCACAACAGCGGGTATTGCCTTGTTTTCCCTGTTCAGCCACACTCCGTGCAGGCCAGCCTTGACGGAGCCCACGCCGTCGACCAGGAAGTTGTCCCCCACGTATAGGGTTTCTGACGGCGCCGTCCCCAGCTGGCGGCAACCCTCCAGAAAGATTTCCGGGCGCGGTTTGGCGGCCTTCACCGTGTCAATGCCAACGAGCACGCCGATCCGTTGAAGGCCGGCATGGTCAAGTTTCGCGCGCTGGTAGTCGTGGACGTTGTTGCTGACGGCGCCGTAGGGAATACCGGCCGCGTCCAACGCGTCAAGGAGCGGCGCCACATCATCAAAAGCACGGATGTAGCGTGGCTGCGCCTCCTCAAAATCGGTGATCCACCGCTGCTCGGCCGCTGCATCAAAAACTGTGAAGCCCAATTGTTCAAAAACGGCACGGGCACGCAGCCCCCGCTGCTGGCCAAAAGTGAATTCACCCATCACGTAGCGGTCGTAGAAGTCGTTGGGATCAGCCATATACAGTGCGGCGAAATTGTCCCACTGCGCCGGGGTGTAGTCAGGCAGCAGGTGGGTTCCGGCAAACACCATGGCATCCTTCATGGCCTGTACCAGATCCACCAGGGTTTCATCGATGTCAAACAAAACACCCCCAACCCGTCCCGGAAAAGGGGGCAGGCTGGGGGTGTTGAGTATAGCTTTTTCAGACACTGGTTCAGGCCGATTGTCCGCGGAAGGCCTGCAGGCGGGCCAGTGCGGAATCCTTGCCCAGGATCACCATGGATTCAAAGAGCGGCGGGGAGATCCGCCGACCGGACAAGGCCGTGCGCACCGGGCCGAACGCGAGGCGCGGCTTCACACCCAAGCCCTCGACAAGGGCCGTCTTCAACGCAGTCTGGATTGACTCCGCGCTCCAGTCCTCCAGCGGTTCCAGTACCGCCAGGGCAGCATCCAGGACCTCGCCAAGGTTCTCCGGCAGGCCCTTGCGCGCATCGTCGGCGACGTCAACGGCGTCGTCCTTCTTGAAAAGGAACGCCAGCATCTCGGGCGCCTCGCCCAACAGCGTGATGCGTTCCTGGACCAGCGGGGCGGCTTCGGCAAGGATTTCCTCCTCGCGGGCGCTCAGGGTCTCCCCCACTACGCCAGCTGCCTGCAGGTACGGGACCAGGCGGTTACGGAAGTCGGTGGCGTCGAGCATGCGCACGTGGGTGCCGTTGATGGCCTCGGCCTTCTTGATGTCGAAGCGGGCCGGGTTGGCAAGGACGTCGTGAACGTCGAAGTTCTCCACCAGCTGCGCCACGGTGAAGATGTCCTCGTCAGCGGAGAGCGACCAGCCCAGTAGCGACAAGTAGTTCAGCAGGCCCTCGGGGATAAAGCCGCGGTCACGGTGCAGGAACAGACTGGACTCGGGGTCACGCTTGGAGAGCTTCTTGTTGCCGGCGCCCATCACGTAGGGCAGGTGGCCGAACAGCGGCATGTACTCGGCGACACCGATTTCATACAGTGCCCGGTACAGGGCCACCTGGCGGGGTGTGGAGGAAAGCAGGTCCTCGCCACGCAGCACGTGGGTGACGCCCATCAGGGCATCGTCGACGGGATTGACGAGCGTGTACAGCGGCGCGCCATTGGGACGGACGATTGCGTAGTCCGGGACTGATCCTGCCTTAAAGGTGATCTCGCCCCGGACCAAATCTGTGAACGTGATGTCCGTCTCGGGCATGCGCAGGCGCAGCGCGGGCTCGCGTCCCTCCGCCTTGAAAGCGGCAATCTGCTCAGCGCTGAGATCGCGGTCAAAGTTGTCGTAGCCAAGCTTAACGTCCCGCCCGGCCGCCTTGTGACGATCTTCGACTTCTGCGGGTGTGGAATACGACTCATAGGCGTGGCCACCGGCAACAAGCTTGGCGATGACGTCCTGGTAGATGTCCCCACGCTGTGACTGGCGATATGGTTCGTGCGGCCCGCCAACCTCCACGCCCTCATCCCAGGTGATGCCCAGCCACTTCAGCCCGTCCAGGAGCTGGAGGTAACTTTCCTCACTGTCACGCTTGGCATCGGTGTCTTCGATGCGGAAGATCAACGTGCCGTTCGTATGCCGGGCGTACGCCCAGTTGAACAAAGCGGTGCGGATGAGGCCTACGTGCGGCGTTCCGGTCGGTGAGGGGCAAAAACGCACCCGGACGGGGGTTTCGGCGGTGACAGTGGGGATCTGGGCAGAAATAGTCATGATGGATCCAGTTTAGACGCCCGACGGCGTGATCCGCACGAACCGCCGTGGGTCACGGAAAACACCGCCCGGCAGCCTAGCTGAACAGCTCGTTTTTCGGTTCGTTGTGCTTCACGAACTGCCACCCGAACCACAGCACCAGGGCCAGCACCGGGATGGTGCACAGGGTCCACAATCCCAGCAGGTACACCCCGCCGCCCGGTTTTGTCAGGGTGTCGAATCCGATCAGCACGGTGATGACCAGCAGAGCCCCCAGTCCGATCCAACTTGTCCACGGCGAACCGGGCATGGGCAACTTGGAGACCTTGCCTTTCTTGTGCCGCAGCATGATCTGGCACGCAAAAATGGAAGCCCATGTGAAGATCACGCCAATGGATGCGGTGTTCAGCGCCAGGTCAAAGGCATACGAGCCGCCAAAGACAACGTTGGCCAGCACGCCCACAAGGTAGACGGTGGCAATGCTCAGCACGGCTGCGTACGGCACATGGCGGGAGGACATCCGGGTCAGCCATTGCGGCGCATGCCCATTGTTCGCCATGGTGCGGAAAATTCGGCCAATCGAGTAGAGCCCCGAATTGCAGGAGGACAGGGCTGCCGTGATCACCACGAAGTTCATGACCGAGCCCACCCAGTCCAGACCCATGGTGGCAAACACGGTGACGAACGGGCTCTCCCCGGACTTGTAGTTATCGCTGGGCATGATCATGGCCAGCAGCGTCACCGAACCCACGTAAAAAACCACAATGCGAAGTACGACGGCGCGGATCGCCTTGGGCACTTCGCGTTCCGGATTCTGCATCTCACCGGCGGTGATACCCACCAATTCGATGGCGTTGTAGGCGAAGATGACGGCGTTGAGCACCAGAATCATCACCAGCCCGCCCTTGGGGAACATACCGCCTTCGGCGTGGAACAGGTTTCCAACCGCCGCGTGGCTGTCGCCCACAGCAGCGTTCGTGGCCACCATGAACGTGCCCACCACGAGGAAGAGCACAATGGCAGCAACCTTCAGGCAGGAGGCCCAGAATTCAAACTCACCGAAAGCTTTAACGCTGAGCAAGTTGACGCCCACCAGCAGCACGAGTGCACACAGCGCACTGATCTCGACCGGCACGCCGGGGAAGAAGAACTGGAAATACAGGCCGATGGCGATCAGTTCCGCCACACCCGTCATGGCCCAGTTGATGAAGTACATCCACCCGGACAGGAAAGCGCCCTTCTTACCGAAGAGCTCCCCCGCGTACGAGACAAACGAGCCCGACGTTTGCCGGTACATGACCAGCTCGCCCAGCGCCCGCATCAGCAGGTATGCGATGACGCCGGCAATGGCGTAGGAGAAAATCAGGGCCGGGCCGGTGGAGGCCAGCCGCCCTCCCGCACCCATGAAAAGTCCGACGCCGATCGCCCCGCCCATGGCGATCATGGTGACGTGGCGCTGGCTAAGGGTACGCTGGTAGCCCTCTTCGGTAATGCTGCCGGGAGCAGGCAGGCTTAAGTCAGTGTCTATGACGTCGTGTGACACTCAGGTGTCCTTAGGTCGGGGTGGGTCCCTGCAGGAAATCCCCCGCCATTTCGCGGTTTAGCACCGCACGGAGGAGAAAGGACTGCTCGATTCTACTCCTCCGTGCTTGGTCACGCTGCCGGATCAGTGTCTGGAATCGCGAAACAGCAGCGCCGCATGGACGGTTTGGCGGATGATGTTGGCGGCGGCCGCCGTTTCCGTGTCGGGTTCGGCAACCTGCAGCGACGCCGCTTGGACTGCCACAAGCGACATTCTGTGCGCCAGCGTTTCATGCATTTCGCGCGTGATCCGGTCGCGTTCAGCCAGTTTGGTGCGTTCCGTTTGGGCCGTCCGTTCAGCTTCGGTGCGTCCGGCGCGTTCCTTCAAGGAGTTCATTTGATAATCCCGGAATCGGGCACTCTGGCCACGGTAGGCGCCACTGGGACAGCAGAAACAGAGCAACAAAGAAGACCATGCCGCTAAGCGACAATCCGCCCAGAAGTGCAGCAGCGCCAGCCGTTGCACTGCTGAGGCGCTGCCGCCAAATCAAAGCCACGGCACCCAAGGGAGCCGTAAGTGGGGCAAATCCGTAACGAGCCCATTCAAGCCCGGCGGTCTCCGGCTCCGGGATCACCCCGTCATCGATGGACAATCCCACCACGATGAAACACCTGAGGACGTCAGCGACGGCCACAACAATAACCGGCGGCACGGTGCGCCACGGACTTCCAAGGGTGAGTGCATTGGTGTTCATGCTTTGAGCCTCAAAGTCAGTGACAGGAAGGCACATCCAACTAAAGTGCCCCCTTCCGCACTGCCTTCCCGGGCCGCTGCCGATTCGCTATTTGCGCCCGCCCTGCTTACGCCGCATGCGCAGTTTGAGGACGAAGCTGACGGCAGCCAGAACAACGGCGGCAGCGATCAGGACCTGCGCCAACAGTTGCGGGCCGTCGGACAAGAAAATCACACGGGCCACCACGCCCAACAGTGCGGCAGCGGCGAAGACCATACGGGCATACGGCTTGGGCGGCGGGTTCTTCAGCCGCCGGTGCGCCGGCTCGTTCATCACCCGGACCATCCCACGCCCCAAGGCGCGCTGCCCTCTCACGCGAGGTTCCGGCGTCATGCCCCATGCCACTGCGGGGCGAAACGGGATGAGACCTCGAATACCGGTGTCAGCGGCGGACCACCGGGTTGGAGAGGCGGCCAATACCCTCGATTTCAACGTCGAAGCGGTCCCCGGCTTGCAACAGGTCCACGCCAGCGGGTGTACCTGTCATGATGACGTCGCCAGGGAGCAGTGTGAAGGCATGGGACACGATCGAGACGAGTTCGCGGACGCTGCGGACCATCTGGTTACTGCTGCCGTCCTGGCGGATTTCGCCGTTGAGCCAGCCTTTGATGGAGACGTCGTCGGGATCCAGTTCGGTTTCGATCCACGGTCCCAGCGGTGCAGAGGTGTCGAAGCCCTTGGCGCGGGCCCACTGACCGTCGCCGGCCTGGACATCGCGGGCAGTGAGGTCGTTACCGCATGTATACCCGAAGATGACCTCGTCCACGCGTTCTTCCGGAACGTCCTTGCAGATGCGGCCGATGACCACACACAGCTCGGCCTCGTAGGATACCTCTTCCGAAAATTCAGGCAGCACGATCGGCTCGCCCGGACCAATGACGGAGGTGTTGGGTTTCAGGAACAGCAACGGGCTCTCCGGCACTTCGTTGCCCAATTCGCGGGCGTGGGCGGCGAAGTTGCGGCCTACGCCAATGACCTTGCTGCGCGGGATGATCGGTGCAAGGAGGCGCACGTCCGCTAATGGATATTTGATGGTGGTGGGTTCCACGCCGTTGAAGAAGGGATCGCCCTTGATGACAGTGACAACTTCACTGCCGGCCTCCCCCGTCACAACGCCGTACATCGGGTCATTATCAGCAACAAATCGGGCTATACGCATGCAGCAAAGCCTACGGGAAAATTCACCTGAAAACCTATGCCACGCTAACTGGCCCCTCCCGTGCGGGCGCCGTCTTCTTCGCGACGCTCCTTGATGAGTTCCATCGAGCGCACCAGGCGAAGGGCCGTGACAAGAACCACCCCGCCGATGACATTGAACACCACCGCATACCAGAACCAGCCCAGCCACTGAAGATAGCCAAAGGACGCCCCTGCATGGATTGCGCCAAAAATCAATAAGGAATCCAACACGGAATGGAACAGCGGCAGGCCGGCCAAAAGGAACCCGCCGCCCATGGCTGCGACAATCTTTGCCGGCACCGAATCCGTGCCGTGCTGCATACGGGTCATGAGCGTAATGGTGCTGCCGCCCAGAATGGCCAGGGCTGCGGTTTGGACTGACAAGGGAGCCAAAGCAAATTGCGTCCCCGATTCGATCACGGTTTCGTGCCATTGCGGGAACGCCTGCACCACAAGCCACATGAAGATCCACCCACCCACCAGGTTGCTGGCCAGTGTCCCGCCCCAGAGCTTGAACAGCAGGCTCAGCCTGGCCTGCTTCGCAGCCACCGCAGCGAGAGGGACCAGGAAACCTTCCGTGAAAAGTTCACTTTTGGCCAGCAGCAGGGCGACGAAGCCGATGCCAAACGCCAGCCCACCCAGCAGCTTGCTGCCCGTGGCATGTTCCACGGCGAGGTAGCCCATGACTCCCAGGCCCACTTCGATGCCGCCAAAGAAGCCTGTCACCAGTACCGAAGGCCAGGACCTGTGCAGCCGCTGCGCACCTTCGTCCACGATCCTGTCAAAGGCGGTTTCCAGTTCTTCCTCCACCGGGGCGTCGTTTTCACCCAACTCGCGGCGGCGTGCCTCATCATCCATGCTTCCTCCAGCCTTTTTGGTCCAACCAGGGCGAGGCGGCCTTCACTGGCACGGCCTTCGCGATCAAGTCTTTTGTGTGCATCGTATGTCAGTAAACCCGGCAACGGCGCTGTTGGCGGGAAGAAAGTTCCGCGGCCGCGTCGCAGGCTCCGTGGGACGCCTGGAACCGGGACTGCGCCGGGGCCCGGTTGGACAAACCCCCAGGGTCCTCTGTCACGATTGAGCAATGGCAGACTTGGAAGTAATCATTAAACCCACCTTGGCAATTTTGGCGGCAGTAGCGTCAGCACTGCTGCTCACCTTGGTTCTCCGAACCGCCGCCAACCGGATTTTCCACAAGATTCCTGACTTCAGCCGCCGCTCAACCCAGGCAAAGTACCCCGTGTTCGGTGTGCTGGTTTTTATTGGCATACGCATGGCGCTGGCCTATAGTCTGCCCAACCAGCCTTGGTTCGCCGCGGTTGACTTCGTTCTCATGCTGGGCTTCATCGCCGCACTGGTGTGGTTGGCCCTGGCCACGCTTGCCATCACCGAGCGTCTGACGCTGCGCCATTTCCGCTCCCGTATCAAGGACAGCCGGAGGATGCGCCGGCTGACCACGCAAATCACCCTGGGGCGGCGCATCGTCGCGGCACTGCTCATCACCATTGCGGTGGCAGGCCTGCTTTTGACCATCCCCGAGGTCCGCGCCCTGGGCACTGGCCTGCTCGCTTCAGCTGGGCTGATCTCCATTGTTGCCGGCCTGGCCGTGCAAAGCTCCCTCTCCAACGTCTTTGCCGGGGTTCAGCTCGCCTTCACCGATGCCATCAGGATCGACGACGTCGTCGTGGTGGAAAAGCTGTGGGGCACCATCGAGGAAATCACCATGACCTATGTGGTGGTGCGCGTGTGGGATGAACGGATGCTCATCCTGCCTTCGACGTACTTCACCACAACACCGTTTGAAAACTGGACGAGGAACAGTCCCAAGATCAAGGGCAGCGTGGAACTTGACTTGGACTGGCACACCCCGGTGGCTGAACTGCGGGCCCACCTTGACGCTTTGCTGGCTGCAACTCCGCTCTGGGACGGGCGCACAGGCAAGCTTGAAGTGACGGACACCGTGAACTCCCTGGTGCGCATCCGCATAGTGGTCAGCGCCAAGGACAGCGACGCACTGTGGGATCTGCGCTGCCTCGTCAGGGAATCAATGATGGCCTACGTGCAAACGGCACACGGTAATTCGCTTCCGCGCCAACGCTGGGAAATGATCGAAGCCGCCCACACCGTGGTTTGATCGAGCCTGGGCGCCGCCGCGGGGGGCGGGCCCGCGCCCTAAACCAGCG